>CAWFVK010000005.1:0-220618 GCA_963819215.1 uncultured Actinomycetota bacterium | reverse complement strand
AGCCGCCGAGGTAGGCGTTCACGACCTCAGGATCAGCGGCCAGGTCGGCGGCCCTGCCGGAGAGCTTGAGCGAGCCGGACTCGAGGACGTAGGCGTAGTCGGCGATGCGCAGCGCGGCCAGCGCGTTCTGCTCGACGAGCAGGACCGTGACGCCCTGCTCGCGGATCGTCTCGATCGTCTCGAAGATGAGGTCGACCAGCACCGGCGCCAGACCCATCGACGGCTCGTCGAGCAGCAGCAGCTGCGGGCCGCCCATCAAGGCGCGCCCGACCGCCAGCATCTGCTGCTCGCCGCCGGACATCGTGCCGGCCTTCTGCGGCGATCCGCTCGCGCAGCACGCGGGAACAGCTCGAGCACCCGCTGCTGTCGGCGGCGATCGCCGGCCTTGTCCTTGCGCAGGAACGCGCCGAGGTCGAGGTTCTCCGACGACCGTCATCCGCGGGAAGATCCGCCGGCCCTCGGGCGACTGGCAGATGCCGGCCTTGACGATGTCGTGCCCGGCCATGCCGCTGGATCTTGCGGCCGGCCGAGGAACACGATGGTGCCGCGGCTTGGGCGCAGCAGCCCCGAGATCGTGCGCAGCGTGGTCGACTTGCCGGCACCGTTCGACCCGATCAGGGTGACGATCTCGCCGCGTCGCACGTCGAGCGCAGACCCTTGACGGCGGCGATGTTGCCGTAGAAGACGCTGAGGTCCTGGATCAGCCAGCATGCTGCGGTCGCCGGTGCGCGTCGGTCTCGAGCAGGCTCGGTCATACGTCGCTCGCGTCGGCGCCGGACTTGCCGAGGTAGGCCTCGATGACCCGCTGGTTGGTGCGGATGTCGGCCGGGCTGCCCTCGGCGATCTTCTCGCCGCGGTCGAGCACGGTGATGCGCTCGCTGACCCGCATGACGACGCTCATGTCGTGCTCGATGAGCAGGATCGCCAGCTCCTTCTCGTCGCGCACGCGGTAGACGAACTCCACGAACTGCGGCCGACTCCTGCGGGTTCATGCCTGCGGTCGGCTCGTCGAGCAGCAGCACCTTGGGCCGCAGCGCGAGCGCTCGGGCGACCTCGAGGCGGCGCTGGTCGCCGTAGGAGAGGTTGCGGGCGTACTCGCCGCGCACGTGTCCGATGCCGACGAAGTCCAGGAGCTCGTCGGCCGTGCTCGCGCGCCGCCTTCTCCTCACGCCGCTGCCGCGGCGTGCCGAAGACGGTGCCGAAGATCCCCGACTTCATGTGCGAGTGCATCGCGACCATGACGTTCTCCTCGGCCGTCATCAGGCCGAACAGCCGGATGTTCTGGAAGGTCCGGGCCATCCCCCAGCCAGCGATCTTGTGCGGGGGCAGCCCGGTGATGTCGTGCCCGTCGAACGTCACCGTGCCCGGTCGGTCGGGATGTACAGCCCGGTCAGGACGTTGAAGAACGTCGTCTTGCCGGCACCGTTGGGGCCGATGAGGCTGACCACCCCCTGGGCGGGATCGTGAACGAGACGTCGTTCACGGCCTTCAGGCCGCCGAAGATGACACTGACGCGGTCGGCGTTGAGGACGTTCTCGTCGCCGGGCGCGGGGCCCCTGTGGTCGCAACCGGCTCGAGGTCGGCGCGTCACTGGATGACGCCCTCGAGGTCGGCGCCGACGGACTCGAGGTCGTCGATGCTCTCCTCCTGGAGCAGGAGCTTGGTGCGAGCCTCTGGGAGGAAGCCCTCGCGTTTGAACAACATCATGAGCACCAGCGCGCCGCCGAAGATGAGGTAGTTCAGCGACGAGAAGTTGAAGTTGATGTTGAACGCGGTGTTGATCGTCGAGCCGATCTGCTTGAGGCCCTGCGCGTTCACCCAGGCCAGCACGATCGCGCCGAGCATGACGCCCCAGACGTTGCCCATGCCGCCCAGCACGACCATCGCGAGCAGCGTGATCGAGATGCTGAAGTCGAAGCGGTCGGGGAACGACGTTGCCGGTCAGCGTGGCGAAGGCGACACCGCCGAACCCGCCGGCGAACGCGCCCCTACCGCGTAGGCGGCGAGCTTCGTCCGCATCAGCGGGACGCCCATCATGCTGGCGGCGAGCTCGTCCTCGCGGATGGCCAACCAGGCCCGGCCGAGCCGGCCCTCGCGCAGCCGCAGCGAGACGAACACGACGAAGGCCGCGATGCAGGAGTACACCGCGAACTTGCCGGTGAGGTCGAACGGGCCCATGGTCCACGGCCCGATGGTGATCTGGTCGACCGGCCCGATCCCCTTGGTGCCGTTCGGTCAGGTTCCAGAAGTTGCCGGTGTCGTCGAGGCTGCCGAGGTGGTCACCGTTGCGGAAGAACTGCGGGATGATCTCGCCGAAACCGAGCGTGACCACGGCGAGGTAGTCGCTCTTGAGGCGCAGCGTCGGCGCACCGATGAGGATGCCGAACAGCGCCGTGACGAAGCCGGCGATGAGCAGCACGAGCACGATGTTGAAGTGGAATCCCGGGGTGCCCGGTTTCACCGAAGTGAAGATGTTGAACTGGACGTTCTTGAACAGGTCAGTCCCGTTCGACATGAACCAGCCCGCGACGTAGCCGCCGATGGCCCAGAACGCGACGTAGCCGAGGTCGAGCAGGCCGGCGTACCCGACCACGACGTTCAACCCGATCGCGCAGATCATCCAGACCAGGCACTCGCAGACGACGCTCATCGGCAGCCACGAGTTGACGAAGGTGTTCACGTTCGCGTTCAGCTGCGGGAGCACCCACTCGTAGACGACGAAGATGAGCACGGCGAACGGAGGCGTAGCCGATCGCCCACTTCTTGTTGTAGGAGAAGAGCTTTCGCGTGCGCGGCGGCTTGGGCTTGCTGGTCTGGACCGTGGTGACGGCAGCCATCGCTACACCTTCTCTATCGTCGGTCTACCCAGGATGCCCTCGGGCTTGAAGACCATGACGAGGATGAGGACGGTGAACACGACCGTCTGGCTCCAGAGCTGCGTGAGCAGAGGGAGGCCGTCGTTGAGGCCTTGGATGAGCCCGATCAGCAGGCCACCGATCACGGCACCGGTCAGGTTGCCGATACCGCCGAGCACCGCAGCGGTGAAGGCGATGAGCCCGAGCTGCTGACCCAGGAGGTAGGACGTCGTCCCGACCGTCTGCTCGTACATGATGCCCGCGGTCCCGGCGAGCGCGCCGCCGAGCGCGAACACGAAGGAGATCGTCCGGTTGACGTTGATCCCCATCAGTCGAGCGGCGTCCTGGTCCTGCGCCGTGGCACGCATGGCCTTGCCCTGCTTGGTCCGCTGCACGATGTAGCTCATCAGCAGGAGCAGCGGGATCGTGACGCCGAGCACGATCAGGAAGCTGTAGTCGATCTCGACGCCCTTGATGTTGAGCGCACCCTGCGGCAGCGAGCTGGGGTGCTGGTGCGGGGTCGAGCCGTGGAACTGCAGGGCGAACCACTGCAGGATGAAGCTGAACCCGACGGCCGTGATCAGCGGTGCGAGCTTCGGCGCCCTGCGCAGTCGGCGATAGGCCAAGAACTCGATGGTGACGTTGATCAGCGCGCACAGGGCCATCACCGACGATCATGACCACGAAGAGGTAGAACCAGTTCGCGGGGCTGGAGTGGTCGATGCCGAAGTGGTCGAGGATGGCGCCGGCCATCAGCGTGCCGAGCATGAACAGGTCGCCGTGGGCGAAGTTGATGAGCTCGATGATGCCGTACACGAGCGTGTAGCCGAGCGCGATCAGGGCGTACAGCGTGCCGTTCGAGAGACCGAGGATGGCCGAGGAGAAGAACTGCGCCGGTCCGTGGATCAGCTTGTCCAGCACCCAGAGACTGACCGCCGCGACGATGATGTACCCGCCGTAGCGCTGGGCCAGCGCCCCGTTGGACGGTCGGTGCTTCCTCAACGCGGGCGGCGGTGGCGCCACCAGGGTTCCGGCCATGGGTCCCTTTCGGTGCGATGCGTCTGGGGCACGTGCGGCGGAGCCTAGGAGCGAGGGCCCAGCGCGAACGCTGGGCCCTCGCTCCTTCCTAGCTGGGGCCGAGCCCTCCGAGCGGACCGGGTCAGGAGACCGGCCACGCCTTGAGGAAGGTCTCCTGGTTCCCCTTCAGCTCGAGGACGGAGATGTCCTTGGCGTTCACGTCACCCGTCTTCGGGTCGATGATCAGCTCCTTGCCGAGCATGGAGTCGGTTGCCGAGATGTCGATCGGCGTGCTGCCGAAGACCTGGGCGAGGACACCCTTGCGCGTCCCGTCCGACTTGGCAATGGCGTCGAGGATGACCTGCACCGCGGCCACGCCGTAGAGGGCGTAGTCGGTGGGGGGCAGGGCGCCGTACTTCGCCTTGTACGCGTCCAGGAGCTTGGCGCCCGCGCCACCTGCCGAGATCAGCTGGGTGGTCGACAGACCGGCGAAGGTCAGGTACATGCCCTGGCCCTGCGCGAGCTTGTCGAGGTCCGGGTAGCCGGTGAAGCCGTCGGGCCCGATCATCTTGACCGCGGTGTTGTCGCCGAGGATGGCGACCTTGTCCTTGACGAGCTGGCCACCGTTGTTGTCGAAGATGCCTGCGATGTAGACGCAGTCAGGGTTCTTCGCCTTGATGCTGGTGAACAGCGCGGTGTAGTTGGGCTGCTTGCCGTCCCACGCGGTGTTGCCGAGGACGTTGATGCCCTGCTTGGTGGCCTCGTCCGAGAAGGCCTTGGCGACGCCCTGGCCGTAGGTCTCGTTGTCGTTGACGATGTAGCAGTTCTTGACGCCGAGGTCCTTGGCGGCGAACTGGGCTGCCGCCGCACCCTGGTAGTCGTCCGTGGTGATCACGCGGGCGTAGTTGCGCGTGCCCGCGGGGTAGTACTTGTCGGGCTCACCGGTGTCCCAGGCCTTGGTGAGGCCGGGGTTGGTGTTCGCGTGCGACACCATGAGCATGCCGCCACCGGGAGCCTGCTCGAGGACGGGGACCTCGATCTTGGCGCAGCCGGAGTTGTAGGTGCCCATGACGGCGACCTCGTCCGCGTTGGCGACGTGCGCCTGCGCGTTCGCGGCGCAGGTGGCGTCGTCCCACTTGCCTGCGGCAGCGGTGGAGTCGTCATAGGTCTTCAGCACGACCTTGTACGGACCAGCCTTGTTGCCGATCTGGTCGAGGTAGAGCTGGATGGCCTGGTTGGTGGCCACCGACGCGTCCTTGGACGCGCCCTGGAGCGGAAGATCGGTGGAGATGACGAGCGTCTTCGTCGTCGCTCCCCCACTACTCGAAGCGCCACTGCTCGAGCTGGCGCATGCGGCTGCGAGCAGCGCCACGCCAGTCAGAGCGGCAGCAAGCTTGATCGGCTTCGCCATCGTGTCCCTCTCATCGGTTCTCGCCATGGTCCGGGGTCACCGGGGCGGCGCTGGACGAGTCGGAGTATAGGCATCGGCATGTTGCGTGTTGAGGCATCTTGAACCCTGGCCACGTAACGCTTTGAACACCAGAGAAGGGCAAAAGTCACGCGGAGGTCACGTTCGGAGTGTTCGACGGGCGATCCCCCGGTGGCAGTTGCGTGGCCGGGAGGCAGTCGTCAGAGCGCGGGCGGGGTGTTCCCGAGGACGGCGTCGGCGACCTGACGCATGCTCATGCGGCGGTCCATGGAGGTCTTCTGGATCCAGCGGAACGCGTCGGCCTCGGACAGCCCGTGCTGCTTCTGCAGCGTGGCCTTCGCACGGTCGAGCAGCTTGCGGGTCTCGAGGCGCTCAGTCAGGTCGGCGACCTCGCCCTCGAGCGCCACGATCTGGGCGAACCGTGCCACGGCCATCTCGATCGCGGGCAGCAGGTCACTCTGGGTGAAGGGCTTGACGAGGTAGCCCATGGCGCCGGCGTCGCTCGCGCGCTCGACGAGCTCGCGCTGGGAGAACGCCGTGAGCATGACCACCGGAGCGATCTGCGCCTCGGAGATGCGCTCGGCCGCGGAGATGCCGTCGAGCTCGGGCATCTTGACGTCCAGGATCACCAGGTCAGGGCGGAGCTCCTCGGCCAGCCGGATCGCGGTCTCGCCGTCACCCGCCTCGCCGACGACGTCGTAGCCGAGCTCCCCGAGCATCTCGGCGAGGTCCATCCTGATCAGGGCTTCGTCTTCGGCGATGACCACGCGCAGCGCGGGAACGGTCGCGCCGCGGCTGCTCTCGGCAGTCTCCACTGGGCCGGCGGCGGGCGAGGGGGGCGGCGTCGACATGCGCCAAGCGTATCGGTCGGCCCAGTAGAGTTGTGCTCCGCTCGTCCGCGCCCCCGTGGCGGAACTGGTCAGACGCGCCGGACTCAAAATCCGGTGACCGCAAGGTCATGTGGGTTCGAATCCCACCGGGGGTACGTCGGTCGCTGCTCAGTCCTCGGAGGCGACCAGCGACGGCTTGATCGTCAGGATGCGCGCGAGCAGCCCGTTGACGAAGGCCGGGGACTCGTCGGTGGAGAGCTGCTTCGCGAGCTCGACCGCCTCGTCGAGCACGACGTTGTCCGGGACGTCGTCCGCGTACAGGAGCTCGTAGATGGAGACCCGCAGCAGTGCACGGTCGACGGCGGGCATGCGGTCGAGCGGCCAGCCCTCCGCGTAGGTCTCGATCAGGCCGTCGATCCGCTCGGCGTGCTCGCTGACCCCTTGGACGAGCCTGGCGGTGTGCTCGTGGACCGGGGGCTCGGCGTCGGCGGTGCGACGCGCCAGGACGCTCGCCGCCGGCACGCCGCGCTGGTCGGCCTCGAACAGGACGTCGAGCGCCCGCTTCCGGGCCTTGCTCCGCGCAGCCACCCGCTCAGCCGCTGATGCGGCCGAGGTAGGAGCCGTCCCTGGTGTCGACCTTCACGCGCTCGCCCTGGGTGATGAAGAGCGGGACCTGGATCTCGTAGCCGGTGTCGATCGTCGCAGGCTTGGTGCCCCCGGTGGATCGGTCGCCCTGCAGGCCGGGCTCGGTGTACGTGATCGTCATCTCGACCGAGGTCGGGAGCTCGACGTAGAGGGGCTGGCCCTCGTGCAGAGCCACCACGGCGTCCTGGTTCTCGAGCAGGAAGTTGGCGCCGTCACCGAGGGTGTCCGCGCTGACCGGGAACTGCTCGTAGGTCTCGGAGTCCATGAAGACGAAGTCCGCGCCCTCCTTGTAGAGGTACTGCATGGCTCGCTTGTCGACGTTGGCGGTCTCGACGCGGACCCCGGCGTTGAACGTCTTGTCGACGACCTTGCCGGACAGGACGTGCTTGAGCTTGCTGCGGACGAAAGCCGGACCCTTGCCTGGCTTGACGTGCTGGAACTCCACGACGGCCCAGAGCTGCCCGTCGATGTTGAGGACCATGCCGTTCTTGAGGTCGTTCGAGGTGGCCACGAGGGTCGTCTCCTGCACACGTCCGGGCCACGCGCGGGACAGGCCCGCCGCGAGGCGCACTTCCAAAGGGTGAGACTGCCAGGGTACCCGCAGCGGGCGCCCTGCTACCGCAGCCGAGCCGCCAAGGCCCGCAGCGCGAGCTCGTAGGACTGCAGCCCGAACCCGGCGATCGGTCCCCGTGGCCACGCCCGCGACCACCGAGGTGTGCCGGAACTCCTCACGCGTCGCCGGGTTCGTCAGGTGGACCTCGACGAGCGGCGCGGTGAGCTGGGCGCAGGCGTCGCGCAGGGCGTAGGAGTAGTGCGTGAACGCCGCGGGGTTGAGCACGACCGGGGTCCGGCGCGTCGGCGGCCTCGTGCAGCCAGCCAACCAGCTCGGCCTCGTCGTCGGTCTGCCGGACCTCGACGTCGAGGCCGAGCGCCGGCTGCCGCGACCTCGCAGGCCTGCACGAGGTCGGCGAACGTGGAGCTGCCGTACACCTCGGGCTCGCGGCTCCCCAGCCGCCCGAGGTTCGGCCCGTTCAGCACGAGGACCAGCGGCCCGGCTGCTGCTTGATCGGACGCTGCCTGATCGGTCAGTGCCTGATCGGTCACTGCCTGATCGGTCAGCGTCGGACGGTCACCTCCGCGTACGCCCGCTCGAGCAGCTCAAGGTCGGGCCTTCCAGGATCCGCCGGGTCGCCGAGGTCGTCGAGCACCACGAACCGCAGGACGTCGCCGCGGGACTTCTTGTCGATCCGCATCGCCGCGAGCAGCTCGCTCCAGCGCGTCGCCACGGTACGTCGTGGGCAGACCGACGGAGGTCGAGCGACGCTGCGATGACGCGCGACCAGCTGCGTCGTCGTGCACCCGGCCAGCCGGCCGAGCTCGGCGACGAACACCATGCCGACGGAGACGGCCTCGCCGTGCCGCCAGCGGTAGTCCTCGACCTGCTCGATCGCGTGACCGAGGGTGTGGCCGTAGTTCAGGATCTCGCGGCCGGCCGGCCTCCGTCGAGGTCGCGCAGGTCACCGACGACGCGGGCCTTGACCGCGACCGCCCGCTCGACCAGCTCGCGGGCGTGCGGGCCCGTCGGGCCGGCCGCGCGCTGCTGGGTCCGACTCGACCAGGTCGCAGGATCTGCCGGGTCGGCGATGAAGCCGGCACTTGACCACCTCGGCGAGCCCGCTGACGCAGTCCTCGGGTCGGCGAGCGTGGCGAGGAGGTCGAGGTCGCAGAGCACCCCGCGCGGCGCGTGGAAGGCACCCACGAGGTTCTTGCCCTCCGCGGTGTCGATGCCGGTCTTGCCGCCCACCGCGGCGTCGACCATGCCGAGCAGCGTCGTCGGCACGTGGACCACCGCGACGCCGCGCAGCCAGGTCGCCGCGACGAAGCCGGCAAGGTCGGTGGTCGCGCCCCCGCCGACCGCGACGACGACGTCGCTGCGGGTGAAGCCCGCTGGCCCGAGCGCCGTCCCAGCAGCCGCGGCCGCGACCGTGGCCTCCTTGGCCGCCTCGCCGTCCGGACCTCGGTCGAGCAGCGACCGCGGTAGCCGGTCGCCGCGACCGGTCGATCGATCTCGGCGGCGGTCCCGCGAGGGCGTGCGGATGAACGACGGCGACGCGCAGGCGCGTCGGCGACCCACCATCGCGGCAGCCGCCCGAGCAGCCCGTGGCCCACCACGACGTCGTACGGCCGAGCCTGCGACCCGCCGACCGTGGGCCTGCGATGCCGCCACGGTGATCCGAGTCGGCTCAGCCATCGACGTCGCCGTCAGGAGCGGCGACGACCTCGTCGACGATCGATGCCAGGGTGCGCCCGTCGGTCGCCACGGTCGCGGCGGCCACCGCCTCGTAGAGCGGGCGCCGCGCGTCGAGCAGCCTGTCCAGGCGCGCCGAGGGTTGCCGAGCAGCAGCGGCCGGTCGCGGCTGAGTCCGACCCGGCGGCGGCGTCGCTCGATCGCCGACGTCGAGGAACACGACCCGGTGCCCCCGAGCAGCGCTCGCGGTTGTCCGCGTCCGAGGCACCGCACCGCCGCCGAGGGCGAGCACGCCGCGTGCTCGGCCAGCGCGGCCGCGACGACCGCCTGCTCGCTCCAGCGCCCGGAAGGCGGCTCGCCCTGCGTCGACGAAGATGTCGGAGACGCGTGCGGCCGGCGGCTGGCTCCACGACGTCGTCGTCGGTGTCGCGGAACGCGACACCGCAGACGCGGCCGCGAGCAGCCGCGCCGACCGTGGTCTTGCCCGCACCCGGCGGCCCGACCAGCACGACTCCGAGCGCGCCGGTCACCGGACCCGCAGGGCGGCGAGGTAGCCGTCGACGTTGCGCCGCGTCTCGGCCACCGAGTCGCCGCCGAACTTCTCCAGGACGGCGTCGGCCAGCACCAGCGCGACCATCGCCTCCGCGACGACCGCGGCGGCCGGCACGGCGCACACGTCGGAGCGCTGGTTGATGCGACCGCGGCCTCGCCGGTAGCGACGTCGACGGTGCGCAGCGCGCGCGGCACCGTCGAGATCGGCTTCATCGCGGCGCGCACCCGCAGCAGCTCGCCGGTGGACATGCCGCCCTCGGTGCCGCCCGACGCGGCCGGTGCGCCGATGCACGCCGTCGCGGTCCGCGCTCGATCTCGTCGTGGGCCAGCGAGCCGCGCCGCGCGGCGACGCCGAAGCCGTCGCCGAGCTCGACCCCCTTGATCGCCTGGATGCCCATGAGCGCGCCAGCCAGCCGGGAGTCGAGCCGACGGTCCCAGTGGACGTGGCAGCCCAGGCCCGGCGGCGAGCCCGTGGACGACGCACCTCGACGACGCCGCCGAGGGTGTCCCCGGCCCGACGTGCGGCGTCGATCTCGGCGACCATGGCGGCGCTGGCGTCGGGATCGAGGCAGCGCACCGGGTCGGCGTCGAGGCGGTCGACGTCCGCCGGCTGCCGGAAGCGGCGCTCGTCGGGCGCCGGACACCGTCCCCGATGCGCGACCACGTGCGCGACCAGCTCGGCGCCGAGGGCCTGCTGCGAGGAAGGCGCGCGGCGACCGCACCCAGCGCGACCCGGGCCGCCGTCTCCCGGGCGCTGGCCCGCTCCAGGACCGGCCGCGCCTCGTCGAACCCGTACTTCTGCATGCCGACGAGGTCGGCGTGACCGGGCCGCGGCCGGGTGAGCGGCGCGTTGCGGGCGAGCCCCTCGAGCACCTCGGCCGGTCGACCGGGTCGGCCGACATCACCTGTCTCCCACTTCGGCCACTCGGTGTTGGCGATGTGCACGGCCACCGGGCCGCCGATCGTCGAGGCCGTGGCGGACCCCGCCGAGCATGGCTCACGTCGTCCTCCTCGAACGTCATCCGGGCGCCGCGGCCGTGCCCTAGCCGGCGGCGCGCCAGGTCGTCGGCGAGATCGTCGGTCGTCACCTGCGACACCGGCCGGCAGACCCTCGAGGATCGCGACCAGGGCCGGCCCGTGCGACTCTCCGGCCGTCAGCCAACGCAGCATGCGGACGATCCTTTCACAGCGCCGGCACGCCGACGGCGGGCCACCCCGCGTGGGGTGACCCGCCGTGGTGGCGTGCTGGTGTCAGCTCGTGAGGGTGACTGACTGTCCAGCGCAGACCTGCACCGGGATGTCTCCGTAGCCGAAGACCCCGCAGTTGTTGGACGTCGTGCCGTGGAGAACCCAGTAGGTGGAGAAGATGGAACCCTGCTGGACGAGCATCGACTTTCCGTCGAGAACAACGGCTGCCGTGCTGGAGCCGGGGTCCACTGCCACGACCGAGAGCTTGTGCGTCGTCGGCGCGGAGGAACTGCAGCGGTGCCGGCTGGCGCCGAGGCCGATGCAGCCGGAGCCGAGGAGGTCGCGCCGGCCGAAGGAGTGGCCAGCGCTCCGCCTTCCGAGGCGTCAGAGCTGGGAACTGCCGTCGGCTGGGTCACCAGCGTCTTGAAGGGGTCCCTCGCATTGGCGGCGTCAGGCTTGCCGCCGTTGGAGGCACGGCCTTCGGCGCGGCGGCCTTGGGCTTGACGATGACTGCCGCACCGGCTGGCTTGGCCACGAGCCCTGACTGGTCGGCGTCGTTCGATGACCCTCCCGAGAAGAAGAGGAAGTACATCGCGATCGCCAGGACGACGACGACGGCTCCGCCGATCATCAGGGCCGTTCGATTGAGGCGGCTCCCTCCTTCTTCCAGCAGAGCGTCATCCGGGGCTGCGATCCCTGGATCAACCATCTGATCACTCATCGGTATCTCACCCTAGCTTCCCCGCGGACGCGGTGGGCGTCGGTGTGGGAGTTGGTGTCGCACCAACAGGTCTCTTGGCGAAGAACATCCTCGACGACAGGCTGAGCGTTACTCCGCCAGACGCCTCTTTGTTCGCCGTGATGGTGAACCCCGTCACCATGATGGCCCGGGGCATCGCCTCGAGCTGGGAAACGAACCGCTCAACGTTGAAGTAGCTCCCGCTGAGGTTCATCTGGCCGGTGATCTGCCAGAGGGTCCAGACGGGTCGGTGGACGAGCTGGGGCTTGGCCGGGGAGAAGGACACCAGCGTGACATCGCTGGTCTTCGTGGCCGCGCTCACCGATCGGATGAGCTCCGGCTCGGCCGGGTTGTCGGGGAGGTGGACGCGGATCGCGGCCAGCTGGGCTTCCTGCTGGGGCAGGCCCGCCTTCTCGCTGGTGAAGCCGCAGCTTGTTCGACGAGGTCAGCATTCGTACCGCGCTGTGCCTCGGTCTGCGTCTGCAGCTCGGCAGCGTCACTCTTCTGCGGCGAGATCAGGAGGGTCCACCCGCCAGCAGGAGAAGCACGATGACTCCTGCTGTCCCGATGGACCACTTTCTGGCGAGGCTCATCGAGCTGCCCTTCTGCTCGTACCGGTGGCTGTAGGCCTTGGCAGTGATGGAGACCTTCGAGGTGAAGTCAACGGTCGCTGCCCCGGCGTTGGGGTTCGCCGTGGTGGTCAGAACCCAACCGCTGGAAGTACACCTTTCCGCGCAGCAACATGTCCAACCACGCCGCGGTGTCGTTGTAGGACAACGAGGATCCGGACATCGTCACTTGCGAGACACCCGGATCTGCCCACGTCCCGGCGGGTGCCGCCGTGTTGGTGGCGGCTGGAGTTGCCGACCAGGACCTGGGCTCACCGACAGCGTGTCCAGCCAGACGTTCGCGGGGATGGACAGGCTGAGGTCGTTGAGGAAGTAGGGTAGCTCGATCTCCTGGCTCAACGCCAGGTTCATCTGCACGTTCGCGGCCGGTACGGAGGCGTACACGGCTGGCACCGCGGCGAGCGTGGTGACCTGCGCCGGCCTTGGTACCGACGGCCTGGCTGGCGGTGTACTCGTCGTTGGCCGTCGAGACGTCCCCGCTCGCCTGCACGTACATGCAGCCGATACCCACCATCACCACGATGACGCCGGCGATCAGTCCCGCTCCGGGATGTTCCGGAAGCGGGCGGCTTCCGCGATCTCGCGCGGCAACAGGTTCACATCCGCGGCAGGTACGTCACTGACTGACGTACGGGAACGAGGGCGCTCATGCCACTGCTCCCAGGGCGAGACCGACAGGGACGACGGCGAGGGGCTCCACGAACTGGATCTGCTCGGCGGTGAGTCCGGTCCTCCCGATGGTCATCGAGTCGAGCGGATTGGGTCGGCTGACCTCGATCCGAGTGGCTGCCTGCAGACGCTCGGCGAGACCGGTAAGCCGGCTGCCACCACCGGTCAGCAGCAGCCGCGAGATCCGAGCGGAGCCACTTGATGCGGTGTAGTAATCCAGCGAGCCACGAATCTCGTCGACGAAGGCGGAGGCCGAGGACTCGATCACACGTCCGGCCGCCTGTGCGGACATCTCAGCCGAGGTGTCGGAGAGCCCGATCTGCTGCTTCATCGCCTCGGCCCGATGCGCCGGCACGCCCATACGCTCGGCGAGCGCGTCGGTGAGGTCCTGTCCCCCCGATCAGCAGGATCCGGATGAAGCGAAGGACCCCGCCCTGGTGGACGATGATGTTGGTGACTCGAGCACCGACGTCGACGAGTGCCTCGACCTCGCTGCCCATCCCCATCGTGGTCTGTGGCGCCAGCGAGCGCAGTACAGCGAACGACGAAGGCAGGTCGACCATGGTGGGGGTGAGACCAGCCTGCTGCACAGCGTGAACGGCGTTGAGGACCATCTCGCGGGAGGCGGCCACCAGGAGGCCCCGGCATCAACCGGCCACCCGAGTCGCCCACGGTCTCCTCGAGTCGTGGAAGTCGAGCACCGCGTGCTCGACCGGCATGGGCAGCAAGTCCTGCACCTGGAACGCGAGGGACTCGCGCAGCTCGTCCTTCGGGAGCCAGGCGAGATCGACCTGGCGGACGATGACCTTCTGGTTCGCGACGCCGATGACCACCTTCTTGCCCGAGAACTTGGTGGAGGCCCAGAGCGCTTGATCGCTTGACCCACGGCGATGGGGTCGTTGACCTCACCGTCACGGACCGCGCCTTCTGGCAGAGCGACCTGTCCGAACTTTGCGAGACTACTTCGCCCTTGCCGAAGTGCAGGCTTCAGCGGCTCGCACTCCTGACGTCCCGATGTCGAGACCGATGGCGGATTGTCCTGCCACGATGCCAACCTTTCCGGATGCAGCACGAGGGCCGCGGCGGTCGCCTTCTAGCTAATTCAGCGTTGTCTGCCGGTGATCGGCGAAATCGGCCCGGGGCTTGAGCGTTAGTGCGCATTCGGCTCGCTCAGGAGTCAGCCGGAGAAGAGGCGCGTGTACCAGTCGACGACCGGGCGGCTGGCCGACGAACACGGCGATGAAGAGCGCAGCGATCATGTACGGACCGAAGGGAATCCTGGACTTTCGATGTGCCTTGCCGAAGAGCAGGAGGGCGATAGACACGACTCCCCCTAGGAAGAAGGCAAGGAAGGCGCCGAAAACCAGGACGCCCCACCCCAACCACGCGAGGTACGCACCGACGAGGCCCGAGTAGCTTGACGTCACCCCAGCCCATCGAACCGGGCTTGATGAGCACGAGCACCAGGACAACACGTAGAGGCAGAGACCCCCAACCACGGCCCCGTGCGTACTGACCCAACTCGCCGTAGGCCATCGCAGGCAGCACGAAGAGGGCTGCGGTCACCGGGTAGGACGGCAGCACCAGGATGTCGGGCAACCGCTTCGTTTCGATGTCGATGACCGCGAGTGCCAGTCCGACGGCAGCGATGAGGTAGGCCGGCAGGTACCACGGCTCATCGAGGAAGCGCAGCGCGAGACCGAGGAAGAGGAGCGCACAGGAGAGCTCGAGCGCCGGTGTATCGGGCGCTGATCGGCTCAGCGCAGGTGCGGCACTTGCCACGGAGGGCCAACCAGCTCAGGACCGGGACGTTGTCCAAGGACGTGAACTCGGTGCTGCAGGAAGGGCATTTCGATCGCGGGGTGACGACCGACTGCTTGAGAGGCACGCGGTGGACGACCACGTTCAAGAAAGAGCCGATCGCTAGTCCGAGGCACGCCGACGAGCACGACGAGGACGAGGTTCACGACGGCACCTTAAGGTCTCGGGGCGGGCAAGGGGGTCGAGGACCCCCCGCTTGTCTCCCGCGTCCCGTTCGTCGCGGCATCGATGAGGTTCGCGGGCGCGTTCCATTTCTGCTTGAGCGAGCCGTCGCACTTGGCCACCACGATGGTCGACCACTGGTTCAACGGAGCCGTGGTGCTGCCGGGAGCGCCTAAGGGAGAGGCAGTTGCCGTTGCTATCTACGATCGTGTAGCTGGTGGCGTACACCCCCGTGTCGCCCATCTCGACCCACTTCTGGTCCAGACGGGACGCGACGCACGGTGTCTGAGTCGTCACGTACCCACCCACGGTGCTGTTGGTCGTGACGCAGTAGGTGCTGGTGCCGTTGTTCGTGAAGAGCCAGCCGTTCGCTGCGGTGTACGTGAACTTTTGGTTGAAGGCGATGTTGGCCGGGTTCGGGTTCTGCTTGCACGGGAAGTCGATGTGGAAGCTCGCGTTCGGGTTCTGCCCGGTGAGGTCGAAGCACCGACCGAACTCTTGGTAGTTGACGAGCTGCTGGGTGGCCGCTCCCGCCATGCGGCGCCGGCCTTCGCGTCCGGGTTCCACGCGGCGTCGCGGGTGTAACCACCCCCGCAGGAGTTGACCAGGTTCACCCGGCTGCCGGCGGTGTTGTCGGTGACGACGTTGAAGCACCATCCGCTCGTATCCGACTTGTCAGACTTCGAGCCTTCGAGGCGCGCGCTGTCATTGAAGCTCCACATCTGCGAGTACGCGCCTGAGCAGGGCTGCAGGGTCACGTAGGCCGGTGCCGTCGGGACAGCCTGCAGGCACATGCCTGAGCCGACCGCCGTTGTCTGTGTGACTGCGAGCGCGATCGACAGGTCGGGAGCTGATAGGCTGTCTGCTGCTGCGGCGAGCCGGCGACGCACGGCTGCATAAGAAGGTACGTACCGGCAGCGGAGCGCTGGACCCTGCGTCGAAGCAGAGGTCGAGCGTGCCGACGGCCTGGTCGTTGTACGTGTGGATCAGGCCACCGGAGATGTTGGTGTTTGTGACCTTGAGGTTGTAGGTCGTCTCGATCGAGCGGTTGCCACTGGTTGCGGCCTCGTTCGGGATGCCATCACCAGCCCCGGTGGAGCTGAGCAGCGCAAAGTTCGGTGTCACAGCGGTTCCTGCCCCGGGGGTGCAGGTGAGCGCGTTGGTGGTCCGCCATGCCGCCGTTCTGCCCGATCGGCGTGCTCAGGTAGTAGCGGATGGAGATCGGAGTACGTGAGGTTACCCGGCTCGGAGCCGACGGTGCCCGTGATCGTTCCGCAAGGCAGGAGTGTGCGGTCGCCGCCGAGCTGACCGGCGTTCAACGGGTTGGGACTGCGCCGCCCTGATGCGGCTGAGCGCCGCGTCCAGCCCCGACTCGGCAGCGTGGATGGCTCGCGCGTTCTTCTTCTCGAAGATGGTCGGGTGGTCCTGGGAGATGACTACACCGAGCACGAGGACGCTCAACGAAGCGACAACAGCGATGGCCATGAGGACCATCAGGATCGCGACACCGGCATCGGGATCGCCGGACGAGTCCCGTAGACGAGCGCGTATGCTGGCTGGGTTGAAGTTCCGGATCATGGCCGTCCTGCCTCCTGGCATACCTGCGTGTCGCTGACCCCGTCCGAATTCGTATCGGTGTTCGTCACGCTTCCGGTCGAGGTGTTGCGGGCAACGAACGTGCTCGCGAGCTGTGAGCCGATGCCGTCTGGCGTCTGGATCTGGAGCAGCACCAGGACACGCTGCTTCGAGAAGGTGCTGTCGGCGGGCAGCATCGTGAACGGCTGCTGGGTGGTCGGGTTGTTCGTCATCGGGGTCGCTTGCACCTTGAAGGGCGTGGGCGTGACGGCCCCCCCGGTCACCGTCCAAGTCCGGCTGGAGAGCGTTTTGGCTGTGGCATCGAAGCGCCACTGGGTGCACAAGGGCTTTGCACCATTCAGCGTCGCGGTCGTCTGGTACTCCAGGTACCAGACGTTGCCCACGCGAATCGGGTAGTTCACTGCGGCACGCGTAGCGGACCGACCGGTCCAGCGCGTCGAAGGCGCGCCGCGACTCGTCTGCCGCGTTGCCGATGCTCTGCACGTGCCTGGTCGACTTGGTCATCTGCGCGACGCCGGCCATGAACACGGCGAGCAGCACGCTGAAGATTCCATGGCCACGAGCAGCTCGATCAGGGTGAACCCGTGGTCGCGAGCATCGGTGTCGTCGGCATCGGACGGGCGATTGCGCAGGTGAGTTCGCACTGTGGCTAGCAAGGCTGCGCTCCCATCAGAGTCGTCATCGCGGCGGCCATCACTGGTTCGAATGAAGACGGGGTCGCTGTTCAGGTTGATCAGGCTGGCCAGGACGTACTCGCACCCCGCGCCCGAGCACGTACCAGACGTACCGGGCGTCCACGTGACGCTGACGATGACCCGCGCCATCAGGGATGCACCCGCGGTGCTGGTCTTCACGCACGCACCTCCTGCCGCTGGCAGGTAGCACGTGCCGATGAAGGTCCGGACTGTGTAGACCTCGCCCGCGACGGTCGACGTCTTGGTCAGCGGGAGCACGGGTACCGATGCGGTGGTCGCCAGCGTGTCCCAGACCTCGTTGGTCTGGCTGAGGTCGGCGCTGGTGGTGGTCGCCCACTGGGCGTCAACCGCAGTCTTGTACCGACCTGCGATGAGACCGTCGGTTCCGCTCGCCGTCATGGGAACCACTGCGCGCACCAGCTCCATCTGCTGCTGGGCGACTTCGATCGACGCCTGGCGTCGCTGAAGACCGGAGGAGCTGGCAACCGTCTTGATGAACAGGCCGGCGCTGGTGCTCGCGACAAGGGTGAGGAGCGCCATGGCCACGACCACCTCGATCAGGGTGAAGCCCTGATCGCCAGCAGCACGCGCGCGCTGCAAGCGGCTTCGCACCCGTGCACCCATCGTTCCACCCCTTGGCTCGCGCACCGCTCAAACCTCGTCTCTTTGATCGGTCGCGCATCTGGCTCCACTTGAGCAGCAGCGGTGGGTAGCCCGATCGACCTGGACCACCCACCGCTGCTTTGCATCAAGGGCAGGTCGTGACAGACGCAGCCGGCAGGCCGCCCTTATTGGAGATGTAGACCCACGGCTGACGGCCGGTTGACCCGTGGGGGTGCGACTTGCCAGCAGGCAGTAGTAAGCCCCTCCGGTTGCAACCTTGGTGCCGGAGTTGTCATACGCCTGGACGTTGTACCTTGCTCCCCGTGGAGAGCGCTCATGGTGTCTCCACGGGGGATGATTACCGTCCCGGCATTTGTGGCAGCGATCGTTGGGTACCCCGCGTCGGTGTTGCCCACAAGAGAGGACTCCAGCTCGTTCGCCACGCTGCGGAGGTCAGACTTTTCAGCCGGTCCACCGCCTTCTTGCGCTGGTTCAAGAAGACCGGGATGGCGATGGCCGCAAGGATGCCGATGATGATGATGACGACCAGCAGCTCGATGAGGGTGAAACCCTCGTCCCTTCGCTTACGGGCAAGAGCCTGACCATGCAGACATGCGCCTCATCGGTTCGACGCCGGATGGAATGGCTCGTGGTTGATCTCGCCACGGCCCCTGGAGTTGGGACCGTACGGCTCCCGCCTGCTTACGGGTTCTTACGGCGGGGTCCGCTCGACGACGAAGGCCGCCAGCCTTGCGGTCCGGGGCCCTGCCACGTCAGCGTGCCCGGCTGAGCAGCAGCGTCACGGGTGACGGATGCAGTAGCTCGCGCCACCGGCAGCAGCTGCTGTGAACTTGGTGCCGGCCGCGGTGAAGCGACGACGGTTCAGCTGTTGCCCGGTCAGCGACCGTCGAGCCGGACCGGATGACCACGGGGCCGGTGGTGCTGACCAGCGATCGACAGCGTAGTCCGTCGCCTGGTTAGTCGGTGAAGTAGGTCTCCTCAGCGACGGTCGCCACCGTGCGCAGGTCGGACTTGATGGACGGCGTCCACAGCCTTCTTGCGCTGGTTCAGGAAGACCGGGATGGCGATCGCGGCGAGGATGCCGATGATGATGATGACGACGAGGAGCTCGATGAGGGTGAAGCCCCTCTCGTTCTCCTCCAGGGACTTGCGGATGCGAGCGAGCATGTGCCGTTCCCTTCAGGGATGTACGGATGAGCCACTACGGCAGACCCCGCATGCTCGCCCTCCTGGATCGGAGAGTCAGACCGAGGCAGCCGGGCTGACCTGCACGCCCGCAGGTCCCCTGGCTTTGCGGCCCCGCCTCTGCGACGGGTGTGCCCGTTCTGGCCGTTGTAGCTCGATGACAAGAGTGGTTTCGTCCGTAGACGTGTGCCGCTTGAGGGCTTCGATCAAGCAATTCCGGGAAACAGCAGGTTCGCCCGAACGGGCTCAGCCGAACGGACAGTCGCCGGTACGCCAAGCACGCGGACGGGCCCCGCCGAGGCGAGGCCGCCGTCCGAGCGAGCGGCTACTTGATGAGGTCGAAGATCTTGAAGATCGGCATGTAGAGGGCGATGATCATCGACCCGATGACGCCACCGAGGAAGGCGATCATCAGCGGCTCGATGAGGGCGGTCAGGGACTCAGTGGTCGCCTCGACCTCCTGGTCGTAGAACTCGGCGATCTTGTGCAGCATCGCGTCCAGGGCGCCGGTGTCCTCACCGACGGCCATCATCTGCACCACCATCGGCGGGAAGACCGCGTGGTTGGCCAGCGGGCCGGTGATCGACTCACCGCTGCGGACGCTGTCCTGGACGTCGCGCACCGCGTCGCCGACGCACCATGTTGCCGGTGGTCTCCGCGACGATGTCGAGGCTCTGCAGGATCGGGACACCGGAGCTGGAGCATGGTGCCGAGGTTGCGGGCGAAGCGGGCGAGCGCGATCTTCTGGAACAGGTTGCCGAAGACCGGCATCTTGAGCTTGAGCGGGTCGACGACGCTGCGGACCTTCTCGGTGTGCTTGATGCGCTTCCAGATCGATGACGTAGACGGCGATGGCCCCGACGACGACGAACGGGAGCCGCCGACCTTCAGGATGTTCGACATCGATCGACCAGGATCTGGGTCGGCGCCGGCAGCTCGCCGCCCAGCGTGCTGGAACATCTTGGCGAACGACGGGCACGATGAACAGCAGCATGCCGATGACCGCGAGGATGGCGATGCAGAAGACGACGATCGGGTAGGTCATCGCCGACTTGACCTTGCCGCGGAGCTTGACCTCGGCCTCGTAGTTCTCGGCGATCTGCAGCATGCACGGAGTCGAGGAAGCCGCCGACCTCGCCGGCGCGGGCCATGTTGATCATGAGCGGCGGGAAGATCTCGGGGTGCTTGCCCAGTCGCCACGGACAGCGACGACGCCGGTCTCGACGTCGTTGCGCACCTCGCTCAGGACCTTCGCCAGGTCCTTGTTCTCGGTCTGCTCTGCGAGGATCGATCAGCGCGCGCAGCAACGACAGGCCGGCGTTGATCATCGTCGCGAACTGGCGCGAGAAGATCGCCAGGTCCTTGAGCTTGACCTTGGGCCCGAAGCCTGGGAGCTTCAGCTCTCGTCTGCATGCCGCCGCCGCCGGCCTCGTCGATCGAGATCGGGGCGTAGCCCATGCTCTTGAGCTTGGTCGCGACCGCGGCCGTCGAGTCTCGCGCCTCGATCTTGCCGCTGACCAGCTTCCCGGCGCGGTCCCGGACCGAGTACTGGTAGGTCAACGTGTTGGCATGCCATGGTCTGCCTCTCAGCCCGCCCGGTCGAGACGGTTGAAGTCCTCGATGTGGTGGCACTTCTCGAGGCCGGTCTCGTACGTGATGCGGCCGCGCTTCACGAGCTCGGCGAGGTGCTGGTCCAGGCGTGTGCATGCCGTGCTTGCGCGCCGGCCTGCATGGCCGAGTAGATCTGGTGGGTCTTGCCCTCGCGGATGAGGTTGCGGATGGCCGGAGTGGCGACGAGCACCTCGGTGGCGACCACGCGGCCCTTGCCGTCGACGGTGCGTGCGAGCGTCTGGCAGACGACACCCTGCAGGGCGCCGGCCAGCTGCACGCGGATCTGCTGCTGCTGGTGCGGCGGGAAGACGTCGATGACGCGGTCGATCGTCTGCGCGGCGTCCTGGGTGTGCAGGGTGGCGAAGACGAGGTGGCCGGTCTCGGCGGCGGTCAGGGCCACCGAGATCGTCTCGAGGTCACGCATCTCACCGACGAGGATGATGTCGGGGTCCTGCCGCAGCACGTGCTTGAGGGCGTTGGAGAAGGACAGCGTGTCCTCCCCCACCTCCCGCTGGTTGACCACGCAGGACTTGTGCGTGTGGAGGAACTCGATCGGGTCCTCGACGGTCATGATGTGGTCGCGCCGGTTGCGGTTCGCGAGGTCGACGAGCGACGCGAGCGTCGTCGACTTGCCGGAACCGGTCGGGCCGGTGACCAGCACGAACCCACGCGGCAGCATCGCGAAGTTGGAGATCGACGGCGGGATGCCGAGGTCCTCGAGCTTCTTGATCTCGAACGGGATCAACCGGAAGGCCGCGCCGACGGAGTCGCGCTGCCGGTACATGTTGACCCGGAAGCGAGCTTTGCCGGGCACGGAGTAGGCGAAGTCGAGCTCCATGATCTCTTCGAACTTCTCACGCTGCTTCTGGGTGATCGCGGCATACATGACACGCTGGATCACGTTCGGGGTCAGCTCGGGGAAGTCGTCCAGCGGAGTGAGGTGGCCGTTTAGCCGCAGCTGCGGCCGTGAGCCGGAGGTGAGGTGAAGGTCGGACGCGCCGCACTCGAGAACGATCGAGAGCAGTGCGTGGAGGTCGAGGTCCTCCTCGCTGTGCTTGTCCTCCGTGGTGCCTCGCGAGTAGGCGCCCTCGAGAGCCTCGGACTGCGCCACCGTGACGCTCCCGGCGCTCGGCAGCGCGTCCTCGACGTAAGCCTCCGGCAACGCGGCCGCGGGAGCTGCAGGCGGCGCGGCCACCGGCAGGACGACGGGGAGCGGTGCTGGGACGAACGGCGACGTGCTGGTGGCAGCAGCCGTCACCGGCGCTGCGGCGGCCGGCGCCGGCAGGTCGACCGCAGGGCCGACGGGAGCGGCAAGAGGCATGGCCTCAGTCGTCGGGGGCGGGTAGGAGCCGACCGGCGGTGCCGTGGGAACCGGCATGCTCGCAACAGGCATCGGTGCTGGTGCAGGTGGCGCGGCGAGCGGAGCGACTGCCACGGGCGCTGGGGCGGCTGCCGCGACCGGGACCGGTGCTGGTGCAGGCACGGGAACGGCCACCTCGACGGGGGGCGCCATCACGTACGAAGGCGTAGCTGGCTGTGCGACTGGCGGTGCTGCCGGCGGGGCGTCGTACTGGACGGGTGGTGCCACGTCGGCGACGGGCGCGGCCGGTGGCTGCCAGGCGGGATCAAGCGGCGAGATGGCCGCCTGCCCCAGCTCGGCGTCCGGGACCGGCAACGGTCCGGCCGCGAATCCACCGGAGTATCCGGAGGTCTCCACTCCTGCCCCCTTCGTTGACCGCGCCGCAGGTGGCAGCGTGGTCGGGCTGGTCGGCGAGCCGGCTGGCTCCACGACCCTTGCTTGGACGTCTCTGTCGCATCGGCGCTGGACGCCGGTGGCTTGAGGCCTTGCGCGCATGCCCCTTGTCGAGCCGGTGGGCCCGTCCGTGGCAGCAAGTCCCTCAGACCACGACGCGCAGGATCTCGTCGATCGAGGTGTTGCCCTTCAGAACCTTGGCCATGCCGTCGTTGCGCAACGTGACCATGCCCTGCTCGCGCGCCACGCTGGAGATCTGCGACGCGGCCGCGTGCTCCACGGTGAGGCGCTCGAGCTCCTCGGACAGCGGCATCACCTCGTGCAGCGCCATCCGGCCCTTGTACCCGGTCTTCGAGCACGCGGGGCAGCCCACCGGCCGGAACAACGTCGGGATCGGCTCGCCGTCCTGCCAGGGGAAGCGGGCAGCGAGGAGCGCGTCCCGGGTCGGGAGGTACTCCTCCTTGCACTTGGAGCAGAGCCGACGTGCGAGCCGCTGGGCAAGGACGCAGTCGACGGCGGATCCGACGAGGAACGGCTCGATACCCATCTCGGTCAACCGGGTGATCGCTGAGGGCGCATCGTTGGTGTGCAACGTCGAGAGGACGAGGTGGCCGGTGAGAGCGGCCTCGACCGCGATGTGCGCGGTCTCCTGGTCGCGGATCTCACCGATGAGCACGATGTCAGGGTCGGACCGCAGGATCGACCGCAGGGCGCTGGCGAAGTTGAGGCCGGCCTTGTTGTTGACCTGCACCTGGTTGACGCCGGGCAACCGGTACTCGACCGGGTCCTCGACCGTGATGATGTTGACCTCGGACCTGTTCAGGATGTTCAGCGTCGCGTAGAGCGTCGTCGACTTCCCTGACCCCGTCGGACCGGTGACCAGGATCATCCCGTAGGGCTTGGCGAAGCTCCAGGAGAACCGCTCGTAGTTGTCATCGGTGAAGCCCAGGTCCGTCAGGTCCAGCCGGGCGGTCGAGTTGTCCAGGATTCGCATGACGACCTTCTCGCCCCACACCGTGGGAAGCGTGGCGACTCGAAGGTCGATCTTCTTGCCGTTCGCGTTGACCGAGAGCCGGCCGTCCTGCGGGATGCGTCGTTCGGCGATGTTGATGTCGGCCATGATCTTGAGCCGGCTGATCACCCCGGACTGCACGCTCTTCGGCGAGCGCATGATCTCGTGCAGCACGCCGTCGATGCGGTAGCGGACGCGGAGGTCTCGCTCGGTGGGCTCGAGGTGGATGTCCGAGGCGCGGTCCTGGATGGCCTGGGTGATGAGCGCGTTGACGTACTTGACGATCGGGGCGTCGTCGACGACCTCGCGGACCTTGGAGAGGTCCTCCTCCTCGACGACGTCCAGCACCGCGGTGAGGTCGTCGAGGTCGGAGTCCGCACGGTAGTGCCGGTCGATCGCTGCCAGCGACGTCGCTGCGGGTGGCGACGCACGGCTTGACGTCCATGTTCGTGACGGCCCTGACATCCTCGATGGCGAGGAAGTTCGCCGGGTCCGCCATCGCGAGCAGCAGCTTGCCGTCCTCGAAGGCGAACGGGATGACCACGTAGCGGCGCGCGAGCACGCCGGGCACCATCGACACCGCGGACGGGTCAACGGGCTGGTCGCTGAGCTCGACGAAGCGCATGCCGATCTGCTGAGCCAGCGCCGAGACCAGCTGGCCCTCGGTGAGGACGCCCTGGTCGACCAGGACCCTGCCCAGGGCACGGCCTGCCCGCTGGTGCTCGTCGTAGGCAGCCTTGAGCTGGTCCGAGGTGACGAGGCGTTCCTCCAGCAGGATGTCGCCGAGCTGCTTCACTGGTTTCTCCGCACGTTCGAGCCGGTGCCGGCAGTCGCCGTCTGCTTGGCATCGGCGCAACCCGGGCAACCCTTGACGGGTGAGGCCGAGCGGACGTCTCAGGCGGAGGTCGTCCGGCCGAGCTCGTGCGCGACCAGGTGGAAGGGCCGTGCGCGCGGGTCCTCGGGCGGCAGCGAGATCGTGCTGCCGTCGCCGAACACCAGGCTCACCAGCGGTGCGCGCTCGACCGGCTGGTCCCCGGCCGGGTGCGCAGCAGCGGCGACGCCAGCCGAGCGGGACGGCGTGCCGGCCGCGGTGTCGGCGCCGCCACGGGAAGCGCATGTCAGACCGATGCTCGTTCTGCCTCGACCTCGTCGAGGACGGAGTAGAGCAGGGCGAGCAGAACCGCCTTCACGGATTCCTTGTCGGTCGCGTCGCAGGGAAGCAGACCGATGTCCGCGCGCAGGTTCAACGCGTCACGGATGCGGTCCTCCTCAGCCTGGTCGATGCCGTCGCTGCGGTTGAGGGCGACCACGAACGGCACCCGTGCCATCCGACGGAAGGCGTCGAGGATGGCCGCAGCCTCTGCCAGCGACTCGGGACGCTCGGCGTCGACGAGCACCACGTAGCCGAGCATGCCCTCGCCGAGGATCTCCCACATGAAGTCGAAGCGCTCCTGGCCCGGCGTGCCGAACAGGTAGAGCACCAGGTCCCGGTCGATCGTGATCCGGCCGAAGTCCATCGCGACGGTCGTCTCAGCCTTGCGGCTGCGGGTCTCGTCACTGATCCCGCGCTCGGTCGAGAGCACGGTGATCTCGCTGATCGTCCTGATCAGCGTGGTCTTGCCGGCGGCGAACGGGCCGGTCACGACGATCTTGACGGCCTGTCCCCCGCGACGGGTACGCGTCCTGCTTGCCATGTCACAGCCCCCGAACGCCGGCGATGAGCCGAAGGAGCAGGCTCCGGTTGACTGAGGGGTCTCGTTCGATCAGGGCGGCGACCGCGGGATCAGCAGCCATCGCGGCGGAGCCGTTGGTGCCCCCGACCATCGTCGGTCCGGAGGAACCGCTCGCTGCGCTGCCCGGGTGCCCGCCGGTCATGCCACCGGCCAGCCCGCCCGGCACGCCGTTGCTCGGGCCACCGTGCAGGGGGCCGGCCGCAGCGAAGACGGACCGCGCCTCTGGCCGCGCAGGTGCGACCATCGCGGGCGCCTCGACGGACTCGGCCGAGGAAGCGCTGCTGGCAGGCTCGGGCGCGAGGCCCAGGTGGATCGTGGTGACGGGCGGCTGCTCGGGGTGCTCGGGCTGGCGCTTCGGCAAGAACGGCTCCGGCCGCGGCGGCACGACGTCCTGCGGCACGTGCGGTCCACCCACGGTGGTCTCGACGGCCTCGCCGTCATCGACCCCGTCGACGTCCTCGACGTCCTCGTCCTCACCATCGACGTCCTCGTCCTCACCCGCGGCGTCGCTGGTGTCCTCGTGCGTCGAGTCCTCGCCGAGCTCGTCGGTGTGGTCGTCAGGCATCTGGGCAGGCTGCTCGTCGCGCAAGGCGCTGGCCTCGTCAGCAGTGTCGTCGACCTGGTCCTGCGCCGCGGACTCGTCGACAGACCCGTCGACCGCGCTCTCGGCAGCGACGGCCGACACGGCCGGCTTGACGACCTGGTCGTCACCCTCGTCCTCGCGGAGCGCGGTCGGAAGGCCTCCCTCGAGCGGGACGAGCAGGGCGAGTCGGCGCGCGACGACGCTCAGGTGGTCGTCGTTGTCGTCGGACACCGCCAGCAGGCCCCGCCCGATGAGCTCGGCGACTGCCGAGAGGACGGCGAACTGCCCGAGGCCGCTCAGGTCAGCGATCTCGGCGACGCTGCGCCGGCCGTCGACGAGCGCGACCAGGGCCCACTCCTCGAGCGAGAGGGTCGGCTCGGCGCTCGGCAGCGCCACCAGGCGAAGCACGCTCTCCTGGGACGGGATCACTGCAGCAAGCGCCTCGAACGCCTCGCGCCGGGACAACGCCTCGCGCACGACATGGTCGGACGCCAGCTCGATGCCGACGTCGTCCGGGTTCGACTCGTCGAGCGAGAACGCGAAGTCGCCGGCCGGCCAGCGCAGGAGGTCGAACACGGCATCGACGACCTGGTCGGAGGCAGCCTCCTTCAGCTTGTCGCCGTCGATCGATCCGGCAGCCAGCAGCTCGTGCGCAACCCCGCGACCGTGGTCGAGCGCAGCGGCGATGGCCGAGCGCAGCGAGTCGTCGTCCACCGCGCCGGTGCCTACCAGCCGGCGTGCGAGCGCCTGCCGCGCAGCGTCAGCGGCAGCCCCGGTGACGAGGCCGCTCGCGAAGTAGACGACACCGTCGACCGTGCCGTTGCGCAGGTGCAGCCCACCTGTCTTCTTCGTGAAGCTCAAGAGCTGGAAGATGTCAGGGAGGCCGAAGGCGTCGAGCGAGCCTTCGAGTTTCACGTCTGGTCCCGTCGCTTCGTCTGGTTGCTGGTCGGAGGTCTGTGGGCGCCGGTGGTCAGACCCAGCCGCCCTGGTCGCCGTTCGGCTGCTGGGGCGCGTAGCTGGTCCAGTTCCCGATGTCGGCCGGGCGAGCTGGCTGCTCGACGGAGCTCAGGGGGTTGCCCCACGGTCCGGGAGCCACCGTCTCGGTCGGCTCGGTCGGGCTCGTCGGTGCGTCGAGAGGTGCCTGCACGGCGGGCGCCGCCACCTCGACCGGATCCACGTAGTAGCTGATGGCCGGCTCGTAGGTCGGCTCGCGCAGCGTGTCGTAGGTGGCTTCGGCCCGCTCGGTGCGCGGCTGCTCGACCGTCTCGACCAGCTCGGAACGCTGCTCGGGCAGCATCTCCATCACCGGCTCGGCCATCCGCTCGACGACAGGCTCGCTCGCCGGTTCGACCGGACGCTCGACGACGTGCAGCTGCGGTGGGGCCACGACCTGCTCGACGGGGTAGGTCATCGGTGCGACCGGAGCCTCGGCCAGCGCCTGCGCGTCGTCGGCGCGGAGCGCCTCGGCCACGCTGGCCGCTGCCCTGCGCACCTCGAACATCAGCAGGCCCACCTTGGCACCCTTGGCACCGACGGCGACCAGCACGGCCTCATCATCGGCCGAGACCAGGAAGACGGTGCCGTTCTCGCCCTCGACGTAGACCTGGGTGAGGCTGCCACGCCCGAAGTTCTCAGCGGCGCGCTCGCCGAGCGAGAGCAGCGCGGCGCTCATCGCAGCCACCCGGTCCTCGTCCATGCCGACCGGCAGGGCTGAGGCCATGGGCAGGCCGTCGAAGGAGACCACGGCAGCTGCCTGCAGCTCGGGCGAGACGCTCAGAAGCTCGTTGAGCACGCGGTCGAGGCGGGCCGAACGGCTGTGGGACGGGAACAGAACTGACATCGCGCACCCTTTTCGTGCCGGAAGGGACGCCGATCCCCGGAGTCCTCTACCTGCTTCGGCCCAGCCGCCGTGAGGCTTGAGCGTCCGGTGCCAGCAAGCGGCCCTGAAAAGGCCCCACGATCGAGGCCTGCCCGCAGGTCATCGCTGGGCGAGTGCCGCCGTCCCCGCTGGTCGCATCGCCGCCACGAGATCACCGGCAGCGACAGTCGTGCCCGTCATGGCCTGCACCTGCAGCGCCGCCTGGTGCAGCAGGAGCTCAAGCCCGCCGAGCACCACGCCGCCGGCCGACACCCAGCCGTTCGCCAGCGGGGTCGGCCACGGGTCGTAGAGGACGTCGAACAGCAGGCCGGGCGAGGACGGGACCTCGGCAGCGAGGCCGTCAGCCGCGCCGCGGGGGACGGTCGAGACCACCAGCGGAGCCCCGAGCAGCTCGGCCGCCTGGGTCCACGGCCGCACCGTGATGACGGGTCCCGCGATGCCTGACGGCATGACCAGTGCGGGGGGAACGAAGGCCTCGGGCCGACGGGCGACGACGACGATCTCCGGGGCCCCCGCTCCGAGCAGCGCGGCGACCGCCGACCGTGCCGTCGCCCCACCACCCAGCACCACGACGCGGGGCATCCCGGCGAGGGCCGCCGGACCGACACCAGCCTCGGCCAGCGCGGCCGCCAACCCCGGGACGTCCGTGTTCGACCCGCTGCGCCGACCGTCGCGGAGCACCACCGTGTTCACCGCACCCACGGCCTCGGCAAGGGCGTCGACCGCGTCGAGCAGCGGCAGCACCGCTGCTTTCAACGGCATCGTCAGGGACAGGCCGGCCCACTCCGGGCCGAGGCCGCGGAGGAGGGCTGGGAGGTCTTCCTCGGTGCACTCGATCGCGTCGTAGGTCCAGTCCAGGCCCAGATGCGCGTAGGCGGCCCGGTGCAGCGCCGGGGAGAGCGAGTGCGCGATCGGCGACCCCAGGACCGCCGCCCTCACCCGCCGTTCGCCTTGGCTTCGGCCTTGAAGGTCAGGAACTCGGAGTAGGAGTCGGTGAACTTGGTCTCGCCCGTGGTCGGGTTGACTGTGACGTAGTAGATCCAGTCGCCGGAAGCGGGCTGGAGGACTGCGGTCAGCGCTGCCTCTCCCGGGCTGTCGATGGGGCCTGGTGGGAGCCCGCCGTGCACGTAGGTGTTGTACGGCGACGGGTTCGCCAGCTCGGCCCCGCTCGGCGGTGGGGTCGAGCGGTGCAGGGCGTAGAGCACCGTGGTGTCGAGCTCGAGGTTCTTGCCGGTCTGCAGGCGGTTCTCGATGACCCTGGCGATCTTGGCGTAGGTGTCGGGCTTGCCCTCGGCCTCGACGATGCTGGCGACGATCACGACCTGATAGGGCGTGAGGTGGACCGCGGCTGCACGGTGCTCGATGTCGAGGCTGACCGAGGCCTGCTCGAAGCGGTCGACCATCCGGGTGAGGAGGTCGGTGGCGCTCTCGCCCGGCTCGACGTCGTAGGTGGCAGGGAAGAGCAGCCCTTCGGCCTTGCCGTTGGCCTCCGGGGGCAACCCGAGCGCGGCGGGCTTGGCGAGCACGGCGTTGAAGGTGGCCACGGGGATCTTGGTGACTTTGGAGAGCTCGGCCACGATCGCGCTCTCGCGCAGGCCCTCGCGGATCGTGACCTTCGCGGACACTCGGGCGGCCGAGCTCTGCAGCAGGACCAGCGCCCCCGCAGACGTCATCTCGTGCTTGAGCTTGTAGCTCCCTGGCTGGATCGTCGTGTCGCCGGCCGCGGTCACGAACGCGTCGGAGCTCTTCACGACGTCGTCCGCCACCAGCTTGTCGCCGATCTGGCTGAGCGAGGCACCTGCAGGGATCACGACGATCACCGAACCCGTCCCGGGGCCGGCGTACTCGTCGCCGCCGGTGAACAGGCGGACGACGAAGACGGTGGTCACTGCGAGCAAGGCGAGGACGACCACTCCCGCGATAGCCACGGCACGGTTGCTGCGGCGCTCGCGGTACATCTCGTCGTGCGGCACGTCCGTCATGCCGATGCCGAGCTGGCTCATGCCCCATCCTTCTTCTCGTGCGTCACCGGAGCGTCCGGCGCCACCGCGATGCCGGGCGGCCGTGAGCTGGCGCGCTCAGCATCGAGAGCATTCTGAAGGATGATGACAGCCGCGGCCTGGTCCACGACGTCACGACGCCGACGTTCTCGCATCCCCGCGTCGCCGAGGGCGCGATGAGCCCCCACCGTGCTGAGACGTTCGTCGACCATCCGCACGGACAACGGGCTGACCACCGTCGCGAGTTCCCGGGCGAAGCTCCGAGCCGTCTCGGCGGCGGC
The DNA here is from genome assembly GCA_963819215.1 of uncultured Actinomycetota bacterium. Taxonomy (GTDB): domain Bacteria; phylum Actinomycetota; class Actinomycetes; order Prado026; family Prado026; genus CAWFVK01. The sequence goes on along the minus strand of CAWFVK010000005.1, from coordinate 190,882 downwards.
TCCGGCCTTCCCGGACAGCGAGAGGGGAAGGCCCACGATGATCTCCACGACCTCCGCCTCGCGGGCCAGCAGCGCGAGTCGCTGAAGGTCACCGGCCCCTCGGGGCACGGTCTCGACCGGGGTCGCGAGCAGGCCGTCCCGGTCGCTGCGTGCGACGCCGATCCGGACCGACCCGACGTCGACGCCCAGCCGGGGCCCCTGCCTCACGACTGCAGGGCCTGCCTGACCCGCTCGACCGCGGCCTCGAACGCCGCGGGGTCGCCGGGACCGGCGCCTTGCGCGACGTCGTCCTTGCCGCCGCCCTTGCCGCCCAGCGCGTCCACGAGGATCCGCATCACGGTGCCGGCTCCGGCCTTGCGCTCAGCAGCCGCGGGGTCGCTGGCTACGACGAGAGCGAGCTGCCCGCTGTCCGCATCCGGCGTGCCGAGGATGACCACCGCCGGGCCTGAGGTGCTCACGCGTCCCCGGACGTCGAGCGCGAGCGTGCGAGCGTCCGCCGGCCGGACCCCGGACGGCAGCACCGCCGCGACCAGCCCGACACCGCCGACCTCGACCCGGCGACCGGCGAGCTCGCCGGCCTGGGCGAGCGCCTGCGCCGCGCGACCGCGGTCGATCTCGCGCTCGGCCTCCCGCAGCCGGGTGAGGATGCCGTCGATGCGCTCGGGGAGCTCCTCGGGGCGGGCCTTCAGGGTGTCGGCGAGCTGGGAGACCAGGATGTGCTCGCGCGCCAGGAAGCGGTAGGCGTCTCGCCCGACCAGGGCCTCGACCCGGCGGACCCCGGCGCCCACCGAGGACTCCCCCATGAGCTTGACCACGCCGAGCTCCCCCGTGCGGCGAAGGTGCGTACCCCCGCAGAGCTCGCGCGCCCAGTCCCCCACGCTGACCACGCGCACGGTCTCGCCGTACTTCTCACCGAACAGCGCCATCGCACCCAGCGCGATCGCCTCGGCCTGGCTCATGTGGTCGGCGGTCACCGTGAGGTCGTCGAGCAGGACCTCGTTCACGCGCTGCTCGACGTCCGCGAGCACGCTCGCCGGGACGGCCGTGGGGCTCGGGAAGTCGAACCGGAGTCGACCCGGAGAGTTCTCCGAGCCCATCTGCGTCGCGCCCTCCCCGAGCGCCTCGCGGAAGGCCTTGTGGACCATGTGGGTGGCGGTGTGCGCGCGCGAGATCGCGAGCCGGCGCTCGAGGTCGACGATGCCCTCGGCGGCCTCGCCCACCGACACCTCGCCGTCGAGCACGCTGGCGCGGTGCACGACCAGGCCACGGACCGGGCTCTGGACGTCCAGCACCTCGACCAGCGCCCCGTTGCCCAGCACGATCCGCCCCTCGTCGGCGAGCTGGCCGCCACCCTCGGCGTAGAACGGGGTGCGGTCGAGGACGAGCTCGACCTCTGACCCCTGCTCGGCCGACGGCACGGACTCGCCGTCGACCATGAGCCCGCGCACCCGGCCCTCGCTGACCACCTCGTCGTAGCCAGTGAACGTCGTCTCGCCGACCTCGTCGAGCAGGTCGCGGTAGGCGCTGAGGTCGGCCGCCCCGAGCTTGCGGGCCTTGGAGTCAGCCTTCGCGCGGTCGCGCTGCTCCTTCATGAGCCGACGGAAGCCGTCCGTGTCGACGGACAGGCCCTTCTCCTCCGCCATCTCCAGCGTCAGATCGATGGGGAAGCCATAGGTGTCGTGCAGCTTGAAGGCGACCTCCCCGGTCACCGCCGGCGTGCCGGGCTGCGCGCTCGCGACGTCGACCATGGTGTCGAAGTGCTTCGAGCCTTGCTGCAAGGTCTGCAGGAACGAGCCCTCCTCCGCCTCGGCCACGGCGCGGATGCGCTCGGCGTCGATCCGGAGCTCGGGGTACTGCGCCTCCATCGCCTCGATGCTGGCCTCGGTGAGCTCGCCGAACGACCGGCTCGTGCGCACCCGAGCAGCCGCATCGAGCGCACGGCCCGCCGGATGATCCGCCGCAGGACGTACCCCCGGCCCTCGTTGCCCGGGACCACGCCGTCACCGATGAGCATCAGTCGCCGTGCGCGAGTGGTCGGTCGACCACCCGCAGCCGGACGTCGTCGAGGTGGTCGACGCCGTACCCGTGGCCGCTGAGCTCGCTGGCTCGGTCGAGGATCAACCGGCTCGTGTCGATCTCGTAGATGTTGTCGACGTCCTGCAGGAGCGCGGCGATGCGCTCCATGCCCAGCCCGGTGTCGATGTTCTTCGCAGGGAGCTCGCCCAGGATCGGGAAGTCCTCCTTGCCGCTACCGGCCCCGCGCTCGTACTGCATGAAGACGAGGTTCCAGATCTCCAGGTAGCGCTCGCCGTTGACCTCCGGGCCGCCGCCGTCGCCGAACTCGGGCCCGCGGTCGTAGTTGATCTCCGAGCACGGCCCGCACGGACCCGGCACCCCCATGGACCAGAAGTTGTCGGCCTTGCCGAGTCGCTGGATGCGGTCCGCCGGCACCCCGATCACGCGCCGCCACAGGTCAGCGGCCTCGTCGTCGTCCTGGTAGACCGTGACCCACAAGCGGTCCTCGGCCAGGCCGTAGCCGCCGTCAGCGACCGACTTGGTCAGGAGGTCCCACGCGAGGGTGATCGCGCCCTCCTTGAAGTAGTCGCCGAAGGAGAAGTTGCCGGCCATCTGGAAGAACGAGCCGTGCCGGGTCGTCTTGCCGACCTCCTCGATGTCGAGGGTCCGGACGCACTTCTGGACGCTGGTGGCGCGGTCGTACGGGCGGGACCTCCTCGCCCAGGAAGTACGGCTTGAACGGCACCATGCCGGCGTTCACGAGCAGCAGGGTGGGATCCGCGGCGATAGTGACGCCGACGGCACGACAACGTGGTCGCGGGCCTCGAAGTGACCGAGGAACCGCCTCCGGATGTCGGCCGACTCCATGGCGCGCACGTCCCTTCGGATCGATCAGCAGGTGGACTACGAGCCTACCGGGGGCTCGCCACGGAGTATTCGACGAAGCCGCTGGACGCGGTCCCCGAGGTCGCGCTCCGCGCCGCGGTCGGTGGGCTCGTAGTAGTCCTTGCCGACGAGCTGGTCCGGGGCGTACTGCTGGGTGGCCACCCCGTGCGGGTAGTCGTGGGCGTAGCGGTACCCGGTGCCGTGCCCCAACGACTTCGCGCCCTGGTAGTGCGCGTCCCGCAGGCCGGCCGGGACCGGCCCGACCAGGCCCGCCTTGACGTCTGCCACCGCCGCGCCGATCGCGGTCGTCACGGCGTTGGACTTGGGGGCGACGGCCAGCGCGATCACCGCCTGGGCGAGCGACAGCCGGCCCTCAGGAAGCCCGATGAGGTTGACCGCCTGGTAGGCGGCGACGGCCGTGGTGAGGGCGGTGGGGTCAGCGAGCCCGATGTCTTCGGAGGCGAGGATGACGAGCCGGCGGGCGATGAACCTCGGGTCCTCCCCGGCCTCCACCATGCGGGCCAGGTAGTGCAGCGAGGCGTCGACGTCGCTGCCCCGGATGCTCTTGATCAGCGCGCTGGTGACGTCGTAGTGCTGGTCGCCGTCACGGTCGTAGCGGACGGCGTTGCGGTCGACGGCGCGCTCGACGTCCTTGACGTCCACGGTGTCGGAGCCGGCGTCCTGCGCGACTCCCGCGGCTGCCTCGAGCGCGGTCAGCCCCCACCGGGCGTCGCCGGCCGCAAGCCGGGTCAGCTGCTCGAGGGCGTCGTCGGTGACGGTCAGCCCCGACGGGCCCAGCCCGCGGGCATCGGTGACCGCGCGGTCGAGCAGCAGCCGGACGTCGGCCTCCTCCAGCGGGTGCAGCGTCACCAGCAGGCTGCGGGACAGCAGCGGGGCGACCACGCTGAAGCTGGGGTTCTCGGTGGTCGCGGCGACCAGGGTCACCCAGCCGTTCTCGACAGCCGGCAGCAGGGCGTCCTGCTGGGTCTTGGAGAACCGGTGGACCTCGTCGACGAAGAGCACGGTGCCCTTGCCGCTGGCGCCGAGCTCGCGGCGGGCGTTGTCGATGACGGCCCTGACGTCCTTGACCCCGGCGGTGACGGCGGAGAGCTCGACGTACTGGCGGTCCCCCGCCTTCGCGACCAGGTGGGCGAGGGTCGTCTTGCCGGTGCCCGGCGGCCCCCAGAGGATGACTGACCCCGCTCTGGCCCCACCGCCGGCGACGCCCTCGACCAGCCGGCGCATCGGGGACCCTGGCGCCACGACGTGGTCCTGCCCCACGACCTCGTCGAGGGTCGCCGGACGCATGCGTACCGCGAGCGGCGCCGATGCTGCGGCCCGCTCGTCGCCTGCCGACGTGAAGAGGTCGTCCACCACGGGCCGACCCTACCGACTCGCCCCGACCGCGCTCGGCGACAATCAGCGCATGCCCATGCCGGAGGACGTCCAGCCTGTCGACCGTCCGGTCGACCCTTCTGTCGATCTTGCGCTTCTCGAGCAGGCCATCCGGGCGAGCTGGGACCGCTGGACCTCGGACACCCCCGAACGGTTCGACGCGGCGAACCTCGAGCGGGACCAGTGCGGCGCGACCAGCCTGGTGGTGCACGACTACCTGGGTGGGGAGCTCCTGGAGTTCGTGGTCTTCACCGCCGGCATCCCCACCGACCACCACTACTGGAACCGGTTGCCGTCCGGCCAGGAGGTCGACCTCACCCGAACCCAGTTCAGGGCCGGCGAAACCTTCGGTCCGGCGTCCTCGCTGGTGCGACCGACCTTGCTCGGACCCGACTCGCAGGCACGCTATGAACGTCTGCGGCGGCGGGTCGCGGAGGCACTCGACTCAGCAGAAGCCCGGCCGCTGGCGGAGCGAGAGGGCTGAGGCCCCGCTGGCGGCGGGGCAGGGTCGACGCGAACGAGCCCAGCGCCGCACGGAGCCGCGACAGGGGACCCTTGCTGCGAAAGGTGGCGTAGCTACCCTGGGCGGGTCGGCGGCTGCGACGACGTCGTCGGTGGAGCCGTCGGGTCGACGTCGATGCCCGCCTCCTTGCGCTGCTGAGCGCTGATCGCGGTCGGTGCGCCCGTCAGCGGATCGAAGCCGACGCCGGTCTTCGGGAAGGCGATGACGTCGCGGATGCTGGTGACCCCGGCGAGCAGCATGCAGATGCGGTCCCAGCCGAACGCGATGCCGCCGTGCGGCGGAGGCCCGAAGGCGAACGCGTCGAGCAGGAAACCGAACTGGCGCTGGGCCTCCTCCGGCGAGAGCCCGAGCAGGGCGAAGACGCGCTGCTGGACGTCGCGGCGGTGGATACGGATCGAACCCCCACCCAGCTCGTTGCCGTTGCAGATGAGGTCGTACGCGTAGGCCAGCGCCTGGTCCGGCGCCTCCTCGAAGCGGTCGATCCACTCGGGCGACGGCGACGTGAACGGATGATGCACGGCGGTCCACCCCGGGCCGCCCGGCTCGCCCTCCACCGGCTCGAACATCGGGAAGTCGACCACCCAGACGAACGACCACGCGGACTCGTCGATCAGGTCGCAACGCCGTGCGACCTCGATCCGGGCGGCGCCGAGCAGTGCCAGCGCGTCCGAGCGCTTGCCCGCTCCGAAGAAGGCGCAGTCACCCGGGTTCGCGCCGACAGCCTCCGCCAACCCGGCACGCTCGGCCTCGGAGAGGTTCTTCGCAACCGGCCCACCGAGCTCGCCGTCCTCGCCGAAGGTGACGTAGGCCAGCCCGCGCGCACCGCGCTGCTTCGCCCACTCCTGCCAGGCGTCGAAGGTCCGCCGCGGCTGGCTCGCGCCGCCGGGCATGACGACCGCGCCCACGTGCTCGGCCTGGAACACCCTGAATGGCGTGTCGGCGAAGTACTGCGTGAGGTCCGTGAGCTCGAGGCCGAACCGCAGGTCGGGGCGGTCGACGCCGTAGCGCCGCATCGCCTCGGCGTAGGTCATCCGCGGGATCGCGCCGATCTCGTGCCCGAGCACGTCACGCCAGATGGCCTTGACGACGGCCTCGCCCGTCTCGATGACGTCGTCCTGCTCGACGAAGGACATCTCGATGTCGAGCTGGGTGAACTCGGGCTGCCGGTCCGCGCGGAAGTCCTCGTCGCGGTAGCAGCGCGCGATCTGGAAGTACTTCTCCATGCCCGCCACCATCAGCAGCTGCTTGAACAGCTGCGGGGACTGCGGCAAGGCGTACCAGTGCCCGGGCTGCAGCCGGACGGGGACCACGAAGTCACGTGCGCCTTCCGGCGTGGACCGGGTCAGGGTCGGCGTCTCGATCTCGACGAACTCACGGTCGAGCAGCACCTCACGAGCGATCCGGTTGACCTGCGACCGCATGCGCAGCGCCCGCGCCGGGGCTGGGCGCCGGAGGTCGAGGTAGCGGTACTTGAGCCGGGCCTCCTCACCGACCTCGGTGCGGTCGTCGATCGGGAAGGGCAGCGGAGCGGACTCGCTGAGCACCTCGACCTCGGCGTCCACCACCTCGATCTCGCCGGTGGGCAGCTCGGGGTTCGTGCGGCCTTCCAGCCGAGCGGCCACGGTGCCGACGACGCGCAGGCAGTACTCGTTGCGGAGCTCGTGGGCGACCGCGGCATCACGCACCACGACCTGGACCAGGCCGGAGGCGTCCCGCAGGTCGAGGAAGGCGACTCCGCCGTGATCCCTGCGGCTCGCCACCCAGCCGGCCAGGGTGACCGTGGTCCCGACGTCGGCCTTGCGCAGCCGACCGGCCTCGTGCGTGCGGATCACAGGTGCCTCTCCTCATTCACTGAGTTCACTGACTGGGACTCAACTGGCTGTTGGGGTTCCGACTGGTGCGGTCTGGACTGGTACGGGTCATTGGAGCCGGTCACTGGTCCGGGTCGAGCCCAGCCTCCGCGCGACGCACGCTGGGCCGCAGATCGTCGGCGGGCGGCGCCCAGGACGCGGCATCGGCCTCGACCTGCTCACCGGACCGGATGTCCTTCACGCTGTCAGGCGCACCGTCCTGCCCGCTGAACCAGACGAACGGGATCCCTCGGCGGTCGGCGTGCCTGATCTGCTTGCCGAACTTCGCGGCCGACGGAGCGACCTCGCAGGAGATCCCACGGGCGCGAAGGGCCTGGGCGATCTGCTGCGAGCGTGGCCGGTCGGCTTCATCCGAGACGGACACCAGCACGCAGGTGGGAACCGAGCGGGAGGCCTCGACGAGCCCGCGCGACAGCACCAGGCCCAGGATGCGGGTGACCCCGATCGAGATCCCGACCCCGGGGTAGGTGGTCTTGCCGTCACTCGCCAGCGCGTCGTACCGACCCCCCGAGCAGATGGAGCCGAAGCCCTCGAACCCCTGCATGACGGTCTCGTACACGGTGCCCGTGTAGTAGTCGAGACCGCGGGCGATCTTGAGGTCGGCCACCACCAGACCCGGCGCCTGCGCGACAGCGGCGTCGAGCACCCTGGCGAGCTCGTCGAGGCCCTCGTCCAGCAGTGGATCGCTCACCCCGAGCTTGCGCACCTGCTCGACGAATGACCCGTCGGATGTCCGGATCGTCGCCAGCTGGAGGCATGCGTCCGCCGCCGAGCCGGAGAGCCCGGCCTCGGTCACCAGGATCTGCCGGACCTTCTCCGGTCCGATCTTGTCCAGCTTGTCGATCGCGCGGAGCACCTGCGAAGGATCCGCTGCCCCGACCCCACGGTAGAAGCCCTCGGCCAGCTTGCGGTTGTTCACGTGGATCTCCACCGGCGGGATCGGCAGCCGGGCCAGCGCCTCGCCCACGACCAGCGGCATCTCGACCTCGTAGTGGAAGGCGAGCGAGTCGCGGTCGACGACGTCGATGTCGGCCTGCACGAACTCCCGGTACCGGCCCTCCTGCGGACGCTCGCCGCGCCACGCCTTCTGGATCTGGTAGCGGCGGAACGGGAACTCGAGGTGCCCGGCGTTCTCCAGCACGTAGCGGGCGAACGGGACGGTGAGGTCGAAGTGCAGCCCGAGCCCGGCGTCGCCGCCGTCGTCCCCGGCCTGCAGCCGGCGCAGGACGTAGACCTCCTTGTCGGTCTCCCCCTTGCGCAGGAGCTGGTCGAGCGGCTCGACCGCGCGGGTCTCGACCGAGGAGAAGCCGTGGAGCTCGAAGGTCGAACGGATGCTGTCGAGCACCTGCTGCTCGACGATGCGCTGCGCGGGCAGCCACTCGGGGAAGCCCGACAGCGGTGTCGGCTTGGGCATCGTCGTCACAACCCTCGGTGCGGGGCCGACGTCGACGCCTGCCGCGCGGCTGCGAGCAGGTAGGGGTTGCTGGTGCGCTCGACACCGATCGTGGTGGCGGGTCCGTGACCGGGCAGCACGACGGTCTCGTCCGGCAGCGGGAGGATCTTCTCCCGCAGCGAGCGGTCCATCGCCGCACCGTCGCCGCCGAGCAGGTCGGTGCGTCCGATCGAGCCGGCGAACAGGACGTCACCAGCCAGGCAGGCCGGCGCGCTCACGCCGTCGCCGGGGACCCGGAACAGCACCGAACCCTCGGTGTGCCCCGGCGCGTGGTCGACCGTGATCTCCAGCCCGGCAAGGCTCAACGCCGCGCCGTCCGTCAGCTCACGGACGTCGCTGGGCTCGGTCCACGGCAGGCCGGCCGAGAAGAGCATCTCGAGCTGCGGGCCCAGCGTGCTCGCGGGGTCGGCCAACCGGTACGCGTCCAGCGAGTGGACGTAGGCGGGGACGTCCTTGGCGTTGCAGACCGGCGTCACGGAGAACGTGTGGTCGAGGTGGCCGTGCGTGAGCAGCACGGCGACGGGCTTCAACCGGTGCTCGCGGAGGACGGCGTCGAGCTCGTCCTGCACGCCCACGCCTGGGTCGACGACCACGCACTCGCTGCCGGCGGCGGTCGCCACGACGTAGCAGTTGGTCGCGAACATGGCCGCGGGAAAGCCGGCGACGAGCACCTGGAAGGCCTCCTGGACGGGATGGACGCTGATCGCGGACGAACGGCGAATGGTCACGAACGCGTGACGATCAGGACCTAAGGTACCGGCCGTCGCTCAACTGCCGCGAACCTGTTACTGCCGCGAGCGTCACAGCTGGCACATCCCGTATGCGCACCCGCCTACACTGACGCGGACGCGTACTCAGACGTGCGCCGCCCGGGCGCGGCGAGACAGCCGAACGACAAGGAGATCCCGCCGTGGCCGGCAGCAAGCGCGAGCGTGAGATAGCCCGGGCCAAGTTCGAACGCCAGCAGGCCCGGCGTGCGCAGCAGGCCGCCGCCCGCCGCAAGAGGGTCCAGGTGATCACCTCGGTGGTGGTCGTGCTCGTCGTGATCGTCGGTGTGGTCGTCCTCGCCAAGACGCTCGGCTCGAACGACAGCACTGCTGCCGCTGCGGCGCCCAGCTCCTCCGCCAGCGCGACCACCAGCGCTTCGCAGAACGCGACGACGGCGAGCTGCGTCTACACCACCTCCGGCACGGCGTCCAAGCCCGCGACCAAGCCGCCGACGACGGCCAGCAAGGTGCCGGCGACCAGGACCGCGACGCTCACGCTGAACGGCTCGCCGGTGACCATCCAGCTGGCCGCCGCCAAGGCGCCCTGCACGGTGAACTCGTTCGTGCACCTCGCCGACGCGAAGTACTTCGACGACACCAAGTGCCACCGGTTGACCAAGAGCTCGACCCTCAGCGTGCTGCAGTGCGGCGACCCGTCGGGCAGCGGCAGCGGCGGCCCAGGCTACGAGTTCGCGGACGAGAACCTCACCGGCGCCACCTACCCCAAGGGCACGGTGGCCATGGCCAACGCCGGGGCGAACACCAACGGCAGCCAGTTCTTCCTGGTGTACGCCGACTCCCAGCTCCCGGCGAGCTACACGCCGTTCGGCACCATCACCTCCGGGCTCGACGTCATCACGAAGATCGCCGACGCCGGGATCTCCGGCGGCGGCACGGACGGCGCCCCGGCCAAGCCCGTCACGATCAACAGCGTCGTCGTAGCGAAGGGCTGATCTCCGTGACCGCAGGAAACGACGAGGGCAGGGATGACACGGGGAGCACCCCCGTGCCGAGCACCCCTGCCCCGAGCGACCCGTCCCGAGTCCTGTCCCGAGTCCTGTCCCGAGTCCTGTCCCTGGTCCTCCCGTCCCGAGCCCACCAGTGCCTCGCCCGCCAGTCCCGCGGCCACCCGCGGCTAGCCCACCTGCGCCCGTGCCAGCCGCGGTCGAGCCGGCCCTCCCGACCGAGCCGGTGGCCGCTGTGGAACCGGCCTCGTCTGCCGAACCGGCCTCGTCTGCTGAACCGATCGCGTCTGCTGAACCGATCGCGTCTGCTGAACCGATCGCCGAGCAGGAGCCGGCGACCTCGCCGGAGCAGCCAGCCGCTGCCGAGCCGGTGACCGGGCCCAGCGACGAACCTGCCGCGGCCGAAGGCAGCGAGGACGCCCCGAGCAGCCCACCGCCGGCTGCGGCGCAGGCACCCGTCGAGGTCACCGAGCCCGCGGACGGACAGCCCTGGGGTCGGGTCGACCCCGACGGCACCGTGTATACCCGCACCGCCGACGGCGAGGTCGCGATCGGCTCGTTCCAGGCCGGTTCACCCGACGAGGCCCTCGCCTACTACACCCGAAAGTTCGAGGCGTTGGAGACCGAGGTCGCCCTCCTCGAACGCCGCGTCGCGCTGCCGGAGGTCTCACCCGACGAGTCCCAGGCCACCTTGAAGCGGCTGCGGGAGAGCCTGGCCGAGCCGACCGGGATCGGCGACCTCGCCGCACTGCGGGCACGGCTCGAGGCCCTGGTCCCGATCATCGACCGGCGGCGGGCCCAGGCCCGGGCGGCCAGGGACGCCGCCAAGGCCGAAGCCCGTGCTCAGCGCGAGGCGATCGTCGTCGAGGCCGAGGGGCTCGCGGACTCGGTGCAGTGGAAGGTCGCCGGCGAGCGGCTCCGGACCCTGCTCGACGAGTGGAAGGCCGCGCCGCACGTCGACCGCGGCACCGAGCAGGCCATGTGGAAGCGCTTCGGGGCCGCCCGGAACTCCTTCGACCGCCGTCGTCGGCATCACTTCGCGCAGCTGGCGAGCTCCCAGGCGGAGATCAAGGCCGTCAAGCTCAAGCTGATCGCCGAGGCTGAAGCCCTGAGCACCTCCACCGACTGGGCACCGACCGCAGCGCGGCTGCGCCAGCTGATGGACGAGTGGAAGGCCGCCGGCCGGGTCGGCCGCGCGGAGGAGGACAGCCTGTGGAAGCGCTTCCGGTCAGCGCAGGACACCTTCTTCGCCGCCCGCTCCGCGCAGTTCACCGAGCGTGATGCCGGGCTGGCCGCGAACCTGCTGGTCAAGCAGAGCCTGTGCGCGGAGGCCGAGGCCCTGCTCCCGGTGAAGGACGCCAAGGACCTCGCGGCGGCCAAGACCGCCCTGCGGTCGATCTCCGAGCGCTGGGAGGCCGTCGGGCATGTCCCCCGGGCTGACAAGGAGCGCATCGAGGGCCGGCTGAAGCGGGTCGAGGATGCCGTCCGCAAGGCCGAGGACACCCGCTGGCAGCGCACCAACCCCGAGGGCCGGGCGCGCGCCCAGGCCGCTGTCGACCAGATCAACGCCGCGATCGCCAAGCACGAGAAGGAGCTCGCGGCCGCGGAGGCCAAGGGTGACGAGCGCGCGATCACCCAGGCGCGTGAGGCGATCGAGGCCCGCAAGCAGTGGCTGGCCGGCGCCGAGGGTGTCCTGGCGGAGTTCACCAGCGACTGAGCGGCTTCCCGCTTCCGCCGCTGCGGTCCGCGCGACCCCGGGCAGGCCGGCCGCGCTAGCTGGGCGCTGACATCACCCGGTAGACGTCGTAGACGCCCTCGATGCCACGCACCGAGTTCAGCACTGCCCCGAGGTGCTTCGGGTCGCCCATCTCGAAGGTGAACCTCGACAGGGCGATGCGGTCGCGGCTCGTCGTGACGGACGCGGACAGGATGTTGACGTGCTGGTCGGACAGCGTGCGCGTGACGTCCGAGAGCAGCCGTGAGCGGTCGAGCGCCTCGACCTGGATCTGCACCAGGAAGACGCTGGAGGACGACGGCGCCCACTCGACCTCGACCATGCGGTCCGAGGCCGGACCGCCGAGCGCCGCGACGTTGGAGCAGTCCGAGCGGTGGACCGACACACCATCGCCACGGGTGACGAAGCCGACGATGGGATCACCCGGCACGGGCGTGCAGCACTTGGCGAGCTTGATCCAGATGTCGCTCGCGCCCTTCACGACCACCCCGGGGTCGCCCTTGGGCCGCGGGCGCCGGACCTCGCGGGTCGGCGACGTCGCCTCGGCGAGGTCCTCCTCGGCGCCGTCCTCGCCACCGAGCGAGATCACCAGACGCTGGACCACCGAGGCCGCGGAGACGTGAGCCTCCCCGATCGCCGCGTACAGCGAGGAGATGTCCGGGTACCGGAGGTCCTGGGCGATCGCCGTCAGCGCCCCGCTGGAGAGGATCCGCTGCAGCGGCAGGCCCTGGCTGCGCAGCGCCCGGGCCAGCGCATCCTTTCCCTGCTCGATCGCCTCGTCGCGCCGCTCCTTGGAGAACCACGCCTTGATCTTGCTGCGGGCCCGGCCGCTCTTGACGAAGCTCAGCCAGTCCCGGCTCGGGGCGGCGTCGTGCGCCTTGGACGTGAGGATCTCGATGACGTCGCCGTTGTTGAGCTCGCTCTCGAGCGCGATGAGCTTGCCGTTGACCCGGGCGCCGACGCACCGGTGCCCGACCTCGGTGTGCACCGCGTACGCGAAGTCGACGGGGGTGGCGCCGACCGGCAAGGCGATCACGTCACCCTTGGGCGAGAACACGAAGACCTGCTTGGTGCCGATGTCGAACCGCAGCGCGTCGAGGAACTCCCCTGGGTCCTCGGTCTCGCGCTGCCAGTCGACGAGCTGGCGCAGCCAGGCCATCTCGCTGGCGTCCTCGCGCGCCTTCCGCGACGGGCTGCCGCCGACGTTCTCCTTGTACTTCCAGTGCGCGGCGATGCCGTACTCGGACATGCGGTGCATGTCGTGGGTGCGGATCTGGAGCTCGACCGGCTTGCCCTCGGGCCCGATCACCGTGGTGTGCAAGGACTGGTACATGTTGAACTTGGGCATCGCGATGTAGTCCTTGAACCGCCCCGGCACCGGGTGCCAGTGCGCGTGGACGGCGCCCAGCGCGGCGTAGCAGTCGCGGACGTTGTCCACCAGGACGCGGATGCCCACGAGGTCGTAGATGTCCGCGAAGTCGCGGCCGCGGACGATCATCTTCTGGTAGATCGAGTAGTAGTGCTTCGGCCGGCCGGTGATGACCGCCTTGATCTTGGCGTCCCTGAAGTCCTGCTGCACGGTGTCGATCACGCTGGTCAGGAACTCGTCGCGCTTGGGGGCGCGCTCCGCGACCAGCCGGACGATCTCGTCGTACATCTTCGGGTAGAGGATCGCGAAGGCGAGATCCTCGAGCTCCCACTTGATCGTGTTCATCCCGAGGCGGTGCGCCAGCGGTGCGTAGATCTCCAACGTCTCCCGCGACTTGCTCTCCTGCTTGGCGATCGGCAGGAAGCGCATGGTGCGCATGTTGTGCAGGCGGTCAGCAAGCTTGATGACCAGGACGCGGATGTCCCGGGCCATCGCGATGACCATCTTCCGCACGGTCTCGGCCTCACTGGCCTGGCCGTACTTGACCTTGTCGAGCTTGGTGACGCCGTCGACGAGGGAGGCCACCTCGTCGCCGAACTCCTCACGCAGCTCGGCGAGGGCGTAGCCGGTGTCCTCGACCGTGTCGTGCAGCAGGGCCGCCGCGAGCGTCGGAGGCGTCATGCCGAGGTCGGCCAGGATGTGCGCGACGGCGAGCGGATGGGTGATGTACGGCTCGCCGCTGCGGCGGTGCTGCCCTCGGTGCCGGAGCTCGGCCAGAGCGTACGCGCGCTCGACCTCCCGGAGGTCGGCCTTCGGATGGTGCGAGCGGACCGTGCGGAAGAGCGGCTCGAGCACGGGGTTCGTGGCGGGACCGCGAGGGACGCCGAGCCGGGCGAGCCGAGCGCGGACGCGAGCGGTCGCGGGGACCGAGGGCTCGCTCGCAGCGGCTGGCTCGATGACGGGGTTACCTTCGGCCGCCACCGGCTCTGCAGCGGCTGGCTGGTCACGACGGGGGGGCGTGGCCGGCGGCGTCTGCGACTCGATGAGGCCGACCTGCTCAGGGCGGCTCGCGCCACCGCTGGTCGTCACCTCGTCAGCCACTCGGCCCCTCCTTGCTGCCGCCGGAGCTCCAGTCTACGTGGCGGCCGGAACGGTGAGCAGGGCGCGTACGTCGACGCCAGGCAGCTGCGCCCGGCCGTGCAACGCCACGAGCTCGATGAGGACGAGCACGCCGACGACCACGCCGCCCGCCCTGCGCACGAGCTCGACGGTGGCCGCAGCGGTCCCTCCGGTCGCGAGGACGTCGTCGACGACCAGCACCCGGTCACCGGGGGCGAACGCGTCCACGTGCAGCTCGACCGTGGCCGAGCCGTACTCGAGCGCGTAGCTCTCGGCGTGGACGGCGCTCGGCAGCTTGCCCGCCTTGCGCACGGGGACGAAGCCCGCGTGCAGCCGGTACGCCACCGGCGCACCCAGCACGAAGCCGCGGGCCTCCACGCCCACCACCTTGTCGACGCCGGCCGCCGCGGCGCTGGCGCCGAACTCGTCGGACAACGCCTCGACGATGACGCGAAAACCGTCGGGGTCACCGAGCAGCGGCGTGATGTCCTTGAAGACGATCCCGGGCGACGGGAAGTCCGGGACGTCCCTGATCAGCCGGGCGAGGGCGGCCTCGACCGCGGGGCCGGCCCCCACTAGCGCTTCTTCTTGCCTGACGGGCGCCTCTTCGCGGACGGCGGCACCGGTCGCTTCGGCTGCGGGCGCTGGCCACCGCTTCCGCCGGTCGCCTGCGCAGGAGCAGGGGTCGCGGGTGCCTCGACGTCGTCCTCGTCGGGCAGGTCGTCGACGTCGTCAGCGACCGCCGTTGCCCCTCGGGCGGACCGGCTGCCCGTGCCCGCACCGACGGTCACCTTGCCGGCAGCCTCGCGCGCGGCGACGCGCTTGGCGAGCGCCTTCATGCCCGGCTCGCGCTCCTTCAGCTGGCAGAGCACCGGGGTCGCGATGAAGATCGACGAGTACGTGCCTGCGGCGATGCCGACGAACAGCGCGAGGGCGAGGTCCTCCAGCGTCGGGGCGCCGAGCAGCGGTCCGATGAACAGGATGGATGCGACCGGCAGCAGCGCGATGACCGAGGTGTTGATCGACCGGACGAGGGTCTGGTTCATCGCGAGGTTGGCCGCACCGCTGTAGGTCGTCCTGTTGCCGGCGCTGATCCCCTTGGTGTTCTCCTTGACCTTGTCGAAGACGACGACGGTGTCGTAGAGGGAGTACCCCAAGATCGTGAGCACGCCGATGACCGTCGCAGGCGTCACCGTGAAGCCCACGAGCGAGTAGATGCCGACGGTGATCAGGAGGTCGTGGATCAGCGCGATCAGCGCCGCGACAGCCATGCGCCACTCGAAGTACAGCGAGAGGAACAGCACGATCAGGATGAGGAACACGACCAGGCCGGTCAACGCCTTCTGGGTGATCTGACCGCCCCAGGACGGCCCGACCTCCTGGGTGGAGACCTGCGCGAGCGGGGTGTGGAACTCGGCTGCGAGCGCGGTGGCGAGCTCCAGCGTCTGGCCTTCAGGCAGCGTCTCGGTCTGCACGATGAGCGAACGCCCCGAGGCCGCGGAGTTGGCCTCGGTGACGATCGGCTCGGTCACGCCGAACTTGGCCGTCACGGCCACTGCCTGGTCGACGGTGCCCGTCGCCGTCGGGACGGTGATCACCGAGCCGCCCTTGAACTCGATGCCTTCGTTGAGCCCACGGGTGGCCAGCGAGACGAGCGAGATGACGATGAAGACGAGCGAGATGGCGTAGTAGATCTTGCGCTTGCCGATGAAGTCGTACGACACCTCACCGCGGTACAGCGCGCCGCCGAGGGAACCCACGCGGGACATCAGGCCTCCTTGGGGGTGCTGGTGCCGGCCGAGCGGGTCGCTGCGGTCGCCGGGACCCTGACGGCCTTCGGCTTCACACCCAACCGGTCGGCGTTGAGGCCGGACCACTTGCCGCCACCGCCGAAGAACTTGGTGCGGGCGGCAAACGTGAGCACCGGCCGGGTGAAGCCGAACACGACGACGACGTCGATGATCGTGGTGAGGCCCAGGGTGAACGCGAAGCCCTGGACGCTGCCGATCGACAGGAAGTACAGCACCACGGCGGCGATCATCGACACCGCGTCAGCGGCCAGGATCGTGCGACGGGCACGCTTCCAGCCGGTGTCGATGGCGACGCGCATGGTCCTGCCGTCGCGCATCTCGTCCCGTATTCGTTCGAAGTAGACGACGAACGAGTCGGCGGTGATGCCGATCGACACGATGGCGCCCGCGATGCCAGCCAGCGACAGCGTGTACCCGAGCGTCTGCCCGAGGAGCACGAGGCTTCCGTAGGTCAGCAGACCGGCCAGCATCAGGCTGGCGATCGCGATCAGGCCGAGGGCGCGGTAGTAGAGCAGGCAGTAGAGCATCACGAGGATGAGGCCGATGATGCCCGCGATCACGCCGGCCTTGAGCTGGTCGGAGCCGAGGGTCGGTGAGATCGTCTGCAGGGTCTGCTGCTCGAAGGCCAGCGGCAGGGCGCCGTAGTTCAGGACGTTCGCGAGGTCGGTCGCCGTCTGCTGCGTGAACGGCGGGGTGCCGCCGCTGATGGTGGCGGTGCTGGTCAGCACGGCCTGCACCTGCGGCGCCGACTGCACGACGCCGTCGAGCACGACCGCGAACTGGTTCTGCGGGGCGGTCTGGTTGATGAGGCGCTGCGTGACCTGGCCGAACTTGTTGGCACCCTCGCTGTTGAACGAGAGGTTGACGACCCACTCGGAACCGAGCGAGTTGCTGCCCGTCTGCAGCGTGGCGACCGCTCCACTGACGTCCTGGCCCTCGACCGCGGTCTTGTCCAGCAGGTACTTGGCCGAGCCGTCGTCAGCGCAGGTGACGAGCAGCTCGTTCGGATTGTCGACCGGGCGCTCGCCGACGGGCTGCGGCTTCGTGCAGTCGAGCTTGTTGTACTCGTCGATGGTCGCCTGCGGGACGTCCGCGAGGGCCGTGGCCGGCGGGATCGTCCCCGAGCTCGTGGCGGAGGCCGACGGGCTGGGCGTGCTCGACGCTGAGGCCGAGGGGGTGGCCGACGCGGACGCTGAGGCGCTCGGTGAGGTCGACGCGGCGGGCGTCGCCGACGGCGAGGCCTTCGCCGTGCCGGACGCTGAGGCGGACGGGCTGGCGCTCGCGGTCGCGACGGGAGTCGGTGCGCCCTCCTCGATCACCGGCCGGAAGCTCAGCTTGGCGGTGGTGCCGACCTGCTTGAGGAGGTCCTCGTTGTTGCTGCCCGGCACCTGGATGACGATCGTCGTGTTCGCGCCGGTGCCCTGGCTGGTGACCGTGGCCTCGGCGACACCGATCGCGTCGACCCGCTTGCGCAGGATCTCGACGGCCTGGTTGACGGCGTCCTGGGTGATGATGTCGCTGGTGGAGCCCGGAGGGATGACGGGCTTCAGCGTCAGGCTGGTTCCACCCTTGAGGTCCAGGCCGAGCTTCGGGGCATGGTTGCCGCTGATGAACATCCAGCCATAGAGCGCGACGACGATCAGCGCGATGATTGCCAGCGCACGCCCTGGACGCGGCGCAGTGGGCGAAGCCACGTTGCTTCCCTCTCGTTCACCTGGCCGGGCGCACACGAACGCCCGGTGGCCGCACCCGCGGCCCCGTTCGAGGAAGTATCCACGATGCGGAGCCTGCTTCTGGCCTAGGCCAGCGTCGGCGGCGTGGCTGGACGGTCCGGAGAACCCGGTTCGACGTGCTCGTCCAGGCTGTCTTCGCGGCTCTCCACGCTCGACGAGGGGGCGGCGAGGTCCGCGGAATTCTTAGGAAGTTCTTCATGCGCTGTGTCGTCGTCGGTGGGTTCTGCCGGCTCCACGACCTTGGCGATCGCGGCCTTCACGTAGCGCACCACCACGCCAGGGGCGATCTCGAGCTCGAGGTCGTCGTCGCCGACCGAACGCACGGTGCCGAAGAGCCCAGCCGTCGTCATGACCTCCGCACCAGGCAGGAGCACGCTGGCGACCTTGACGGCGGCGTCCCGGCGGCGCTGGGCAGGACGGATGATCATGACGTAGAAGAGGATCAGCAGCAGGAACGGCAGGATGACGTAGTTCACGGAGTACCTCGGGGGCCGGATCGAGCGCGCTGCCCGCTCGGACAGCAGCGGACCAACTCTAGGTCAGTCGGAGCCGGTTGCCGCTGGATCGTCCGGCGCGAAGAGCTCCAGCGCCTGCGCGGCCCCTCGCGGCGGCCGGAGCCCGAGGTGGGTCCAGGCGGTCGGCGTCGCCACCCGTCCGCGTGGGGTTCTCGCGAGCAGCCCGGCCCGGACCAGGAACGGCTCGGCGACCTCCTCGACCGTCTCGCGCTCCTCCCCCACCGCCACGGCGATCGTCGAGACGCCCACCGGGCCGCCGCCGAACTTGCGGCACAGGGCATCGAGCACGCTGCGGTCGAGGCGGTCCAGGCCGAGCTCGTCGACCTCGTACACCAGCAGCGCGTCCCTGGCCACCGCCAGGTCGACCACGCCGTCGGCCTTCACCTGGGAGTAGTCGCGGACCCGGCGCAGGAGGCGGTTCGCGATCCGGGGGGTCCCCCGCGAGCGACGCGCGATCTCCACCGCGCCCTCCTGCGTGAGCTCGACGCCGAGCAGGCCGGCCGAGCGCTCCAGCACCTGGACGAGCTCGGACGGCGCGTAGAAGTCCATGTGCCCGGTGAACCCGAAGCGGTCGCGCAGCGGGCCGGGGAGCAAGCCAGCTCGCGTGGTGGCGCCGACCAGGGTGAACGCGGGGATCTCCAGCGGGATCGCGGTGGCGCCCGGCCCCTTGCCGACGATGACGTCGACCCTGAAGTCCTCCATCGCCATGTACAGCATCTCTTCGGCCGGACGGGCCATCCGGTGGATCTCGTCGAGGAAGAGCACCTCCCCCTCCGACAGCGACGACAGCACCGCAGCGAGGTCGCCCGCGTGCTGGATGGCGGGGCCGCTGGTGATCCGCAACGGCTTGCCGAGCTCGGCGGCGATGATCATCGACAGGGTGGTCTTGCCGAGGCCGGGCGGGCCTGAGAGCAGGACGTGGTCCGGGGTCGCGCCCCGGCCCTTCGCCGCCTGCAGGACCAGCCCCAGCTGCTCGCGCACGCGCTCCTGGCCGATGAACTCGTCCAGCGACTTGGGGCGCAGGGCGGCCTCGGCCGCGCGCTCGTCCGGGCCGGCCTCTGCCGTGACGAGGGCGTCCGAGGCGAAGGCTCCGGCGTCCGCCGGGAGGAGGCCGCCTGCTGCGTCGTCGCTCATGCCGACCTCACGCCCGACTCAGGCTGCGCAGGGCAGACCGCAGCAGAGCCGCGACGTCCGGGGCGCCCTCGGCCGCCGCCGCCTCGGGTGCGACAGCCGCGATGGCCTCGTCGGCGTCCCGCGCGCTCCAGCCGAGGCCGAGCAGGCCGGCGTGCACCTGCTGCTGCCACTCGGGCGCCGCTCCCGGAGCGGACCGGGCCGGGGCGTCGGCGGCAGAACCGAGCGGCGGGCCCAGGCGGTCCTTGAGCTCCAGCACGATGCGCTGGGCGCCCTTCTTGCCGACGCCGGACACCTTCATGAGCGCGACGAGGTCCTCCTGCATGACCGCGCGCCGCAAGGCATCAGGCGTGTGCACCGCGAGCATGGCTTGGGCCAGCCGCGGCCCGACGCCGGACACGGTCTGCACGATCTCGAAGACGCTGCGTTCGTCCGCGTCTGCGAAGCCGTACAACGTCAGGGAGTCCTCGCGGACGATCAGGCTGGTGGCCAGTGTCGCCTCGGCCCCCAGGCGCAGGGTCGCGAGCAGGCCAGGGGTGCAGAGCACCGCGACCCCGAAGCCGCCGACCTCGACGACCGCGACCTCGCTGGTGATCGCCGCCACCCGACCGCTGACCGAGGCGATCATCGCGACGCCGTCATCGCGCAGCCTTGGCGAGCGCTGCCGCCAGCCTGGCCTGGGCCGGGGCGCGCCACACGTGGCAGATGGCCAGCGCCAGCGCATCCGCCGCGTCGGCGGGGCGAGGTGCCTCGGTGAGCCGGAGCAGTCGCGTCACCATGGCGCCGACCTGCGCCTTCTCGGCGCGGCCACTGCCGGTCACCGCGGCCTTGACCTCGGTCGGGGTGTGCAGCGCGACCGGCAGCCCACGCCGCGAGGCGCACAGGATCGCGACGGCGCTCGCCTGCGCCGTCCCCATGACGGTGCGGACGTTGTGCTGGCTGAACACGCGCTCGACGGCGACGGCATCGGGCTGGTGCCGGTCGAGCCAGGCCTCGATCTCGCGCTCGATGGTGACCAGCCGGCGCCCGAGCTCGAGGTCCGACGGGGTGTGCACCACGCCGACGGCCACCAGCGTGAGCGGGCGCCCGGCGAGACCGTCGACGACACCCAGGCCGCACCGCGTCAGCCCAGGGTCGACACCCAGCACGCGCACGTGAGAGCTCCCTCGAGGCTGAAGTCCGATCCGAACAGGTGTTCGGATGCTAGCCCGCCGCCACCGTGGCGTCGTGGCAGACGCGCCGAAGGACGCCGACGGCACGCATCCTCAGTCCTGCCCCGGAGCCGGGTACACCTCGATGTCGGTGGCCTTGACGCTGAGCCAGACCTCGCGGCCCGGTCGAAGGTCCAGCTCGGTCACCGCCCCCGGCGTGACGTCGACGAGCGCGCGGGGCGGACCGGCGACGTCGAGCCGCACCCGGCCTGCCAGCAAGGTCATCGACGTCACGACACCGGGCCAGCTGTTGCGGATGCTCGACCCGACCGGTTCCGCGGCGGTGACCACGATCGACGACGGCCGGAGCGCGGCAAGCACCCGCCCCCCGAACCCGGGGCTGGGCGCCGCCACGACCACCGTCCCTCCGCCGTCGAGGATGAGCGTGTCCCCAGTGCCTTGCCCGCTGTACAGGTTCAGCCCCACGAGCCTCGCGATGTAGTCGGTCGACGGCTGCCGGGCGACGTCAGCGGGAGCACCCTGCTGGACGATGCGGCCGTCCTCGATCACCAGCAGGCGGTCCGCCAGCATCAGGGCTTCCAGCGGGTCGTGCGTGACGAGCAAGCACGGTCCCGCGAAGTCGACGAGGTGCTGGCGGAGCTCGGCCTGCACCGCCAGCCGGGACGCCGCATCGAGCGCGGCGAGGGGCTCGTCGAGCAGCAGCAGCCGTGGTTCGCAGGCGAGTGCTCGGGCCAGCGCGACCCGTTGCTGCTGACCGCCTGACAGCTGCGCTGGTCGCCGGGGACCAAGCCCCTGCAGACCGAGCCGGTCGAGCCAGCTCACGGCGTCCGACCGGGCCTGGCGTCGGGCTCGGCCCTTCATCCCGAAGGCGACGTTGTCCTGCACGGACAGGTGCGGGAACAGCCGGTAGTCCTGGAACACGAACCCCACCTGGCGGTCTCGCGGAGGCAGGAACTCCCCCGACTCACCGTCGTCGACGGCTCGGCCGTCGATGGTGATCCGCCCGTTGGTCACCGGCGTGAGCCCTGCCAGGCAGCGCAGGAGGGTCGACTTGCCCGCACCGTTGGGACCGAGCACCCCCAGGATCTCGCCAGGAGCGCAGCCGAACGACACTGCGAGCGAGAACGATCCCCGCCGCACCTCGAGATCGGCGACGAGGCCGCCCGCCGACGCTCCGGCGCCCGGTGTGTCCACTGCTCTCACTGCAGCGGTCCACGCCGGACCCAGCGGTCCCGCAGGGCCACCAGCACCACGATCGACACCGCCAGCAGGACGAGGCTGAGGGCGATCGCGGCGTCCGGGTCGTTCTCGAAGGCGTAGTACACGAGGATCGGCATCGTCTGGGTGCGGCCGGGGAAGCTGCCAGCGAAGGTGATGGTCGCGCCGAACTCCCCCAGAGCCCTCGCCCAGCACAGCACCGTTCCGGCCACGATCGAGGGCCCGACCAGCGGCAGCGTGACGCGGCTGAAGATGCCCAGCCGTGGACCTGCCGAGGGTGGCTGCGGCCTCCTCGAGGCCACGGTCAGCGGTCCGCAGTGCTCCCTCGACGCTGACCACCAGGAACGGCATCGCGACGAAGGTCTCCGCCATCACCACCGCGACAGGGGTGAACGGGATCTGGAACCCGGTCCAGGTGTAGATGAGCTTGCCGACGATGCCTTCGCGCCCGAAGACCAGCAGCAGCGCGACGCCACCGACCACCGGCGGGAGCACCAGCGGCAGCGTCACCAGCGAGCGCAGCAGACCGATGCCACGGAAGCTGGCACGGGCGAGCAGGAAGGCCAGCGGGATGCCCACCAGCAAGGCAATGCCGGCCGACGCCGTGGACGTCCACAGCGACAGGACCAACGCCTCGCGAACGTCCGGGCCCGAGAGGATCTCGGTCAAGCGTCCCCAGGGGGCTCGCACCACGAGGCCGACCAGCGGCAGCACCAGGAAGGTGATCGCGATCAGGGCTGGCGCCCACAGCGCGGCCGGGACGGGGTTTCCCGCTCCGTCGCGCGCCGCCAGCCGCGCACGGGCTGCCTTGCTCAGCTGCGGGACGACCGCCTGATCTTCCACGATCGCCTCGGTCGGCATCAGGGGCTTTCAAAACCCGCTGCCGAGAGGACGGCCGTGCCGTCGGCCGAGAGCACGTAGGCCAGGAACGCCTGAGCAGTCGTCGGGTTGGGCGCCTTGGTGAGGACGGCGATCGGGTACTCGGTCGAGGCGTTGACGCTCGGGTCGATGGGGACGCCCTTGACCTTGCTGCCGGCCGCGTTCACGTCCGTGACGTAGACGACGCCGGCGTCGACCTCACCGAGCTCGACCTTCGAGAGCACGGACTTCACGTCGGGCTCGAGCGTGACCGGCTTGACGGTGATCTTGGCGTTGCTGAACACCTGCTCGGCAGTCGCGCCGCAGGGGACCTGTGGCTGGCACAGCGCCGTCTTGACCGTCGCCTTGGCGAGATCGTCGACGGACGTGACACCAGCCGGGTTCGCTGGCGGCGTCGCGACCTCCATGACGTTCTTGGCGAAGTTCGTCGGCGTGCCCGCATCCCCCGCTGTCACCACCGCCTGCATGTTCTTGGTGCTCGCGGACGCGAAGACGTCGGCGGGCGCTCCCGAGGTGATCTGGGTCTGCAGCGCCGAGCTCGCCGCGAAGCTGAACGTCACCTTGGTGCCGGGGTGCGCTGCCTCGAACTGCTTGCCCAGCGTGGTGAAGGACTCCTGCAGGGACGCCGCCGCGAACACGGTGATGTCACCGGTGATGGACGCGCTGGCCGAAGGGCTGCCGGAGCTGGCAGCGCCACCTGAGCTGGAGCTGCCGCACGCGCTGAGGACGCCGACAGCGAGCACGAGAGCGACCGCGGCGGGGAGAGGACGACGCACAGGGGGCTCCTGATCAGCGCGGTTGGGGGATCTCGACGGACACGTTGGTGGACTTCACGGCCGCGACCGCGAGGACGCCGGGCTCCAGGGCGAGGTCGTCGGCTGCCTCCCGACTCATCAGCGACACGAAGCGATGAGGCCCGGCCTGGATCTCGACCTGGGCCATCACGGTGTCCTTGGTGACCTTGGTGACCAGGCCGGTGAACCGGTTGCGGACCGACTGCGCCACGACGGCCCGTGGTTCGGCTGAGATCGCCGACTCGGCGACCTCTTGGGCGAGCACGGCGAGCGCCGCGCCGTCGACGAGCTGGCGGCCGGAGTCGTTGGTGATCTCGATGCGACCGGCCTCGGCCCAGCGACGCAGGGTGTCGTCGCTGACGCCGAGCAGCGTGGCTGCTTCCTTGACGCGATAGCTGGGCATGCGGACACCCTAGCCGCATCCGCGGCGGCGATCGGCTAGAGCAACCGCACCCGAGTCCCCCGTGCGGTCGCACCAGTCCCCCAGACGCGCCAGTGCCAGGCCCGCGAAGCGGACCTGGCACTGGCACTGCAGCACGACGCCTGGCTACCCGAGCGTGAAGCTCGACGCGAGACCGCCGTCGGAGCTGTCCGAGACGAACACGTCGAACGCCCCGGGCGAGACGACGAAGCTGCCCCTCGTTGTCGTAGTACCCGAGGTTGTCCCGGTCGAGGGTGAACGTGACGGTCTTCGACTGATGGGCCCGCAGGCTCACCCGCTGGAAGCCCTCGAGCTGACGCACCGGCTGCAGGACCGTCGCGTTCCGGTTGTGGATGTAGAGCTGCGCGACATCCGTTCCAGCCGTGGCGCCGGTGTTCGTCAGGGTCGCGCGCACGGTGACCTTCTGACCGGAGGACGCCGTTGACGGCGACACCTTCAGGTTGCTGAAGGCGAAGCTCGTGTACGACAGGCCGTAGCCGAACGGGTAGAGCGGGGTGTTCGGCCACGTCGAGGTACTTCGACGTGTACTTGTTCGCCGGGTCGGCCGGGCGCCCGGTCGCGAGGGCGTCGTAGTAGATCGGGATCTGGCCGACGCTGCGCGGGAACGACATCGTCAGCTTGCCGCTCGGGTTCACCTTGCCGAACAGCACGTCAGCCACGGCGTTGCCGCCCTCGGTGCCAGGCTGCCAGGCCTCGAGCAGACCAGGCGCGTTGCCCGGCGAGCCAGTTGACGGTCAACGGACGGCCGTTCATCAGCACGACGACGTACGGCTTGCCCGTCGCCGCGATGGCCTGCACCAGCGCGTTCTGCTGACCGGGCAGGTCGATGCTCGCGCGCGAGGACGCCTCACCGGTGTAGTCGGCCGGCTCGCCCGACCACGACCACGGTCACTGCGGCAGCCTGGGCGGCCGCGACCGCGGCGGCGAACCCGCTGGTCGACGTGCAGAGCGAGTCGCAGCCCTGCGCGTAGGACACCGTAGCCGACGGCACCGCAGCCTTGATGCCTTGCAGGACGGTCGACCGTGTGAGCCTCGGCCACCGTGCTCTGCCCGATCGGGATGTCGACGCCCAGCTGGTCGGTCGCGTTGTCGGCGAGCGGGCCCACCACGGCGATCGAGCTGGTGCGACGGCGAGAGCGGCAGCGCGTTGTTCTGGTTGCGCAGCAGCACCATCGACTCGTCAGCCGTCGTGCGAGCGGCGGCGAGGTTGGCCGGCGTGAGCTCGGCCGTCTGCACCCGGGTCGGGTCGGTGTACGGGTGGTCGAACATGCCCGCGAGGTACTTCAGCCGCAGGACGTGCCGGACGTCGTCGTTGACCTGGGCGATGCTGAGCTTGCCGGACGTCACCAGGCCCGGACCGAAGTTGGTGTAGGTCGAGTTGATGCTCGGCACCTGGACGCCCATCTCGATCGTGACGCCGGCCGTGATCGCGAGCTTGGCGGCGTCCTGCTCGTTGTCTGGCGTAGCCGAACTCCACCAGCTCCTGCACGGCCTGGTAGTCGCTGACCACCGTGCCCTGGAAGTCGAACATCTTGCGCAGGATCGTTGGTCAGGAGGTCCTGGTTCGCCGTGGCCGGCACGCCGTTGAGCGAGTTGAACGAGCTCATGACGGTCGCCGCACCGGCGTCGATCGCGGCCTTGTACGGCGGCAGGTAGTCGTTGAAGAGCCGCTGCGTGGACATGTCCACGCGTGTTGTACTCGCGCCCCGCCTCGACGGCACCGTACGCAGCGAAGTGCTTGACGGTCGCGGCCATCTTGGTCGGGCTGGCTGAAGTCGCTGCCCTGGTAGCCGTGTGACCTTGGCCGCGGCGACGGCGGAGCCGAGGTACGG
Organism: uncultured Actinomycetota bacterium; assembly: GCA_963819215.1. Classification (GTDB taxonomy): domain Bacteria; phylum Actinomycetota; class Actinomycetes; order Prado026; family Prado026; genus CAWFVK01. The sequence continues at coordinate 165,257 of CAWFVK010000005.1, read as the reverse complement.
GTCCTCACCCGCGCCCTCGACGACGCGGCCCCAGCGCGGGTCGCGCGAGATGTCGACCATCGGGTTGAAGGTCCACTTGATGCCGTCGGCGGTCGCCTCGCTGGCCGAGACCGACTCGTCCTTGCTGATCGCGGCCATGTCCCAGGTGCTGGCCTCGGCCAGCGGCACCGGGAAGATCGTCTGGTAGCCGTGGATGACGTCCAGGCTGAAGATCAGCGGGATGTGCAGCCGCGACTGCATCGCGGCCTGCTGGGCCGCGTTGATGTTGTCGACGCCGACCAGGTCGAGCACCGAGCCGATGGTGCCGTTCTTGGCGCCGGCGAGCAGCAGCGGTCCTGGCGTGCCGTTGGCGCCGTCCGGGCCGGCCATCTCGAGCTGACCGAACTTCTCGGCGAGCGTCATCTTGGCGAGCAGCGCGTTGACCTTCTCGTCGATCGACTGCTTCGCGGGCGTGGCCGGAGCCGCAGCCGATGACGCGGCGGCGCCAGTGAGGGCCAGGACAAGTGCTCCAACGACGGCGAGCGGGATGAGTGTGCCGGTGCCGAGTCGTACGCGGCGCCCAGCGTGGCGTGCAGGCATAGCGGTCCTTCCGAAGACGGGTGCGCGCCGCGGGCTTGCACGGGCACGCGACAAGCCCCTCCCCGGTGGGCGGCCGGCCAAACGCCGCAGGGCAGGTCAACCCTTGACAGGTGACCATTTGGTCACCTATCTTCCCTGCATGGACGAGGTGTTCAGAGCGCTGGCCGACCCCACCCGGAGGGCGCTGCTCGACGAGCTCTTCCGCGAGGACGGCCAGAGCCTCGGCGCCCTGGAGGAGCGCTTCGCGATGTCACGCTTCGGCGTCATGAAGCACCTGAAGGTGCTCGAGGATGCGGGCCTGGTCCTCACCCGGCGGCGGAGCCGGGAGAAGCTGCACTTCCTCAACCCTGTCCCGATCCGGCTGGTCCACGACCGCTGGGTCAGCAAGTACACCGAGCCCGTCGTGGCCGCGTTGAGCGACCTCAAGCAGAGACTGGAGAGTCCCATGGAGAAGATCTACGAGATCTACATCCGCACCACGCCCGAGCGGCTGTGGGAGGCCATCACCACGAGCGACATCCGGGGCAAGTACACGTTCGGGAACGCCGTGACGTCGGACTGGACGCCGGGTGGGCGCTACGAGATGACCCATGAGGGCGCCCCCGGTCCGCTCGGGATCGGGGTCAACGTCGAGGTCGACCCGCCGCACCGGCTGGTGCAGACCATGCAGTGCCTCTGGAGTGACGAGGTCAAGGCCGAAGGCACGACCCGGGTCACCTGGGAGATCGAACCGGTGGGCGACTCGTGCCGGCTGGTCGTGACGCACGACCAGCTGCGGGAGGGAGCCAACCCCGAGATCTACGGCGGCTGGCCGATGATCCTGTCCGGCCTGAAGACCTGGCTGGAGGTGGGTGACGTCCTCACCACGCCAGGCTCGCTCATGTACAACAGCTGAGCTCAGCGGGCGAGCGGGCCTCGCGGTCTCCTGATCGCCCGACCGAAGACTGCGGCCACCGCGGTGCGTTCGGCGTCTCGCCAGGACAGCGTGCCGCGCGAGGTCTCGAGGGTGGCCGCCCGTGGCTGGTGCGCGCGCCGGAACTGCGCAGCGCGCGCCCCGGCGACAGTCACGAAAGCCACGGGAAGGACGAACGGCAGCAACGCCAGCCCGGCAGGAGCGCCTCCCGCACGAAGCAGGGCGGCGGCCAGGGCGGCGAGCACGAGCAGCACCACTGCATCGGCGCTCGCGCACACGGACGACCAGAACCTCGGGTCGGTCCGGAACGGTTCCGCGACGCGCTCGTCGGCGAGGACGGCAGCTGGTTCCATGCCAGAGCCATCGACGCACGGTCCGCCGGCACGGAGCGGCTGAGCGGGTGACGTCGCCTGAGCTGGCTCGCCCGTCGGCGGCCTCCGGTGGCTCGTCACGGGTCCGGTGCAGCATGCTGGGCCGCGGACGCCGCCGGCGAGTCCGGCCCCAGACTCGGGAGGCTGTCGTGGCCGAGGAGCTCATGCCGAGCGTGACGGTGCAGGTCGTCGTCGATGCTGCCAGCCCGGCAGCGCTCGCCGAGTTCTGGGTGCTCGCCCTCGGCTACCGGCTGGAGGCTCCCCCAGCGGCGTTCGAGACCTGGGAGCAGGCCCTGGTCGCGGCCGGCATCCCGCCGGAGAGGTGGGACGACGCCAACGCGATCAACCCCGTTCCTCCGGCGATGGCCCTCGCGTGTTCTTCCAGAAGGTTCCTGAGCGCAAGACGGTGAAGAACCGCCTGCATCTGGACGTCAAGCTGGCTCGTGACGTCGAGGACCCGGAGCAGCGGTGGGCAGCCGTGCTGGCTCACGTCGAGCGGCTCATCCAGGCAGGCGCGACCCAGCTCGGGGAGCACCGCGGTGACTTCGGGGAGCACTGGATCGTGCTCGCAGACCCGGAGGGCAACGAGTTCTGCGTGTCGTGAAAGGTTCGGCGCGTCCCGACCTGCGCTTCCGGACGGCGCTGCTGCTGTCGGTTCTTGCCTCAGTGAGCCGGACCGGCCTCGCGCAGATCGCTCGGCGCACGCATCCGCCAGGCATCGGTCACGAGCTCGTCGAGTCGGTCGAGGTCGACCATCGGCAGGTTGACCATGACCAGCGGCCAGCCGTCGTAGCCTCGCGTGGTGAAGAAGATCTCGGGCTCACTGTGGAGCAACGCCTGCTTCTCCGCCTCGTCGCCGACGAACAGCACGGCGACGTCGGTCCGGATCTGCCGCGGATGCCCCGCTCGGCGCTCGGGGTAGGACCAGACGAACCCCTTGCCGGCCACCCGGAAGTCGAAGCCCTCACAGTCGATCTCCTCGACGCCCGGAAGCTCCAGCGCGATCCGGGTCACGTCCTCAGCGTCGGCCATCCACCGCTCCCTCCGCGACCGCACCCAGTCCGAGTCCCCGGCAGCGACCCAGCCGCGACTTGGTAGGCAGAACGCGAGACGAGAGGTCGCGCTCTGCCTACCAAGTCGTGCGTCCAGCGCGGGCTCACCAGTCGGCGAGCTCCAGCGAGTCGGGGACGTCGAAGTTGGCCCAGACGTTCTGGACGTCGTCGCTGTCCTCCAGGGCCTCGATGAGCCGGAAGACCTTGGGCGCCGACTGCTCGTCGAGCTCGACCGTCACGCTGGGCAGGAACGAGGCGTCCGCGGACTCGTAGTCGATCCCGGCGCCCTGCAGTGCGGTGCGTACCTCGACGAGGTCGTGCGGCTCGCTGACGACCTCGAAGGACTCCCCTAGGTCGTTGACCTCCTCAGCACCGGCGTCGAGCACCGCGCCCAGGACGTCGTCCTCGCTGAGCTGGGCGCCGCTCGGTGCCTGCTTCGGGACGATCACCACGCCCTTGCGGGAGAAGAGGTACTGCACCGAACCGGGATCGGCCATGCTGCCGCCGTTGCGCGTCATGGCCACGCGGACCTCGCCCGCAGCGCGGTTGCGGTTGTCCGTCAGGCACTCGATGAGCACCGCGACGCCGCTCGGGCCGTACCCCTCGTACATGATCGTCTGCCAGTCGGCGCCACCGGCCTCGGCACCGGACCCGCGCTTGAGCGCACGGTCGATGTTGTCCGCGGGGACGGAGTTCCGGCGGGCCTTGACCATCGCGTCGTAGAGCGTGGGGTTGCCGTCAGGGTCACCACCGCCGGTGCGGGCTGCGACCTCGATGTTCTTGATCAGCTTGGCGAAGAGCTTGCCGCGCTTGGCGTCGACCACGGCCTTCTTGTGCTTGGTCGTGGCCCATTTGGAGTGGCCGCTCATGCTTTCCCTCTGACGATGTCGACGAAGTAGCCGTGCACCCGGGTGTCCCCGGTGAGCTCGGGATGGAACGAGGTGGCGAGCAGTCCGCCCTGGCGGACGGCGACGATCCTAGCCGCGGGCCCGTGCGTCGGGTCGACGGCGAGGACCTGCACGCCGTCCGTGACGGACTCCACCCACGGCGCTCGGATGAACACGGCGTGCAGCGAGCCACCCGGCAGCACGGGAAAGTCTAGGTCGGTCTCGAAGGAGTCCACCTGGCGGCCGAAGGCGTTGCGTCGGACGGTCATCGCGATGCCACCAACAGTCTGCTGGTCGGGCCGACCGTCCAGGATCTCGTCAGCCAGCATGATCATGCCCGCGCACGAGCCGTAGGCCGGCATGCCGTCGCGGACCCGCTCACGCAGCGGTTCGAGCATCCCGAACGAGACGGCCAGGTTGGACATGGTCGTCGACTCGCCGCCGGGCAGGACCAGCGCGTCGACCGCGTCGAGCTCGGCTGGACGCCGAACGGGCACGGCGCGGGCGCCGGTGGCGGTCAGGGCATGGAGGTGCTCGCGCACGTCGCCCTGCAGGGCCAGCACTCCGACGAGCGGGCCCTGCGTCGAGGAAGAGGTCACCGGTGAGGCTTGGCCTACCAGCCGCGGCCGGCGAAGCGCTCGTCCGGCGTGAGCGTCGAGATGTTGATGCCGACCATGGCCTCGCCGAGACCTCGGGACACCTTGGCGATGACGTCGGGGTCGTCGAAGAACGTGGTGGCCTTGACGATCGCCGCGGCCCGCTGCGCCGGGTCACCGGACTTGAAGATGCCCGAGCCGACGAAGACGCCCTCGGCGCCGAGCTGCATCATCATCGCGGCGTCGGCGGGAGTCGCGATCCCGCCGGCGGTGAACAGCACCACGGGCAGCTTGCCGGTCTCGGCGATCTCCTTGACGAGCTCGAACGGCGCGCGGTGCTCCTTGGCCGCCGCGTACAGCTCGGACTCGTCGAGCGTGCTCAGCCGGCGGATGTCGCCGCGGATCTGCCGCATGTGCCGGGTCGCCTCGACGACGTTGCCCGTGCCTGCCTCACCCTTCGAACGGATCATCGCCGCGCCCTCGGAGATCCGCCGCAGCGCCTCTCCCAGGTTGGTCGCGCCGCAGACGAAGGGAACCGTGAACGCCCACTTGTCGATGTGGTGCGACTCGTCGGCGGGCGTCAGCACCTCCGACTCGTCGATGTAGTCGACGCCGAGGGACTGCAGCACCTGGGCCTCGACCATGTGGCCGATCCGGGCCTTGGCCATCACCGGGATGGACACCGCGGAGATGATGCCGTCGATCATGTCGGGGTCGGACATCCGGGCGACGCCGCCGTCGCGGCGGATGTCGGCCGGCACGCGCTCGAGGGCCATCACGGCGACGGCGCCGGCGTCCTCGGCGATCTTGGCCTGCTCGGGGTCGATGACGTCCATGATCACGCCGCCCTTGAGCATCTCGGCCATCCCGCGCTTGACCCGCGCGGTACCCGTGGCTCCGGCGGCGGTGGCGCGCTCGGACTGCGGCTCGTAGCTCTGGCTGGACACGTCTGACCTCGCGTCGGATCGTTCGGCTGGCGCCACCGTGGTTGCTGCTGACGGTAGCGGCGCGCACCGTCGGGGCGCGCCCCTCCATGGTACGGCTCGAGGGCCGCTCACCGGGAGCGTGCCGGTGCCCACGGCGTCCAGGTCGGGCGCTCGGCCACTCCGCGCTGTCCAGGCGCGGCGAGCTGCGCCGGACGGATCAGGGGGTCACGGTCGCCGGAGCGTCCTTGTTGATCAGGAGCACCCAGACCTGCCCGGCCGCGAGCGGGAAGTCCTTGCCGTTCACCAGCCAGTGAGTCGGTGCCGTCTCGCCGCTGCGTGACCAGGTGGCGTTGTACGCCTCGCCGTTGCGCAGGATCAGCGCCCCGCCGGTGCCGACCGTGGTCGACAGGGGCGTGTAGTTGCCCAGCGAGTCGAGGTAGTCGGTCTTCGTGACCGAGACGTACTGGATGATCACGGTGGTCCCGCCGAGCTGGGAGCCGTCCTCGGCGGCGTGCGTGGCGCTCCCGTTCATCGTCGCGAGCCATCGGCCCTCGGTCGCTGACCAGGTGAATCCGACCTTGGTGGCCGGGAACCCGGTGAGCACCGACGCGGCCGGGGTCCCGCCGGCGGGCACGGTGGTGGAGAAGCGGAACCCGACATCCTTGGCCGGGACGGAGCCGCCAGCGCGCTTGAGCAGCGCCGGCGGGTAGGCGAAGAGGTTGTCCGGGGCGGTCCTGGAGTAGTCCCTGGCGTAGCCGGTGGAGTCGTCGTCCGCGCTGACCACCGCGAGGTTGGCCTGGTGGAGCAGCGTGATCAGGCGGGGCTGGGCGCCCGAGTAGGCGAAGGCGACGCGGCCGTACTGCGCCATCAGCTCGATGTCGGAGATCCGAGCGCTGCGCACCGGGCCGATCTTGGCCGGCATCACCGAGGAGAAGACGACCGCGTACCGGCTGAGCCCGCCCTCGACCTGCTCGAGGTAGACGACGTCGGCGTCCTTGATGCCGTAGTGGGGCTCGCTCAGGTAGGTGTTGTCCATCTTGACGACGAGGACGGGCCCGTTCGACGCACCCTCGCGGCCGGACAGCACGTTGGCCTTCGGGACCGCGACCGGCACGATCACCTTGCTGGGCGTCGGGGTGGCGGAGGCGGAGCTGACCGTGGCCGAGGGAGTGGCTGCAGGCGGCGAGGACGAGCAGGCGGCGAGGGTGGTCGCCGCGACCCCGGTGCCCGCGAGCAGCAGCAGGCCGGACCTGCGCGTGCGTGACCTCGACAAGCCAGTCCCCTCCCAGTCGGCCGCGCGTGGCGCGGTCCCGCCCCATCTCAGGCGGCCTGCCCGCTCCCCCCGACGGCGCCCAGCGCTGGTGGCGGGGCATCCTCCATGGCGAACGGTTCGGGGTACGCGGCGGTTCCCGCCAGCCGCAACCCTCGCACGAGCCGCCGGTCCCGCAGCGACTGGGTCAGCCGGACGGCATCGTTGTAGAAGCGCCTCGCCAGCACCACACGACCGCAGGCGACGCGCAGCGCGTCGAGCAGGGCGTCCCCCCGGCCGTTGTCCCTGAGCTCGTCGAGCGTGGCGTCGTCGGGCAGTGCCGCGAGCAGTGCGGTGCTGAGCTCGGACTCGGCCGTCTGGCGTCCGGCCGCGTCGGCGACCTGGGCGTTGTACGCCTCCTCGGCGAGCAGCACGCTGGTCGCGGGGTCCAGCAGGGCCGAGTGCGCGAGCTCCAGCGCCGCAGCCGTCCGCCGCACGAGGGCGGCGTCGAGCGCGTCCTGCGCGGCCTCGACCCGGACGTGCAGCCGGTCCAGGCGACCGGCCAGGCCCCGCAGGTACAGCGCCGCCAGCACCACCAGCACCACGGCGACGACCAGGGCGGTCACGAGTCGTCCTTCAGCCGGGTGAAGCGCCCGTACGCCTGGCCGTGCGAGTCCTCCCGCACCTTCAGCCCGCTCCAGGTGACCGTCTCGTACACCGACAGCACGCGCCGGGCGACGTTCTCCCAGTCGTACTGGGCGACGACCTCGGCTGCCTGCTTGCGGAAGGTGTCGCGCAGATCAGGCTCGGCGAGCAGCAGGCTGGCGCGGTCGGCGAGCTGGGCGGCGTCCTCGTTCCTGAAGAGCTGACCGGCGCGGCCGTCGTCGAGCACCAGGCGGAAGGCCTCGATGTCGCTGGCCAGCACGGGCGTCCCGGCAGCCATGGCTTCGAGCAGGATGATGCCGAAGCTCTCCCCCCCGGTGTTCGGTGCGACGTAGACGTCCACCGAACGCAGCATCGCCGCCTTGTCCTTCTCCGGGATGAGCCCCAGCACCTGCACCCTGTCCCGCAGCCCGGCCGGTACCGCGTCGCGCAGGGCTGAGACATCGCCAGGGCCGGCCACGAGCAGCTGCACGCCGGGGTTGCGCGCGACGATCTCCGGGAAAGCAGCCAGCAGCACGGCCATGCCCTTGCGGGACTCGTCCATCCGACCGAGGAAGCCGAGCGTGCCGCCCGGGCGGGGCCAGCCGTCCAAGGTCGAGGTGCCGCTGAAGGCCCGGAGGGAGACCCCGTTCGGGATGACGACGGCGTCGCCCCCCAGGTGCTCGACGAGAGTCTCGCGGGCGCGCTCGCTGACGGCGATCCGGGCGGTCACCTTCTCCAGCGCCGTCTGCAGCATCCCGTACGCCACGGTCATCGCCCGCGAGCGCTCCATCGACGCGTGGAAGGTCGCCACCATCGGCCCGATCGCAGCCCAGCACGCGAGCAGGCCGAGGCTGGGCGACGCGGGCTCGTGCACGTGCAGGACGTCGAACTCGCCCTCCCTGACCCAGCGGCGCACGCGTTTGGCGGACAGCAGACCGAACGAGAGGCGCGCGACCGAGCCGTTGTACGGGACGGGGACCGCGCGTCCGGCCGGCACGACGTAGGACGGCAGCGCGGCGTCGTCGTCGGCAGGGGCGAGCACCGAGACGGCGTGCCCCAGCCGGATCATCTCGTCAGCGAGGTCCCGCACGTGGGCCTGCACCCCGCCCGGGACGTCGAACGAGTACGGGCAGACCATGCCGATCCTCATGAGGGGGCCCTCATGACTCGTCCGCGGTGGCCGCCGACGCACTGCGGCGGACCCGTTCGGGGTCGAGGTCGGCGAGCCAGAGCGGCTGCATCATGTGCCAGTCGGCGGGATGCTCCGCGATCCCCTCGGCGAACGCGTCGGCGAGGTCCTGGGTCAGCAGCGCGACCTGCTCCTGCCGCGATCCCTCGGGCACGGGGAACGGCCCGTGGAACTTCACCCAGCAGTCGGCGCCCTCGTACCAGAGCGTGGCGCCCACCAGCGGCGCCCCGGTGGCGAGAGCCAGCGCGGCGGGTCCTGGCGGCATCTTCGTCGGCTCGCCGAAGAAGCTGACCTCGACCCCGTTGCTCGTGAGGTCGCGGTCTCCCAGCAGGCAGATGAGTCCGCCGGCCTTGGTCCGCTCGAGCAGGATCCGGAACGGGCTCGCTCCGCCCGTCAGCGGGAGGACCTCCATGCCGATGTCCCTGCGGTAGGCGAGGAAGCGTTCGTAGAGCGCCTCCGGCTTCAGCCGTTCGGCCACCGTCACGAGCGGCTGGTGGGTGAGGGTCACCCAGGCACCGGCGTGGTCCCAGTTGGCCATGTGCGGGAGGGCGAGGACAGCACCTTTGCCGGCGGCGAGCACGGCGACCAGGACGTCCTCGTTGATGCAGTGGAACGACCCGACGATGCGCTCGCGGGACCAGTCCGGCAGGCGGAAGACCTCGCACCAGTAGCGCATGTACGACCGCACGGAGGCACGGGAGAGCTCGCGCAGCTCGCGCGTGCTGGCCTCCGGTCGGACTCGACGGAGGTTCTTCTCGAGCTGCTGGACCGAAGCCCCGTGCCTGATCCATGTCTGGTCCGCGATGCCGTTGAACAGCGTCCGCGCCACCGGTTCGGGGAGCTTGCGCACGGCCGACCACCCGAAGGCGTAGGCGGCCTCGGTGGCCTCGTCCTTGAACGGCAGGTCCATCAGGCGTCCGGCTTGGTCTCAGCGTCAGCGGGCAGCGCGACTTCAGAAGGCGCGGCGGCGGACGGCGCAGCGGCAGAAGGCGCAGCAACGGCTCTCGCCACCTGCCGGTGGACCTCGATCATCCGCTGCAGCACCGTGATCACCGTCGCCACCGCCAGCACCCACAGGCCGACCGCCTGGATCCACTCCTCGCCGAACAGCCCAGCCAGACCGGTGGTGACCAAGGCCAGCACGAGACGTTCGCTGCGCTCGGCGATGCCGACGTTCGCCGTCATCCCGAGGCCCTCCGCGCGGGCCTTCGCGTACGAGACGACCATTCCGCCGATCAGGCAGACGAGGGTGACCACGGCGAGCGTGAGGTTGTCGCCGGGCCCGGCGAACCACAGCAGCAGGGCCGCGAACACCGAGGCGTCGGCCACCCGGTCCAGCGTCGAGTCGAGGAACGCGCCCCAGCTGCTGGACCGCCCGGCCAGCCTGGCCATGGTGCCGTCGAGGGTGTCGGAGAAGACGAAGGCGGTCACGACCAGGGTCCCGACGAAGAACTCCCCGCGGGGGAAGAAGGCGAAGGCGCCGGCGCTCACGCCGATGGTGCCGATCCAGGTGATGACGTCGGGGCTGATGCCCAGCCGGAGCAGGCCACGCGCCAGCGGCGTGAAGAGCCGGTTGAAGAAGGCCTTGGCGTACCGCGCGAGCATCAGTGTCTTCCGTGGGTCGGGTCTGGCCGGTCAGCCTACCCAGCACGGTGGCCGGGCCGAGCCACCTTGTGCCCGTGCCGCCGCCGGGTAGAGGCTGCAGAACGAGGCTGGTGGCAGGACAAGATGCGGTCGACGCCGGTGCAGGTTCATGAAGGAGGCGGTCCGGGTGGCGAGCAGTGCTGCGGCAGATGCGGTCAGGGTGGGTGCCGCCGGGGATCCCGGCCGGATCCGCAACGTGGTGCTCGTCGGGCACACGGGTGCGGGCAAGACCACGCTCGTCGAGGCGCTGCTGGCGGCCACGTCCACCATCAACCGAGCCGGCCGCGTCGAGGACGGCACGACGGTCAGCGACTTCGACGAGGCCGAGCAGCGCCAGCAGCGGTCGATCTCGCTCGCGCTCGCGCCGATCGAGGTCGACGGCATCAAGGTCAACCTGCTGGACGCCCCCGGCTACGCGGACTTCGTCGGCGACCTGCGAGCCGGCCTGCGGGCGGCCGACGCCGCGCTGTTCGTCGTCTCGGCCGTCGACGGCGTGGACGGCACCACGCGGCTGCTCTGGGACGAGTGCGCCACGGTGGGCATGCCGCGGGCCGTCGTCGTGACCAAGCTGGACCATCAGCGGGCCGACTTCGAGGAGACGGTGGCGGTCTGCCAGCGCGTCTTCGGCGACGGGGTGCTGCCGCTGTACCTGCCGATGGCTGGCGACGACGGAGCTCCCGCCGGGCTGCTCGGCCTGCTCTCCCTCCAGGTCTTCGACTACTCCTCCGGCCGCCGGGAGTTCCGCGAACCGGACCCCGAGCACCGCGACCTGGTCGTCGAGCAGCGCGCCGGCCTGATCGAGGGCATCATCGCCGAGTCCGAGGACGAGACGCTGATGGACCGCTACCTCGAGGGGGAGCCGCTCGAGACAGCCACCCTGATCGAGGATCTCGAGAAGGCGGTGGCGCGTGGCTCGTTCTACCCGGTCCTGCCGGTGTCGGCGCCGACCGGTCTCGGCATGACCGAGCTGCTCGAGGTCCTGACCAGCGCGTTCCCCTCGCCGCTCGAGCACCCGGTCCCACCCGTGAGCAGCCTGGACGGTCGCCCCCGCGCACCACTGGCCTGCGACCCTTCGGGCCCGCTGCTCGCCGAGGTCGTCAAGACGACCACCGACCCGTACGTCGGCCGCATCAGCCTGGTCCGGGTGTTCTCAGGCACGCTGACCCCGGACAGCGTGGTGCACGTGTCCGGACACCCTTCGCAGTTCGGCGAGCTCCACGGGAGCACGCTCGGCGGCAGCACCCTGGGTCATGAGGACCACGACGTGGACGAACGCATCGGTGCGCTGTCCTCGCCACTGGGCAAGACGCAGCGCACGATCGGCTCGGCGATCGCCGGCGACATCGTGGCCGTGGCCAAGCTGACCCGCGCCGAGACCGGGGACACCCTGTCGAGCAAGGACGACCCGTTGCTCATGGAGCCGTGGCTCATGCCGGATCCCCTGCTGCCGGTCGCGATCGTCGCGCACGCCAAGGCCGACGACGACAAGCTCTCCCAGGCGCTGGCTCGGCTCGTGGCCGAGGACCCCACCCTGCGGCTGGAGAACAACCCCGAGACGCACCAGCTGGTGCTCTGGACGATGGGCGAGGCGCACGTCGACGTGCTGCTCGACCGGCTGCGGTCGAGGTACGGCGTCGGGGTGGACGCAGTGCCGCTGCGAGTGTCGTTGCGCGAGACCTTCGCGGGGCCGGCCAAGGGGCACGGCCGGCACGTCAAGCAGTCCGGTGGCCACGGCCAGTTCGCGGTCTGCGACATCGAGGTCGAGGCGCTGCCCGCAGGGCTCCGGCTTCGAGTTCGTCGACAAGGTCGTCGGCGGCGCCGTGCCGCGCCAGTTCATCCCGTCGGTCGAGAAGGGCGTACGCACCCAGATGGAGCGTGGCGTCGCCGCCGGGCTACCCGGTGATCGACATCCGGGTGACGTTGACGGACGGCAAGGCGCACTCGGTGGACTCCTCCGACATGGCCTTCCAGACCGCCGGTGCGCTCGCGCTGAAGGACGCCGCCGCGACGTCCGGGGCCGTGGTGATGCTCGAGCCGGTCGACGAGCTCAGCGTCCTGGTGGCCGACGAGTACGTCGGACCCGTGATGAGCGACCTCTCCGGCCGCCGCGGACGGGTGACGGGCACCGAGCCGATGGGCGGGGGTCGCACCCAGGTCCGCGCCGAGGTCCCCGAGGTCGAGATCACCCGGTACGCGGTGGACCTGCGGTCCGTCTCGCACGGCACCGCCACGTTCACCCGAGGCTACCTCCGCCACGAGCCGATGCCCTCGCACCTCGCAGCCAAGGTGGTCAACGCCTGAAACGTGCAACGCCTGAAACGTGCAGCAGCCTGCGACGTGCCGCAGCCTGCGGCTCGCAGCAGGGCGTCGACTGGGCTGGCCTGGCGGCGGTCGCTAGTGCAGCGGGAGCGCCTTGCCGGGGTTCAGGATCCCGAGCGGGTCGAGGGCCGCCTTGATCGAGGCGTGCATCGAGCGGGCCACCGGGTCGAGCTCGCGCCCGAGGACGGTTCGCTTGAGCAGGCCGACGCCGTGCTCGCCGGTCACCGTGCCGTCAAGGTCCAGCGCCAGGCTGAGGATGTCGTCGAACGCCGCCAGCGCGCGCTCGGCCGCGGCGGGGTCGTCGTGTGGGTAGACGATCGTCGGGTGGAGGTTGCCGTCCCCGGCGTGCCCGAACGTACCGATCATGACGTCGCGCTCGACCGAGATCTTCTCGACGGCGACGATCGCCTCGGTGAGGCGTGAGCGTGGCACCGCGATGTCGTCGAGCAGCCACGCCCCGAGCTGCTCCAGCGCGGGGATGGCGGCGCGGCGAGCGCCGAGCAGGAGGTCGGCCTGCTCCGCGTCCTCCGAGCGGTAGACCTCGCTGGCACCGGCGGCCTCGCACGCCGCCAGGATCACGTCAGCCTCGGTCCCGGCACCCTCGCCCGGGAGGTCCGACTGCGCGATGAGCAGCGCCGCCGCGGAGGTGTCGAGCCCCATCGGCTGGAAGGCCTCCACTGCCCGCACCGTGGTGCGGTCCATCAGCTCCAGCAGTGAGGGGGTGGCGCGCACCATGATCGCCTCGACCGCCCGGCCCGCGTCAGCGATGTCAGCGAAGACGGCCACCACGGTCGCCGGGGGCGGCGGGAGCGGGCGCAGCCGGAGCGTCGCCCTGGTCACGACGCCGAGCGTGCCCTCGCTCCCGACCACCAGCCCCGTGAGGTCGTAGCCCGCCACGCCCTTGACGGTCCGGCGGCCGATCTGGGTGACCCGGCCGTCCGCCAGCACGACCTCGAGGCCGAGCACGGCGTCGCGAGTCACGCCGTACTTCACGCAGCACAGGCCGCCGGCGTTGGTGTTGACGTTGCCGCCGATGGTGCACCACGCCTTGCTGGCAGGGTCCGGCGCGTACCAGAGCCCGAAGCCGGCGACGTGGTCGCGGAGATCCTGGTTCACCACTCCGGGCTGGACCACGGCATAGCCGTCGGACACTCGCACGTCGAGGATGCTCCGCATCCGTTCGAGGCTGAGCACGATGCAGCCGTCGACCGCGTTCGCCCCGCCCGACAGACCGGAGCCGGCGCCACGAGGCACCACCGGCATCCGGAGCTCGTGGGCGAGCCGCAGTACTCCTGACACCTGCTCGGTCATCTGCGGGAAGACGGCGAACGCGGGCTCGCCGGCTGCGGCCCCGACGGCCTGGTCGTTGCGGTACGACGCCAGCATCCCCGGGTCGTCCAGGACGGCACCCTCGCCGACGAGGGTCCGCAGCCGGGTGGCGAGCGAGGTGCTCACGCTGCCGGCCACGCCGCCGCGAGGAGCTCGCGCGTCTGGGCGAGGAGCTCGGGCAGGACCTTGGTGTGGCCGATGACCGGCATGAAGTTCGCGTCGCCACCCCAGCGCGGGACGACGTGCTGGTGGAGGTGGGCGGCGATGCCCGCTCCCGCGACCGGGCCCTGGTTGAGCCCGAGGTTGAACCCGTGGGGCCCGGACACCTGCCGCAGCGTGCGCATCGCGGTCTGGGTGAACGCCGCGAGCTCGGCGGCCTCGTCAGCCGTGAGGTCGGTGTAGTCGGCGACGTGCCGGTACGGGCAGATCAGCAGGTGGCCGGCGTTGTACGGATAGAGGTTCAGGACCGCGTACACCAGCGTGCCGCGCGCGACCACCAGACCCTCGTCGGTCGACAGGTCCGGAGCGACGCAGAACGGGCACTCCGCACCAGCGGCGTCGGATGAGGGTTTGTTCTCGCCCCGGATGTACGCCATCCGGTGCGGCGTCCACAGGCGCTCGAAGGCGTCTGTCACACCTGCACCCGGTCGCGCACAGCCGTCGCGATCTCGTCGATGGCCTCCTGGATCGGGACGCCGTTGCGCTGGCTGCCGTCGCGGTACCGGAACGAGACCGCGCCCTGGCCGGCGTCCTCGTCGCCGGCGATGAGCATGTACGGCACCTTCTGCTTCTGCGCGTTGCGGATCTTCTTCTGCATCCGTTCGTCGGAGGCGTCGACCTCGACCCGGATACCGGCTGCACGCAACCTCGTCGCGACGTCCTGCAGATACTCGACGTGCGACTCGCCGATCGGGATGCCGACGACCTGCACCGGGGCGAGCCAGGGCGGGAACGCGCCGGCGTAGTGCTCGGTGAGCACGCCGAAGAAGCGTTCGATCGAGCCGAACAGCGCCCGGTGGATCATGATCGGCTGCTGCCGGGTGCCGTCGGAGGCCTGGTACTCAAGGCCGAACCGCTGCGGCATCTGGAAGTCGACCTGGATCGTCGACATCTGCCACGTCCGACCGATCGCGTCCCGTGCCTGCACGGAGATCTTGGGGCCGTAGAAGGCGCCGCCGCCCTCGTCGAGGACGAGCTCGAGGTCCTGCTTGGCCGCGGCCTGACGCAGCGCTTCGGTGGCCTCGACCCACTCCTCGTCGGTGCCGACGGCCTTCTTCTCGGGCCGCGTCGACAGCTCGAGGTAGAAGTCGTCGAGACCGTAGTCGCGCAGCAGGTCGAGCACGAAGGTGAGGAGCGAGTCGAGCTCGCCCGGCATCTGCTCCTTGGTGCAGAAGATGTGGGCGTCGTCCTGGGTCATGCCCCGCACCCGGGTCAGCCCGTGGACCACGCCCGACTTCTCGTACCGGTAGACGGTGCCGAACTCGAACAGCCGCAGCGGGAGCTCGCGATAAGAGCGGCCGCGGGAGTCGAAGATCAGGATGTGGAACGGGCAGTTCATCGGCTTCATGTAGTACTTCTGCGCCGCCCGGCGGACGTTGCCGTCGGCGTCGACCTCGGCGTCCAGCTCCATCGGCGGGTACATCGCGTCCGCGAACCAGTCCAGGTGCCCCGAGGTCTCGAAGAGGGTCGACTTGGTCAGGTGCGGCGAGTAGACGAACTGGTACCCCGCCTGCTCGTGCCGGGCGCGGGAGTAGTCCTCCATGGTGCGGCGGATGATGCCGCCCTTGGGGTGGAAGACCGCGAGCCCCGAGCCGATCTGGTCAGGGAACGAGAAGAGGTCGAGGTCCACGCCGAGCCGGCGGTGGTCACGCTTCTCCGCCTCGGCCAGGAAGTCCTGGTGGGCCCGCAGGGCGTCCTTCGACTCCCAGGCAGTGCCGTAGACACGCTGGAGCTGCGGGTTCTTCTCACTCCCCCGCCAGTACGCCGCGGCGGTGCGGGTGAGCGCGAACCCGTTGCCGATGAACCGGGTCGACGGCAGGTGCGGGCCGCGGCAGAGGTCCTTCCATGCCACCTCGCCGCCGCGCCGGACGTTGTCGTAGATCGTGAGCTCGGGTCCGCCGACCTCGACGGACTCGCTGTCGTCGCCGCTGCCTTTGAGCCCGATCAGCTCGAGCTTGTACGGCTCGTCGGCGAGCTCGGTACGCGCGTCGGCTTCGGTCACCACCCTGCGGACGAACGTCTGGCCCTCCTTGACGATGCGGGTCATCTGCTTCTCAAGGGCGCTGAGGTCGTCCGGGGTGAACGGCTTCTCGATGTCGAAGTCGTAGTAGAAGCCGTTCTCGATCGGCGGCCCGATGCCCAGCTTCGCGTCGGGGTGGAGCGCCTGCACGGCCTGGGCGAGCACGTGTGCGGTCGAGTGCCGGAGGATCTGCCGGCCGTCCGGGCTGTCGATCGCGACGGGCTCGACCGTGTCCCCCTCGGCCAGCACCTGGCTCAGGTCGCGCAGCTCACCGTTGACCTTGGCCGCGACGACGTCCTTGGCGCCCTCGAGCACGCTTGCGAGTGCCTCGCCGGCAGTCGTGCCGGCCTCGACCGACCGATCCTGCGGTGCGGTGTCGGGGGCGAGGACAGAGATGGCGGGCACGAGGACTCCTAGGGAGGGACAGGCGTCTCGTGATCGTACCCAGCGGACGCTCGCCGCCCTGCGGCATATCGGTGGCGGGCGGCCGGCCGTCACCGGGCAGCCGACAGTGATCCGTCGCGAGCGAGAGGGCGGCAAGTCAAGGAAGGGGTGGGCGATACTGGGTTCGAACCAGTGACCTCCTCGGTGTGAACGAGGCGCTCTACCACTGAGCCAATCGCCCGCAGCGGCTGCAGGAGGGCGTCGACGAAGACGCGCACCTGGCCGTAGGCGGAGCCACACCTTACCCCGTTCGGGTGGTTCCTTCGAACTCTCGGCGGCTTGATGGTTCAGCGGCGTTCCGGGCGGGAATCGTGACTGGAGCACGTACCGCCACACGAACGGGACCCCCTCATGAAGAGCCAGCCATGACCTCACGCCCGCTGAGTGCGCGCCGCGACAGCTTCCGCACCACGATCGAGTTCGACCTGGCGCAGGCGGATGGCTCGATGCTTCCCGTGCCGACGACGCTCAGCTACGACGCGACCGATCCCTTCGCCGTGCGCGCCCTGTTCGTGGTAGCCGACTGCGCCGTCGAGTGGGTGTTCGCGCGCGACCTGCTCGCCGATGGCCTGCGCAGCATCTCGGGAGCCGGCGACATCAACATCTGGAGCTACACCGACGACGGCGTCGGCTACGTCTGGCTCGCCCTCTCGTCCCCTTCGGGCCGCGCACTGCTGCGCGGCAGGGCCGGAGCTGTGTCGGCGTTCCTCGACCACAGCTACGCGATGGTGCCGATCGGCGAGGAGAGCCTCTGCCTCGATCTCGACCGGGAGATGGAAGCGCTGCTCCGCGCTTCGTGACCGCCAGGGTGCGCGACCGCGGGATCAGGGGTCGACATCATCGGCCGACCGGCGTCGGAACGTGTCCGCGGCCGCTGCGGTGACCGGGCCGTCCGTCGGGTAGGCGCGAGCATCCACCGCGTGCACCGCCATGACGTCACGGGTGCTCGAGGTGATGAAGACCTCCGTCGCGACCTCCAGCACGTCCGCCGGCAGCTCGGCCTCGGTCGCTCCCGACCACTCGATCACCAGCCCGCGCGTCACTCCCGCGAGGCAGCCGGTGCTCAGCGCCGGGGTCACCAGCCGACCGTCCAGCACGACGAAGATGTTCGCGCCCGTGCCTTCGGAGAGGTAGCCGCGGGTGTCCAGGAACAGCGCCTCGTCGGCGCCCGACGCGTGCGCCTGGGCCAGCGCGACGACGTTCTCCGCGTACGACGTCGTCTTGGCGCCGGCGATGGCGGAGCGTTCGTTCCTGGCCCAGGGCACCGAGGCCAGCGAGGCCGTGCCGACGCGTTCCAGCCGAGGGCCCGCCACCAGCAGCAGGGTCGGCTGGGCGTCCCCGCGTTCCGTGCCCGGCGGGCCGTCGCCCCCGGTGACGGTGATCCGCAGCCGCCCGACCTCCACGGCCGATGCCTGGATCAGCTCGTCGACAGCCGCCCGGATGCGGGACTCCGGTGGCGGGACGAGGCCCAGACGCGCGCTCGACGACCGCAGCCGGACCAGGTGCCGGGTCAGCGCGAAGGGCACGCCGTCGACCACCTTCATGGTCTCGAAGACGCCGTCCCCCACGGTCAGGCCGTGATCGCGTACCGAGATCCGCGCGGCGCCGTCGTCGAAGAGCTCGCCGTTGAGCCAGACCGTCATCCCGCATCCTCCTGTGCTGCCACCGGGTGCTCCGGTGCGGACTGCGCTGCCACCGAGAGGAGCCGACTGGCCTTGAGCTCCGTCTCCGCCCATTCACCGTAGGGGTCGGACCCCCAGGTGATGCCCGCACCCGAGCCGAACCGGAGCGTGTCGGGCCCTCCGCTGTGCGAGTCCACCCAGAACGTCCGGATCGCGACGGCGAGCTCGGCGGTCCCCGCATCGGCGTCGACCCAGCCGACGGCCCCGCAGTAGACCTCTCGCGCCGCGGGCTCGAGCTCGTCGATGATCCGCAGGGCCGACCCCTTCGGGGCCCCCGTGACTGAGCCGGGCGGAGCTGTCGCCGCGAAGATCTCTGCCCAGCCGACTCCCTCGAGCAGCTCGCCTCGCACGGTGGACACCAGGTGCACCAGCCCTGGATGCTCCTCCAGCGCCAGCAGGTGAGGGACGGTCACGGTGCCAGGCCGGCTCACCCGCGACAGGTCGTTGCGGACGAGATCGACGATCATCACGTTCTCCGCCTCGTCCTTGGGCAGGAGGTCCTCGGCGGTACGGCCCGTCCCCTTGATAGGCCCGGACTCCAGGATCGAGCCCGTGCGTCGCAGGAACAGCTCCGGTGACGCTGTCGCGACCTGCAGGCCCTGGTCGGGCAGCCGGACGAAGCCGCCGAAGGGTGCCGGGTTGCCGGTCGCGAGGAGCCCGGCGAGACCGACGAGGTCAGCCCCGTCGGGGAGCGGCGCAGCGAGCACCCGGCAGACGTTCACCTGGTACACGTCGCCAAGCTCGATCCGCCGGCGGACCTCCTGGACTGCGGCCCGGTAGGCGTCGGCCCCGACCGACGACGTCCAGCTGGTCAGCGGGATCCCAGGCCACGGCGCGGCCGGGATCGCCCTGTCGGTGACGTGAGCGAAGCGCGCCGCGGTCAGCCTGCCGTCGTAGCGGAGGACCACCGCCCACCACCCACCGCCGTCCAGCCGCGCGGGGTCGTCGGTGACTTCGACCAGGCCCGTCGCGAGCCGGCCGCCGAACCACGCGGCGGGGCCGTCGGGAGGCCGGGGGGCAAGCACGGCACGATCATCTCGCGTGCCGAGCGCGCCGCGGCGCTTTGTTGGCCTCGCTGCCGATCGGCTATGGTGGGCGCTCGCGGCGGACGCCCTCCGGGGTGGTCACATGCGGTGCGGACGTAGCGCAGCTGGTAGCGCATCACCTTGCCAAGGTGAGGGTCGCGGGTTCGAATCCCGTCGTCCGCTCGGAGTGGTCCGGCATCGCGGGGCCTAGTTCCGGTGGAGTGGCCGAGAGGCGAGGCAACGGCCTGCAAAGCCGTGTACACGGGTTCAAATCCCGTCTCCACCTCGTAGGCAAGCAGCACGTCTGCAGCGGGTTCAGGCAGAGCACAGCAAGGGCGATTGGCGCAGTCTGGTAGCGCGCTTCCCTGACACGGAAGAGGTCACAGGTTCAAGTCCTGTATCGCCCACACCATATAAGCGCAGGTCAGAGGTCTACAGTCTCCCTGTTTCGGTTATGAGGAGTACTTGCCGCAGCCCTCGTGTCAACACTTTGTCAACATGACGCGGTTTTGCTGCCCCCTCTGGGCACCAAGGTCACGGTCAGATAACGCATGGTTCGACGCTGTTGACGTCACCTACGCCGGCATGACTTGATCCTCTCAGACCGCAAGTGGCGGTCCACTACTGTCATCGGAGAGCCATGATGAAGTTGGGCGAGGTCACCGTGAGCAAGATCAGCGAGGGTGTCGCTGTGAGGGAGTACCTCAAGGTCGGCCGGGCGTACCTGGTCTGCGATGCGAGCGCCCCAGATGCTGAACTTGATGAGGCGTGTGCGCTGCTGCAGCGATGCGGGTACGTCTTCGACCGCAAGACCGACAAGCGGACCGAGCTTTGGGGCGAGGCTGGTGAGGATGTTGTTCGCTTCGATCGTCGACCCGACTTCCTGGGCTACGTGCTGATCCGCAAGCACGCTCATGCGTTCGCCTTGACCAACGGCGAGGTCCACCTCTTCACGGATCCACGTCAGTCCCGCGAGGGATGGCGCAAGAGCCTCGACCGTCTCGCCAAGGACGGTCTCGGCGGCGACATGAGCTTCCTGACCCCTGATCACGTCGTGATCACCCCGACGATGGAGCCGTGTTAGGCCTGACAAGACCGACCAGACAAGGGCCAGCCTTCGGGCTGGCCCTTTCTGCGTCTCAGGACTGCATGACGCTGACGAACGTTCCAGTCGATCGGATCCCACGGCAGTCCTGCGCTGTGCGGCCCTGTGCGCGCTGTGGAGGTAGTGCAGGGCTGCCGGTGGCCACTGGGCAACCTGCGAGTCTTGCCACGGCCCACCACTGCAAGGCAACCGCGCACGTGTACCGGAGGGCTGGCTGAGCCACGCTGGCCAGGGTCACTCGTGCTGGTGCGGGGGAAGCACCGCGGTCACACTGCCTGGTGCATGCCCGGCGCACAACGCCAAGCTGTGCGGCGAGGGGCGCGAGTTCGTCATCTGTCGGCGCCGGCCAGTTTGACCCGGTGGTTCGTTAATCGGGCGGTCTGCTTGTATGTACTGTCTGCCAAGAAATGTTCCGAACGCCCCCAAGGCACCGAGCAGGGATACAGCACCCAGCGCTCGGTGGCACTTCCGGTCCCATCCCTCTCCTTTCGGATGATGCGTTTGCCCGATCCTCTGTCGTCGAGCACCGCTGAGGTGATGTCCTCGGCGAAGGTCGTCGGCGCGGTATGACGGCTTGCGCGGTCCCCGCGCCAACCGGACGCGTCGCCGGCGGACCAGGATGCCACCGGAGAAAACGGCTTTGATGAACACCTAGGTCTGGGCGACCACGTGCCGCGTGCCTGCGAGAGATTAAGCAACCCCGTGCCATCGTGGGGAGGTGAAACAGTCTGCTTCCGTGCCGACACTGCGACAGCCGACCACGACGACGCGGTGATAGCGCGGCTCGCCGCTCGCGTCGTCGTCGGACGAAAGCGCTGACGGCACCAGGTACGACCGAAGACCGGTTCGGATGGGGCCATCCACACCCGTGAGTCACCGAGGTAGAGGAGCAGTAATGGCTAGGGAACGCAGCGGGGTCGCGGTGGGGTTTACCTATTTCGCGGCGGTGATGCTGATGATCATCGGGCTGTTCGACGTGCTCGAAGGCGTCTCGGCGATCATCAAGAAGAACTACTACGTGGTAGGGAACCAGTACCTGTGGAAGCTGGACGTCACCGCCTGGGGTTGGATCCACACCATTCTGGGCGTCGTACTGGTCGTGGCCGGTATCGCGTTGCTGTTCGGGATGCTCTGGGCCCGGATCGTTGGCGTCATCGCCGCTGCCCTCGCGGCCATCGGCAACTTCATGTGGCTGCCATATTCGCCCATCTGGGCGACCGTGATCATCGCAGCGTGCGTGACCGTGATCTGGGCGCTCACGATGCATGCGGACGACATCTCGGACGACAAGCTCGTCTGACATCACCGGGGTCCCCGCGCAAGCCTCGACAGCCGCGTCGACACGGGGTGGCCGTCGTCTACGGCAGTTTGGCGACTCAGGCCACCTTCCAACTGGTTGGATCGCGTCATGGACTGTAAGCGCGCCCGTCCCGGGCCAGACAATGCGTCGGAACCTGCGGGCCTGCCGCCCAGACACGTCCGGCCACACGGCTCTCGAGCATGAGCGTCGAGACACAGGATGCCAGTCCGGGCTCGGTCGGGGCTGGCGGTCGGCACGGAGTCGTTGGCCGGCTCCCCAGGTACGGGTGGTCGGGCACGGTTCTCGCGCTGCTCCTGGCCGGCTCGTCGTTCACTCCGTCGCTGCTGCCCCGGTCTCCGATCTTGCAGGGTCTGCTCGCCGGGATAGTCGGCGCATTTGGGTACGGAGTCGGTGAGACGCTTGGCTGGGCGGTCCGGCGGCTGACTCCGTGGCGCCCCTCGCCCGCAGCTCGACGGCGGGTCTGGCAGGTGTTGGCGGTCGCGGGCACGGTGTTCGCGGTCGTCGTGCTCGTCGCGGGTTGGCGGTGGCAGGTCGATCTGCACAAGCTGATGGGCGTCGATGCTCCGGCCGGCTACGACTCGGTGCTCATCGCGGTGGTGGCTGTGCTCGTCTTCGTCGGGCTCGTGGCACTCGGTCGCGTCCTGCGCCGGCTGACGGACTGGGTGCTGCGGCACACCATCAGGCGGTTGCCGCTGTGGCTCGCCAGGACGGTAGCGGTCACCGTGGTGGTGCTTCTCGTGATCGGCGTCCTCAGCGGTGTCATCTTCCGCGGTTTCATCGCCGTGTCGAACGCCGCGTTCAGCGTCAAGGACACCACCACCGAGGCCGGGGTGGTCCAGCCGACGGCCCCCGAGCGGTCGGGGAGCCCTGGCTCGCTCATCGCGTGGGACACGCTGGGGAGGCAGGGCCGCAACTTCGTCGGTACGGGCCCCACCCAGGCTCAGATCGCGGAGTTCACCGGCCGCCCAGCCATGACCCCTATCCGCATCTACGCCGGGCTCGCATCTGCGCCCGACACCCAGGCGCGGGCTGACCTGCTGGTCGAGGACTTGCAGCGGGCGGGCGGCTTCGACCGCAAGGCGCTCGTCGTCGAGACCACCACCGGGACAGGCTGGGTGGACCCCGCGGGCGTGGACTCGCTCGAGTACATGCTCGGTGGGGACACCGCGATCGTCGCGACGCAGTACTCCTACCTTCCGAGCTGGATCTCGTTCCTGGTCGACAAGTCGAAGGCCCAGGAGACCGGGGTCGCTGTCTTCGACGCCGTCTACCAGGCGTGGAACCAGCTACCCGCCGACCATCGACCGAAGCTGTACATCGCCGGGGAGAGTCTCGGCTCCTTCGGTGGCCAGGAGGCGTTCACCTCACTCGATGAGATGGCCGCCCAGACCGGCGGCGCGGTACTGGTGGGCACCCCGAACTTCACCGAGCTCTGGACCACCCTGACTGCCAACCGCGACCAGGGCTCGCTCGAACGGCTGCCGGTCTACCAGCAGGGCGCAACCGCGCGTTGGGCCGCCACGCCCGCCGATCTCGCGCAGCCCGCGACACCCTGGAGCACGCCACGCATCGCGTACCTGCAGCACGCATCCGACCCCATCGTCTGGTGGTCCCCCAACCTGTTGCTGCACAGCCCTGACTGGCTTCGCGAGCCCCGCGGAGCCGACGTCCTGCCGGCGACACAGTGGCTCCCGTGGGTCACGTTCTGGCAGGTGACCGCGGACATGGTCTTCTCCACCGGAGTGCCCGACAGTCATGGTCACGTGTATCTCAAGGAGTACGTCGATGCCTGGGCCGCCGTTGCTCAGCCGACGGGTTGGACCGCAGCGGACACCAGCCGCCTGCGCGACCTGATCGGCAGCACGGACAACTGATCGCAAAGATCGACGGAGAATCGTCACCGCGCCTCGATCTGCCGGAGGGAGACCACATGCACGCGCTGCAGATCTATGCTCCGACCTCCGTGATCATCGAGGTCACGCGGCTGCTGCGCGAGGCGCCCGGTGTGAACCATGTCGTACGAGTCGGCCCCACCGAAGCTGGCGGCCTCATCCTCCTAAACGCGGACGTCGAGACCGGGTTCGTGGACAGCCTGCTTCCCAGGCTCGCCGCACTCGGCGTGGACGGCGACGAGATCTCAATCATCCGCCAAGAGGCCGACCGACCTCTGGGCACCCCGCGAGCCGGAGACCAACCGTCATGGAGTGGAGGTCCACTGGCTTGGACCGAGCTGACCCTGGCCTCCAGACAGTACGCGCGTGCTGTCCCGCAATACCTCACCTTCATGGCCGCTGCCGGAATCATCGCCGCGTTCGGAGTCCTGACAAAGAACACGATCCTGATCGTCGGCGCCATGGCCATCAGCCCCGATCTCCTTCCCCTGTGTGCCACCTGCGTCGGCATCGCGGATCGACGCCCTCGACTCGCCGGCCGCGCGTTCGCCGCGCTGCTGATCGGCTTGGTGGTGGCAGCACTGACCGCATTCGTGACTACAGCACTGCTTCGAGCAGGCGGCTACAGCTTCGCAAGCGTCCCCGTCGGGGAAGGAGGCCTAGGCGTGCTCCCCACCGTGAACGTCGCGACCGTCGTCGTCGCCCTCGTCGCCGGGGTCGTCGGGATTCTGGCCTTCGAGACAAAGTCGGGGTCCGCCGTCGGCGTCGCCATCTCGGTGACGACCATCCCGGCAGCGGCATTCATCGGAGTGGTCGTCGCGGTCCATGACTGGCGAAGCACTGGCGGCGCCGTCGCCGTCCTCGCCGTGAACATCGTCATCCTGCTTACAGCCGGCACTGCGACCTTGCTAGCACAACGGATCCGCCGTTGAAGCCCAGCCGCGCCCGCGACTTCGCGCCCGGTACGCGACGGTGGCCTCAGGTGACACCTCCTCCATCCGGTGAACATCGGACCGGCGAAGGCGGACGCGGCCAGCGCAAGCCGTCATCCAGCGCCAGTGAACTGCTTCGTTCAGTCGGCATTAGCCGATGAGGCAGCGGAGTCCGACACGCGGCCCCCTGGCTGTACAAGATCAGTCACGCTCCGCCAGACTCGGTGGACCAATGTTCCCTTCATGAACGCAGACACTGGGAGTTGCACGATGACGAGCTTGGTTGCCGAGTTCGGGACTGGCCAGGTTCTCTGGTCGATGTTCTGGTTCTTCATGTTCTTCATCTGGATCTACGTGATGATCGTCATCTTCGGCGACATCTTCCGCAGTGAGGACCTAGGCGGCTGGTCGAAGGCGTTGTGGGTGATCTTCGTGGTCATCGTGCCGTGGCTGGGCATCCTGGTTTACCTGATCGCCCGCGGCTCGAAGATGCAGGAGCGCATGCTGAACCGCGCCCAGCAGGTGAACGCCCAGCAGCGGGACTACATCCAGACCGTCGCCGCATCAAGCGGTCCGAGCGCCGCCGAGGAAATCTCACGGCTTGCTGACTTGAAGGCGCAGGGCACCATCACCGACGCCGAGTTCGCGGCAGCCAAGGCCAAGGTCCTCAGCGGTTGAGTCCACAAGCAGCCCGGCGGGTGGTCCCGGCCGCTCGTGCCGGGACCCTCGCCGTTGCGGCTGCACTTGCCTTCACTGCGTGCACCAGCAGCAGCACGCCGGTGGCGGATGCGCGCGTAACGCTGAAGCAGCGCGCATTGGATGACGCGAAGGTTGCCGCGGCGTCGGCGAAGACTGCGTTCTGCACCGACGCAGCGGACTACGTGACCGCGGTCGATCGGTACGGCGACCTGCTGACTCAGACTAAGACGACCGTCGGGGATGTGAAGGACGCCGGGAGTGACCTCGAACCGACCCGCGAAGACGTGGTCTCCTCTGCCGAGGCGGCTGTCAGTGCGAACGAGGCCGTGGTGACCGCGGAGGAGGAGCTTTCGGACGCGCAGACCACGGCTTCGCCACGCGCGTCCAACTCCCCGACAACCTCGTCCAGCTCTCAGTCGGTCGTGCCGCCGCCGCCGGCGTCCGTCACGCGGGTGAAGCAGGCGGAGACTGAGTTCAAGTCCACCCAGCAAGGGATCACCGACGCCACGCCGCTGCATCAGGCGGCGCAGCAGTTCAACGCCGCCGCCGTCGCGCTTGAGATGTCCTGGCTCGCACTGTTCGCCGACGCGGGATGCCTGACGAGCGAGTCTCTGCGGGCCGCGGAGAAGGCTGTGCGCGACTACACGAGCGCTCTACAACAATCCCTCACGGACGCCGGCTACTACACCGGCGCCGTGGACGGTGTCTACGGGCCGACCACTGTGGCCGCGGTTCAGGCCCTGCAGAAAGCCCACGGCTTATCGATGACCGGCACCGTCGACAAGGCCACGGACGCAGCGCTGCGTGGTGATCTGCAGGCCAAGGGCGGAGTGGCTGCGCAGCAGGTCCTGGCCTCAACTGCCGCCGTCCAGCAGACACTGAAGCTAGCCGGCTATTGGAACGGGCCGGTCGACGGGGAGTGGACCCCCGAGCTGACCGATGCCATGAAGAAGTTTCAGACCCAGCTCGGCGTCCCTGCCACGGGTACCGTCGACGCCGCCACGGTCGCTGCGCTCGAGCAGGCCATCGCCAAGGTGACAAGCCCCAACCCGTCGTCGACTGGCCCCGCCGGCCCGGTCCCTTCAGCGGGGACGCCCAGCGGGACGGCAACGGCGTCACCGTAGCGCTGCTTCCACCGCGCAGGCGCCTGAGCACCCCTTCGGCCCGCCTCCCGGCAAGAGGTCGATTCTCGGGAGCCGCCCGCGGCATTGCCCGCTGCTAGAGGCCCGGTTCCGGCGGCGGGGGTGTGACCGAGGTGATGGCGGCTTCGAGTGATGAGGCGGTGCCTGCCAGTTCACTGGGCACCGTCGTTGGGTCGGGGGTCACTGCAGCGGCATCGAGCCTGCTCCGAGCTGCACGCAGTGCGTCTCGCAGGGTGCGAGCGGCGGCGGCGGCGGCGGCATCGGGTGCCGTCGGTTCGAGCGCAGTCAAGCTGTCCTCAGCAGCGGCAGCCCTCGGCTGCGCGACTGCCCAGCCTCCGGCGATCTGCTCCACGGGCTGCTGCTGAAGCTGGGGGATCACCGTGCGTGCGAGCCAGGCGACCTCTGAGGTCGCGGCCGTTAGGGCGGCTGTCCATTGCTGCCGCTTGCCGCGGGCCCGCATCCACAGAATGAGCCCGATCACGGCTGCCAGGACCAGGAGTCCGACCAACCACCAGATCCAGGCGGATGTTCCGCCCGTGGACGAGGTGGGTTCACTGGACACCGACGGGCTGACCGACGCAGTCGGTGTCGGGGTGGGTGTCGGAGTCGGTGTCGGGGTGGGTGTCGGAGTCGGCGTCGGGGTGGGTGTCGGAGTCGGCGTCGGGGTGGGTGTCGGAGTCGGCGTCGGAGTCGGCGTCGGGGTGGGTGTCGGAGTCGGCGTCGGAGTCGGCGTCGGTGTTGGCGTGGGAGCAGAGGTTGCTTCCGCGGACTGTGACGCGGTCGGCGTCTGAGTGGCCGACGGCTCCTCGGAGTTAGTCCTACTCGGCGACGGAACACTGATCGACGGCAGCGACGCTGAGACCGACGGAAGGGTCGCGGTCCGGGACGGCAGCAAGGAGCCGCCACCGCTGCAGGCTGTGAGCAGCAACCCACCGCCGAGCAGAACGGCCCCCATCGCAGCCCGCTTCGCCCTGGACGTTGGTCGATCTGCACGCTGTGCCATGTTCGACCTCAATCTTCCGGACCGACGGAGGACTCTTGGAGACAGCATGGCAAATTCGAGCTGACTCCCGCAGCAAGACGCGAGGTCACAGCCATGGCAAAAGCGCACCGCACCTCCTCCTGGCGAACCCCAGCTCGCCCAGACGCGGCGATCGAGACGCGGATTATGTTTGCATCGAGTCGCACCCGGTCCCTTTACCGCTGGGTTGAGCGTTGCTCCCATCGACTGGATGACCTGTGGAGGAGCTTCCCGACACCGGTGCGCCAACCAAGACCAGCTCATACCCGGTCGACGTAGATGACCTCGATCGCATTGTTCCCGTACCCCAGCCTGTTCCAGGGTGGGACGTCAGGCTGCACGTTTCCCGCGGCATCGGTAGCGCGGGCTCGGATCGTGTGACGTCCGGCACCAGCACTTTCACCGTCCCAGACGAACGACCAGTCCTGCCACTGGTAGGGGCCCTTGGGCGGATCGAGCTCAGCCTGGTACCAGTCGCCCTCGCCCGTGAGGGAGATGTCCACCTGTGTGATCGGGCCGCTCCCGGACCAGGCCTTGCCTCGAATGGTGTGGGGGCCGGGCGGAAGTACGGTGCCCGGCGCTGGATCGGTGATGCGTGCTCGTACGCGCATGTGGGTCACCGGCTCGTGGGGTCGGTCGGGCCACTGATAGATGTAGTGCCCCGTCTGGAACTCCCCTGCATACGGCTCCGTCAGGACATCGATGTGCTTGAGCCATTTCACCGAGGCGACCGCGTACCAATGGGGCACGACGAGCCGGAACGGAGCGCCGTGATCTGCCCTAAGCGGCTCGCCGTTCATGAGGTAGGCGATCAGGATCGCCGACGCCGGATCAGCTGCCTCGGCGAGCGGGAGCGAACGGACGAACGAGAGCTCGTCCTGGTTGGTCTCTGGTAGGACCGCGTGCAAGTGATAGGGGCCGTGGTCGGTGCCCTCGAACCGCACTTCGACACCATCCGGAGCCGGTTGCACCAACGCGAGCACGTCGCTGAGTCGGGCTCCGGCCCAGATGGCCGTCGACACGGCGTAGTCGCCCCAGGGCTCACCGGTGGGCAGCGGACGCATCTCGAGCCGTCCGTTGCCCGCGCACTCCAGCGTGACCGTGTGCTCGTGGACAGGCAGGGCACGGAGATCGTCGAGCGTGAGGCTTATGGGTTTGCCAACCGCGCCGCCCACCTCCAGGACGCCGTCGTGGGTGGGTAGCGGGAAGTTGCTCCGGACGTAGTGGAAGGCCGTGGGGGTGGTGTCTCCCTCCAACGCGGCTCGCGGCGCTTCGGCGTTGTAGGGAGCAGGGTTGATCATCTGGAGCGCAGCGCGGGCCTGATCGAGGTCGCCTGGCATGGGCATGACTTGGTACTCCAATCCGTGGTTACGAGCTTGGGCCTCGTTCAGAAGTCCGCGTCGTCGAAGGTGGGTTCTCTGCCGTCGTTGAACGCTCCGATTCCTTCGACGCGGTCGGGGTGGACGGCGGAGCGCCAATGTTCATCCATCATGATGGCGATCGCCTGCTCGATGGGTTGTCCTTCGCCCAGTTGCACTGCGCGTTTCACTGACTGCACAGCGGTCGGTGAGTTGCCCGCGATTTTCGTCGCGATCGCGAGTGCGGCCGGCATCAGCTCAGCGCTGGCGTGGACTTCGTTGACCATGCCGAGGCGGTACGCCTCCTGGGCCGGCAACGGGTCACCGGTCATGAGCATTTGTAAAGCCCGTCCCCGAGGGAGAAGCCGGGGCAGCAAGGCGGGTGAGCCACCGCCAGCAGAGAGCCCGAGCATGGCCTCGGGCTGCCCGAACGTCGCGGTGTCGGAGGCGATGATGAAGTCGGTGCTCTGCGCGAGCTCGCAGCCACCGCCGTAGGCGATGCCGTTCACCGCGGCAAAGATCGGCTTGCGTAGCTGGCGCACGGTGTACAGGGTGCGGTCGAAGGCCTGCCGTTGCCGGAGCCAGTCCTCCTTGGTCATGCTCTTGCGCTGGCGCAGGTCGCTGCCGACGGAGAAGGCGCGATCACCTGCCCCGGTCAGGATGACGGCACGGACGGCGGTGCGCACGGCGATCGACTCGACGACCTCGGTCAGGAGCGCCCCCATTTCGGTGGTGATGGCGTTGTCGGCGTGCGGGCGGTTGAGGGTGATCACCGCGACCCGATCCCCAGTGGTGTACTCGAGAAGCACCGGGTCCTCGGTCTCGACGACGTCGGCTGCCGGCGGCCCGAAGTCGAGGGCCGCCCATCGGTCCGTGCCGGATGCGCTCATGGCCACTCGATCCTCTCGATGACTTCTGGTCGATGATTCATGTTGTGAGCTCGGCAAGCCAGCTCATCGCCCGCAGGCCCGGGGCGAAGAAGTAGTCACCCCCGCGCGTCACCACGAACGGAGGCACGTCCTTGAGCCGGCGACGGATAGGGCGCTGAGGGATGGTGAACGAGCTCGTCCCGTCATTGGGTCCCACCAGCGGGTCCTTCTCGCTCGGGGCTCCAATGAAGATGCCGTCGTTGAGCCATTGGGTCTTGACGAACTCGAACTGCCGTCGAAGGTGCGCACCGGCGAACACGAAGATGATGCCGCGGTCGGCGCCGTCGTCCTCCAGGACGCCGTCGGGAAGCGGCGGGCCGTAGCTGGTGCCGCGTCGGATCATGCGGTGGAGGCGGACGTCCACGCTGCCGACGTGGTCCATCCCGTCGCGGGGGTTCGCGCGCCGGGCGTGCGAACCGACCGGGCACTTGAACCCGCGGGGGTCGTCGGCGAAGAGGAAGCCATTGTTTCGCTTGGGGTCTGCGCCGAGGATCGGGTCGTCGCCGTCAGGTGCGAGCGCCAGCGGAGCCCCGCTCTGCCATCGGCCGACCATCTTCGCGCCGAGGAGCTCTGCCTCGGCGCGGGTCGTCGCCCTTTCCCGCAGGTAGCGCCGGTACGCCGCGACGTTCGTGTGAAGCTTGCGGAACACCACGTAGGTGCCGTTGCGACCCAGGATCTCCGGGGAGGGCATCGGTGGCAGCTCACCGGTCTCGTCCGGGTAACCAAGGACGATCTCACCGGCCTTGAGAGGACGTTCCGGACTGGCAGAGGGCCTGCCGCTGCCCTCCACGGTTGGCTGGCCTATGCCGTCCTTGAAGCCGAACGAGGTCCTACCGGTCGCCAGCTGGTAGCAGTCCTGGCGCCAGACGACCTCCACACCCGGCAGCTCCCGCTGAGCCAGCCGCGCGGCTCTCGGCAGACTCCTCCAGCCGTTCAGCGTGCGGTGACAGGGCCGCGATGGCCACGTGCACCTCCGGGCCGCCCAACGGCGCCTCCCAGTGCTCCGGAGCGCTAGCCCCTACGTCCCCGAGCAAGCCAGCGCGAGCGGCCATTCCCTCACGGAACTCCGGCGCGAAGCTGTCCAGTGACTCCTGCGGGACTCCCAGCGCCTGCAGTCCGCTGTAGGTGAACGCCACCGTGACCGACGTGTTGTCACCCGCATGAGCGCCCTCGAGGACGACGCGAGCTGGTGCAGCCTCCGGACCAGCTCGCGCCCGTCCCCGCGGTTCGTGATACGAAGCATCAGGTACGTCCCGACATAGGGCGACGGACGCTCGAACAGCGCCCCGTCCTGGATGTCGTCAAGCTCGAGCACGGCGTCTGTCACCTCAGGAATGGCTTTCACTCGGCTTCTCTCGGGTGGGCTAGTGGTGCGGCGGGGGCTCGGGCGGGTCGGGGTTCGGGGGCGCCAGGTAGGGGAACGTGGACGTGGCAGGCCTGCTGGCTTGATCTACGCCGTCCCGGATCGTCGGACCCTGCCCAGCGTTCACCAGCTGGGTGAAGATCGTGTCCATCACATCGTCGTTCAGGGCGCGACCCCCGCAGGTCCGGTGGGGGTGACCCTGCCGGGCGGCGAGCTCGATCTCGAGGAAGGAACCATGCTCGAGGTAAGGCTTCGTGATGTCGACCACGAGGAAGTCCGCCAGGAAGAGGTCGGTCAGCGGGTGGCTGCCTTGTTCGCTCGTCGGCCAGTCCGTCTTGCCGTCCAGGCTGTCCCAGAACTCAAGGTTCGCATCCAGCCGGGCGCGGTAGGCCCCTGCGTACGTGTCTCCCAGGTGGAAGGCGTCCTCCATGTTGTAGAGGTCGCGGATCTCCAGGTCTCGGTTCACCCGGTCGAACTCCTTGGGTGCGAGCATCATGTTCTTCACCTCAGGCCGGCCGACGCGTTCGATCCGAACGTTGTGCGCCCCCCGCGTCAGCGTCTCCGCGACGACCCCGACGAGAGCGGCGCCCCCGAGGAGCCGAGACTCCAGCGCGATGACCACGCTGAGCACGTTCTTCCCATCCAGAAAGATCATGCCGGGATCAGTGAATGCCAGCTCATGCGTCGCGAGTGTGGCCAGAGCCGCACGGGCGTCCATGATGAACGGGTCCCAGCGCGTGCCTGCGAACACGCGCATCCCGGCACCAGCGCCACCCTCCGGGTCGTTGACGTGGAACGAGACTGACTCCCCGGTCGGGGACGTGCAGGTGCCCTCCTGGACGCGCTCGCCGTCCGGATCGTCCGGGACCGAGAAGACGCACTCGAACACGTACTCCTCGCCTTCAGGCACAAACACCCACCCGTCACCGCCCGCTGGCGGCGCCGCCAGCGCCCGCACCCTGAAGCGGTACAGGAGCCCCTCGGAGAACCGGTCGGTCGGCTTGGCCATCGGAAGCGTGTTCATGACCAGCACAAGACTCCCGAGCCCCTCAGGGCTCGGGAACGCATAGACGTCGGTGATGTCCGCGATCGGGTCAGCGAGGGCTCTGGGCCCTGAGATGTGGTCAGACATCGGACGGTGCTCCCGGTCCTGTCGCCTGTCTAGTCGCCGGCCTCGTCGAGCAGGGGCTTCATCGCCGGATGAGCCAACAGCTCGGCGGCGCCCGGGTGATCCAGGACCTGCTGGAAGGCAGCATTCACCCGCTGGGCCTTCTTGATTTCCGTGACGGTGCCCCCGTAGTTGCGGGCATACGCGGCAGCCGACTGTTCCGCGCCCAGGATGAAGGCATGCAAGGCCGCCCGGTCGGGGAGGCCGGCGTAGCCCTCGACGTGGCGGAAGATGGCGTCGAACAGCGCGAGGGTGGGGCCCGAGGTGAAGAAGTCGTCCATGTAGGCAGCCCACGGGCCGTCGAAGCTAGTGATGAAGGCCAGGCGGGTGTCGTCGTCGAAGAGCACGAACCGGGCTTCGTGAATGGTTTGGATAGCGATGCCGTAGTCCCCGGGCCGGTACCCGGGCGTGTCCTGGAGCGCTGCGAGGTCGTTCTGCAGGCCAGTAGCCTCACCGGGCTTGACCCGGAAGAACAGGCTGAACTCACTCGTCGGACCGACGCTTAGACCAGGGCTCGACGAACCCGCTGTTGACACCATCTGCTAGTCCTCCACAGACCTAGTGGACGTGCACGGACACCCCAGGACGCGCGCTCAACACATGAGCACCACTGGTGAAACCATAGTCGCCACGGCGAGGTCCGGCACCGGTGTAGACCTACCGAGGAGGGAACGGGCAAGGTCCAGACATCCTGGGGCCGAGCCGCCAGCCCGTGCGTCCTCCTCGTGGACCCGCCCTCCGAACGTGCCTTGTTGGTCCAGTCCATGAACGCTGCGTCAACAGAGGGTTCCCAGATCCGGCTGACAAACGCTGCACACCCGCTATAGAAATGTCTGATGGCACCGCATGAGGAGGCGCGGAGGCTCGCCGACACCGAGCAGCAGCTCAAGCGCGCCTACCCCACGGTCCCCGCCGACAAGGTCAAGACCGCCATTGAGCAGGCTCGGATGAACTTCTTGCACGCGCGCGTCCGTGACTACGTCCCATTGCTGGTCCAGCACGAGGTCGCGACCTGGCTGCGCACTCTCGCCTAACCCGCTAGCGCTCAGACGTCTCAATGCGCGGAAGTGTCACCTCAGTCGGGCGGGGGCATAACGCTCGGGGGCTCCTCAGCCTCGGTGAGATAACCATGTCCCCTCGCGCAGGTGATCGCCTGGACGAAGGTCCCAGACGATCGCCGAGACGTCTACGAAGCCCATGCCGCCGCTGAGTGCCCGCCAGGCTGCCAGCTTGCGCTGGTCGTCGTGGAAGATGACCCCGTTGAACAACAGGTCCATGACGTCGTCTGCTCGCTGTACCTTGTCGTTGACCACCAGCTGCACCAGGGATCCCCTCATCGCCTGCCGTACGCGGCCGCCACAGCCGTCGACTTGCCGGCGGATGTCGCCGTCGTTCAATCGCCGCCGGAGCTCCCCTATGACCTGATGGATGTAGAGGTCGTCACCCTTGACAACGAACGGGCGGAAGGTGGTCAGGTAGCTCTGCCACTCATCGGAGGCCAGGTTCTGGGAGGTCACCTCGAGCTTGCTGTCCGCGCGGTCCCACTTCAGGGTCAGACTGGTGGTGAGGTTGCCGTTGGAGATCAGCGGCCGCCTGATCATCTGCTGAGCGCGGGTAGTGAACCGCTCCAACAGGTCGAACTCCGCATCACGCCTGCCCCGGGGCACGTATTCAGTGTGGTGCTTCCCAGTCCTCGGTGCCGGCGAAACCGCAAGTTGGTTAACAACCTGTCGGACCACCGCGTCATGATCGTTTGTGAGCGTCATGGTGACGCAAGACGGGAACCTCGCGATGAAGCAGATCATGATCAACGGCGTGACTTTCAGTTGAATCCCGATCTGGTCGACTATCGGGTCGAACAGATCGCCCAGGCGCTGCGCGGCGCAGTCTCAGGGGTGAGCACCAACAACATCTTGCCGATTCCCGTGTTTATCGACGGCACGGTGGTGAATCTGCACGTCAACGCGGCACTCGTGTGGGGATTCTCGGCCTGGTAGGCGACGAGTCAGCCCCCGGCGCGGCTTCGCTGGGGACGAGGCGCCGGGGGGGCTGACAGGTGGCGAGGGTACCGGGCCTAGCTGGGACTACGCGTGGCCGTGTTTGCTGCCTGCGTGAGCAGGGCTGCGAGTCGACGAGCCTCGTCTGGGGTATAGCTGAGGAGCGGCGCGTCCTCGGGGTCCAGGGTGACGGTGAGCAGGACGAGGCCGTCGCCCTCGGCGAACTTGCGTTCGACGTGGACCTCCCCGCCGTTGTGCTTCCTGCGATCGAGGCTTGTCGCCACCCTTCCGATGTCGCCGAAATGGTGCACGTGGCCCTTCCAGAGGATGTCGGTGCTGCCGTAGTGCTCGCACCAGTCCGGGCAGACGGCGTGTGCGGCCTCCGCCGCGGCCCGTATCTCGTTGCTCCTCGTCTGGAGCTCTTGCCCCAGGCGCAGAAGCTCCACGTCCGGCAACTGCTCGAGCATTTCGCGGAGCTGTTCGTCCGTCATCTCGCTGATGGTCATGGTCATGCTCTTCTGATGAGGTTGGGGGCGTGTCACGGTCGGTGTCACGCAAACGTGGGCTCGCATGGTCCAGATGGACCTACATGAACCGCCCCGGCGAGTCCGGAGACTCTGTTCCTTGGGAAGGATGGAGTCATGTCTGGTGCTACGTCGAAGAGGTACCCGGTCGAACTGCGTGAGCGGGCGGTCCGGATGGTCGGGGAGATCCGTGGCGATCATGAGTCGGAGTGGGCGGCGATGACCGAGGTCGCGCAGCTGCTCGGGATCGGGACGCCAGAGACGGTGCGCAAGTGGTGCCGGCAGGGCGAGGTCGATGCCGGCCGACGGCCGGGGACGACCAGTGATGAGTCAGCAGAGCTGAAGCGGGTGAAGCGAGAGAACGCCGAACTGCGCCGCGCCAACGCGATCTTGCGGAGCGCATCGGTTTTCTTCGCGGCCGAGCTCGACCGGCCACAGCGTTGATCGCGCAGTACATCGACTCGGTCGTGGGCAGCCGCGACGGGGACGGTCTGCGTTGGGGTGTCGAGCCGATCTGCGCCCAGCTCACCGAGCTCGGCGCGAAGATCTCCCCGTCGAGCTACTACGAGCACCGCGACCGCCGGCCGACCGCACAGTCTGGTAGCCGGCAGCAGCTGCCCCGATTCCAATGCCGTTGTATCTCCCCAGCGCAGCCTGGAACTCGTCAGGTAGGCGAACTTGGAGCTGCCAGACAGCAACCTCTAGATCCAGCCCGAAGGCTTGGAGGCTCCCGCCGACGCTTCCAGCGTGATGGCGATAGTCGCCTGGACTCGGGGTGCACGTCTGTCGCCAGGCTTCCAATAATTCGAGCCCCTTGTTGACCTCCTCCAACGCGACGTTGCCACCCGACGACGGCTGGACGGTGCCGGTAGCTCGCGCCGTCTGAAGCGCGGCCAGCGCTCTGTCCTCGTAGGCCAACCATCCCAGCCTCGCGCGCTCCAAAGCGTTCGATGCCGCAACGAGGTTCCACAGCCACGTCTCGCTCTTGCGCATAGCTATCCCCCACCAGGTCCCAGTGACTTCCGCACTTGGATTCGTCCAGAGGATGGCAGGAGGCACCGTCAGAGCGAGCAAGTATCACGCAACGTGACCAACCCCCTACATTCCGTGCTGAATAGCTTCCGCGGACCCCTACCTATCGCCCGAGCGATGCCTTAATCGCTGCGTCCATGGCGGCCGTACCAGCCGTCTGCCTCGCCTCCAGCAGGTGAGCGTAAATATCGTGCGTCGTCGACGGCCTCGCGTGCCCCATGCGCTGAGATACGTCTTGGATCTGCAAACCCGCATCAAGCATGAGCGAGGCGCCAGTGTGGCGGAGCTGTCGGAGGGTGATCCCTCGACCCGACAGGCCGGCTGCCTCGACTGCGGGCGCGAACACACGTCGGTTGAAGTTCGTCCTAAGCGGAGGCTGGCCGTCTTCGCCGGCAAACAGGTAGCCGTCGGGTGGCGTGTCAAACCGTGCCACGTGATCGTTAAGGACCTGCGCGACTGCCGCGGGCAGCTGTAGCAGTCGAGCCGCCGAGTCTGTCTTGCCCTGAGTGCGGACCTCGTTCTTGCCGTTCACCTCGACGACCACCTGCCGGGCTACGTGAAGCTGCGACCGAAGGGGGTTGAAGTCCTTCCGGGTGAGGCCGAGGGCCTCACTCCAGCGCAGGCCCAGCCAGCCCATGGTGAAGATCAGTGCTCGCCAACGCTCCGGCACCTCTGCCACGAGCGCGGAGAGCTCTGCCCCTGTCAGCACCGTCTCGTGGGTTTGTAGGCGCCGGGCAACGTTGGGTAGCTGCACTCCCGCTGTCGGATTCGACCGTAGCTTGCCGTCCCGAACGGCTGCGTCCAGCGGCACCCGGAGAAGCTTCAGACACGTAGAGACCGTCGCCGGCGACAACCCGGTGGGAGGCTTCGCCATCTCCCCCTTCTTTGGCTTGGGGCCGGCCTTACCGCTTCGGCTCAACTCCCCCACCCACGCCTGGACCTCCATGTGCGTGATGGCGTCGATGGGCAGCTTCTCCCACCGCGGAAGGACGTGCTTAGCCGCCAAGGAGGCATCCGCGGCTGCCCTGGAAGGTGACACGTTGCGACCGGCGGACCAGCGCTCGTACCACTCGCCGAACCGGATCCGGGAGTCTCGCGGAGAGATGAACGAACCATCCCTGACCTCGCGCTCCACGTCAGACTTGCGGGCGAGCGCATGTGCGTAGACCGCGAAGGTCTCAGACCTCTGCTTCCCAGCCCTGTCGCGATACAGCAACGCGTAGCGGTACTGCTTGCGCCGAGGCTTGCCGTCGTTCTCCGCCTGCTTCGGCTGCGCCACCTCACGCCTTCTGATCGATGCCATCAGCTGCTACCGCCCTTCGGGATGGTGAAACCTGCGGTGCGAAGCAGGGTGAGCGCGGCATCGGTGACCTCTCCCCCGGACTTTCCCCTGCCGACAGGGGTCAAGTACCCCCGAGCCCGAGCCTTGCTGAGTCTGTTCCGAGTCTCCGGCTGACTCACCTTTAACGCCTCAGCGGTCTTGGCGGACGGTGCCCGTTCCCCCCGGGCCACCATCACCGAGTACACGTAGGCAGCGAACGCCCATCCGACGTTCGCCTGGTAATCCCTGATCGACTTGAAGCCCTGAGCGACTGCCTCCTGCGGGTGCAGCACCACCTGCATCCCAGGGAAGTCATCGTCGTCGCTGGCGAACGACGCGTCACGTTCCTCGGCCAGGCGAAGGAGTGTCTGCAGTGGGACCTCGCGAAGGACATGCGTGGTGAGCGATGCTCCGGCCGAGGGGGTCTTGCGCGCTGCCTTAAGCCGCCTGGAGACCTCGTCGACGAGGGTGGCCCCATTGTCAGCCTCGACGGAGAGGCTTCTGCAGACTCGTCGGACTCCCTCGGTCGCCGCGACGACGAACACACGGAAGGACCCTGTCTGCCACCCCAGGCAGGCCAGGTTCGTCTTGGGATCGCTGAGGTAGGCCCACTCCCCTTCGAGCCCGGTCGACGTCCCGTCACCTGCCCGAGCTTCACTGGACTCGCTTGGTAGTGACACGCGGTCTCCTCGTCCATCAGTGGCTGTCCACCACTGTACTCTACTGTGCTCGCCGGTCAAGCCCCAGGTGCGCCAAGCGACGACACGCCGACCGAGACGACAGGTTCCATCAAGTTTGGGGTGCTATCTCCGAGAACGTGGAGAAGTTTTCCGACGGTTCCCATCTGTACGTATGTCGGACGCTTCTGATGGGACATCGCCGGGAATAGCACTGGGCTAGCTGTGGTGCCCCGTTGCCAACAGCCAGATGCGCGAGAACAGTCGAGAGGTCCATGTACTTTTATGTACGTAAGCACTCGTCAAGGCAATGCAACACGCCACCCGTCTGAACCGCATGGGCCGTATGGCCTGCACCCAACTGGAGCGATCTTGACTACACGAACCGCGAAACCCCCCAGTGACGAGCCCGCGACGCCACCGTTGGCGAAGCTCCTGACCACCGCTGAGGTAGCCACTCTGCTGAGTAAGCCTTGTCGCGTGCCGACTTCAGTGGAGGCTCTCAACTGACGCTCCGACGGTAGTCGGAGCGGTGTGGTGACGGTAGTAGTTGGTCTCGTACTCGGCGGGTGGGATCAGGCCGATCTCGCCGTGTAGGCGCCGGTGGTTGAACCAGTCGATGTACTCGGCGACGGCGATCTCGAGGTCGTCGATGTTCTTCCAGGGCCCCTTGTTGCGGACCAGTTCGGCCTTGAACAGGGAGTTGAACGCCTCGGCGAGGGCGTTGTCGTAGGAGTCCCCGGTCGAGCCGACCGAGGCGACGGCGCCGGCCTGGGCCAGTCGCTGGGTGTAGCGCACGGCGACGTACTGGACTCCCTTGTCGCTGTGGTGCGTCAGCCCGGTGACGTCGTGCCCGGCGTGCCGGCGGGTCCACAGGCCCATCTCCAGGGCGTCCAGCGCCAGGTCGGTGCGCAACGACTTCGACAGCTGCCAGCCGACCACCCGGCGGGCGAACACGTCGGTGACGAACGCGGCGTAGACCCACCCAGTGAACGTGCGGCAGTACGTGATGTCAGCGACCCACAACTGGTTCGGGCCGGTCGCGGTGAAGGACCGGTTGACCAGGTCGGGGCGGGTGTCCGGGCCGGTGCCAGGGATCGTGGTCCGCGGACCCCTCGCTCGGGAGATCCCGCGTAGCCCGGCAGCGCGCATCAGACGCTGAACGGTGCAACGCGCGACCGGGTGGCCCTGCCGGTTCAGCTCGGCGTGGACCTTGCGGGCCCCGTAGACCCCGTAGTTGTCAGCATGGACCGCGGTGATCACCTCGGTCGTCGCCGTATCGCTGACCGACCGCGCCGAGGGCGGCCTGGCCCGGTGGGCGTAGTAGCTGCTCGGGGCGATCTGCAGGTCCCTGCAGATCGGCTCGACCCCGAACGAGTCTTTGTGCTCGTCGATGAACGCGACGATCACCTTGATGGGCGGTCGAGCTCCGCCGCGAAGAAAGCCGAGGCACTACGCAAGATCGCATTGGACCGGCGCAGCTCCTTGACCTCCCTCTCCAGCTCAGCCAACCGCTGGCCATCACTGGTCGTGGTTCCCGGGCGCTGCCCGGCGTCGATCTCGGCCTGGGTGACCCACCCCCGCAACGTCTCGGGATTGATCCCCAACTGCTCACCGACCCGCTGCAACGCACCCGGCCGAGTCACCGGGTCACGCCGCGCGTCGACCGCCATCCGAACCGCCCGCTCCCGAAGCTCCTCCGGGTACTTCCTCGGTGCTGCCATGACTCTCATCCTTCCGGGGAATGAGAGCCTCCATCAAACCCGGCACGCGACACCTTCTAGCTGGGTTCTCAATCGGGCGGAAGACCTCGGCATCCCCCGCATCCGCATAGGGCGGGAGTTCCGCTACTCCGCCGCTGAGATCCAGGCGTGGCTACAGGCCCAGCGGTGACCGACATCATGCCGCCCGCCATGAACACGGTCGATGACTACAGCCTCGACGACTTGGCCGATGCAAAGGACGAGCCCGCCCCTTGGGACGGCACGTACACGGAAGAGCAACGGCGACTCGTCGACGTGCTCTCGCCCTCTCCGTTCGACCAGCCCGTGCATCGGAAGGGCAAGGACTTCGCCAAGATTTGGTTGGGGACGTTCAGACTCGACCAGATGGAACTGGCTCTTGAGTTCAGGTTGTGGTTGCTGGCGATCGGCTATATGCACCCGGGCGGCCATGCGGAGTTCGAGAGGGGCCAGCTGATCACCCTTCTCCCCAAGCCGACCGGGGAGCTTTACTCTCCCCAGCAGCTCAACCGGTCGATTCGCAAGCTCGCTGACGGGAGGTTGCTGGGGCGACCCTCGACTTCCACCTGCCTCGTGGTGCCGATCGAGGCCGCCGACTTCAATCTGAACAAGGGTCGGCGGAAGAAGTGCAAGACCCACAAGACCAACGACGTCTGGAGCATCAGGCGCGGGGGCGAGTGGATTCCGAACCAGCACGAGACCGCCTCAGCAGGCTTCAAGATCGGTCGATTTGGCGGGACGAGATGACACGCAATCAGGGCCGGAATGGGCCGGGAACAGAGAACGTGTCACGTTCTGACTCACGCTCAGAATGGCCGTCCGCTATCTCATATGCGGGCACGCGCCTCCGAGACCACCCTTTAAGTGCTTTCTTCGGCGCGGAGAGCCTCGGCTCGCAGCGCCCGCAGTTTGCGACTTCGTCGCGCTCGGGATGGCGACGGTTCGGACTCTGTCGATGCTCCTTTGAAAGCGTGGCCCGCATCTGCGGGCCTGCGGTCGAGGACTCAGGCTGAGGGACTTGATCAAGGGCCTCCTCGATCGGCCTCGACTGAGGCCGTCCGGGAGGCCTCTGTACTTGGGTAGCTCGCGGGTCCTGCGGCCCACTCGCTCCTCGACTGCGTTGTTCCTCGACCGTTGGCGCCGACTGGCGCCGCTTCGAAGTAGGTCTCGGTTCGACACCTGCGGGTCGACCTCGACCCGTTGCTTGATCCATCGACCCCTTTGCCTCTATCTCGATCGCGCGCCAGCGGCGCGCCTAGGAGACTCATGCCAGACACAACCACGGACAGGGTGCGCCGGATGTCCGGCGCCCCTCTGCCGGCCTTCACCCCGGACCAGGTGCGGGCTGCTGCCCGCACAGTGGTGAAGGCGATAGCAGGGGACGCGGCCGAGCCGCGCCCCCCTCAGCTGGACGCCCTGTTGACGCTCCTGGTGGAACGGCTGCCTTTGTTGGCGGTCCTTGCCACGGGGGCCGGCAAGTCCGCCATCTACCTCACCGCAACGCGGCTGATCCGGGACGCCGGCGGTGGCCCGACGCTCGTTGTCTCACCACTGCTTGCGCTGCAGCGCGACCAGGTCGAGGCGGCACGACGCGCCGGCCTACGCGCTACGGAGCTCAATAGTGACGAGACGACCACAGCGAGAGGCGCCAGTGAAGGCCAGCTCCTGGCGGGCGACCTCGACATCGTCTTCGTGGGTCCCGAGCGACTCCAGGACCCCCGGTTCCGCCGCGATGTCCTGGACCACGTTCGGCGGGAGCTGGGGCTGCTCGTGGTCGATGAGGCACATGTCCTGTCGGATTGGAGTCACCAGTTCAGGCCGGACTTTGGCCGGATCGGGGAGCTGACGGCCGGTCGAGTCGACCTGCCGATCCTCGCAGTCACCGCGACGGCCACGAATCAGGTCGTCGAGGACGTGAAGCGGCAGCTCGGGCCCGACACGGTCGTGCAGCGTGGCAGCCTGGACCGCCCAACGCTCGCCCTGGGAGTCGGGATCCGCCTCCACATGGCTGAAAGGTGGGCGTGGGTCGGGCAGGCCCTGTCCACGCTGGACGGTTACGGCATCGTGTACGTACCGACGAGGGCGGAAGCCGGTGACTTGGCCGAATGGCTGAGCAGCCGTGGCCACGCCGTGCGTGCGTACACGGGTGCCACGGGTGGGTCTGAACGCCGCCAAGTGGAGGAACAACTCGGTGCGGGGACCGTCAAGGCGGTGGTCGCGACTTCCGCGTTAGGCCTAGGTATTGATTTGGATCTGTCGTGGGTGATCTCGGTCGGGTCCCCGTCGTCGCCGCTCGCGTACTACCAGGCGGCGGGTAGGGCCGGGCGCCGCCGTGACGCCGTGGCGGTGCTCCTGCCGTCGGAAGCAGACCAGGCGCTGTGGAGTCACTTCCGACGCGGGGAGCGCCCAGATGCCACCTTGGCGGCTCGGCTGCTCCGCGACCTCACCGAGTCAGCAGCGCCAGTGAGCACCAGTCAGTTGGCAAAGACCGTCGGTCGAACCGTGGCCGACATTCAAGGACTGCTCAAGCTGATGGCCAAAGAAGGAGCCGTCCTGCTTACCGAGGACGGCTGGGCAGCGACCGGCACCGAGTTCGTGGTCGACGCGGAGCACTACAACCGGCTGGCTGCCGTACGAGTGCGAGAGCAGGGCCAGATGAACGCCTACAAGTACCGGCCGATGTGTCTGATGGCCTTTCTTCGTAGAGCACTCGACGACCCGACCGAGGTTCAGGCGTGCGGACGATGTTCGGGATGTTTGCAGGCCCTACCGCTCGGCCTGCCTGACCTTCCCGAAGACGAGCGTTCCCAGTCAGCGTGGGAGTTCCTGCGGGCCTCACCGAACAGTCCCCGAAAGCTCGCGCAGTGGATGCCGCGAAGGAGGGTGCAGCACGCGGCAAGGCGAAAACCGCCGGTACCGATCCGCTAGTCATCCCCAGCCTTTGATCCACCGGACTCGCGACTGAGTCGCGGGCCGGGCAACCATCCGAGCCATGCCCTGGAGACCACCATGTCCAGTTTCAGCCTTGACCGTTGCGACTCACTGCTTGAGGCGGCGCTATGAGCATGCAGTACACGATGCCTTCACAGGACCCGAGCACCCTTGCGGCGGATAATCCTCAATTCGTTAATGGTTCCCCTGGCCTGGCTTCGGATGTCTTGACCTCCCCGGGCGCCGCTTCCGCATTGCCAGCGGTCGCCACGGCGAACCTGACGCAGAGTATGCAGGACGCGGCTGACAACGCACCCGACCAGGGAAGCTCCATCCTGAGCTGGGCGATGAAGCACATCGTTGCCCCGCTGGCCGGTGCCAGTGGTGGCCCTGGGGCGCTGCTGAGCAAGCCGCTCCAGGAGGTCCAGCAGGACTACCGTTTCATCCACGCCGTCTACACCATGCACGGTCCGGCGGCCGGCGCCCTGATGACCCTCGGCATGGCCGGGGGCGCAGCGGTCGGCTCGTTCGCTGGCGATGAGGGTGCGAAGCTGGGCGGCGAGGCCGCCGCTGAGGCTGAGACCCAGCTCGCCGGACGTTCGGCGTTCCAGGACTCGCTGGCTCGCGCACAGGACCCTAACTACCGCGTGTCCTTCGGCCGCGACGTGGCGAACCTGCTGCTCCGTGATGACGGCAACACCGACAGCGGCCTTGGCCGGCTGGTCTCGGGTGCCGCTGACGCGGCGTTTGACATGACCCTGGACCCGGTGATCGTCGCCGGTAAGGCGAAGACCGCCATCACGCAGGGCAAGTACCTTGAGGGTGGCGAGACTGGTCTGGCTGGGATCGAGGGCGTCCACGGCGCCCCGACGGTCCTGTCCACCAAGTTCGGCCTGCCGTCCGTCTGGCAGATCCCCCGCTTCGAGGCCATGCTGGCTCGCAACAGCATCGCTGCGCGCTCCTCCGCCCAGATCGACGCCCTGCGCTACGGCAAGGCTGACCCGCTGGCCGTCCAGCTGGGGCACGCCCCGCAGCAGTCGAACGGCTACACCAAGTTCCTGACGGATGCTGCGACCTCCGACACGGGACGTTGCTCCGCAACTACCCCGAGCTCGGCGCTCCGCTGGCCGCCGCTCTCGGCAAGGTCACGGACGTGAACGGGGTTCACGAGATCGTCCGAGACGCCTATGCCGGGGCGAGCTCGCCAACAGCATCCGGTCCGCCTCGATCCTGCCCTCGAAGACCGCCCTGCGCGGCATCGGGGACAAACTCCGCCTCGGCACCTGGGACACCAGGCGCACCGACGTGGACCAGTGGGGCAATCAAGTCTTCTCCGCCGATCGGGCGAACGCTCTGGATCAGCGTGGCATCCTGTCGAACCAGCGGAACTTCATCTTCCCCGCAGCGCGTGGCCGTTGACCCCAACGACCTGAGCCAGGGCAAGAAGTGGGTTGCTCCGATCTTCGCTGGAGGCCGGCCTCGGCACTCACACCTGGGGCGAGGCCATGGGCGGCGCCATCGCCGGTAAGGTCCGCACCTTCAGCAACTACCTCGGCTACGACATCTCCGACGACCTCAAGGAGATCTCGGGCAAGACCTTCGACTACACCAGTGCTACCGCGATGGGCGCCATGCGCCACGTCTTCCGGTACGCCCTGGGTGACCGTCGCGCAGCAGAGGTGGCCGGCCAGATGGCCGACCTCCAGGCCCAGCACGCCACCGGCAACGCCCCTGGCGCACTGAACCAGATGCGGGACCTGTACCACTCGGTAATCCCCGAGGTGGCGAAGGCCGCAGGCCTGCCCGACGACACCGACATCATGGCCTCGGTCAAGGCGCAGACCGGGCGCCTCGCTAACGAGAACCCTTTCTGCACCTTTGCGGCCGACCAGAACGGCCTCGACCTCAGCGATGTCGTCACGCCGATCGGCACGCAGCAGATGGCCCACCGAATGTCGCAGACAAGCACGAAGGGCGTCTTCATCGACTACGGCCAGATGCGTACGGCCATGCACTCGATGGGCAAGTTCCAGAACGTCTACGGCAAGGTCGACGACTTCTGGTCCACGACTTCATCAACTCCTACTTCAAGCCGCTGGCCCTCCTCTCGGTCGCTTCGGCCTGCGCATCGCCGCAGCCGAGTCCATCCCGGCCATGTTCCGTTACGGCGGACAGATGATGAAGGAACATCTCGATCACTGCGGCCAAGATGGGCGTCGCTGGCTCCGACGAGATCGACCACACCGCCGCCGCTCTCGTGCACGCGATCCCTGGCTCGGACGCCTTCGCGGAGAAGATCGAGGACTCAGCGGGCAAACGACCCCCGGCCA
The DNA here is from genome assembly GCA_963819215.1 of uncultured Actinomycetota bacterium. Classification (GTDB taxonomy): domain Bacteria; phylum Actinomycetota; class Actinomycetes; order Prado026; family Prado026; genus CAWFVK01. The sequence continues at coordinate 120,684 of CAWFVK010000005.1, read as the reverse complement.
CGTACGCGGCCCGGGACAGGCCCTGACCCCGTACGACCCGAGGAACGCTACGGCGCCCTCAGGGATCCTTCGTGCGCCCGCACGGCTTCAGGTCACAAGCTTGCCGGGTCCATTGACCCGGAGCGGCACGACCTTGCCGTGCAGGCGATTCTCAAGCCAGGGCCACATCACTTCCGCTGTCACTTCAACACGGGACTACAACATCGACCCACGGCCGACCGTGCACGCCAGGCAGCGCCGATCGTGTCCGACAAGTACGGCCCGCTGCCGCTGCGGCCGCCGAGAACCACTACTACCAGCCCACGGGCAAGTGGGGCGCTTACACCCAGTCTGACGCCGGGTTCAAGCACTCCTTCCTGACCGAGCTCCAGAAGTCCTCGAGACCTGCCCATGCAGAACATCGCCAAGGATGTCCTTGTGGCGAAGGCCCCCGGCCTGGATGAGGACGCTGCCTGGCAGGTTGCTCGACAGAAGGAGACAGCCCGCATCGCGGGCCGCGCTTACGACCCCAAGTCGCCTTCGGCCATGGGTCCCGCGCTCGCCGTGCACCCCTATGCCGCCGAGCAGCGGATCATGGAGCGGTACGCGGCAAATCAAGATCCCGTTGAGTTTGCCTCCGACCGCGTGGGGTCCCTCCGGGGCCTCGTGACGGGTGCGAACGGCGAGGCTCACGACGGCTTCACGGAGGATCGCCACGGGCTGAAGCCCGAGGCGGAGGACGTTGACGCCCTCTTGCCGCACCAGATGCCGTTCGCGGTCCCTGGGCGCACATGGAGCAGGTCCACATCGGCACGAACCTGGCGAACACGATCGTGCAGAACGGGTTCAAACACGTCGTGGACCCGGTGGTGAACCGACCTGTCCCGTCAGCCCCTGTACAGGCCGCCCTGAAGTCGAGAGATGAAGGGCTCGCGCTGCGTCGTCGACTCTGGGCGCATGACTGAGACGAGGCGTTCGAGATCGCGAAGGTGCGTGCTACGCACGCGATCCTGCCCCAGATCCACAACACCGCTCTGCGTACGCAGTTCTCGGTGATGGCTAACTCGTTCCTGCCGTTCTACTTCGCGCAGGAGCAGGCCATCAAGCGGGCCGCGCACCTGTCAACGAGAACCCTGCAGCGCTCCGCCAGTACCAGATGATCCACGAGGGCCTGACGAACACCGCCTTCGTCCAGGACGACGGCCAGGGCAACCGGAGCCTGTTCATTCCCGGGGTCGGCGCCATCGGCACCGCCCTCCAGAGCCTTGGTGACAGGTACCTCCCGACCATGGTGGCCTGCCCATCTCGGTCACGGGCAACATGAGCAGCCTGAACACGGTTCTGCCCGAGCTCCAGATGCCCGGGTTCTCCCCGGTCGCTGACGCTGCCGCCCAGGCAGCTACGGGCGTGGTGGCTGACGCCGGCCAGCAGGCGCAGCAGGTTGCAGCCACTCCTGGCATCTCGCCGTACCTGGCGATGCCCGCCTCGGCTATCGCCAAGTTCGACCCGGTGTTCCACACCGCGATCCAGGATGCGGTCGGCAACAGGGGCATGACCTCTGGGCTGCTCGACTGGCTGGTCCCGAACTCGCCTCTGCGCGCTGTCGTCGACGCTACCCGTGCCGATGACACCAGCACCGCCTTCCTGGCGGCACGAACGCGGCCCTGGCCTCCGCCTACACCCACGGGCAGGTTCCTCCGCCGAACGCCTCGGCGCAGACGATGGCGGACTTCCAGAACGCCATCAAGAACAACGCTCGGTCGATCTTCCTCATCAAGGCGCTGGTGGGCACCATCTCGCCACTGTCTCCGAATGTGTCCCAGGGCGACCCGGGGCTCAGAACGAGTGGCAGCAGACGTACGCCAAGTACGCCAGCAAGGAGAACTCTTCGTCCGCCTACGCGGACGCGGTGAACGACTGGGTGAAGAGCCACGGCCCCAACGCGGTTGGGTACACGATCTCGCAGTCCAAGTCGACGACCCCTGGCGCGTACCAGCCGTACACGCAGGATGCGATCGACTGGATCGACAAGAACCAGAAGCTCTTGCACGGCGCCGACACGGCGACCGCCGCAGCCTTCCTGGTTCCGCAGTCGGGCCAGACCGGCAATGTCCAGATGATCCACGACGAGCTCATCAACGACCATCTGCGCGAGAAGGACACCCCCCAGCAGTTCCTCAACGCCATGTACATCCAGCAGGGCAACAACATGGTGTTCGGCCAGATGATGGCCCAGCACCAGCAGGCCCTCGCGCAAGCGACCGCATCCGGCGACTCGAACGCTGTGACCGCCGAGCGGCAGTCCTGGGCACAGAAGGTTCAAGACCTTGGGGTCTCGAACCCGCTGTGGCTGGCGGACTACCAGGACAGCCAGAAGTCCCAGATGGCGGTTCAGGCCCTCGCCCAGATGCACACCCTGTTCTCCAGGGGGCTGCCTCCCGAGGCCCAGTCTGAGCAGTCGAACGACGCAGCCATCATCGCGAGCGTGAGTCACGCCAGGCTATAGATCTCAGAATTCGCCCTGGCTGAACACGCGGCGTGACCATGCCTGTCAACGGGCTGTCAAACGCACCCACGCCGTTGGGCTACGACCAACTCCCGCTTGTGGCCGCCGAACCCTTACCGCTATCAGCTTCATAAGCGCACGCGCCTACCGCTGCCAGCTTCCGAGGCCGCGCGCCTACCGCTGTCTGCTCGTTTGGCCCTCGGGCCCAGGCCTTGTGGCGCATCGAGCGGGTGGGCATGTTGCATTGCCGGGCGGACGTGTCATGTTGCATCGATTCCAAGGGCACCCGCTGTCAACAGCTTGTCAACAGGGTCCTCATGACTAGGTGGTACCTGGACTGAACTACTCAAGGCTCAGATTCCTTCCCTACCAACGGGTATCAGATGTCGATGCAGGTCACAGACTTGCTCGCCTTGCTCTGACACGGAAGAGGTCACAGGTTCAAGTCCTGTATCGCCCACTCACTAGCTCCGAAGAGTTCGTTTCAGCTGTCTCCCCCCGTTGCGGCAGGGGCGGCCGGCACGTACCCGACACCGACCGCCCCGACACCGACCGCCCCGTGACGCTGCGCGCTAGCAGACCAGGGTGAAGTTGAACTCGTCATCCACCGGCGTAGCTACGCCCCCCACCAGAGCCTGCGTGTGCACGTCGACCGTGCCGTTGGCCTCCGTGATGGCGTCTGCCCAGTGACCTGCGTCGACCGACGTGACTTGAGCGCTGCACACCTCGGACGGACGGTCGACCGTGACCACGTAGGAGCCCGTCCCCGGATGGGTGACCGACAGGACTCGCGCCGTGTTGTTGAAGAATGCACCGGACGAGGTGATGTCCGCGGAGATCTGCGGACGGTAGTAGCCCGTGACGTCGATGACCACCTGTGTGTGCGCACTCGCGAGGACGTTCAGCGCGAGAGCCGCGGTGGGGTTGATCGCCAGCGTCAGCTCGTTCGCGATCGTGACACCACGGGAGAAGTTGATGATCGAGGCGGTCGGCGCGGTGGCGCCGGCTGGCCACGCCTTCATGTAGCCGCTCCCCGTCTCGCCGGTCGCGACGATGTTCGCAGCGATCGCCGTGGTCCCGACCGGAATGCCGCACCCTCCGACGTTCCCGCCCTGCGTCACGAACTCAGTGGTCCCGCCGACGTAGAACGAGCGGGTGCTCAGCACCGGGCCGCCGGCGAGCCGGGTGTCGACGATCCGGCACGGGGTCATCGGGGTGAGCACGGACTCGTCGGCCGAGGTGTCGGCGGCCGGCGCAGTGGCCGGCCGGAACGTCACACCGGGGCCCGGTGCGACGCGCGGGCTCCCGTTCGAGTTGCTCGCGTTCGCTATGCCGATCCCTGTCATGAGCAGCGCCGCTGAGCCGATCACGACTCCGGCTACCTTGAACCTGGTCTTCATAGCTGACCTCCCAGACGGACGCTGCGCCCGACGCGCGGCGGTCTGGTCAGCGTAGGGGCGCGCACCTGCGGCACGTCAGGGGCGAGCGGGCATCATCCTCGCTCCCCGCCGCGCGGTTCGCGCCCGGCTCCACTCAGGCCCGGAGCGCACCGGTGACCGCACGGACGATGCCGGCGGCATCGATGCCGGCGACCCCGGCGACGCCGGCCGAGGGCCCTGAGCCTGGCACGCCAGGAACGGCGAGGGCGACGAGCCGCACGCCGCTGCCGGCTGCCGCGAGCACGTCCGCGACTGCCGACCCGAGGCCGCCAGCGGCGTAGTGGTCCTCCACGCTGACCACCAGCCCGGTCTGGCTCGCCGACTCGAGGATCGTGGGGGCATCGATCGGCTTCACCGAGTACGCGTCCACGACCCGGGCGGCGATCCCGTGCTCGGCAAGCTGAGCGGCCGCCGCCAGGGCGGCGTGCAGCGTCGTGCCGGAACCGATGAGCGTCACGCGGTCCGCGTCCGAGCGTCGCAGGACGTGGCTGCCCCCGACGACGAAGTCCGTCCCTGCGGGGTAGAGCACCGGGATCGGAGCACGCGTAGTGCGGAGGTAGGTGAAGCCAGGGAGGTCGGCCGCAAGGACCGTCAACGCGGCCGCCGCCGTGGCGTCGGCCGGCTGAAGCACGTGCGAACCGGGAACAGCCCGGAAGCAGGCGATGTCTTCCAGCCCCATGCCCGACGCGCCGGACTCCCCCACCGAGAGGCCGGCGTGCGAGCCGCAGAGGCGCAGCGAGGTGCCGCCGATCGCGGCCATCCGGACGAAGTCGAACGCGCGGGTGGTGAACGAGGCGAAGGTGGACGTGAACGGCGTCCAGCCGCGCGCGGCCAGCCCGACAGCGGTGCCCATCATCTGCTGCTCGGCGATGAACATCTCGAAGTAGCGATCAGGATGCGCGGCGGCGAACAAGTCCGCACGGGTCGAGCTGTTCGTCTCGGCGTCGAGGACCACCACGTCGCTCCGGGCATCGCCCAGCGCGACGAGCGCCTGCCCGTACGCCAGACGGGTCGCTACCAGCTCACCGACGGCGAACTCGGGCACGGTGACCGCCTCCCGGCGCACCGCCCGCGGCTGGACCCGGGCGGGTGCCCGCGTCGGGAACCGCTCGGCCGAGGGCTCACCGAGGGCCGCAAGAGCGTCCGCGGGATCCGGATGCGCGAGCCCGTGCCAACCCTCGGCACCCTCGACGGCACCGAGGCCCTTGCCCTTGACGGTGCGGGCCAGGATCGCCGTGGGGCGAGCCGACGCAGCCGCCGCGAGCAGGGCCGCATCGATCGCCTCGACGTCGTGACCGTCGATCTCGAGGGCCGTCCAGCCGAAGGCCGCCGCCCTGCGCGCCAGCACCGAGGTCTCATGCCCCGTCATCGTCGGGCCGCGCTGACCCAGCCCGTTGACGTCGACCAGCACCACCAGGTTGTCGAGGCCGTAGTGCTCGGCGTGCTCGAAGGCCTCCCACACCGAACCCTCGGCCATCTCGCTGTCCCCGCACAGGACGTAGACCCTGGCCGGACTGCCTTCGAGCCTCTTCAACGACAACGCGATGCCCACGCCGGCGGCGATGCCCTGACCGAGCGACCCGGTGGCGACCTCGACCCACGGCAGGATCGGGCGTGGATGACCCTCGAGCCGGCTGCCCAGCTGCCCGTACGTCAGGAGCTCGGCGTCGTCGATCGCTCCGAACGCCTTCAGCCATGCGTACTGCAGCGTGGACGCATGCCCCTTGGACAGGATGAAGCGGTCGTTGCCGGCGTTCTGCGGGTCATCGATGTCGAGGTGGAAGTGCCCGACGCCGAGCACCGCCATGAGCTCGGCCGCCGAAGCAGCGGAGGTGGGATGACCAGCCTTGGCCGCCGAGGTCGCCCGCAGGCTGTCGATGCGCAGGGTGCGCGCGATCTCGCCCGCGAGCTCCAGGTTGGTGTCGCGGACGGGTGTCGACGTGGGGGTCTGCGGTCACGGTCTCTGCTCCCGGCTCGTCACGGGCTCGGGCCAGCCCGTCTCGGTCGCCACCTTACTGTGGGTCTCGTCAAGAAAGACCGAGGGCGACCGCCGTCGGAGAGCCGCTACGTCGTGGGCACCCGGACCGGGACCTCCGCCGGCTCGGCCGGTCGCTGCCAGCCGAGCAGCCCGCCGGCGTTCCAGCACTGACGCAGCGACCGAGATCACGATGACCACCAGACCGAACACCGTCGTCGTGGGACGGAGGCCGAAGCGCAGACACCGCGAACCCGGCAGCCACGGCGGACAGCCCGAAGGCGCCGTAGCTCACGACGTACACCGCGGCGAACAGCTCGGCGCGCTCGGACGGCGCAGCCAGCGACGTGACCGAGCCGATGGACGCCACGAACGCAGCGCCGAAGCCCGCCCCGGCCACCACGAGAGCGAGGAAGAACAGAAGTGTCGAGGACAGGCCGATCGACACCAGCAGGAGCGCAGTCCCCAGCGCGAGCACCAGCGACGACCAGATCATCGTGGGAGCCGCCGGACGGCTCCGGACCAGCACGGACGTGACGGCCGCGACGCCGGCCACCGCGGTCACCACCAGTCCCCCGATGAGGTGGTTCTGGATCCCGAGCAGGGTTGCAGCCAGCGAGGCGCCCAGCGAGAGGATCAAGCCACCGACGGCCCACGTGGCGACGAGCACCGGCGCGGCCGTCCGGAAGGCGGCGCGAGCCTGGGTGGGGACTCGCACGCGTGGACGCAACGACGCCAGTGCACCCGGGCGCCGTGGGACGACCTCGGGGATGAGGACGAGGGCCACGAGCAGCAGCGCGAAGACGACGGCGAGCGCGATGTACACCAGGGTTCGGGGGTCCGGGGCGTACTGCACCAGCGCACCCGAGGCCAGGGCTCCGATCGCGAGCCCGGACGACGGACCCGCGGTGTTCACGGCCGCCCCCAAGGAGGGCCGGCCGAGCGGCGCCAGGTCGGCGATCCCCGCAGCCAGAGCGCCGGCCGCCGCCCCCGTGGCCAGGCCCTGCACGATCCGGGCGACCAGCAGCTCGCCGACGCTGCTCGCCGCGGCGAAGACCACCATGGCGACGATCTCGACGACCAGCGCGCCGGCGATGACCTTCCGGCGACCGACGAAGTCCGAGAGCCCTCCGAGGGTGAGCAGCGCGACCAGCAGAGCCAACGCGTACGAGGCGAAGACCAGGGTCAGCACGGTTGCGGAGAAGTGCCAGCGCGACTGGTAGACCAGATAGAGGGGCGACGGCGCGCTGGACGCTGCGAACAGCGCGACCACCGTGAGCCCAAGGAGCCAGAAGCCGACGGTCCGACGTGCCGTGCTCACCATGATGACCTCCGCGACGAAACGACCAGGCCCGCGCAACTCCGGACAGCGGTTGAACCATCGATGCTCCGCGAATAGTCCCACTCTTGTCGAACTATCGTGTTAACCGGACGTACCATCGAGAGGTGAACAAGTACCCCCACCCGTCGATCGAGGAGCTCAGCCTCACGGGCGTCCTGTCCGCGTTGAGCGACCCGGCGCGGTTGGACATCGTGCGCCACCTCGCGATCGCGACGTCGGAGGCCACGTGTCAGTCGGTCGCACCCGAGATCCCGAAGTCGACGGTGTCCCACCACCTCAAGGTGCTGCGCGAGGCCGGAGTCGTCCGGTCCGTCCCGCGCGGCCGCGAGCGGTTGCTGACGCTGCGGCGGGAGGACCTCGACACCCGCTGGCCCGGGCTGCTGGCAGCGATCCTGCGCGAGGCCCCCGCCATGGTGGGTGGCCGCACCGGCTGAGCCGGCTCCTCGAGGTCGCGTGCCTCTTGGCGAACGCTCAGGTACCCCTCAGGTGGGTCTTAGGTTGGGCTCCTACGTTCGCTCTCGTCGGTCCCCGTCTCCCCCGATGCGGGGACCGACACCAATCCCCTGCCTGCCCTGCGTTCCGTTAAACGGCCCGAAAGACAAGACTCCGGACGAAAAGACGACGCCCCTCCACACCACAGGGGGGGTTTGTGGGGGTCAGGGCGCCGTAGATATGACGGTATGTCCCGATGTGGGCGATGTCCAGTTGCGACCTGTCCAGGTGTGTCGCGACCGCCTGGAGACGTTTGCCCTTGGTGGCGGCGGGTACTGGCTCGGCATCAGGCCCGAGCCAGGGGCAGCGCGCAGGGAGCTCTGGGAGGCGAGGCAATGATCCAGAAGCTCGCGCTGCCCTTCGCGGTCGAGGCCCCAGCGACGGCAAGGGCACTCGTCGTCGAGGCTCTCGATGGTGGGCCGACGCCGGCCGAGGTGGTTCGTACCGCGCAGCTGCTGGTGAGCGAGCTGGTGACGAACGTGCTGCGCCACACGACGTCCGACTCGATCGGGCTCGCGATCGGCGTGGAGCCGCTGGTGATCTCGGTCAGCGACACGAGCAACCAGCCCATCCAGGTGCGCACCCGACGCCGGAGAATCCGACCGGGCGAGGACTGCAGCTGCTGGAGCAGCTGGCGTTCCGTTGGGGGGTCGTGGCGGACGAGCACGGCAAGACGGTCTGGTTCGAGCTGATGTGGACAGGCCTCGGCTCGACGCAACCCCAGCCGGTCTAGCGCTAGGGATCGGCGACCCAGGCGATGCGCGCCGGCGCGCCGAGAGGGGGCGGCAGCAGCCGCCGCCCCTCTCGGAGGCGACAGCTACGCCCGCTTGCGCGGCAGGAGCTGCATGATTGCCAGCCCGGCCATGACCAGGGTGAATCCAGCAACCGCGATCCAGGCAACGCCGAGCGCACCTGTGTGTGGCAGCACGGTCAACGTGCCGGCACCAGCCGCGATCTTCGTGCCGAGAACTGCAACGGGGGGTTCGTACATCAGGTAGTCACCTCCTCTCCTGCGTGGTGCCAGCTCGACTGCCGCCGGCGGATGAGGTCCCACAGTGCACGCAGATAGACGGCCTGCAGGAAAAGGTCGTAGCCGGCCTCGATCACCAGCACCGCAGTGATGAGACGCGCGTTGCGCCCGGCGCTCCAGACGGTGACGAGCCGCTCGGTCAGGAACAGCACCCCGACCCCCAGCCAGAACGGCGACAGGCGCAAGCCCGCTCTCCAGGCTCAGGGCGGTGACCGTCAGGCCGACGTACAGCCAGAGCATGATGACACCGAGATGCATCATGGCCTGCTTGCCGATGTACGGCGCGGTGACCCGGGTGAAGCCGTAGTTCTTGAGGTTCTCGAGCGCGCCGCGCTGCCAGCGCAACCGCTGGTTCCACAGCGCTGCGCGGTCCGGCATGATCTCGGTCGTCACCCGGCAGGCGCGAGGGCTCACGCACCGGTATCCCAGCGTCTTGAGCGCCAACGTCATCTCGTTGTCCTCGGTGAGCGCCAAGGTGTCGTAGATGAGGCCGGGCGCCCCGGGCAGGGTGCTCGCCGCGGGCCGCCTGCACCGCGCGCAAGGCGCTGACCCGGAAGACCGTGCCGGTGCCGGTGAGGACCACCGCCTTGCCCTTGCGGCGCGAGATCTCGCGGGAGTAGCGGGTGTACTCGTTGCGCTGCAGCTGGCCGATCAGCCCGTGGCCGGGAAGACCGTAGAACACCCCGCCGACCGCTCCGAGGTCAGCCGACCTTCCGAGCTCGGCGACAGCCGTCTCGATGAACTCGGGGCTCAGCTGGGAGTCGGCGTCCATGACGAGCACCATGTCGTCGTCCTGCAGGCCGCTCAGGATGTCCGGCAGCATCTGGTTGAGCGCGCCGGCCTTCTTCAAGGTGTTGTCGACCGTGGACGCGACCTCGCAGCCGAGGTTGGTGCCGATCTCGACGGTGGCGTCGGTGCAGTTGTCCGCGATGACGATGATGCCGTCGAGGGCGCGGGTCTGCGCGCGCAACGACGCGATCGCTAGCCCGAGCGAGGCCTGCTCGTTGTGGGCGGGCAGCACCGCGACGACCGCTGGCGACGAGCGGCGAGCGGCTGGGCGTGCAGCAGAGACCTCAGGCACGGGACCACTTTGGACCGCTTCCCCACCCCGAGGCCGCCTGACGTCAACAACGGAGGCCATGACGAGCACATTACTGGGCGAAACACCCTGGTGAAGGGACGTGACCGACTACGGCACGTCCGTCGCCGAGAACCATCCGTTCGGCTACTCCGAGTTACCGATCATGCGAGCAACGACACGCCCGGGATGACACTCGGTGACAGCGGCGCTACCACGACAAACCGGGTCTTTCGGGCTCGCCCGAGGCCTCGCGTCAACGGGGACCCTCGCGGTCCCGACGTTGGGACCGCGAGATCTGCACCCAGCGCCGACGGTCCTCGGCCCGCAGCCGCGCATCGCTCCGGCTGGCCACCCAGCGGGCTTCGCGCTGGAGCTTGCGCCAGGACTCCAACCGGCGCAGCGGTAGGTCTCCCCTCCCAGACGGCCGCCAGCACGGCGCACCCGGGTTCCGCGACGTGCTGGCAGTCCAGGAACCGACAGTCCGCGGCGAGCTCCTCGATCTCGGGGAAGACCTTGTCGAGAGCGTCCGAGAGCTCGAGAACGCCCACGCCGCGAAGGCCCGGGGTGTCGATGAGCAACGCGCCGCTTGGCAGCATCGACCAGCTCTCGCCGCACCGTGGTGTGCCGGCCCTTCCCACGCGTGCCGAGGTCCGCGGTGGCAGCCTGGCCGCCGAGCGAGTTCACCAACGTCGACTTCCCGGCTCCCGACTGCCCGACGAGCCCCAGCGTGGTGCCCGGCCGCGCGAGCGGCGCGAGGTCGTCGAGCCCAGCACCGGTCACCGCGCTGACCACGATGACGCGGACCCCCGGCGCAACAGCAGCGAGGTCCGTCGCCACGTGATCCGCGTCGCTCGACGAGGTCCGCCTTGGTCAGCACGACCACCGGTGTGGCCCCGCTCTCCCAGGCCAGCGCGACCAGGCGCTCCACCCGAGCAAGGCTCGGCTCGTCGCGGAGCGAGACGACCACCAGCACGTCGTCCACGTTGGCGGCGAGCACCTGAGCCGCCGACCGCCCCGAGGCCTGGGCCCGGCGCAGCGCGGTCCGACGTGGCAGCACGGTCTCGCAGGTGGTCCGGCCGTCCGGCCAGGACGCGATGGCGCACCAGTCCCCCGTGCACGGCCCGCTCGCCGGCTCGGCCGCGATCGCGTTCAGCAGCGGCGCTCCGAATGTGGCTCGGACCACCCCGCCCGCCCCCACGCCATCCAGCACCCCACGATCCACGCCGACCACCCGAGCCGGTTGGAGGTCGGAGCGGTCCAACGCCTTCCACGCGGCCGCCCAGCCGTCGTCCCAGCCGAGCCGCCTTGCCCAGCCGATCGTTGCCGCCGTTGCCGCCGTTGCCGAAGAACGGGATCCCAGACATCACCGTAGGGACGCTAGGCGCGTCCTCGTCGTGGGGTCGACGGGTTTATCCGCGAGCCGCCGTCACGCACCCCGGTCGAGACGCCACCGGCGCCGGACCACGGTGTCGTGGTCCAGCGCCGGTGGAGCGTGCTCCTGGTCAGGTTGCGAGACCCGACCGCGGTGTCAGCTGGTGGTCAGCTGGCCGGCGCCAGGATGATCGTCCAGCTGGTGGCCGCACCTGCGCTGCCGTTGAGGTTCGTCACCAGGCCGCCGTAGCTGCCGGTCCCGACCGCACGCGCCGGCGTCGGTCGCGAGCCCACCTGTGTGGCCGCCGCCAGTGCCCATCGCCGTGCTCCGCAGCGACTGACCACTAGGAGTGCTGAAGGTCGTCGCCGCAGTGGTCTTGATCTGCCACAGCGAGAGCTGCCCAGCTACCCGGCGCCGTCACGGTGGCCACCGGGAGTCGTCTCGGCCGACAAGGCTGCTCGACGAGCTGACCGCAGCAACTGCCGCGACCGGGTTCGTCACGTTGGTTCCCGAGTACGCGAGCACCTGGACGTTCCCCAGGACAGCAGTCCCGAAGCCGACCGCCACCGAGCTTCCGGCGTCAGCCGCGGTCGCGACCTTGCTCCAGACGTTGGTGATGAGCGCGCGTGCCGGCGGCCTGCGACTTGACGAGCGTCCAACCAGCGGGAGCTGTCGGCGCCGTGGTGCCGGCGGTCGAGGCGACGAGCACCAGCGCGTTGCCCGTCGTGACGGCCGCGGGCACCGTGACCGTCTGGGTGGCGAGCTTGCCGGCCGACTGGTTCGAGCCGACGTAGGCGAGGGCGGTGACCACCACCGGGTGCGTGGTGGTGCTGGTCTGACCCAGCGCGTCCGTGACCGTCAGCGTGACCGTGTACGAACCGGCCGCCGCGTAGGTGTGGCTCACCGTGGCCCCGCTGTCGGTCTGACCGTCGCCGTAGTTCCAGGCGTAGCTGGCGACGCCACCGCTGGGCGCCGTCGAGCTGGTGCCGTCGAACGAGCACGCGAGGAGCGTGCACGACGAGGTGAAGGCGGCGGTCGGCGGAACCCCGAGCGAGGTCGAGACCGGCTGGCTGCTGGTCGCGGTCTGGCTCAGCGGATCAGTCACCGTCAAGGTCACCGTGTGGCTGCCCGCGGTCGAGTACGTGTGCGTCGGGCTGACGCCGGTGTCGGTGGACCCGTCGCCGTACGCCCAGCTGTAGGTGAGCCCGCTCGCCGGGGTGGAGGCCGCGGCGTTGAACGAGCAGGACATCAGCGTGCAGCTGGCCGTGAAGGACGCCGTCGGCTTCGCCGGAGTGCCGTAGAGGAACATGCCCCGGGCCCGCCAGTCGTTGCCGTCGAGCGACGGGCCGCTGACCACGGTGTCCGTGCTCGGGTCGGTGACCCCAGCGTTGAACGCGACCCGGTGCAGCGAGCCGTCGGTGCGGCTCGCGTAGTACAGGTTGCCGCCGGAGAGGAACGCACCGGAGACGTTGCTGAGGTCGACGCCCGCGTAGCTCGTCTCGTCCTCGGTGATGATCCCCGAGTCAGGGTTGAACGAGCGTGAGTAGAGGTTCGGCTGGCCGTACTGGGTGAAGTACAGCTTGCCGCCGGAGAAGAACATCGACGTGATGTTCTGCATCTCGCCGCCGTAGAGCGTCGGCTTGGCGCCCTGGAAGGTCTGCCCAGACCCGGTGTGCGACGTTGACCCACGTCGGGTCGTCGTACGGGTCGACCAGGGTGGCCGCTCCCGAGCGTGGTGCCGTCGAACGTCCGGCGGTAGAGGTTGCCGTCCGTCGAGCCGTACCAGAGCGTGTTGCCGGTCATGAACGCGCCGCGGACCGTGCTCCACAGCGTGTTGGTGCCGGGGATGGTGCTCGTGGCGCCGGTCGCGGTGCCGGTGAACGGACGCATCTGCAGGGTGTCGGCCGCGCCGGTGGTGGCGGCCGCTGAAGTCCTGGTTCACGATCTCGATGCCGTTGATCAGCGGGTTCTCGACCTCGTGCGTGAAGCCGATGGTGATCTGGCCCGACGCCGGGCACGGTGACGTCGAACGCCTTCATCGTGCCGGTCTGGTCTCCGGCGTCCGCGACGATGTCGTAGTGGTTCAGCACGGTCGAGCCGTCGACGGCGACGTCGAAGACACGCTGGCCCACGGCGCTCGTGCACGATGCAGCGGTTGGCGAAGTAGAGCCGCACCTCGACGTGCTGGCCGGCGGTGGCCGGGAAGGACCACTGCATCTCGTTGCCGTCATTGTTCGATCCCGGGTCCCAGCGCTCCGTGTTGAAGATGCGCCGCTCGGGGTGGAGGCCGGGACCGCTGCTGCTGACCGTGCGGGACCTGGCTCCAGCCGGCGGTGTTGCTTCCGGAGTTCCGGTACGGGCTCGGGTCGCTCTGGTCAGCCGCCCAGTCCGGGCCGCCGTCGATCGCCTGGATGGCAGGGCCGCCGGCGTCGACGCGGTAGAGGACGCCCGGTGTTGGCGGCGTTGGGCAGCTGGCCCGCGAGGTAGACGTTCGCCGGCAGCTGCGCGGTCGGGTAGTCAGGCGCGGCCGTGCCACCTGCGAGCGGGAAGAACGCGATGCGACCGCGGTAGTACTTGCGGTTGCCGATGTAGCTGCGTGTCGCTGCCGACCCACAGGCCGGTGCTCGTCGCGAGCAGCGACGCAGCGCCGGAGCCACGGGGGTTACGCCCGGGGTTCCACGAGGTCGGGACACCGGAGGCCGGGTCGAGCGCGCCCAGGCCTGGACGCGGGACCGCGCCGGCGCCGGCGTAGTCGAAGCCGGCGGAGTTGTTCAGCCAGCGCTGGTGGCCACCGACGTAGACCGCGGTGCCGGTGACGGCGACCGAGGCGATGGTGTCCTGGCCGGAGTAGTCGACCCAGGTGGGCTTCACGTTCGTCCCGGTCGAGTTCGTCTCCCAGCGGGTGGCGGAGTCGCACAGTGAACGGGTGCCGTCGATGTTCGTGCCGGAGCCGCCGGTCGCCGCGATGACGAAGTAGGTGCCGTCCGGCGAGAAGTCGACGTCCTGCATGTAGGTGTCGAAGGCGCCGTTGAAGCAGTACGCGGAGTACTGGGCGGTCGTCCAGGTGGTGTCGACGTCGGCGCTGGTGGCGTCGAGGTTGACCCGGGTGATCTGGTCGGAGAGCGACGCCGTTGACGTTCTTGAAGTTGCCGATCGACGACGAGCTTGGTGCCGTCAGGGCTGATCGCCATCTTGCGCGCGCCGACGCCGCCCTGGGCGCCGGAGCCGGTGTCGTTGTGGTGCCCCGTGAGCTGGATGTTGACGTAGGGGTCGAGCGCGCCGGTGCTCGCGTTGAGCGAGGCGATGCCGGAGTGGGCGACGCCGCCGACGGTGCGTGAACTGGCCGCCGATGATGAGGTGGGTGCCGGACGCCGCGACCGTGAAGGCCGCGCCGTTGAGCACCGCGGGCTTCCAGCCCGGACACGATCGCGCCGGTCACGCGTGCTCAGCAGCACGATGCTCTTGGACTTGACGCCGTTGACGGTGTTGAAGGCACCGGCGAGGTAGACGGTGTTGGCGACCGGGCCGGGCCAGACGTCCCAGACCGTGCCGTCGAGCACGGGCACGAAGCCGGTGTCGAGGACGCCCGTGGTCGCGTCGAACGCCAGGACGTCGTTCCGCGTGACCGCCTGCGAGCCGTCGGTGACGCCTGCAGGGCTGACGTTGGTGAAGGTGCCGCCGAGGATGATCTTGCGAGCCGACCTGCATGATGCCAAGGGTCTGGCCGTCGTTGATGTTCGGCGAGGCTGCGCTCGGGCACCGCGTTCACGACGCTCGACTGAGCGACTCCGCCGATGGCCGACGCCGGTGACGCAGCTAGCGTCAGCGCAGCGAGCGAGGCCACCAGTACAGGCGCCAGCAGCTTGATCTTGGCAACACGCATCGAGCTTCCTCCCCCACACAGGCACGACCGATACCGATCGCGTCCAGCGGACCGTAAGCGGGAGGCCCGACAAGGGACAAGGCGAGGCGGGGACATCAAGACGGACGCAGATGAACACTGGCCGAACGGTTGAGTGAACCCCACTACTCCGATCGGATTACCCTGTCAATACCTCACGTAGGGATGTCAGGAAGCGCTGAGCCTCTCCCGTTCGGTGGCGATGTCGAAGTCGGCAGGGGGGTAGGTGGGATTCATGACCTCGAGCGCCTCGGTGACCAGGCGGGCGACCGCGAAGTTCCGGTACCACTTGCGGTCGGCCGGCACGAGGTACCAGGGAGCGACGTCGGTGGAGCACCGCTCGAGGACGGCCTCGTAGGCCCGCTGGTAGTCGTCCCAGAACCCGCGCTCGTCCACGTCAGCGGGGTTGTACTTGAAGTGCTTGGTCGGATCGTCCAAGCGCGCGAGGAGGCGCTCCTTCTGCTCCTCCTTCGAGATGTGCAGGAAGACCTTGACGAAGTGCACTCCGTCGTCGCTGAGCTCGCGCTCGAACGCGTTGATCCGCCCGTAGCGCGTCGACCACTCGGACTCGGCCACCAGGTCGTGGACCCGCACGATCAGCACGTCCTCGTACTGCGAGCGGTTGAAGATGCCGATCAGGCCACCCGCGGGCACCGCCTGGCGGATGCGCCAGAGGAAGTCGTGCCGGCGCTCGGCCTTGGTCGGCGCCTTGAACGAGGTGATCCGCACGCCTTGCGGGTTCACCTGGCCGATCACCTTCGCCGTGGTGCCGTCCTTGCCCGAGGTGTCCATGCCCTGGAGGACCACGACCAGCCGCCGCCGCCCGCCGCCGACGCCCTCGGCGTAGAGGCGCTCCTGAAGCTCGGCGAGGTGTGGCTGACCGCCCAGGAAGGCGGCTTCGGTCGCGGCGCGGTCCGCCAGCGCTCCGGGCGTGGCCCGGGGGTCGAACGCGGCGAGGTCCACCGCGCCCGAGGGCACGCGCAGGAGCTGGCTCATCGCAACGAGCCCGCGGCGAGCAGGTCGGCCTGCGCAGCCGCCGCGGGGTCCGTTCGCGGCGCCCGCGCCTCGTCCGCCTTGCTCCCGCTCTTCTTGCCCATCGCCCACGGCCCTCTCGTTCCCGGCTGCTCGTCCCGCCTGCCAGCGTTGTGCGAGGCTACGGCCTCATGGACGTTCATGGGATCTGGTCGGGGTTGTTCGCAGCCATCGTCGTCGGCGCGTTCGGGCGCATCCTGGTGCGCGGCTACCAGCCGATCGGCTGCCTGCTCACCCTCGTCGTCGGGCTGGTGGGTGCAGGCATCGGGGCCGCGATCGGCCATGCGCAGCACTGGGGCTTCTGGCTGACGTTCGGAACCCAGGTGATGATCGCCGCCCTGCTCGTGCTGCCGTTCACGCTGGGCACCCGCAAGCAGGACTGGGGCAGCTGACCGGAGCATGCAGAGACTCTTCCCCGTCGTCAGTGGGGCGTCTGCGGCCGACGACGTCGATCTGGTCGAGGCCTATGCCTACCCATCATCGGGCACCTGGCTGCGCGCCAACATGGTCACCTCGACCGACGGCGAGATCGCCGCTGGCGACGGCCTCTCGGCCGGCCTGTCAGGCCCAGCGGACAAGCGGCTGTTCGGCGCGCTACGCCGGCTCGCCGACGTCGTCATGGTCGGCGCGGGGACGGCGAAGGCCGAGGGCTACCGGCCCGCGGCCCTGCCCATCGCCCTGGTGTCCTCGCGGCTGAGCCTCGACCTGGACGGTCCGCTGTTCACCGCGGCCACGCATCGCACCATCGTGCTGACCTCCGAGGCCGCCCCCGCGGACCGGAGGAGGCAGGCGCACGAGCGAGCCGACGTCGTGATCTGCGGCGACGACACGGTCGACCTGACGCAGGCGGTCCAGGCGCTGGTCGACCGCGGGCACCGCAAGCTCCTCACCGAGGGGGGCCCGACCTTGCTCGGCAGCCTGCTGGCCGCGAGCGGGCTCGACGAGCTCTGCCTGACGACGGCGCCGCTGCTGGTCGCAGGGTCCGGACCAGGACTGCTGGGCGCGGTCGAGCTCCCTGCCCCTGCTCGGCTGGAGCTGACCGACCTCTTCACCGAGGACGGCTTCCTCTTCCACCGGTTGGCCGTCCGTCACTAGCGGCGGGGCGACTGGCGACGGCGACCCTGGCAGCGGCGACGCTGGCGACGAGCGTGCGTCACGAGGGCCGGCCCGCGCGCCGGGCGACCGAGACAGCCCAGAGCACCAGCGGAACCTGCAGAGGCAGCCGCGCGTAGGTGAGGGCTCGGTAGAGGTTCCCGTGCCCAGCGGTGTCGACAGCCATCGTGACGTTGCCCGGGAACACGGCGACGAACAACCCCGCGGTCGCCCACGCCGCCGGCCGCCGAGTGCGCGGCACGGCCACGCCGACGGCGCACAGCATCTCGAGCACGCCGCTGCCGAGGACCCAAGGCCGAGGCGGCCCGAGGAAGGACGGGATGAGCCCGTCGTAGCTCGCGGGCAGGACGAAGTGGGTGCTCGCGGCGACCGCGAGGAGCGCAGCCAGTCCGAGGGCGGGGGCATCACGTCGAGAAGGCGTCCGGACCTTGACCTCGGCGTTATCGGTTGCTGGCATACCGGCATCCTGGTCGTCGATGCCAGACTCCGCATATGCACCTGCCCGTGATGCCACCGGTCAAGCCCATGCTGGCCAAGCCCGTCGCCGGCGTACCAGAACCCGACTCTGTCGACGGGGGCCTGCTCTACGAACCCAAGTGGGACGGCTTCCGCTGCATCGTGTTCCGCGACGGCGACGAGGTCGAGCTCGGCTCGCCGCAACGAGAAGCCGCTGACGCGCTACTTCCCCGACGTCGTCGCCGCGGTCAAGGCACAGCTGCCGGAGCGCTGCGTCGTCGACGGCGAGATCGTGATCGCGACCGGCACCGAGCTCGACTTCGACGCGTTGCAGAACCGGCTGCACCCCGCCGACTCGCGCGTGCAGATGCTCGCCGGCGACCACCCCGGCCGCCTTCATCGCCTTCGACCTGCTGGCGCTCGGCGACGACGACCTGACCAGCCGCGGCTTCGGCGAGCGGCGCGCGCGCGCTGGCGGCAGGCGCTGGCCGGAGCCGAGGCGCCGGTCTTCCTCACGCCTGCCACCGCGGATGTCGCGCGAGGCGCGGCGCTGGTTCGAGGTGTTCGAGGGCGCCGGGCTGGACGGCGTCGTCGCGAAACCGGCCGCGCTCCCCTACCGCCAGGACGCCCGCGTGATGCTGAAGATCAAGCACGCCCGCACCGCCGACTGCGTGGTCGCCGGCTTCCGCTGGCACAAGACGGGCCCGGTGGTCGGCTCGCTGCTCCTCGGCCTGTACGACGACGAGGGCCACCTGCAGCACGTCGGGGTCTGCGGCTCCTTCACCGCGGCGCGACGCAAGGAGCTGCTCGACCGAGCTCGAGCCCTACCGGACGGACGACCTCGAGGGTCACCCCTGGGCGAGCTGGGCCAGCGCCGGCGGAGCAGGGCCGCACGGCCGGGCGCGACCTCCCGCTGGAACGCCGGCAAGGACCTCTCGTGGCAACCGCTGCGGCCCGAGCTCGTCGCCGAGGTGCGCGTACGACCACATGGCAGGGCGACCGCTTCCGGCACACGGCCCAGTTCAAGCGCTGGCGGACCGACCGGGACCCCGCGTCCTGCGGGTACGACCAGCTCGACCGGCCCGTGCGCTTCGACCTCGCCACCGTCCTTGCCGGCGGATAGCCGTCCCCCCACCTGCGGCCGTTAGGCTCTGGCCGTGCTCACCATCCTGCTGCTCACTGAGAAGGCTCTGACCGACCACGACGTGCAGCGGGTCGCCCACCTGCACGATCCCGAGCCCGTGTCGGTGCACGTGCTGATCCCCGACCACGACGACCACAGCGAGTTCTCCGAGGCCGTCGATGACATCACCCGGACGGACTTCCGCGAGGCGTTCCACGACGAGGACGCCGGCAAGTCACCAGCCGAGCTGGTCAGGACGGCCACCGGCGAGCTGGACGCGAGCATCGCGGCCCTCAAGGCCGCTGGCGTCGCCGAGGCAGACGGCGAGCTCATCACCGGGCACCCGGTGGACGCCGCGGTGCGCATCGTGGGGCAGCGGGACGCCGACGAGATCATCGTCCTCACTGAGCCGCACCTCATCGCCGACTTCACCCGGCGCGACTGGGCGACCAAGCTGCGGCACGAGGTCGCCCTTCCCGTCCTGCACGTCGTCTCCGGCACCGACCAGGTCGTCAGCTGACCGTGTCCGGGGACGCCCTTGCGCCTGATGCGGCCGGAGAGCCCGGCGACGCGGTCCCTGAACCCCCGCGGACGGACTCGCGGGGTGCCAGTGGCAACCGGGCGCGGGACCACCTCGCCAACGAGCGCACCTACCTCGCCTGGCTGCGGACCGCGCTCGGCCTGCTCGCGCTGGCCGCCGCGGTCGCGCGCTTCGGCCCTGGCGGGGAGACGAACGGGGACCGGCTCGCGGTGGCGATGCTCGGTCCGCTCGGCTTCGTCCTGCTCGTCGTCGGAACGGTCCGCTACTACGACGTCGCCCGCGACCTCGAGGCCGGCATTTCCGGCCCTTCGCGCCGCGCGCCGCTGCTCATCGCCATCCTGGTCGGGCCGACTGCTGTGATCGCCCTGCCGCTGCTGCTCTAGGACGTCGGACGCCGGGTCGAGGAACTGACTGAACGTTCAGTCACGTGGTACCGAATGACCCTGCGAACCCGCCGACAGCGAGCGAGAGGCAAGTGACGATGTCCGTCGTCAACCAGCAGGACAGCAGCCAGCAGGACGCAGAGCGCGTCAGCGACGAGCGACCTCCCCGACCGCGCCGCATCGTCATCGTCGGCGGCGGCGTGATCGGCGCGAGCATCGCCTACCACCTGACCAAGATCGGGGTCAGCGACGTCGTGCTGCTCGAGCGGCAGCGGCTGACCTCCGGGACCACCTGGCACGCTGCCGGCCTGATCGCCTCCGGCGGCACCTCGGACGAGACCGGCTCGTGGATCGCGCGCTACACCCGCGACCTCTACGCCGGGCTCGAGGCGGAGACCGGGCGTCTCGACCGGCTTCCTGCCGTGCGGCTACCTCCAGCTCGCCACCACGCCTCGCCGCCAGGAGTCCTACCGCCGGGAGACGGCCTTCCTCGCGCTCGTTCGGCGTCGACAAGTACGAGGTCAGCCCCGCCGAGTGCGCCGAGCTGAACCCGCTGCTCAAGACCGACGACCTGCTCGGTGGCTTCTACACCCCCGACGAGGGCCGGGCGAACCCGGTCGACGTGACGATGTCGCTGGCCAAGGGCGCCCGGCAACGGTGGTGCCCAGATCTTCGAGTCGACCGAGGTCACCGGGTTCACCCAGGCGGCCGGCCGGGTCACCGGGGTCGTCACCGACCGCGGCACCATCGAGTGCGACCAGGTCGTCCTCGCCGCCGGCCTCTGGGGCCGCGAGCTGGCCGCGAAGGCCGGCGTGCCTCGTCCCGCTGCAGGCCGCCGAGCACTACTACCTGCTCACCGAGCCGATGGAGGGCGTCCACCAGGGACGTGCCCATCGTCGAGGACCCCGAGCGCTACGGCTACTACCGCGAAGAGGGCGGCGGGCTGCTGGTCGGCCTGTTCGAGCCGGTCGCGGCGGCCTGGTCGCTCGACGCGATCCCGCAGCGACTCCGCGTTCTTCGACGCTGCCGCCCGACTGGGACCGGCTGGCGCCGTTCCTGCAGGACGCCTGCGTCCGCTTCCCGTCCCTCGAGGACGCCGGTATCAAGACGCTCGTTCTGCGGACCCGAGAGCTTCACCCCCGACCTCGGCCCGATGATCGGCGAGTCGCCCGAGCTCGACGGCTTCTTCGTCGCCTGCGGCATGAACTCGGTGGGCATCCTGTCCGGCGGAGGCCTCGGGAAGATCATGGCCGAGTGGATGGTCGAGGGGCTCCCGCCGGTCGATGTCTCGCACATGCACGTCGACCGCGCCCAGCCGTTCGAGGTCACGCGTCGCTTCCGGTCCGAGCGCGCGGTCGAGTCGCTGGCGTGCCTGCTCAACGACGGCGGCTGGCCGAACTACGCAGCCGCGGACCGGCGCGGCGTCCGACGCTCGATCCTGCACGACCGGCTCGCCGCCGACGGTGCCTGCTTCATGCCGTCGGGGGATGGGAGTACGTCGAGTTCTTCGGCGAGCCTGGCAGCGCGCCAGAGAACCCGTGGGAGTACGGCCGCAGCGAGGCGTTCGAGCGCACGCGCGACGAGCACCTCGCGACCCGCGAGGCAGTCACAGCGTTCGACCTCACGTCGATGTCCAAGTTCCTCGTGCAGGGCCCCGACGCCGAGCGCGTCCTCAACCAGGTCTGCGCCGGCGACGTCGACCGTGCCGGTCGGCCGGATCGTCTACACGCAGTGGCTCGACAGCCGCGGTCGGATCAACGCTGACCTCACCGTCACCCGGTCGCCGAGGACCAGTTCTTCGTCGTGACCGCCGACCTCACCCACCGGCGCATCCCGCCTGGATCCGGCGGGCGACGCCGCCCGGGCCTTCCTCACCGTCACCGACGTCACCTCGGGCTCGGTGATCCTGTCGATCCAGGGACCGCGCTCACGCGAGCTCCTCAGCCGGCTCACCCAGGCCGACCTCTCCAACGATGCCTTCCCGTACCTCACCGCACAGCACATCGAGCTCGGCTACGCGCCCGTGCTGGCGCTGCGGGTGACCTACGTCGGCGAGCTCGGCTGGGAGATCCACGTGCCCGACCGAGTTCGCGCCGGCGCTGTACGACCAGCTGCGGGAGGCAGGCGCCGACCTCGGCTACCGCAACGCGGGCATGGCTGCGCTGTCGAGCCTGCGGCTGGAGAAGGGCTACCGCGACTTCGGCCACGACATCGACAACGAGGACAACCCGTACGAGGTCGGGCTCGGCTTCGCCGTCGCGCTGGACAAGCCCGGACGGGTTCATCGGGCAAGACGCGCTGGTCGCCTTCCGGGCCAACGGTCCGGCAGAGCGGCGGCTCGCTTCCTTCCTGCTGGATGACCCTGCGTACGACCTGATGGGTGGCGAGCCCATCTACGCGAACGACAAGCTCGTCGGCTACCTGCGAGCCGGCGCCTTCGGGTACACCCTCGGTGCCTCGGTCGGCCTCGGCTCGTCGAGAGCTGGGGCGGACTCGATTCCGGCGCGATCGGGTCCACCCGCTTCGAGATCGACATCGCGGGCACGCGAGTCGGCGCCCGGGCCTCCCTGCGGCCGCTCTACGACCCCGACAGGCTACGCCCCAACTCCTGAGGCGAGACCGGCCGTCGACGCCGCGCGGGCGCTCCTGTAGTACGCACGCACCCCCGACTTGAGCCACCTTCGGCCCTTTTTTCGACGCGAGCCCCTGTCCTACAGTGATTCGTGGATGCCCCGTCCAACCCCCCCGGACGTGCGGGCATCCCCGAGAGGTCCGATCTCCGGACCCCGGTTGGGAAGGCCCCGCTGCACTGCGGCGGGGCCTTCCGCATGCTCCGGCATCGCCGGCTCGCGCGCCCGATCCTCACCAGCGTCGAGCGCCCGCCTGGTGCCGACGACACAGGTCCAGAGCAGGGCGACCCAGGCACCCACGCCCACGGCCCGGCGAACACGTCCAGCCCCCACTTGGTCGCCTCGTCCCAGGGCAGTCCGTGGTTCCAGCGCGTGTACGACTCGACCAGCAGCACGCCGGACAGGCGCTGAACACCAACGCCCCGCGCACGCTCAGCAGGTAGGCGGCGACCGCGCCCCAGGCCAGGTACTGGGTGCCGAACGTCGGCGTCAGCAGCAGGAACGAGCACAACGCCAGGGCCACCGCCTCCACCCCAGCCGGCGGGCCGCCGGTAGGCGAGCCACGCCGGCAGCAGCGCGCAGACGCCAGGACGACAAACCGCCCGGGGCCGTCCAGCAGGTCCACGGTGTGCACCGACCCGGCAGCCAGCGGAACAGCTGCCCCAGCCCCCACTGGCTCTCGCCCTGGTTGCTTCCGGCGTAGTCGAGCACGTTCGCCTTGAGCGCGCTCCACTGGCCGAGAACTGCGGGCAGCCACACGAAGACGAACACCCCGGCACCGCCGAGCGCGAGCCGGCTGAGGTTGCGACGACGCCAGGCGATGACCACCAGGGCCGGGAGGGCGACGACGGGCACCAGCTTGACGCTGACCGCGAGCCCGATCGCGACGCCTGCCCAGAACGGCGCTCGGCGATCGACCAGCAGGTACGCGGCCAGCACGGTCAGCATCACGAACACCGGGTCGGTGTTGCCGTGGTAGCCGGAGACGACGATGAGGATGGGGCTGAGCGCGACGAGGACGCCGGCGAGCTTGCCCTCCCCGAGCCCGCGTCGTGTCCGCACCAGCTCCAGCACGAGCAGCGCCGAGGCGATGTCCGCGAGGATGGCGGGCAGCCGGATCATGAGCCGCAGCGAGAAGCCGTGCGCGTCGGCGGCGTTGACGAGCTCGAGCCACCAGCCGATGAGCGGAGGGTGGTTGAAGACGGCGCCGTAGTGACCGGTGTAGACGCCGATCGGGCCCAGCCGCCCGACGCCGGCAGCGAACTCGACCCAGTGGCGCATGTCGAGCGTGCCCGCGGTGCCCGTCGCCACGACCAGCTTCACGGCCGTCACGAGCAGCGCCACCCCGAGGACGAGCATCCGGGCCCGGCCAAGAGCGTCGCCGTCGGCCACCGGGTCCCGAGACGCTGCGGTGGCTGGTGCGGCGGACATGAGTTCATGGTTACCACGTGCGGTCGCCGTCGATCGCATTGAATGGCCCCATGACAAGCGTCGAGGAACAGTCCGCCGCTGTTCGGCATGCACGGCGGACGGCCGTCGGCTTCGCGGTCGGCTCCGTGCTGTTCGCGGTCGGGGTCCCGCTGAGCCTGGTCAAAGCGCTGCCCGCCTCGGTCGCCGGCTGGGTGTTCTTCGCGGGTTCGGTGTTCTTCACCCTGGCCGGGCTCCGTCAGTTCCTCACCTCGCGTGACGAGCTCGAGCCCGAGGGCAGCAGCGGCGTCCTCCCGTGGCTCGGCGACGTCCTCCGGCCACGCACCGCCGACTGGACCGCCTCTGCCGTCCAGCTCGTCGGCACTCTCGCCTTCAACGTGACCACCCTGAGGGGCGCGCTCAACGCGGCCGGGCGCTCGGCCGACCCCGCGTCCGCGGTGTGGTTCCCGGACGCGGTCGGCTCCGTCCTGTTCCTGGTGTCGAGCGGGATCGCGATGGCTCCCGAGGTCCGCTGGCGCCGGCACGCGCACGCCAGAGACCGCTCGTGGTCGATCGCCGCGCTCAACCTGACCGGGTCGATCTTCTTCGGCGCGTCGGCCGTCGGGGCCTACACGATCCCCTCGGACGACCAGCTGCTGAGCGCCTGGTGGTCGAACGTCGGGACGTTCGTCGGCGCGGTGTGCTTCCTCGCGGGCGCGATCCTGCTGTACCCGCGGCGGACCTAGCCGACGAGGGGGTAGGGCCGGCCTGTCTTGCTGTCGATGGGGCAAGCCTTGAGGTGCATGCTGGCCAGCCATGCCTTCGTGCAGCCGGCGGTGTGCGTCCAGGTGGCGGTCGCGAGGTCGCACGGCTGACCGACGGAGCAGCCGGCCACGGTCGACGTCTTGGCGGCGATCTTGACGCCGAGGACGGCGACGTCCGCGGTCGGCTTCGCTTGGTGGCTGTGCAGCAGACCGAGGCCTCCGACAGCGACCAGGAGAGCAGCCGCGATCAGCCAGGGCAGGACCGACCGAGCATGCCGTCGTGCTGGCGGGGGTCGCACCAAAGAGCCTCTCGACGGACGTGACGGGCGGTGCATCCACAGTGGCAGGGCGGCGGCCTGCAGGGCCTCGCCCGTTCAGTTCGTCGTGAGAGCGAAACGGACGACCCGCCACCAGCGCTGACCCCGGCCCTTCACTCCGCGGTGGGGCGAGCCTTGCTCGGCTGGACCCTCTTGGGCTCGCCCGGCATCTTCGGGTAGTTCGGCGGATAGGGCATGTCACCCTCGCCGCGGTCGTGCTCGTCGCGCTCGAACCACTCCAGCAGCGGGGTGATGTCGTGCGAGATGTCGTCGATCGCCGCGTGCCGGTCGCCGATCTCCGCGAAGCGCGCGGGCATCGTCGCGATGGTGAAGTCGGTGGTCGTGCAGTCGACCAGCTCGGACCAGCTGACCGGCGCCGAGACGGTGCCGTCGACGCGTCGACGGGCGCTGTAGGCCGAGGCGATCGTGCGGTCACGGGCGTTCTGGTTGTAGTCGACGAAGATCTGCTCGCCGCGCTCCTCCTTCCACCACTTGGTGGTGACCGCGACCGGGTCGCGCCGCTCGATCTCCCTGGCGAACGCGATGGCTGCCTGCCGGACCTGCGTGAAGGGCCAGCGCGGCTCGATCCGGACGTAGACGTGCACCCCGCGGTTGCCGCTGGTCTTCGGGAACCCGACCCACCCGAGCTCGTCCAGGATCGCGTGCACGTGGGTCAGGGCCACCTGGCGCGCGTCGTCGAAGTCCGTGCCCGGCTGCGGGTCGAGGTCGATGCGCAGCTCGTCCGGCCGGTCGACGTCGAACTTGCGGGCATGCCACGGGTGGAACGTCACGGTCCCCATCTGCGCCGCCCACACCACCTCGGGGATCCCTGTGACGCACAGCGCATCGGCCGACCGCCCCGACGGGAAGCTGACCCGCACCGTCTCGATCCAGTCCTGGGCCTGGGAGGGCACGCGCTTCTGGTACACCTCCTCACCTTCGACGCCGTCCGGGAAACGCTGCAGGTAGGTCGGGCGGTCGCGCAGGGCGCGCACGATGCCATCCCCCACGGAGAGGTAGTACTCAGCCAGGTGCCGCTTGGTCCCTGCTCCCTCCCCGAGGGCGGGAAACATCACCCGGTCAGGGCTCGACACCCGGATCGTGCGATCACCGGCGACCAGCTCGATCGCTGCTCCTGCAGACGCCTTGGAAGCCATGAGGGCAAGGTACTCGCGAGCATCGCCGAGCGGCCGGACGTGCCGAGCGGCGGTACCCTGGAGCTCAGGCACGGGCGCCTCGGTCAGCTCGTGGAAGGGGGAACCATGGGCGAGACACAGGTGCAGCACAGCCGGGCGCGCGTTCCGACGATCGTGCTGGTCAGCCCCGACGACTTCGGCGTCAGCGGTCGCCGGGTGCGGCTGCGAGAGCGCGTGCTGGTGCGGGTGCATGCGTTCGCGCTCGATCGCCAGCTGGCCGACGGTGCGCCCGTCGACTCCGATCCGATCCTCGCCCTGCGGGCGCTCGAGCTGGTCCGACCACGCCGTCGCCGCGCCCTCGCGAAGGACCTCCACAACCTCATGGCCGAGTGCGAGCGACGGCCCGCGCCGCTCGCACGCTCCGGCTCGCCGATCCGTCGCGAGCGGGTCCGGCAGGCCGTGCCGGAGCTCTCGTCGGTGATCGACCACCTGCTGGCGCCCGTCCCCGTCTCGGCTCGGGCGATGGCCCAGGTCCGGCTGCTCCTGACCGATGGCATGAGCCCGTTGTTCAGGCCGGGCACCGTGGCCGAGCTCCGTGCCCAGGCCCGCCGGATCGCCGACTCGCTGGAGCCCCTCGCCAACTGGTAGCGCCGCGATTTCGCCTACCGCGCAACGCCTGCGGGAACAACGGCGGCGTCATCCCTCCGTAAGCCCGCACCGCTCGCTGCGCACTCGTGAGGCTCGTATCGTTGAGGCATGGCTGATGACACCGTGACCACCCCGACCACCGACGCCAACCCCACTAACCAGTCCATCACCGCTGCCCCGCCGCGCGGTCTCAACGTCGCCAATCGCTCCGAGGCGGACTGGCGGGCCGCGCTGACCAAGCAGGAGTACCACGTCCTGCGCGAGGCAGGCACCGAGCGCCCCGGCACCGGTGAGTACACCGACACCAAGACCAAGGGCGTGTACCTGTGCCGCGCGTGCGGCGCCGAGCTCTTCACCTCGAACGAGAAGTTCGACAGCCACTGCGGCTGGCCGTCCTTCTACGCCCCCAAGGAGGGTGACGCGGTCGAGCTCATCGAGGACCGCTCGATGTTCATGCGCAGGGTGGAGGCGCGCTGCGCGAACTGCCACAGCCACCTGGGGCACGTCTTCGAGGGCGAGGGCTACGCCAACCCCACCGATCAGCGCTGGTGCATCAACTCGATCTCGCTGAAGCTCGTGCCGGCCGACAGCGAGGCCTGACGGACTACGGCAGCGCGGCGACGATCTCGGCCGGCGAGCGTCGCCGCCCGGTGTAGAAGGGCAGCTCCTCGCGGACGTGCCGCCGGGCCCGCGAGCCCCGGAGCTCACGCATGAGGTCGACGATGCGGTGGAGCTCGTCGGCCTCGAACGCCAGGATCCACTCGTAGTCCCCGAGCGCGAACGACGAGACGGTGTTCGCGCGGACGTCCGCGAAGCCCCTGGCCATCTGTCCGTGCTCAGCGAGCATCGCCCGCCGCTCCTCGTCAGGCAGCAGGTACCACTCGTAGGAGCGGACGAACGGGTAGACGCTGACGTAGTCGCGGGCGACCTCGTCCGCGAGGAACGCCGGGACGTGGCTCTTGTTGAACTCCGCCGGGCGGTGCAGCGCCATCACGGACCACACCGGCTCGAGCCGGCTGCCGAGCCTGGTGCGCCGCAGCCGTGAGTACGCCTCCTGCAGCGCATCCGGGCTCTCGGCGTGCCACCAGACCATGAAGTCGGCATCCGCGCGCAACCCGGCGACGTCGTACAGCCCGCGCAGCACGACGTCCTTGCTCGCGAGCTCGTCGAGCAGGACCTCGAGCTCGGTGGTCTCCGCCGCACGCGGCTCGTCTCCGAGGGGCCGCTGCACCCTGAACACCGACCACATCGCGTACCGGGTGAGCTGGTTCAGGTCACGGGCCTTGGGCCTGCTGGTCCCGCCCGCCGGCTCAGCCGACGTCGTCGGCGCCTGGCTCGTCGGATCCGGAGTGGCTGCTGACTGCGTCGTGGGTCCCGTCATGAGCCCATTGTCGCCGGTCGTCCAGTCCGCGCAGCACCCGCGTCGCGGCCACCGTGCCCGAGCCGATGCACGCCGGGATGCCGACGCCGTCGTAAGCGGCGCCGCACAGCGCCAGCCCCGGCTGGTCGGCCACCGCGGCGCGGATGCGGGCGACGCGCTCGAGATGGCCGACGGCGTACTGCGGAAGCCCGCCTCCCCAGCGCGTGACCACGGCGTCGACGGGACGCGCATCGATGCCGGTGGCTGCGGTCAGATCTCCTCGAGCGAGCTTCACGAGCTCGTCGTCGTCGCGTTGGAGATCGGCCGTCTCCCCCTGCCGGCCGACGGACATCCGGACGAAGGCCAGCCCAGGCTCGGCGGCCGCGAGCCAGGCCCACTTGCTCGAGAAGTACGTCGCCGCCTTGATGACGCGCCCTTCCACGGGCGGCACCAGAAAACCCGTGCTGCCGTCCAAGGCCGCCGCCGAACCCGCGGGCAGCGCCAGGGTGACCAGGCCGACGCTCGCGTACTCGATGCCTGCGAGCTGCTCGCTCGCGGCGGGCGAGACCCCCGCGAGCAGGCGAGCAGCGGCGGCAGCAGGCACCGCGAGCACCACGGCATCGGCGAACAGCGTCTCCGGCTCCCGGGTCGAGCCCACGACCAGCCGCCACCCTCCCGGCGAGCGCTTGAGCTCGCGGACCATGGCACCGGTTCGGATCTCGGCACCGCTCGCCTCGGCTACGGCCGTGGGCAGCCGTCCCAGCCCACCGGACAGCGAGCCGAACACCGGTCGGGCAGGGCCACGCTGGGCCGGGCGGCCCAGGACCTGCTCCACGCCGCGCAGCAGCGACCGCTCGATGCGGACCGCCCCCGAGAGCTGTGGGAGCGCAGCGTCGAGCGACAGCTCGTGCGCGTGGCCCGCGTAGACACCACCGAGCAACGGCTCGACGAGGCGGTCGACGACCTCGCGGCCGAGCCGGGCCTCGACATGGGCGCCGATCGAGACGTCCGTGCCGACCGGGGTCCGCGGCAGGAGGCGGTCCAGCGGGACGCGCAGCAGGCCAGGGAGCGAGAGGACGCCGGACGCCGCCAGCGAGCGCAGGTCACCGGGGATACCCATGAGCTGGCCGGTGGGCATGGGCCGGAGCACACCCCGACTCCAGATCCGCGCCCCGGCGACGGCCGGCGCCACGACCTCCGCCGACAGCCCCACGGCGTCGACCAGGGCGGCGGCCTCGGGACGGCGGCGCAGGAACGACTCCGCACCCGCATCGGTCACGGTCCCCGCGACCTCGACCAGGGCCAGCTTGCCGCCGATCGTGGGCGAGCCCTCGAGCACGGTGACCTGCACTTCGGCACTCTGGTCGCGCAGCGCGTACGCCGCGCTCAGCCCGGCGATCCCGCCACCCACGACGACGACGTGCGGCCGTCGGCCCGGGCGTCGCGTCGTCGCCGCACCGGTCATGCCGTGCGCTCGTGCACCAGCTCGACGATCCGTTGGAGCACGTCGGGGTCGGTCTCGGGCAGGACGCCATGCCCGAGGTTGAACACGTGGCCAGGCAGCCCCTTGGCGTCAGCCAGCGTCCGTAGCGTCTGCTCCTCGACCGCGGGCCACGGCGCGAAGACCACGGCTGGGTCGAGGTTGCCCTGCAGCGCATAGTCCGGACCGACACGCTCGGCGGCCGCGGACAGCGACACCCGGAAGTCCACGCCGACCACGTCCGCACCGGCCTCGGCCATCGCCGGCAGGAGCTCACCGGTGCCGACCCCGAAGTGGATCCGCGGCACGTCCAGCTCACCGACCGCGGCGAGGACGGCGGCGGAGTGCGGCAGGACGAACTCGCGGTAGTCGGCCTCGGAGAGCGCACCCGCCCACGAGTCGAAGAGCTGGATCGCGCTGGCGCCAGCCGCGACCTGCACCCGCAGGAACGCCGCGGCGATCGACGCCAGCCGTCCGAGCAGGGCGTGCCACAGCTCGGGGTCCCCGTACATCAGGGCCTTGGTGCGCTCGTGGTTCCGGCTCGGTCCACCCTCGACGAGGTAGGACGCGAGCGTGAACGGTGCGCCCGCGAAGCCGATGAGCGGCGTCCCTCCGAGCTCGGTCACCAGGGTCCGCACGGCCTCGGCGATCGTCTCGACGTCGTCCGGCTCGAGGTCGCGCAGGGACGCGAGGTCGGCCGGCGTGCGGATCGGGTCCGCCACGACCGGCCCGACGCCCGCCTTGATGTCGAGGTCGACGCCGATGGCCTTGAGCGGCACCACGATGTCGCTGAACAAGATCGCGGCGTCCACCCCGTAGCGCCGCACCGGCTGCAGGGTGATCTCGGTGACGAGGTCGGGCCGGAAGCAGGACTCCAGCATCCCCGTGCCCTCGCGCAGGCTGCGGTACTCGGGCAGCGAGCGACCCGCCTGCCGCATGAACCACACCGGCGTGTGCGGGACGGGCTGGCGTCGACAGGCACGCAGGAAGGCAGAGTCAGCGAGCGTGGGCACGGCTCGATCGTGCCATGCGAGCCACCTACATGGAGCCGCCGGCCCCGATCAGCACGACCCCGCCCAGCGCTGCGAGGACGCCGAGGTTCTGGACCGGCCGCATCCGTTCGTGGTCGAAGGAGCGAGCCAGCAGCACGGTGGCCACCGGGTACAGGGAGCTCAGCACGGCGACCAGGCTGACGAGCCCGGAGGTGGTGGCGATGGCGTACAGCCCGTTGGCCCCCGCGTCACCCAGCCCGACCGCGGCCAGGAGCGGGAGGTCGCCGGCGCGCAGCCGGCCGGACCCGGGCGAGCCGTCGGCCGCAGCAGGCGCCGCGCGCCCGCGCCGCCACACCAGCAGCAGGACCAGCCCGGCACTGACGCTCGCGACGCGCTGGCCGAACAGGGTCATCGTGACGCTGTGGTGGCTCCCCTTCGCCACCATCCAGAGCACCAGGCCGAAGCCGAGCGCCGCGAGCAGAGCCAGCACGAGCACCTGTGCGCCCCCGCCGCCGGGGGCCCGGCTGGCCCCGATCTCCGGGCCGCTCGCGAGCACGACCCCGGCGATGGCGACCACGATCCCCACCACCTGCAGCACGGTCGGGCGCTCGCCCGCGAGCAGCGAGAGCACCACCGGCACGATCACCCCGGTCGCCGCGATCGGGGCGACCACGCCCATGGTTCCCTGCGAGCAGCGCACGGTAGAACGCGACCAGCGAGCAGCATCCCCAGCACCCCGGCGCACAGGGCCCAGGGGACGTAGCCGCGATCGTCGTGCCAGGCCCCGGTGCTCAGCACCAGCACGATCAGCGCCAGC
This sequence comes from uncultured Actinomycetota bacterium, assembly GCA_963819215.1. Lineage (GTDB taxonomy): Bacteria > Actinomycetota > Actinomycetes > Prado026 > Prado026 > CAWFVK01. The sequence goes on along the minus strand of CAWFVK010000005.1, from coordinate 89,368 downwards.
AGCGCCACCGCCTGCGAGACCACCACGACGACCAGCGGGGACAGCCGACGGGACAGCGACCCGCCGAGGAAGTCCGCCGTCCCCCAGACCGCGCTGGACAGCAGAGCGAGGAGGGCGGTCATGGCGGCGCCGAGCCTATCCGCGCGGCAGGACCACACAGCCCGCAGCACGCGATGAACACGCCCGGCGCGGCTACCCGCCGCACCCCGCTCCGCCCGTACCCTGAGCGGATGAGGACGCAGGTGGACACCGAGGCTGCGCCCGAGGCTTTCCGACGCGCGGTCGAGAGCCTTCGTGGCGTGGTGGTGCGCCCGGAGATCTCCCTGGAGGAGTCCCCCGCACCGCAACGCCTGGCCCCGCACGCGGTGGCCCTTGCAGCGGAGATCGAGAACACCGAGGGCGACGAGATCGCCTCCGGCCGGCTCGTCCTGCTCTACGACCCTGCCGGCCACGAGACCTGGCACGGGCAGTTCCGCGTCGTCACGTTCGTCCGTGCTCTGGTGGAGCCCGAGCTCACCGCCGACCCCATGCTCTCCTCCGTCGGCTGGTCATGGCTGGTCGAGTCGCTGGAGGCCAGGGATGTCCCCTACCTCGCGGCCAGCGGGACCGTGACGAGGGTCGTGTCGGAGTCCTTCGGCTCGATGGCTGACCGCCTTCCGACCGCCGAGCTCGAGATCCGGGCCTCCTGGACCGCCCTGGACTCCAGGCTCGGCCCGCACCTGGAAGCCTGGACGGAGCTCCTGGCTACGGTGGCCGGCCTCCCTCCTGCCGCCCCCGGGGTCGTGCCGATCCCCAGCGCGGCCGGCCGGCTCTCGGACCGCCGCCGCCGCTGAGGCGCGATCCCCAGCGCCTAGGCGGTGGATCCACAGCTCAGTCCCGCCCCGATCCGGCACTTGATCCGGCGCCTGATCGATGGCTACAGGATCACCCTGCGCCGACCGATGACTCTCAGGACAGCATCGGACCGAGGAGCAGGAGGACGGGTGAGCGCACTCGTCGAGCAACGGGGCGTGCCCTTCGGGGTGCGGGCTCCGCGGTTCTCAGCGCTCGTCGCCGTCGGGGACGGTGTCCTTCGTCAGGACGTCGTCCGCGGCCTCGGTGGACTGGGTGCCGTCGACGTCCTCGAGGCTGCCAGCATGGCCGAGGCACGCGCCCGGATCCGGTTGGGTCCACCCCGCGAGCTCGTGGTCGCCGAGATCGGCCTGCCGGACGGATCAGGCGTCGCCCTGCTGGCCGAGCTCCGCAGCCAGGGCTGGCAGCGCGGCATCGTGCTGGCCGCCGACGGTGACCCGTTCTCCGTCCGTGCCGCCCTCGCCGCTGGTGTCCGCGGCTTCGTGGTCAGCGGTCCCGGGCGACCAGCCACCCAGCCGATCCCCGGTCAGCAGAGCGGCGGACGCACCCTCGTCCCTGCCGGGGTGGACGGGCTGTCGGGACGCGAGATCGAGGTCCTCGCGCTCGTCGCCTCAGGTCGCTCGAACAGGGACATCGGCGGCCGAGCTCCACCTCTCCGCACTCACCGTGAAGAGCCATCTGGCCCGGATCGCCCGCAAGCTCGGGACCGGCGACCGCGCCGAGATGGTCGCTGTCGCCCTGCGCGCCGGAGTGATCAACTAGCGGTTTCGACCGACGCACGAGCGTAGGTTGTGAGCGTGAATGATCCTGCACCGGCTGGTGCCGCAGACGGCGGAGCCGCCGAGACTGCGGCCGGCACCCCCGCCGCCGCGGCTGCTCCCGAGGTCGACGCCGGTGCACCTGACGCACTCCCTGAACCCATTCCGTTGCTCGAGCCGCGCGAAGGCGTCCCTGCGGTGGTCGCGGGGCCGACGATGCTCGCCGCCGCCGTCAGCGCCTTCGCCCAGGGCACAGGGCCGGTGGCCATCGACGCCGAGCGTGCCTCCGGCTACCGCTACGGGCAGCGGGCCTACCTCGTGCAGCTGCGCCGGGCCGGAGCAGGGACTGCCCTCATCGACCCCGTCGGTTGCCCGGACCTGAGCACGCTGGACGCCGTGCTGGCCGATGCCGAGTGGGTGCTCCACGCGGCGAACCAGGATCTCCCCTGCCTGGCCGAGCTGGGCATGCACCCGCGACGGCTCTTCGACACCGAGCTCGCGGGCCGGCTGGCCGGTTACCCGCGGGTCGGGCTGGGCCCGCTGGTCCAGGAGGTCCTCGGCTTCGCACTGGAGAAGGGTCACGCGGCAGCCGACTGGTCGACGCGGCCGCTGCCGGAGCCCTGGCTGCGGTACGCGGCGCTCGACGTCGAGGTGCTCGTCGAGCTGCGGGACGCGATCGCGGACGTCCTCGCCGAGCAGGGCAAGCTCGAGTGGGCGCTGGAGGAGTTCGCGGCGATCGCGGCCGCGCCGGCGCCGGAGCCGCGCGTGGACCCCTGGCGCCGCACCTCCGGCATGCACCGGGCGAAGGGCCGACGCCAGCTCGCGGTGGTGCGCTCCCTGTGGTTCGCCAGGGACTCCTACGCGCGGCGCCGTGACGTCGCTCCCGGCCGGGTCCTCCCCGACACCGCGCTCGTGGATGCCGCGATGGCTGAGCCCAGGACGATGGACGACCTCGCCAAGGTCGCCCCGTTCAACGGCCACCGGACCCGGCGCCACCTGGCCTTCTGGTGGGAGGCCATCGACACCGCGTACGCGCTGCCCGCGGACGACCTTCCCGCGGTCACGATCACCTCAGACGCGCCGCCGCCCGCGCGGGCCTGGCCGGACCGAGACCCGTCAGCCGCCGCCCGGTTGTCCGCGGCCCGCGCTGCGATGGCGGCCATCGCCGACGAGCACCGCGTCCCGGTGGAGAACCTGCTCGCCCCCGACTCGGTGCGTCGGTTGTGCTGGGAGCCGCCCGAAGATCTGTCGGCGGACGGGGTGGCGGCCGTGCTGACCGGGTTCGGCGCACGCCGTTGGCAGGTCGAGCTGACCAGCGGCGTGCTCTCCGGGGCCTTGGTCCGTCTCCGCAACAAGTCAGACGAGTGAGCCATCCGGCACCGACCCGGATCCGGCTCGAGCACGTCGGTGTCGCGCGCGCCCGAGCGCTGCTCGCGGGCACGCCGACGAACCTGACGGCGGTCGCTGGCTGGCCGCACGCCGACACCTTGGGTGCGCTGCGTATGGACGCGGAGCACGCGCGGACTGACGACGAGACCGCCTTCCTCGCGATCCTGGTCGACAGCGGCGAGGTGTTCGGGGACGCCGGGTGGAAGGGCGGACCGGACGCCAGCGGCTCGGTGGAGATCGGCTACGGGATCGCCGCGTCGGTGCGGGGGCAAGGGCTCGGGACCGAGCTCGTGGCGCTGCTCACCGGCTGGGTCGCCGCCCAACCGGGCGTGCGTGTCATCACTGCTGACGTGCGGGAGGAGAACCTGCCCTCACGGCGAGCCCTCGAACGGTGCGGCTTCACCGTCACCGACGTCCAGCCTCGCGCGGACGGACGCTACGTCAGCTACACCCGCCCGGCATGAGCGCGCTGTCCGCTGCCCTGCGCGCCGGGCTGCGCGCTGCGGCCGACCCCGCGCGTGCCCCCGCGATGCAGGCCTACCTCAAGTCGGCGATGCCCTGCCTGGGTGTCGACGTTCCGACGACGCGACGCATCACCGCCGCCGTCGCTGCCGAGCACCCCGTCAGCACCCGGCGGGGCTGGGAGCGAGAGGTCCGGACCCTCTGGGACGAGGCGACGGCGCGCGAGGAGCGCCTGGCCGCGATCGAGCTCACCGGCCTCGCGCGGTACCGCCCGTTCCAGATCCCCGGCGACGCTTCCGTTGTACCGGTACCTGGTCGTCAGCGGGGCCTGGTGGGACCTGGTCGATCCGGTCGCCACCGACCGCGTGAGCCGGCTCGCGCTCGACCACCCGGCAGCCGTCGTGCCCGTGCTCCTGCGTGGTCACAGGACGACGACCTCTGGCTGCGCCGGACGGCGATCATCCATCAGGTGGGCAACAAGCTGCGCACGGACCCGGACCGGCTCGTCAGCGTGCATCGAGCCCAGCATCCCGAGCAAGGAGTTCTTCCTGCGCAAGGCCATCGGCTGGGCGCTGCGCGACTACGCCTGGTCCGATGCCGCCTGGGTACAGGGCTACGTCGCGGAGCACGCCGACGTGCTCTCGGGCTCTCCCGACGCGAGGCGCTGAAGAACGTCGGCCCGGGTGCTGCGCGCTGAGAGAACGGCTCACGTCAGTGGTCGCGACCGGGGCTACTGGCGAGTAACATAACGCGCACCGGGCCTTCTTCGATGGGCCTTCGAGCACTCGCTAGGGAGCATCCGTGGCGCGCACCTCTCGAGACGTCGTCTTCGTCGACGGCGTCCGCACCCCGTTCGGCAAGGCCGGACCCAAGGGCATCTACGCGCAGACGCGCGCGGACGACCTCGTCGTGCACTGCATCCGCGAGCTGCTGCGCCGCAACCCCTCCCTCCCTCCCGAGAAGATCGACGAGGTCGCGGTCGCTGCCACCACGCAGACGGGCGACCAGGGTCTGACCATCGGTCGCAGCGCAGCCATCCTGGCGGGGCTCCCGAAGTCCGTGCCGGGTTACGCGATCGACCGCATGTGCGCCGGTGCGATGACAGCCGTCACCACCACGGCCGGCGGCATCGCGTTCGGCGCCTACGACGTCGTGATCGCCGGTGGTGTCGAGCACATGGGTCATCACCCGATGGGCTCAGGGGTGGACCCGAACCCCCGGTTCCTGTCCGAGCGCCTGGTCGACCCGAGCGCGCTGAACATGGGCAACACCGCTGAGAACCTGCACGACCGCTTCCCGCACCTGACGAAGGAGCGCGCGGACGCCTACGCGGTCGGGAGCCAGGAGAAGACGGCCAAGGCCTACGCCAACACCGAGATCCAGCCGGACCTCGTCGGTGTCGCCACTCGGTCGGAGACCGGCTGGGGCTACGCCACCGTCGACGAGCCGCCCCGGCCAGGAACCACCATCGAGGACCTCGCGACGCTGAAGACCCCGTTCCGCGCGCACGGCCGGGTCACGGCCGGCAACGCGGCTGGCCTCAACGACGGCGCGACCGCCTGCCTGCTCGCGGCCGAGGAGGTCGCCGACGAGCTCGGGCTGCCCAAGCGCATGCGGCTGGTCTCGTTCGCCTTCGCCGGCGTCGAGCCGGAGGTCATGGGAGTCGGGCCCGTGCCGGCCACCGAGAAGGCGCTCGCCAAGGCCGGCCTGACCATCGACGACATCGAGCGCTTCGAGGTCAACGAGGCGTTCGCCGTGCAGGTGCTGGCCTTCCTCGACCACTTCGGCATCGCTGACGACGACCCTCGGGTGAACCCGCGCGGTGGCGCCATCGCCGTCGGCCACCCACTCGCGTCGTCCGGCGTGCGGCTCATGACCAACCTCGCGCGTGAGCTCGCCGAGCACCCCGAGGTCAGGTACGGCCTGACCACGATGTGCATCGGGCTCGGCATGGGCGGAACGGTCATCTGGGAGAACTGCGCCTGGGAGGGCACCAAGTGAGCACCGAAGCAGGCACCACCCCGGCGGTCCAGCTGGTCGACGAGGTCGTCACGCACGCCCTCGTCCGCATCATCGAGCTCCCGCTCGACGCCGGCAAGGCCGCGCTGATCACGCTCGACAACGGGCACGACCACACCCGGCCGAGCACCTTCGGACCTGGCGGTCTCGCATCCTTGGACGCCGCGCTCGACGTCGTCGCGGCCGCCGCCCAGCGCGGCGAGATCGTTGCCGCAGCGATCACCGGCAAGCCCTTCGTCTTCGCGGTCGGCGCCGACCTCTCCGGCGTCGCGCAGGCCACCGACCGCGAGCAGGCCGTCGAGCTCGGACGCACCGGGCACCGCGTGTTCGGCCGCCTCGGCACGCTCGGCGTCCCGAGCTTCGCCTTCATCAACGGGGCAGCGATGGGCGGCGGCCTCGAGGTCTCCCTGTACTGCACCTACCGGTCGGTCTCCTCGGGCGCCGCGGCCGTGAGCTTCCCCGAGTGCTTCCTCGGCCTGGTGCCGGGCTGGGGCGGCACCCAGCTGCTCCCCAACCTGATCGGCGCGGACGCCGCGGTCACCGTCATCATCGACAACGCGCTCAACCAGAATCGGCAGCTCAAGCCCAAGCAGGTCCTGGCCCTCGGCATCGCCGATGTCATGTTCGACCCCGCCGACTTCCTCGAGGAGTCCATCGCCTGGGCGGCTGCGGTCGTCACCGGCGCGACGACGGTCCAGCGCGCCGAGGTCGATCGTGACGAGGACGTCTGGGAGGCCGCGGTCGCGCGTGGCCGGGCCATCGCCGACGCCAAGACGCACGGCTACGCCCCTGCTCCCTACCGGGCCCTCGACCTCATCTCGCTCGCACGCACGGTCGAGCACGTCATCGGGTTCGCCGCCGAGGACGACGCGCTCGCCGACCTCGTGATGGGCGACGAGCTCCGCGCGGGTCTCTACGCGTTCGACCTGGTGCAGAAGCGCGCCAAGCGCCCCGCCGGTGCGCCGGACAAGGCACTGGCCAGGGCCGTCACCAAGGTCGGCGTCGTGGGTGCTGGCCTCATGGCCGGCCAGCTCGCCCTGCTGTTCGCCCAGCGCCTCGAGGTGCCGGTCGTCATGACGGATCTCGACGAGGAGCGCGTCAAGCGCGGCCTGGCCTACGTGCACGGCGAGATCGACGGCCTGCTGACCAAGAAGCGCGTCTCTCCCGACCGCGCGAACCGGCTCAAGGCGCTGGTCACCGGCTCGACGAGCAAGCAGGACTTCGCCGACGCCGACTGGGTCATCGAGGCCGTGTTCGAGGACCTCGCGGTGAAGAAGCAGGTGCTGGCCGAGGTCGAGGCTGTCGTCTCCGCCACGACGATCCTGGCGACGAACACGTCGTCGCTCTCGATCACCGAGATGGCCTCCGGTCTGCAGCACCCCGAACGCGTCGTCGGCTTCCACTTCTTCAACCCGGTCGCCGTGCTGCCCCTGCTCGAGGTCGTCCGCGCCGCGCAGACCGACGACGCCACGTTGGCGACCGCCTTCGCCGTCGGCAAGCAGCTCAAGAAGTCGTGCGTGCTCGTCAAGGACGCGCCGGCGTTCGTGTTCAACCGCCTCATCACCAGGGCGCTCGGCGAGGTCACGGCGGCCGTCGACGCAGGTACGCCGCTCGACGTCGCGGACCTCGCCGTCGAAGCCCTGGGCATGCCGCTGTCACCGATGACGCTGCTGCAGCTGGTCGGTCCGGCCGTGGCGCTGCACACGGCGGAGACGTTGCACGAGGCGTTCCCCGACCGGTTCATGCTCTCGACCGGGATGCAGGCTCTCGTGGCCGCCGGCAAGACCGGGGTGTACACCTGGGTGGACGGCAAGCCCGTGGTCGATCCTGAGGTGGCTGCACTCTGGCCCAGCGGTGATGCCCCGCTGAAGGCCGACGAGGTCCTCGACCGCGCCAGGGTCGCGCTGGCGGAGGAGATCGAGATCATGCTCGGCGAGGGTGTCGTGGCAGCTCCCGAGGACATCGACCTCTGCCTGCTGCTCGGTGGTGGGTTCGCGTTCTGGAACGGCGGGATCACGCCCTACCTCGACCGGACCGGGGTCTCCGAACGCGTGACCGGGCACCGCTTCCTGGCGCCAGGGGTGGCGTCAGTCGGCTGAGCTGGACCGAGCTCGCGCGAGGTCGACCGAGGCCCGGCCGTCACCGCCGGAGCTCGTGCTCGATCCAGACGTTGAGGTGCTGCACGAACGTCGCCTCGCTCATCCCCATGGCCCGCACGAAAGCTGCCTCCTCGGCGACCCGCCGGGAGGCTTGCCCGGTGGGCTCGTTCACGGTGCGCATCTGGTCGTACAGCAGGCGCACCTTGCTCTCCCCGTACGTCTCGGAGATGTACTGGAAGGCCAGCCAGGCGTAGCTGTAGTGCGTGTCCACCTCCTCGCCGCTCCCCTTGTAGAAGATCGCGGACGACGGCAGCGTGGAGGGCAGGGTGTGGTCGGCGGCCTCAGTCCAGAGCGTGGTGGGGATCCCCCGGTTGTACTTGTCGCCCCGGTAGGCCGTGTACTCGGCCACGCCCTCGACGACCCACAGCGGCGTCCCTCGTGCCTTGTCGTTCCACTGCACGACGTGGGTGAACTCGTGGGTGAGCAGCTGCAGGAGCCCGGTCGACGTCGGGGTGACCTCCAGCGGGTTGGTCAGCACCCGTGTCCCCTCGATCGTCGAGTTCGGGAGCGGGTCGGTCACCGCAGTCGTGATCCCGGCGAAGTCGGCGATTGTGCCCGAGCCGGCGTAGGTGCGCAGCGCGTCCTGGTCGCCGGTCAGGTACAGCACCGCGGTGTGCCCCGAGGCGTTCGGCCACATGGCCCGGGCCCGGCCTAGCGCCTGCTCGCTCTCTGCGACGATCGTGCCCATCTTGCCGGCATCGGTCGAGGACAGGACGACCAGCACGTCGGGACCCTGACCGATCGCCACCGGGAGGTCGTCCCACGGCTCGACGATGCTGTCCGGCAGCATGGTCCTGGTCTGGTCGCCCTCGACGAGCCAGTGGCCGGCCCGGTTCACGAAGAACGGCACCTGGACCCGGGTGATCGGTCCGGGGTCGAACCCTTTGAGCTGGTAGTACAGGTAGACCGCGGTGCTGTACGCCGAGCCGTTCCCGAACCCTGGATGCAACCCGGCCGGGAGCGGGTAGCCCTGCTCCGGTGCCCGCGGGTCGTCCGACCACCGGTACATGGCAAGGGGCAACGAGCGCAGGTTGTCGAACAGCGCCTTCTGCCGGGCCAGCACGGTCGGGTTCGCCTGGTCCACGGTCGCTAGCCACGCCTTCTCGTCCCCCGCCAGCAACGCGCGGGAACGGGCGGCCAGCAGCGAGGTGATCTTCGCGGCCCGCTGGCCTTCGAGGACTGCGGTCGGGTCGACGGACACGCTCGGCGCCGCGCTCGCGGTCGGGGTGAGCGTGCTCGCGACGACGGTGCGATCACCCTCACCCGTGGCATGCAGGTGCGCACCGAAGGCCGCAAGGAACACGAGGACGGGCACGAGGACCACGGCAGTCACGAGCACCCGCTGGCGCCGCCGTGATCGGCGCCTGCGTGCTCGGCCCCCGACGGGCGGCAACCTGCCCAGCCGGAGCGGGGGTCGCTCCGCGGTACAGGTCCGCACCCGGGACGGGCACGCCCCCGGAGCGAGGCGCACCGGGCGGCGGCTCGCCCCCGTAGGTCCAGGCCCCGACGACTCCCGTCGGCCGTGGCTCCCACGGCACCACCCTCCCCCGTCATAGGCCTCAGGGTGCCGTACGGACGAGTCGTTCGCTGCCGAATGGCCGAGCCTGTCCGGCCGGTCCGTGGTCACGCAGCGAATCGATGACCACGCTGCGTGTTCGCCCTCATCCGCCTGGCGCTGTCGGCGCCGATGACCTGGCACTAGCGTCGTCGCGTGGACGAACTCAACGGGGATGCAGCGGCAGCCGACCGTGACACCAGCCAGCTGGTCGCGCTCCGCCGGCTGGTGCTCGCGGTCGCGGTGCTCAACGACCTCGACCTCGAGCCCGGGGACGAGGGCGTCTCGACGTCGAGCGGCCGGCTCATCGGCTGGGCGGCCGTGCGCGCGGCGCTGGGTGGGCTGGCCCCCGACAGCGCGGACGCCAGGGTCGTGCTGCGGTCCTGGCTGGGCGTCGTCCAGAGCCTCGGCTGGCGGTCACCGGAAGACCTCGCCCAGCGGGCCCGTCCGGTAGGGCTGCCACGCGGCCACCTCCTCCACCCTGGACCCGCTTGGGTCAGGCACGAGGTCCTGGGTGGCGCACTGGATCTCGGTGTCGGCTTCGTGGGTATCGGCAGCGACCCTGACGTGGTCGTCGTCCCTCGCGCCGGCGTGCTGGCGGCGCTCGGTCTGGACGACCGCACCTGGTGGCCCGCTTGTGCGCGCTACCTCGAGGAGATGGGCGAGCTCGCCACGGCGCGCTACCTGCAACGGCCGGAGCTCCCGCTGCGACCGATGGGCGACTGCGACGTCGCGACCCTGCTCGGGTCACGATCGCTACGGGTGACCCTCTGCGCGAAGGACTCGGCACGGATGCGAGCGGCCGCCGTGCCCACCCGTAACCGTGGCTGGCTCGACCTCTCCCGCATCGACCCCGCGTTCGCGCTCGCCGCAGCCTCCCTGGCCGACGACGAGGAACGCGGGTTCGCCCGGCCGTTGCTGGTGACCGAGGACGGCGTGAACCTCGCCAGAGCCGGTGGCGACGCGGTCCTGCAGGCCCTTCGGGACGGTTCAGCACCCGATCCGGTGCTGCCGTCCGTGCTCTACCGCTGACTGAGGGCTAGCTCCGACTGAGGGCTAGCGCTGGCTGAGGGCTAGCGCTGGCTGAGGGCTAGCGCTGGCTGAGGGCTAGCGCTGCTCGGGCTCCGCCGGCGCGGCCGCCTGTGCCGTCGCGGCCAGCTCGTCGAGCCGAGCGATCTCCTCGACCACAGCCCGCGAGACCTGCTGAGCCGTGAGCCCGATCTCCGCCATGATCTGCGCCCGTTTGCCGTGCTCGAGGAAGACCTCGGGCACACCGAAGTCACGCAGCGGCACGTGCACGGCGGCGTCGCGCAACGCCTGGGCGACCGCTGAGCCCACGCCGCCGGTCCGGCTGCCGTCCTCGACCGTGACGACGAGGCGGTGCCGGGCAGCCAGCCGCACCAGGTCGGGGCTGACGGGCTTCACCCAGCGAGGGTCCACGACCGTGACACCGATGCCCTGGTCGGCGAGCCGCTCGGCGATGTCCAGGCACTCCGTCGCCATCGCCCCCACGGCGACGACGAGGACGTCAGCGGCGCCGGACCGACGCAGCACGTCGACGTCACCGATGCGCTCGACGGCGGGGACGTCCGCGCAGACGACGCCAGTCGGGAAGCGAACCACGGTCGGGGCGTCGTCGACTTGCAGGGCCTCGTCCAGGGCCGCGCGCAGCGTCGGAGCGTCGCGGGGGGCGGCGATCCGCAGTCCCGGCACGACCTGCAGCAGAGCGAGGTCCCACGTGCCGTGATGACTGGCGCCGTCGGGGCCGGTGATGCCGGAACGGTCGAGCACGAACGTGACGCCGGCACGGTGCAGCGCGCAGTCCATGAGGAGCTGGTCGAAGGCGCGGTTGACGAAGGTCGAGTAGATCGCGACGACCGGGTGCAGCCCGGCGAAGGCCATGCCCGCGGCGGAGGTGGTGGCGTGCTGCTCGGCGATCCCGACGTCGAAGACCCGCCGGGGGTACGCCCTGGCGAAGGCGTCAAGCCCGACCGGAGCCAGCATCGCGGCGGTCACGGCGACGACGTCGGGGCGCAGCGCACCCTGCCGGACCATCTCGCCGCTGAACACGCTGGTCCAGGACGGCCCCGCCGTCGAGACGAGCATGCCCGTCTCGGGGTCGATCACGCCGACGGCGTGGAAGTGGTCGGTCTCGTCGTTCTCCGCGGGTGCGTACCCGAGGCCCTTCTGGGTGATGACGTGCACGATCACCGGGCCGCCGAAGGTCCGCGCGCGCAGCAGGGCGTGCTCCACCGCCTCGACGTCGTGCCCGTCGACGGGGCCGATGTACTTGAGCCCGAGGTCCTCGAACATGCCCTGCGGCGCGACGATGTCCTTGATGCCCTTCTTCACCCCGTGCAAGGTCTCGAACAGCGGCGGCCCGACGATCGGCGTCCGGCCGAGCACGTTCTTGCCCCAGTCGAGGAAGCGCTCGTAGCCGCCCGTGGTGCGCAGCGTCGCGAGGTGGTGGGCCATGCCACCGATGGTCGGCGCGTAGGAGCGCTCGTTGTCGTTGACCACGATGACCAGCGGCCGGTCCGGCGCGGCCGCGATGTTGTTGAGGGCCTCCCAGGCCATCCCGCCGGTGAGGGCACCGTCCCCGATCACGGCTACCACGGCCCGGTCGGCGAGCTGCCCCGTGACCTCCCGCGCCTTGGCGATCCCGTCGGCCCAGGACAGCGACGTCGACGCATGGCTGTTCTCGACGACGTCGTGCGCCGACTCGCCACGGCTGGGATACCCGGACAGGCCACCGGCCTGCCGCAGCGCCGCGAAGCCGGCCTGCCGTCCGGTGATCATCTTGTGCACGTACGACTGGTGCCCGGTGTCCCAGACGATGGTGTCGCGGGGTGAGTCGAAGACGCGGTGGAGCGCCAGCGTGAGCTCGACGACTCCGAGGTTCGGCCCGAGGTGGCCACCGGTGCGCGAGACGTTCTCGACAAGGAAGGCGCGGATCTCGGCGGCCAGGGCGTCGAGCTGCTCACGGGAGAGGTTCTTGACATCCTGCGGGCCACGCACGTTCTCGAGCACCCGCGGACCTCCTCTGCTCAGGCTGCCTCTGCCAGCAGGCCGAAAGCCCCCGCCCTCATGCCCGCCCTGTGAGTCTAGGGCCGAGCTGCCCCCGTGGCCCGGCGAACCCCCGCAGTCCTAGGTGAGCGTCGTCACGAGCTCAAGAGCCGGTTGACGGGCCTCGTCAGGCCTGCAGGCGCTCGGAGCCGCGGGTCAGCGCACCCAGCGGGTCGTCGAGCAGCCGGGCGAACGCGCTCTCCGCGGCCCCCAGCAGCGTCGAGTCGGCCCCGAGGGCCGGCGCCGCGAGGCGGACCTGCTCGCGGGGCGCCACCAGGGCAGTCCGCAGCGCGGCCAGGATGGCGGGCTCGGTGGCCGGCAAGAGCTGACGGAGCAGGCCGCCGAGCACGACGACCTCGGGGTTGAACACGTTCACCAGGTTCACGACCCCGATGCCGAGCCACCGCCCGACCTGGCTGAGCGCCGCTTTCGCGTTCTTGTCTCCGGCGGCAGCCGCTGCGACGACGTCCTCGATGGAGGCGTCCGGGAGCCCGGCCAGGTTCAGCACCGCCTCCTCGCCCACCTCTGTCTCCCAGCAGCCCCGCGCCCCGCACCGGCACACCTTGCCCCGCGGGTTGACGGCCATGTGGCCGACCTCGCCGCCGTAGCCACCGGCGCCCGACATGAGACGGCCGTCGACGATGATGCCGCCGCCGACGCCGACCTCCCCTGAGAGGTAGACCACGTTGCGCGCACCTCGGGCGGCGCCGCGGAGGTGCTCGGCCACCGCACCGAGATCGGCGTCGTTGCCGACCACGACGCCCATCGAGGTACCCAGCCGATCAGCGAGCTGCTGACCGAACGGGACGTCGACCCAGCCCAGGTTCGGGGCGAAGCGAACGAGGCCGTCGGCGTGCGACACGACGCCGCAGACGCCGGCCCCGACCCCGACGCACAGGGCGCCGGCGGGCGCGCTGGACAGCACCGAGCGGGTGAGCTTGTCGAGGTGGCTGAGCACCCGCGAGTGCTCGTACTCGCCACGCCGATGCAGCAGCTCACGCCGGTCCAGCACGACGCCACCGAGGCCGACGCGGGCGGCCACGATGTGGTCGACCCCGACGTCCATGGCGAGCACGAACACGTGCTCGGTCTCCGGCTCGACCAGGATCGACGGCCGACCAGCACCTCCACGCCCGACGGGGGCCTGCTCACGGACGAGGCCCGCGTCCGCGAGCTCTGTCGTGAGCGCCCCCACCGTGCTCCGGTTCAGGCCGGTGAGGGCCGTCAGGTCCGACCGGCTCGTCGAGCCGTGGAGGTGGACCAGCCGTAGGAGGTTGCCGAGGTTGTGCCGTCGAACCTCGTCCTGCGTGGCCCCCGCGAGGGTGTTCACCGTCGGTCGTGCCTCACGCCCGCCCGGTGGAGGCAGCGCGGCGACGCGACAGGGCGTCGACGCTCGCGGCGAGCAGCAGGACCAGCCCGGTGACCACGAAGTTGATGCCGGACTGCTGGGTGATGAGTGGCAGCCCGTTGTCGATCGTCGCGATGACCAGACCACCGAGGACGGCGTCCTTCGCGGCACCCCGTCCACCGAAGAGGCTGGTACCACCGATGACTGCGGCACCGACGGCGTAGAGCAGGGTCGTCGAACCACCGGTCGACGGGGACACCGAGAAGGTCCGCGACGCCAGCATGATGCCGGCGATGGAGGCCATCGTGGCGCCGATCACGAAGCACAGGATCTTGATCCAGGTCACGTTGATGCCGGCCCGGCGGGCTGCCTCGGTGTTGCCACCGACCGCGTAGATGTGGCGGCCGAGCGCGGTGCGCTTGAGCAGGAACGTGAGGATCAGCAGCATCACCAGGATGATCGGGACGACGTACGGGATGCCCGCGATCGGCACGGCCGGGTTCGCGCCGCGCTCCTGGCAGAGGTAGTACGTCGGGACGCCGAGAACGACGGCCGTCCCGATCACCTTCGCTGCCCAGACCGACAGGGCGGGCGTCGGCAGCCCGGCAGACCGGCGCCGCAGGATGCCCCACAGGCTTCCGCCGCCGTAGACGATCACGATCAGCGCGTAGAAGGCCCAGCTGGCACCGACGGAGAGGTTCTTCGAGGTGACCCCCTGGATCACCGGGTCGTTGATCACGATCGTGCCCGCGTCACCGATGACCAGCAGCAGCACGCCCTGCAGGCCGAGGAAGAACGCCAACGTCACCACGAAGCTCGGGATCTTGATGATGGCGACGAGCAGACCGATGACGAAGCCGATCACGGCGCCGGTCAGCAGCGCCGCGACGACGGCGAGCGGCCAGGACCAGTGGTGGTTCGTCAGCACGATGCCGAGCACGGCCGCGCTGGTACCCGCCGTGTAGCCGGCGGCGAGGTCGATCTCGCCGAGCAGCAGGACGAACACCAGGCCCATGGCGATGGTGATCGTCGCCGCGGACTGGGTGAGGAGGTTGGCGAAGTTACCCGCGTTCGCGAACGCGTTGCCCTTGAGGAGGGTGAAGATGATCAGCAGCGCGACGAGGCCGAACACGGCAGGCAGCGAGCCGATGTCGCCGCCCCGGACCTTGTCGACGTACTCGCGGAACGCGGCACCGACGCCCTCGCGGCCGATCGAGGCCTCGGCCATGGGTGCGCCGGACTCGGTGGAGGTGTCGGCGCTCATGCGGACGCCTCCGCTGCGTGGTCGGAGAGCCCGACGTCGGGAAGGCTGTCGCTTCGGCCGGTCGTGATCAGCTGGACCACCTGGTTGCTGTTGACCTCGCTGGTCTTGACCTGCGCCGCCATCCGCCCGAGGTAGAGGCAGGCGATGCGGTCGGCGACCTGGAAGACGTCGTTGAGGTTGTGCGAGATGAGAAGGACGCCGAGGCCCTGGTCGGCCAGCCGGCGCACGAGGTTGAGGACCTGCTCGGTCTGCGCGACGCCGAGGGCGGCGGTCGGCTCGTCGAGGATCACGAACTTGCTGTTCCAGAGCACGGCCCTCGCGATGGCCACGGTCTGCCGCTGTCCACCGGACAGGCTGGCGACCAGCTGGCGTACCGACTTCAGGGTGCGGACGGAGAGCCCGGCGAGCGTCTCGGTGGCCCGGCGCTCCATGGTCCCCTCGTCCAGGATGATGCCCTTCGTCAGCTCGCGCCCGAGGAACATGTTGTGGACGACGTCGAGGTTGTCGCAGAGCGCGAGGTCCTGGTAGACGACCTCGATGCCCAGGGCGCTCGACTGCTTCGGTCCGTGGATGGTGACCTGCTCGCCCGCGTAGTAGATCTCGCCCGAGTCGATGGGGTGGATCCCGGCGATCGACTTGATCAGCGTGCTCTTGCCTGCACCGTTGTCACCAACCAGCGCCGTGACCTCGCCTGCGTAGGCGTCGAGGTCGACGTCGTGCAGGACCTGGACGGCACCGAAGCTCTTGTTGATGTGGCGCAGCCGCAGCAGCGGCTCCTTGGCCGCTCCCCCGGCTGCGGTGCCGGGGATGTCTTGCTGAACAGTCATCTCGTTGCCTCACCTCTACGCATCGGCGGGACGGGCTCCACATGCTGACGGTAGGGGTGGCCGCGGTCTGCGGCCACCCCTACCGTGATCAGCTTTTAGGAAACGCCGTACTTGGAGCAGGCCGCGACGAGCGCCGGAGTGGTGCAGAGCTTCGCAGCGGTGGTGAAGCCGTCCTTGACGACGTCCTCCACGTTCGCCGGGAAGATGGCCTCCGGAGTGGCCAGCGCCGACTTCACATCACGGTTACCCGTGCTGTCATGCGTGGTGCCGGTCGCCAGACCATCAGCAGTCGCCGTGTCACCCTTGGCCAACGCGATCGCGATCGCCGACGCAGCGTCAGCTTCCTTCTTGATCGCCTTGTAGATCGTCACGCACTGCGTCCCCAGCAGCACCCGCTGCAGACCCGCATCCGTGGCGTCCTGACCCGTGACCAGGATCTTCCCCGCAACACCGTTCTTCGCCAAGATCGCCTCAGCCGCACCACCCAGACCATCGTTCGCCGACGCGACACCCACGATGTTCTTGTGCGCACCATAGAGCTGCTCGAAGATCGTGCCACCCTTGACGTTGTCCCAGTCCGGAACCGCCTGATCCGCAGCCACCGTGTACCCAGCAGCCCGGATCGCCTTGTCATACCCCTGCTTGAACAACGTCGCGTTGTTGTCCGTCGGCGACCCATCCAGCTCGATCACCGCACCAGTCTTGTTGCCCTGATCCCCCATGCACTTCACCAAGCTCGTCCCGATCGCCGTACCCACCGCCACGTTGTCGAACGAGACGTAGTACGCCGCGCTCCCACCCAACGTCAAACGGTCATAGTCAATCGTCGGGATCCCCGCCGCCTTCGCCTTCGCCTCAACCGCAGCACCCGACGCCGAGTCCAAGTTCACGATGATCAGCACCGCGACCTTCTCATTGATCATCTGATCAGCGATCGTCGCGAAGTTCGTCACCGAACCCTGCGCGTTCTGGATGTCCGACTTCACCCCAGCAGCATCAAACGCCGACTTCAACAACGGCTGGTCGTTGTTCGCCCAACGAGCCGAAGACTGCGTGTCCGGCAAGATCACACCGATCGTCTTCGTCGAAGCAGACGGCGAGGAACTACCCCCAGCCGACCCACCCGACGAACTGCTCGAACACGCCGCAAGGGCAAGCACCGACACCGAGATACCGGCGACGGCAACCAATGAACGCTTACGCATAAGACCCGTTCCTTTCGTGGCGGATGGATCACGTCGGTGGTGCAGACGAACCAGTTCCGGCCTGTTCGGCCCGGCAGGGCGAGGTACCGCCCGCCTGGCTCGGACGAATGTTGTGAGCCGCAACTTATTCATGGGGAGGACACGTCGGCAAGGGCAACACCGGCCTGAGCCGGTAACAATTGCGTCACGTGGTGTTCACGAGACGGTGACGCCGACCTGTGCAGGGCACTACGGTCCGCCCTCGGAGCACGGCTAGAGCCGTGGCCTGGTCCTGATCCCCCGCAGCGCTTCGGCGACCAGCAACGCGGCCCGGCGCGCGCCTTCGAGCCTGGCCTGCTCGAGCTGCAGGGCTGCCACGGCCTCGGCCAGCGCCTCCGGTGAGACCCAGTCCTTGAGGTCGGCGCGCACGCTGGCCAGGGACGACCGCAGCCCTGCCAGTGCGCCGTCGACCTGACCGATCGCGACGTAGGCGAGCACCAGCGGCTGCCGCTGGAGGACGTCGTGAGCACGCAGGTCGGCCGCGCACAGGTCGAACAACCAGCCGCTCGCTCGGCGCTCCCAGCCGGGCGCATCAGGCGGCGGGACCTGGGCGGGCCAGCCGGGCGGTCCAGCAGCCGGCCGTCGCTCGCTCATGCAGGCCCTGGGAGGGCGGCCCGACAGAGGGCGGCCAGGCGCACGGCTGGCGGCGCTGTGGACAGGCTCGCTCACGGCTGCCTGAGCTCGGGGTGGGCGAGGGCCCTCGCCGCCGCGTACGCCGCACGCACCTGCGGCGTGGCGTCGCGCTCCAGCGTGACCGTGCCGGCGAGCGGCCATGCAGGCGGCTCCGTGCCTCCGGACATCGCCCAGGCGGCCTGCCTGGCCGCCCCGAGCGCGACGTACTCCCCCGGCGGCGGGACCTCGAGCGGGACACCGAACAGCCCGGCCGCGACCTCCCTGACCGCCGGGGCCGCGGCAGCGCCCCCGATGAGCAGCACCCGGCGTGGCTCGACCCCGAGCGCGACGACGGCATCCACCGCGTCAGCCAGCCCGCAGAGCATGCCCTCGACGCAGGCGCGCGCGAGGTTCGACGGCGTGAGGTTGGACCGGCTGATCCCGCTGAGAGAGCCGGTGGCGTCCGGGAGGTTGGGAGTGCGCTCACCGTCGAGGTACGGGAGCAGCACCAGGCCCTCGGCACCGGCAGGTGCGGCGGCAGCCAGGGCGCTGAACAAGTCGAGGTCCACGCCGAGCAGGCTCGCCCCGGCGCCCAGCACCCGCGCGGCGTTGAGCGTGGCGACCAGGGGCAGGAACCGGCCCGTGGCGTCCGCGAAGCCAGCCACCGTGCCCGAGGAGTCGGCGACCGCCTTCTCCGTGACCGCGAACGCAGTCCCGGAGGTTCCCAGCGACACCACGACATCCCCCGGCCCGAGGCCGAGGTCCGAGCGCGGCCCCCATGTTGTCGCCCGTGCCTGCCGCCAGCGAGATCCCCGACGAGGTCCGACCCACGACCTCCGCCGGCGCCGCGACCCGGGGTACCGCGAGGTCGCGCCCGAAGGCGAGCTGGAGGAGATCGGAGCGGTAGGCCTCCCCCGACGGTGACCAGTAGCCCGTCCCGGAGGCGTCGCCGCGGTCGGTCGTGGCCTCGACCGCCGCCCCTCGTCCGCCACCGGCCAGCCACCACGTCAGCCAGTCGTGCGGCAGCATGACCTGCTCGACCTTGGCGGCGAGCTCCGGCTCGTGCTGGGCGAGCCAGCGCAGCTTGGTGACCGTGAAGCTGGCGACAGGGACGGATCCGACGGCCGCGGCCCAGGCAGCAGGGCCGCCGAGCTCGGCGATCAGGTCGCGTGCGGCGTCGGCGGACCGGGTGTCGTTCCAGAGCAACGCCGGACGCACCACCGTGCCGGCGGCGTCGACCGCGACCATGCCGTGCTGCTGGCCGGCGACGGCGAGGCAGCTGACACCGTCGAGCAGGCCGTCGGTAGCGGTCTGCAGCGCCTCCCACCAGGCCCCCGGGGGTGCCTCGGTGCCGTCCGGATGGGCCGCGCGGCCGGAGCGGACGACCTCGCCGGTGAGGGCGTCGCAGACGAGGACCTTGACGGACTGCGTTGAGGAGTCGACCCCGGCGACGAGCGGCATGCGCTGAACCTTAGCCAGATGCTCGGACAGCCGCGCCGACGGCCGCCCGGGGGCGAGCGCCGGCGGCCGCGGTCAGAGCAGCGAGCGCAGGACGTACTGCAGGATGCCGCCGTTGCGGTAGTAGTCCGCCTCGCCCGGGGTGTCGATGCGCAGCACGGCCTGCACCTCGACGGTGCTGCCGTCCGCCCGGGTCGCGGTCACCACGACCTCGCGGGGCATGCCGCCGTCGTTGAGCGCCGTGACTCCCGAGATCGCGAACACCTCGTCCCCGACCAGGCCGAGCGTGGCCGCCGTCACCCCCTGCGGGTACTGCAGCGGCAGCACGCCCATGCCGATCAGGTTGGACCGGTGGATGCGCTCGTAGGACTCCGCGAGCACCGCCTTCACACCCAGCAGGGCCGTTCCCTTGGCAGCCCAGTCGCGCGACGAGCCGGAGCCGTACTCCTTGCCCGCCAGGATCACCAGCGGCACGCCCTCAACCTGGTAGCGCTGCGAGGCGTCGTAGATCGTCGTCTGCGGACGCTCGGGGTCGAGCAGGTCGACCGTGAAGCCACCCTCGACCCCAGGGACCAGCTCGTTGCGGAGCCGGATGTTGGCGAAAGTCCCGCGGATCATGACCTCGTGGTTGCCGCGGCGGGAGCCGTAGGAGTTGAAGTCCGTCCGGCCGATCCCGTGATCGCTCAGGTACCGGCCCGCGGGGCTGTCCGGCTTGATCGACCCGGCCGGTGAGATGTGGTCGGTGGTCACCGAGTCGCCTAGCTTGGCGAGCACCCGCGCGCCGACGATGTCCGTCACCGGCTGCGGGTCGCGCGGCATGCCGTCGAAGTAGGGGGGCTTGCGCACGTAGGTCGACTCGGCGTCCCAGGCGAAGGTGCTGCCCGTCGGGGTCGGCAGCGACGTCCAGCGCTCGTCACCGGCGAAGACGTCCGCATAGTCACGGGTGTACATCTCCGAGCGGACGGCCGAGTCGATGACCTCCTGGACCTCCTGCGGGGACGGCCAGATGTCGTGCAGGTAGACCGGCTGCCCCTGCTCGTCCTCGCCCAGCGGGTCCGTCGTCAGGTCGAGGTTCATCGTCCCGGCGAGCGCGTAGGCGACGACCAGGGGCGGCGACGCGAGGTAGTTCATCTTCACGTCCGGCTGGATCCGGCCCTCGAAGTTGCGGTTGCCGGACAGGACGCTGACGGCTGCGAGATCGGCCTCGTTGACGGCCTTCGAGACCTCGTCGGGCAACGGACCCGAGTTGCCGATGCAGGTCACGCAGCCGTAGCCGACGAGGTTGAAGCCGAGCTTGTCCAGGTAGGGCGTGAGGCCCGCGCGGTCGTAGTAGTCCATGACGACCTTGGACCCTGGGGCGAGCGTCGTCTTCACCCAGGGCTTGCGTGACATCCCGCGCTCGACGGCCTTCTTGGCGAGCAGCGCGGCGCCGATCATCACCGAGGGGTTGGAGGTGTTGGTGCACGAGGTGATCGAGGCGATGACCACGGCACCGTGGCCCAGCTCGTAGCTCGCGCCCTCGGGCGTGGTGACGGTGGTGACGCGCTCGGGCTCATCGGTGTAAGCGGTCAGCGCCTCGCGGAACGCCTGGCCGGCGTCGGTGAGCGCGACCCGGTCCTGCGGACGTTTCGGGCCGGCGATCGACGGCACGACGCTGCCGAGGTCGAGCTCGAGGTACTCGCTGTAGCGGGGCTCGACGAACGCGGGGTCCGTGGGGTCGTGCCAGAGGCCCTGCTCCTTCGCGTAGGCCTCCACCAGCGCGACCTGGTGCGCGTCCCGCCCGGTCAGGCGCAGGTAGCGCAGGGTCTCGGCGTCGATGGGGAAGATGGCGCAGGTGGAGCCGTACTCAGGGCTCATGTTGCCGATCGTCGCCCGGTTGGCCAGCGGGACCGCCGCCACCCCGTCGCCGTAGAACTCGACGAACTTGCCGACGACGCCGTGCTTGCGGAGCTTCTCGGTGATAGTGAGCACGAGGTCGGTGGCCGTCGTGCCGTCCGGCAGGACGCCCGAGAGCTTGAAGCCGACGACCCGCGGGATGAGCATCGAGACCGGCTGGCCGAGCATCGCGGCCTCGGCCTCGATACCACCGACACCCCAGCCCAGCACGCCCAGCCCGTTGACCATCGTGGTGTGCGAGTCGGTGCCGACGCAGGTGTCCGGGTACGCGCGGCGGGCGCCGTCGACCTCCCTGACCATGACCACCCGCGCGAGGTGCTCGATGTTCACCTGGTGCACGATGCCGGTACCCGGCGGCACGACGCGGAACTCGTCGAACGCGGTCTGCCCCCAGCGCAGGAACTGGTAGCGCTCGCGGTTGCGGCCGTACTCGATGTCGGTGTTGATCTGGAAGGAGTCAGGGCCGCCGAACACGTCCGCGATGACGGAGTGGTCGATGACGAGCTCGGCCGGAGCGAGCGGGTTGATCTTGTCGGGCTGGCCGCCGAGCTCGAGCACCGCCTCGCGCATCGTCGCGAGGTCGACGACACAGGGCACGCCGGTGAAGTCCTGCATGATCACCCGGCCGGGGGTGAACTGGATCTCGGTGTCGGGCTGCGCGTCCGGGTCCCAGCTGCCGAGGCTGCTGATCTGACCGGCTGTGATGTTGGCGCCGTCCTCGGTGCGCAGCAGGTTCTCCAGCAGCACCTTGAGGCTGAACGGGAGCTGCGCGCTGCCCTCGACGGCTGCGACCCGGAAGATCTCGTAGCTCTCGTCGCCGACCGTGAGGGAGCCCTTGCTGCCGAAGCTGTCCTTGCTCTGGTTGCTCATCCGTGGAACTCCCTCGTCCTCGCGTCTACCGGTCTCGTGGTCATCCTGCCCCAGGCCGTCACGCCTGCAGCGGCTGGTCCATTATCTCGCGGTCAAGTATCTCGATGTCAAGAGATATCGCGGGACGGCTGGAGCAGTGCCACGCACTCCACGTGATGCGTCTGCGGGAAGAGGTCGAACGCCCGGAGGCCGGCGAGCTCCCACCCCAACGACCGGAACGTCCCCACGTCGCGGCCGAGCGAGGCTGGGTCGCAGGCCACGTAGGCGACGGCCCTCGGCTGCATCGTGACCAGGCGCTCCACCACGCTGCGACCGGCACCGGTGCGCGGCGGGTCGAGCACCACGAGGTCGCACCGGGCAGCCGGGTCGGCCACCGCGTCGCGCAGCCACGCGTCCACGGTCCGGTGGTGCAGGGCGACCTCGGGCAGGTCGTGCAGGTTGCGCCGGGCGTCCCGCACCGCGGTCGCCTCCGACTCGACCGCGTCCACCCGGCCGGTCGGGGCGAGGTCGACGGCGAGCGCGCCCGCGAACAGCCCGACGCCGGCATAGAGGTCGAGCAGGTGCTCGCCGGGCCGGGGGGCCAGGAAGCCACGCACCGCAGCCACGAGCAGGTCAGCAGCGGCAGGGTGGACCTGCCAGAAGCCGGCGCCGCTGATGCGCCAGCTGCGACCGCCGGCCCGCTCGGTCAGCCGGTTCCGTCGCAGTGGCTTGCCATCGGCAAGGACGACCCGCTCCCCCGACGTCACCGACGCGGCCACCTCGAGGTCACGCACGCCGGACCAGCTGCGGCCCAGCAGCTCCGGCAGGTTCGTGACCTCCGCCGCCAACGGGCAGTCGGTCAGCGGGAGCACTGCATGCGAGCGGTGCGGGTGCAGGCCGGCGTTCCCCGCGGCGTCGACGGCAAGATGCAGGCGGGTGCGCCAGCCGAAGCCGTCGCCCGGCGGGGCCTCGACCTCGACATCCCAGGCCAGGCCGCCCAGCCGCTGGAGCTGCTCGGCCACGACCGCCGCCTTCAGCCCCCGCTGGGCGGACGCGCTCGCATGCTGGAAGTCGCAGCCGCCGCAGCCGCCCGGCCGGGCGTGGGGGCACCGCGGCTCGACCCGGTCGGCGGACGGCCGCAGGATCTCCACGGCGTCGGCCCGCAGGAACTTCGCACCGCTGTCGGTGACCCGGGCCCTGACCAGCTCCCCGGGCAGCGCGTGCCGGACGAAGACGACCTGACCGAGGTGCCGCGCCACGCAGTGACCCCCGTGGGCGACCGGGCCGACCTCGAGCTCGAGCACCGCGCCAGCCTCGATCGGGCCCACGGGCTGGCTGGCGCTCACGGGGAGCGGCGCAGGCGGTGCGTCATCCGGGCGGGAGCCGGTCGGCCACCGGCGTCGCGACCTCGGCGGGGGCCTGGCCGGTGGCGTCAGCGTCGAGTCGACGACATCGATGTTCGTCGGCGTCGTCGTACGTGCCCGGCGGACCACGCTGAGCACGGTGGTTGCCCCGCCGCCCGCGTACTGGGCGTCCTTGACAGCCTCCCCGGACGCGAGGAGGTACGGCACGCTGGTCACGACGACGCCGTTGGCGAAGCGCAGCCTCGTCCGCAGCCGCAGGGCGCTCTGGTTGTGCAGGAGCTGCTCCCACCACTTGCCCACGACGTACTCGGGCACGAACACGGTGACGAGGTCGCGCGGGGACTCCTTGCGGAGGTTCAGCACGTAGCTCACGACCGGGCGGGTGATCTCCCGGTAGGGCGACTCGAGGATCTTGAGCGGTACCGGGATCTTGCGGCGTTCCCACTCGTCGAGCAGCGCGGCAGCCTCGTCCGGGTCGATCGCCACGGTCAGCGCCTCGAGCGTCGACGGCCTGGTCGCGCGGGCATACGCGATCGCCTGCAGCGTGGGTTTGTGGATCTTGGACACGAGCACGATGGAGTGCACCCGCGAAGGCAGCAGGGTCGGCTGGTCGTCGGCGACGGCGAGCTCGCGGGCGACGTTCTCGTAGTGCCGGTGGATGCCGCGCATCAGGAACCACAGGAACGTCATGGCCACGATCGCGATCCACGCACCGGACACGAACTTCGTGAGGAGCACGATGATCAGCACGAAGCCGGTCGTGAAGAACGCGAAGCCGCTGATGCCCCGCCGGCGCAGCGTCTGGCGCCGCGCCGCGGGATCGGTCTGGGTGAGGAGCAGCCGGTTCCAGTGGCGCACCATGCCGGCCTGGCTGCAGGTGAAGGAGACGAACACGCCGACGATGTACAGCTGGATCAGCTTGGTGGAGTCGGCCTTGAAGGCCCAGATCAGCAGGCAGGCGAAACCGGCGAGCAGCACGATGCCGTTGCTGAAGACGAGCCGGTCACCACGGTTGTGCATCTGCCGGGGCATGTAGCGGTCCTGCGCGAGGATCGACGCCAGCACGGGGAAGCCGTTGAACGCCGTGTTGGCCGCCAGCACGAGGATCAGCGCGGTGACCAGCTGAACGAAGTAGAACGGCAGGTTGTTCTCGCCGTGGAACACCACGTTGCCGATCTGCGCGATCACGGTGTCCTGCGTCGCACCGTGGAACCCGATGAGGTCGGCGTTGTTCTCCGTGACACGGACGCCGAACTTGACGGCGAGGAACGTCACCCCGATGAACATCGTCAGCGCGATGCCGCCCATCAGCGCCAGCGTGTTGGCGGCGTTCTTCGACTTGGGCTTCCGGAACGCCGGCACGCCGTTGCTGATGGCCTCGACGCCGGTCAGCGCGGTGCAGCCCGAGGAGAACGCGCGCATCCCCAGGAAGATGATGCCCGCGGTGCCGAGGTTGTGGAGCTCGGGCTTGATCGGGTAGTTCGCCGTCGCCGCCTGCAGGTGCTGGCCGCTGGCGAGCTCGTAGAGGCCGGTCCCGATCATCGCGATGATGCCGAACATGAACGCGTAGGTCGGGATGGCGAACGCGATGCCGGACTCACGGATCCCGCGCAGGTTCATCAGCACGATGAAGACGACGACGCCGAGGGTCGTCTCGACCCGGGCGCCGGCCATCCACTCGAACAACGGCGTCGAGGCGAGGTTCTCGACGCCGGCCGAGGTCGACACGGCCACGGTGAGGACGTAGTCCACCAGCAGCGCGGCAGCCACCACGAGCCCGAACGGCTTGCCGAGGTTGGTGTTCGCGACTTCGTAGTCACCGCCGCCACTGGGATAGGCGTGCACGTTCTGCCGGTAGGCCGCGACGACGGTGAGCATGACGATGACGACGCCGAACGCGGCGTACCAGGTCAGGTGCAGGAACGCGGTGCCGGCCAGCGCCAGCACCAGCAGGATCTCCTGGGTGGCGTAGGCCACCGAGGAGAGCGCGTCGGAGGCGAACACCGGCAGCGCGATCCGCTTCGGGAGCAGCGTCTCGCCGAGCTTGTCCGAGCGCATGGCCCGGCCGAGGATGACGCGCTTGCCGACACCGGCGACGTTGACCACGCAGCGATGCTAGGCCGCCGTCGCCACTCCTGTGCGCACGGGGCCGAGGTGATGTGGCACGCTAACGCTGTGCATGTCGTGATCATGGGTTGTGGACGCGTGGGCTCGACCCTCGCCGAGACGCTGGACGCCCTCGGTCACTCGGTCGCCGTGGTCGACACCGAAGCCACCGCGTTCCGCCGCCTGCCCGCCTCGTTCGGCGGCCGCACCGTCACCGGGATCGGTTTCGACCGCGAGGTGCTGACTCAGGCGGGCATCGAAGACGCCGTCGCTTTCGCCGCCGTCAGCAGCGGCGACAACTCCAACATCGTGGCCGCGCGTGTCGCCAGGGAGACCTTCGGCGTCGAGAACGTCGTCGCCCGGATCTACGACCCCCGCC
The DNA here is from genome assembly GCA_963819215.1 of uncultured Actinomycetota bacterium. Lineage (GTDB taxonomy): Bacteria > Actinomycetota > Actinomycetes > Prado026 > Prado026 > CAWFVK01. The sequence goes on along the minus strand of CAWFVK010000005.1, from coordinate 63,761 downwards.
GGGCCGAGGTCTACCAGCGCCTGGGCATCTCGACCGTCGCCACCGTCCGCTGGACCTCCGACCAGATGATGCGCCGGCTCCTCCCCCAGGGCGCCGAGGCCGAGTGGTCCGACTCCAGCGGGACGATCCGGCTCGCCGAGGTCCACGTCGACCCAGGCTGGATCGGCAGCACGCTCGGCCGGATCGAGGTCGACACCCCGGCCCGCGTCGCGTTCGTCACCAGGCTCGGCGAGGGCGTGATCCCCAAGCCGGGCGCGATGTTCCAGGAGGGCGACCTGCTCCACGTCGTCGTGCGCGACGTCGACCTGGCCGGGGTCGAGCAGATCCTCGGGTCCCCTCCGACCGGCGAGGAGAGCTGATGCGCGTCGCCATCGCCGGGGCGGGCAAGGTCGGGCGGTCGATCGCGGCCGAGCTCACCGAGAACGGCCACGAGGTCATGCTGATCGACAAGGACCCCTCCGCCGTCCGTCCTGAGAGCATCCCCGGAGCGCAGTGGCTCATCGCCGACGCCTGCGAGCTCGCCGTGCTCGAGAAGGCCGACCTCGCCGAGCTGCCAGGTCGTCATCGCGGCGACCGGCGACGACAAGGTCAACCTGGTCGTCTCGCTGCTGGCGAAGACCGAGTACGGCGTCCCGCGCGTGGTCGCCAGGGTGAACCACCCGCAGAACGAGTGGATGTTCAACGAGGCCTGGGGCGTCGACGTCGCGGTCTCCACCCCCCGGATGCTGTCCGCCCTCGTCGAGGAGGCCGTGAGCGTCGGCGACCTCGTGCGCCTGTTCACCTTCCGGCAGGGGAACGCGAACCTCGTCGAGGTCACGCTGCCGGCGTCGTGCCCCTACGTCGGCGACCGCGTCGGCGACGTCCGCTGGCCCGCTGACGTGTCGCTCGTCGCGATCCTGCGCGACGGCCGGGTGATCGCTCCGAGCGGCGACGACCCGATCGAGGCCGGCGACGAGCTGCTCTTCGTCGCGGCCAGCGACGCCGAGGAAGCCCTCCAGGAGATGCTCAGCCCGAACCAGGGCTGAGCTCGGCGGGATCCGCCTCGTCCGTCGAGCCTTGCGCCGGCTCCTCTCGGGCTCAGGCGCCGGAGCGGGCTCAGCGTCGGACGCCGGCTCAGCCTCGGGCGGCAGCGTCGGCGGGACCCGTCGCAGGATCAACCACGACGCCAGGCCTGCGACCGCGAACAACGGCCAGCCCATCGCGATCTTCACCAGCCCCAGCTTCACGACCTCGTTGCGCATGTAGAGCGGCAGCTGCACCGCCGTGCGGAGCACGAACACGAAGAACCAGATCCAGCTCGCCCACCAGTACGCACGCCGACGGGGCGGATCGCCGTGCCAGGCCATGCCTTCCCCGGTGACTGGGCCGAGCATGACCCCGAGGAGCGGCCAGCGGATCGCGAGCGAGACCAGGTAGGCGAGGGCGTAGGCGATCTGGATGATGATGCCGAGCACGAAGAAGTTGGCGGCGCGCCCGGTGAGGCTGGCGATCAGCGCCGAGATGGCGACGCCGAAGACTCCCGACAGCGCCTGACGGAGCGGTTCGCGCCTGATCAGCCGCACCACGAGCAGCAGCACGGTTGACCCGAGCGCGGCGACCAGCGCCAGAGTCAGGCGTCGCCCACCGAGGGTGTACACGAGGATGAAGACGGTCGAGGCCAGGGCGGAGTCGATGATGCCGCGGACGCCACCGATCGCCTCCCCGAGGTCCCACTCGAGGTCCTTGATCGACTCCCGTTCGGCGTCCTGGCGGGTGAGGGCGGCAGCGACAGACTCCGGCTGGTCGCCCTGCGAGGTCACGCCCGCAGCTCGTAGGCGGGGTTGTACATGACCATCCGCCCCGACTGGAGCGTGATACGGCCGTGGACCGTGAGGTCACGCCCCGCCTCGATGCCCTTGATCCGACGACGCCCGAGCCAGACCAGCACGAGCACGCCCGTGCCGTCGAAGAGCTCGGCCTCGAGCGCCGGCACACCACCGACGGGGCGGAGCGTGAGCGCCCTGATCGTGCCTGAGACGTCGGTGCGTCCACCCGGCACGCAGGACTTGACCGGCGTCGAGCCGAGGTCGAGGGCGTCCGCGTGGAGCTCCTTGGCGTCGATGTCGGCGCTGGTCGAGGTCACGCGGTCGATGGTCCGGCGCAGCAGGCCGCGCCGAGGGGTGTCGACGCCGGCGATGTCACTCATGCGTCAAGGCTAACCGTGCGGGCAGGAACCGGTGCCACCTGCGGGGGTGATTCTGGGTGCGGCTTGACGCTGAGTCTCAGGAGACTGCCGCGCGGCGCCTCAGTGGATCTCGGTGATCTGCGGTCCCCCGCCGAACTCGAGCGGCGGGCGGCCGTCCTCCTGCTCGGGGACAGGGACGGTGTCGGGGAGGTGGAGCGGCAACGGCTCGCGGGGCGCGTGCGGATCGGCACCTCGGACGACGACGGTCCCGGTGAACACCTCGCGCAGCGGTCCTGCCAGTGCGGCGTCAGCGGCGGCCGGCCCGGAGAGCACCGCGCGCAGGAACCAGCGAGGCCCGTCGACACCCAGGAACCGGACGGCCGACAGCGCGGTGGTTCCCCCTGGCTGAGGGAACGGGAGCTGCGCCGCGACGAAGCGGCCGAGGTCGTCCTCGCCGAGGTCCGCCAGGCCGCCGTCCTTGGTGATCTGGGCGGCGAGCTCCCGCCTGACGTCGTCCCAGATCCCCTCGTTGCGGGGAGCCGCGAAGGGCTGGAGCTGCAGCGCCGACCCCTCCGAGACGACCGTGACGGCGATCACCGCACCGCTGGCTTCGTCGAGGTTGACCTGGATCTCCATGCCGTCGACGCCCGGCACCCGGAGCGCGCCGACGTCGAGCCGGACGATGCCGTCGTCGGGGACGTCGTCGACGTCCCACGGACCGGTCGGCCGCCGAGGTGGCGTCGGTGGGGCGTCCTCGTCGAGCTCGTCGACGTCGAGCTCGTCGACGTCCTGCTCGTCGACGTCCTGCTGCTCGACAGGCTCGCCGTCGTGCTCCTGCGGCCCCTTCTTGCGTCGGAACACGCTCACTCCCCTCCTGCTGCTAGCTGGGCCGTACCGCCCGTGGAGCCGAAGCCGCCATCGGCGCGGGCCGAGCCCGGCAACGTCTCGACCTCGTGGAAGCGGGCCTTCGCGACCGGCTGGACCACGAGCTGGGCGATGCGGTCGCCACGGTGGAAGACGACGCGTTGCCGTGGGTCCAGGTTGATGACGCTCACCATGATCTCACCGCGGTAGCCGGCGTCCACCGTGCCGGGGGCGTTCACCAGGCTGACGCCGTAGCGGGCGGCCAGGCCCGACCGCGGGTGCACGAAGGCGGCGTAGCCGTCCGGGAGCGCGATCGCGATCCCGGTGGGGAGCAGGGCTCGTTCGCCGGGTTCGAGGGTCGCGTCCGTCGTCGTCCGCAGGTCGGCCCCGGCGTCGCCTGGGTGCGCGTAGCCCGGGAGCTCGATCCCGTCGTCCAACCGCCTGATCAGCACGTCCACCATCACGGGTGCGACCCTACTGCGCTCGCGCTGACAGCCGTTCCCCCGACTGCCGGCGCGGGGACTCGTCCAGGTGGCCGCCGTTCGCGGCGGTGGCCGGAGGTGGGACGCTGGTGCGCGTGGAGCATCCAGCAGCCGTCACCTTCCATGAGCGGCTCTGGCCGCCAGCCTGGCTCTGGGTCGTGATCACGGTGTTCGTGGTGACCGTCGGGATCGCGCTCGGCGTGCCGCTGGGCCTGCCTGCCGGGATCGCCACCTTCGTCGTCCTGGAGGGCCTCTCAGCCTGGGTGCTGCTCCGGGCCGCGTCCGTCGTCGAGGTCAGCTCGCACGAGCTGCGGGCAGGGCGCGCACGGCTCCCGTTGCGGTTCGTCGGGTCGGTCACCCCGCTGGACGCCGCCGCGGCCGCCACGCTGCGCGGGACGGGCGCGGACGCCAGGGCCTACCTGCTCATCCGCTCCTGGGTGCCGACGGCTGTGCGCGTGGACGTCACCGATCACGCCGACCCCACGCCCTACTGGTACGTCACGACCGCTCGCCCGGCTGCCCTGGCCCGCGCGCTCAGCGAGGCGCGCCCCGAAGATCAGGTGCAGAATGACGCGCCGCCCTCCGATAGGGCAGGCTGAGGGCCAGCCGAGCAGCAAGTCGTCGACCAGGAGCGTGCAATGGCAAAGGCAGAATCCGGGAGCGTGAGCCCGGCTCAGCAGGTGCTGGTCATCGTCGGGGGCCTCGCCGCTGCTGCTGTCGCGCGCAAGATCATCCAGATGACCTGGGTCGCCGCCACCGGCAAGCGCCCTCCCGAGGACCCCGCCGATCCTCACGTGAGCACCAAGGACGCCGTGACCTTCGCCGTGCTGTCCGCCGCAGCCATGGGTGCCGCGCGGCTGCTGGTGACCCGTCGGGTGATGCGCTCGGTCAGCTCTTCGAACGACGACGAAGCAGAGGCTTGAGCCGAGCCTGGGTGCCGGTCACCAGGGCCAGCGCGGCACCGGTCGCCCCGCCGGTGAGCGCGCGCTTGCGCCGCAGGTCCAGCCGCAGCTGATCGGCGAGCTGCAGGGTCTGCCGGCGGTTGCTGTACGCGCCGTACGCGGCGCCGGCCATGAGCGGCGCCAAAGTCCCGACGTTGCGCCCCAGCTTGCCCACGAGACGGCGCTGCACGCGTTGCCGGGCGAGCGTGCCGAAAGCGACGGTGAGCGTCGCGGGCTCGAGCGGGTTGATCCCGCGGCGGTTCGCCCACGCCAGCGCGAAGGCCGTCCCCCGCTGGCTCCCGGTGCCCGGCACCGTCACGCCGTACACCTCATGGAGCTCCGCGACGAGCTTGATCTCGATGGCCGCGACCGACATGGTCTCGACGGCGAGCTGGAGGGGGATGGTCACCAGGGTGACCGGCGCGGCCCACTTGACCGCGCTCAGCGCGCCGCCGCCGACGCCGACGCTGGAAGTCGCGAGCACGGCGTTCCGGACGAGGGCGTCGGCGAGCTCCTCGCCCTCGAGGCCGTGGTAGTGGCGCTGCAGGGTCGCGAGGTCCCTGACGGGCAGGTGCGGCGCGGCGTCGACCAGGACGTCAGCCAGCCAACGGCCGCTGGTCAAGGCGGCGGCACCGGCCTTGCGGGCCGACACGGCAAGAGCCCAGGCGAGCTGGGCGAGCAGTCGGCCGTAGCCGGTGTCCCTGATGATCTCGTCCGCGGGCGGCAGCGGGGCGTTCTCGTCCGGCCCGTGGGTGGCTCCCTTGGGAGATCGCCCGGCGATGCGGGCCAGCAGCGTCGAGACGTCCGGACGGCGCCCCGGCGCTCCGACGGAAGCAGCGGGGTCGTCGGCACCGGTCGGGACGTCGGTCAACGGCTCCGGCCACTCCGGAGGGTCCTCTGCGATGGTGTCACCGCCTGCCTGTCATCGGCGGGCGGGCCGCGCCGGGCTGCATCGCCCGGGAGCGGTCCGGCCGCCGAACCCGTTGGTGCTGCTTGGTCTCAGGCCGCGCACTCCTTGCAGACAGGCTGACCGCCGACCTCTTTGGCTAGCTGGCTGCGGTGGTGGACCAGGAAGCAGCGCGTGCAGGTGAACTCGTCCGCCTGGCGTGGAAGCACCTGGACGGAGAGCTCTTCGTTGGACAGGTCGGCGCCCGGGAGCTCGAAGCTCTCGGCGGCCTCCGCCTCGTCGGCATCGACGGAGCTGGACGAGGCATCGACCCGGCGGGCCTTGAGCTCTTCGAGGCTGTCCTCGGCGAGCTCGTCGTCGGTCTTGCGTGGGGTGTCGTAATCGGTGGCCACTGGAGAACCCTCCGTGGGGTCGTGGTGCCGTCGGTTTCAGGTGAAGAGATCAACGGTGCAGGTGGATGACGGAAGCGGAACGTCCCGCACCGTCGTTTTGTGCCCGGTTCGGAGCCGGGATTCTCTCCCGGGACGGACCCCCGTGTCTTGTCGGCTCGCCGGGTGGGACGGTAGGGGACCCGAACCTTGCCATACGCCCCCTCCCGGAGCATGCGGCGGGGTGCTTCTTCAACTCACGGACGGAGGCCGTCGTGCCCCTCTATGCGCTGGGCGAACACGTCCCGCAGATCGCCGCTGACGTCTACCTGCATCCCGACTGCGTGATCATCGGGCAGGTCATCATCGGTGCGGGGTCGTCGGTGTGGCCGGGCGCGGTGCTGCGGGGCGACACCGGGCGGATCGAGGTCGGCGAACGCACCTCGATCCAGGACGGCGTGGTGGTCCACGTGTCCCGCAGCGACGACACGGTCATCGGCTCGGACTGCGTGGTCGGGCACCTGGCGCACCTCGAGGGATGCACCGTCGAGGACGGCGCCCTCATCGGGGTCGGCTCGGTCGTGCTGGCCCGAGCCGTGGTCGGCGCGGGCTCGTTGGTAGCTGCCGGCGCGGTCGTCACCCCTGGCACCCAGGTCCCGCCGCTGGCGACGGCCAAGGGCGTGCCCGCCCGCATCACCCCGGACTCGGTCGCGCCAGGTGCGTACGCGGACAGCGCCGCCCGGTACGCGGAGCTCGGCCGGCGGTACGCCGCAGAGCTTCGCCGCATCGACTGACCGAGCGATAGCTGACCGAGCTGATGACTGACCGAGCGATGACTGGCTGCGAGCGAGGTCAGACCTGTCCGGCGAAGCTCCCCAGCGACGACTTGCCCTCGCCGCGGGTCAGGAACCGATAGCCGCCGTACCCGATCAGGATCGCCACGACCGAAGCCGCGAGCATGATGCTGGCCAGCGCGTTGAGGGCCGGCGTCGGGGCACCCCGGGCGGTGTTGTAGATCTTGATCGCGACCGTCTCGGTCGAGGCGTCGGAGTACATCGCCCGCACGATGACGAAGTCGTCGATCACGTCAGCGAACACGAGCACCGTGCTGGCGAAGATCGCCGGCAGCAGCATCGGGATCAGCACCCGTCGCAGCGCGCCGATGGAGGAGGCCCCGAGGTCGGTGGCTGCCTCCTCGTACTCCTTGCCGATCGTCAGCAGCCGGGCCCGCACGATGATCACCGGGTAGGAGATCTGGAAGGTCACCAGGCCGACGATCTGCCCGATGGTCCCGTTGTGGAGCGGCATCGGGATGTCGGTGAACGGCAGCGTCTTCACGCTGGTCACGAGGAAGAGCAGCGAGACACCCAGCACGATCTCGGGGACCACGAACGACAGCAGCATGGTGAAGTTCCACGCCTTCGGGAGCCGCCCGTGCCAGCGGTCGAGGCCGAGCGCGAAGGCCACGCCGAGCGGGACGGTGATGGCCGTCGCCACCACGCCCAGGAACAGCGTGTGGAACAACGCCGTGTGCAGCTGGGCGTTGTGCCAGACGGAGTTCTCCGGGTCGCCCCAGTACCAGCGGAACGAGAAGCCCTGCCAGGTCGTCCGCGACTTGCCGGCGTTGAACGAGAACAGCACGGCGATCGCGACCGGGAGCAGCGACCACAGCAGGTACGTCCAGGTCAGCGCCTCGAGGACGCGTGGCTTGCGCCAGGGGTTGTGCCACCAGCGGCTGACCGGGTTGCCCGACCGCTCCGGCGGGGGCGCGACGGCCTCCGGCGGGAGCTCCGGGGCGAGGGTGGCGCTCACACCGTCTCCCCTTCGTCCCTCGCGCTGACGCGGACGTAGTACCACATGGGTATGAGCAGCACGAGGAACATCAGGATCAGGAAGGTCGCGCCCTCACCGATCTCCGTCGGCACCTGGATCGCGCTGTTGATCAGGTTGCCGAACATGGCTGTCGACGGCGATCCGGAGAGCAGGTCGTTGGTGAAGTAGTCACCGACCATCGGCAGGCTCACCAGCAGCAGGGACGCCACGACGGCCGGCTTGCTCATCGGGAACGTCACGCGGCGGAAGGTGTCGAAGCGGGAGGCACCGAGGTCGCGCGCGGCCTCGATCAGGCTCGGCTGGATCCGGTCGAGACCGGCGTAGAGCGGCAGCACCATGTACGGCACGTACCCGTAGATCAGGCCGAGGATGACGGTGCTCGAGCGCCCGTTCAGCCAGTCCACGCTGACCGGGAAGATCCCCCCCAGGCTGAGCGCCTTGTTCACCAGGCCGTCGGTCTGCAGCAGGTTGACCCAGGCCAGCATCCGCATCATGTAGCTGATCCAGAACGGCGCGATCAGCAGCACCAGCAGCAGGCCGCGACGCTTGCCGCCGAAGCGCGAGACGAAGTAGGCGACGGGGTAGGAGATCGCCAGGCAGCCGATGCTGGCGACGATGACGAACACGAACGTCCGGACGATCGCCGGGCCGAAGATGCCGTCCGAGCCGAAGATGTGGCTGAGGACGTCCTGCGCCTGGGAGGGGTCCCACTGCAACGGGTTCCAGACCGGCACCGGCGTGCGGAAGATCGGGTCGAGCGTGCCGAACGCGAGCGCCAGGACGACGTACAGCGGGATGACGAAGAGCAGGGCGAGCCACAGGATGCCCGGCGCGGCGAGGGCCGGCCAGAGCAGTCGCTTTCCGCGGGACCTTCCCGCCATCAGGCGCCAGCCTTGAACTGCTGCCACACCTTCTGCCAGTTGGCGTCGTCGGCCGGCGAGAGCTCAAGGATGTTCGCGCCGGTCTTGAACTGGCTCTCCAGGACCACGCACGACGCGAGGTTCTGCGGGATGGTGCCGTCGGAGACGAGCGTGCTCGGCGTGATCGCCGTCTGGGGCGGCTGGTAGCCGATCGCCGCGAAGTTCCCCTTCGCGACGTCCAGCTCCATCATGTGGTTGAGGAACAGGTGCGCCATCACCGGGTTCTTCGACATCTTCAGCAGCACCAGCAGGTCGTTGTCGATCGGGCCGGTGCCGTTCGGCGGCACCCAGTACCGCAGGATGTCGCCGCTCACGCCCTGCGGCAGGTACGACAGCATGTTGACGACGTCGCCCGACCACGCCTGACAGAGGTCGACGGCCCCGGTGGGGAGGTCCTGGTAGTCGGTGACGTTGACCTTCGGGCCCATCGTCTTGTTCATCAGCGTGAGCTGGTTCGAGATGGTCTGGAGGTCCTTGGCGCTGGTGGTGTTCATGCTGATGCCGTTGCGCATGCACACCAGGCCCATGGCCGTGCGGTAGTCGTCCAGCATCGAGGTCCGCTTGGCGTACGTCGTGTCCCACATGACGTCCCACGGGTTCTTCATCGACGGGATGTCGGCCGTCACCTTGTCGGTCCGCCACGAGACACCGGTCGTGTACACGGTGTACGGCGTCGTGTAGCGCCATTCCTGGTCGTACCAGGGGTTCGTGAAGCTGGACCACACGTTGGAGATGTTGGGGATGTAGGAGTGGTTGAGCGGCGCGATGAGCTTGGCCGTCACCATCTTGAACATCTGGTCGTAGCTGGGGTTGTAGATGTCCGCGACGACGGTTCCCGCGTTGATCTTGGTGATCGCCTCGGTGGTGTCCTCGAACGTCGTGACGCCGACCTTGACGTTGTACTGCTTGTACTTGGCCTCGAACGACTTCAGCGCCGCAGGGTCGATGTAGTCCGTGTAGGTGTAGATGTTGATCGTCGCGTCCTTCTCGGGCGTGAGGCCCGAGGCGATCGCCTTGTTGTCCGACGGGATGTCCCACGTCTTGGGGTGCGCCGGGCTCGCGTTGGCGAAGGTGGCGATCGGGGCGGCCGAGCCGGCCTTCGAGCACGCGTCGAGGAACGCCGCCATGGTCGGGAAGGCGACGGCGGCCGCGGCCGACCTGCCGAGGAACGCGCGGCGGCTCATGCCCTTGCTGGATCGGCTGCTGTCGTCGGTCAAGGCCGGCTCCTTGGGTGGTCTCTGCACGGGCGTGCGGGTGGCGCCGGCGTCGTTGCCGAACGAACGGAACGTCGCATAGACTGAACGTTCAGTCAAGGCCTTGGCCGGTGATTGCAACCATGTCGCAACCAGGGCCCGGTTGCCAGCCACAGTATGAGAGCCTCGCCCCATCGGGAGCATCGCTCCCCTGAGCCGATCCGAGGAACCAGATGTCCGGTGGCGAAGTCCGACTGGTCGGGCTGGAGAAGTCGTTCGGCGAGTTCCAGGCGGTGCGCGGCATCGACCTCGAGGTCGCCGGCGGCGAGTTCTTCTCGCTCCTCGGACCGTCCGGCTGCGGGAAGACCACCACGTTGCGGATGATCGCGGGCTTCGAGGAGCCGACCGCCGGCAGCATCCTGCTCGACGGCGTCGACGTCGCCCACACCTCGCCGCACAAGCGCCCGGTCAACACCGTCTTCCAGAGCTACGCGCTCTTCCCGTTCATGACCGTCTGGGACAACGTCGCCTTCGGCCTGAAGTACGTCTCGGCCACCAAGGCCGAGGTGAAGCAGCGCGTCAACGACGCGCTGGCCATGGTCCAGATGCAGGACAAGTCGCACAGCAAGCCGCTCAACCTCTCCGGTGGCCAGCAGCAGCGGGTGGCCCTCGCCCGCGCACTGGTGCTCGGCCCGAAGGTGCTGCTGCTCGACGAGCCCCTCGGAGCGCTCGACGCCAAGCTCCGCAAGACCCTGCAGATCGAGCTGAAGGCGCTGCAGGAGCGCGTGGGGATCACCTTCATCTACGTCACCCACGACCAGGAGGAGGCGCTCACGATGTCCGACCGCCTCGCGGTCATGGCCAACGGCAAGATCGAGCAGATCGGCTCACCCGCGGACGTGTACCAGGAGCCGGCCACGGCCTACGTCGCCGACTTCCTCGGGGTGTCGAACCTGCTCGACGTCGAGGTCGTCGGGCCGGACGGTGACTGCCTGGCCGTTCGGCTCGGCGAGTTCACGCTGCGCTCGAACAACGGCGAGGTCAGCGAGATCGGTCCGTGCAAGGCGGTCCTGCGCCCGGAGCGCATCCAGCTCGGCGCGCACGGCGACACCGGGGCGAACAAGATGCCCGGCATGGTCGAGCGCCTGGTCTACCTCGGCTCGACGACGCAGGTCATCGTGCGGCTGGCTGCGGGCGAGACCGTCCAGGTGATGGTGCCCAACACGGGTAGCACGGTGGCGTGGGAGACGGGGACACCGGTCTCGGTCCACCTGCCCACCGACGCCCTGCGGCTGCTCCCGGCCTGAGCCTGCTGCTGGCCTGACCCTGCTGTGGGCCCGAGCCTGATGTGGGCCTGAGCCCGCTCGCGGCCTGAAGCTGGGCCGCTGCTCAGCGGTGGACGGTGGCGAGCTCGAACCCGAGCTCGCGGGCAGCCACCGTCAGGCAGATGTCGATCGCGAGCTCCTCGGTGATCTGGCTGTCGCCGAGGACCAGCTGCACGACCAGGCCGTCGAGCAGGGCGATGAACATGACCGCGAAGCGCTGGGCGTCGATCTCGACGAACTCCCCGCTCTCCTGACCGTGCTTGACGATGTCCACGATCTGGTCGCGCCAGCGGCCGTCAAGCTGCTCGCGGTCGCGCGCCACGTCAGGGTGCCGGATCGCCTGCGCCCAGAGGTCGAGCCACAAGGTCCACGAGCCGCCGGGGCCGCCCCGCTGGTCCGAGCAGCTGTAGCGGACGAGATCGGCGAGCTTGTCCTTGGCTGCGGCGATCTGCGCGAGCCGGGCCGCGACCTCGGCGTAGAAGAGGTCCTCGGAGTAGCGCAGCGCCTCGGTGAGGAGGTGGTCCTTGGTCCCGAAGTAGTAGATGACCAGGGCCGAGCTCGCGCCGACGCGCTTGCCGACGTCAGCGATACGGGTGTCGGCAAAGCCGCGCTCGCCTATCACCTCGACGGCTGCTCGGAGCATCTGCTCGCGCCGGTCGTCGACGGGCTCTCGCTCGCTCACGGCCACATCCTTGCGGTCGACTACCCCGAGCGTCGGATGCGACGCGCCGCACGCTGAACGCTGCGACGTGCCGGCCCAGGGCCTTGCTCAGAAGCCTAACAGGTACTTAGACTGAACGTTCAGTCAAACCACTCGATCCCAGCCGCGCGACGGCACCGGGCCTGGCGCAGAGCCAAAGAGAGGGAAGTGTTCCATGGCACAGACCTACGACGCGATCGTGGTCGGCGGAGGCCACAACGGGCTCACCGCAGGCGCGTACCTCGCTCGCTCCGGAGCGAAGACGGTGATCCTCGAGGGGCGCCACAAGACCGGTGGCGCGGCGACCACCGACAGCCCCTGGCCCGAGGCCCCCGAGTTCAAGGTGACCCGGCTGTCGTATGTCATGAGCCTGCTCCCGCCCACCGTGATCAAGGAGCTCAACCTCGAGCGCCACGGCTACAAGGTCTACCCGATGGGCCCGTATTACCAGGCGTTCCCCGAGGGCGGCTCGATCCAGATCTTCGCGGACGACGCCAAGCGGAACTACGAGGAGATCGCGAAGTGGTCCAAGAAGGACGCCGAGACCATGCCGAAGTGGGACGCGTGGCTCGCTGGTCTCGCCGACGTCCTCGGCCCGATGCTGCTGCAGGTCCCGCCGAACATCGGCTCCAAGAACCCGCGTGATCTCAACAAGCTGGCCAAGCTCACCTGGCAGAACCGCAACCTCGACACCCGCACGGTCGGCGACATCACCCGGCTGTTCGCCATGAGCATCTCCGACCTGCTGGACGACTGGTTCGAGTCGCCGCAGGTCAAGGCCGCGCTGGCGATCAACGGCGTGATCGGCACCTGGGCCGGTCCCGAGGAGCCCGGCACCGCCTACGTCATGGCCCACCACTCGATCGGTGACGTCGGCGACGGGCACCTCGGCAGCTGGGGCTACCCGCGCGGCGGCATGGGCGCGGTTCCCGACGCGATCCGTCGCTCCGCCGAGGAGTTCGGCGCCGAGGTCCGGACGAACGCCAGGGTCGCGCACACCCTGGTCCGCAACGGCGCCGTGGTCGGCGTCGCGCTGGAGAACGGTGACGAGATCCACGCGCCGATCGTGGTGACCTCGCTGCACCCGAAGACCGCGTTCCTGGACCAGATCGACGCCGCCGACCTGCCGGACAGCTTCGTCACCGACATCCAGCACTGGAAGAGCCGCAGCGGCGTCGTCAAGATCAACCTGGCGCTGTCCGAGCTCCCCAGCTTCACCGCCGACCCCGGGCACAACCAGCAGTCGCACCACACCGGCTCGGTCGAGATGGCGCCGTCGGTCAAGTACATCGAGCAGGCGTTCCAGGACGCCCGCGAGGGCCGCGGCGCGCTGCGGCCGTTCTCGGACAGCGTGATCCCGACGACCTTCGACGACACGCTCTCGCCGGCGGGGACGCACATCATGTCCCTGTTCACCCAGTGGGTGCCGAAGGAGTGGGCGGACGAGCCGCACAAGGACGAGCTCGAGGCCTACGCGGACCGCATGGTCGACTGCTACGACGAGGTCGCGCCGGGCTTCAAGGACTCCATCCTGCACCGCGACGTCGTGGGCCCGTACGAGATGGAGCACGAGTACGGCCTCATCGGCGGCAACATCTTCCACGGCGAGCTCTCGCTCGAGCAGCTCTTCCACATGCGCCCGGCGCCCGGCTACGCGGACTACCGCACGCCGATCGAGGGGCTGTACAACGCCAGCTCGGCCACCCACGCGGGTGGCGGCGTGTGCAGCATCCCCGGCTGGCAGGCCGCCAAGGCAGCGCTGGCCGACCGCAAGTCTGACGAGCGCAAGCGCAAGCTGCGGATCAAGAAGTGAGCCAGGGGGTCCCAGCGGGGCCCCGCTCGGACGACCCGACCGCGGCCGTGCGCGCCATGCTCGAGGCGCGCACGGTGGCGGTGGTCGGTGCCAGTGGCCGACCCGGCTCGTTCGGCCAGCAGCTGCTCGCCGAGGCCGCGGCCGGCGACCCGGCGATCACAGTCATCCCGGTCAACCCGCGGTACACCGAGCTCCTCGGCCGGCCGTGCCTGCCGTCGCTGGCAGCCCTGACCGAGCCCGTCGACCTCGTCATGCTGGGCGTCCCGAACGCCGCGCTCGAGGAGCAGCTGGGCGCTCGCGGCCAAGGCCGGGGTGCGGTCCGCTGCGATCTACGCGAGCGGCTTCGGCAGCTCGAACGACGGGCTCGTGCCGCTCACCCAACGGCTCTCGTCGATCGTGCGCGAGGCCGGGATGGCCGTGTGCGGCGGCAACGGGATGGGCTTCTGGAACCTCGACCACGGGGTGCGCGCCCTCGGCTTCTCCGAGGCCGCCACTCCCCCGCTCGGGCCGGTCACCTTCCTGTCCGCCTCCGGATCGGCGTTCTCGGCCTTGCTGCGCAACACCCGGCAGATCGGCTTCAACCTGGTCGTCTCGACCGGCCAGGAGTTCGTCACCACGCTCGGCGACTACCTGCACTACTCGCTGGACCAGCCGACGACCAAGGTGATCGCGGTCCTCATGGAGACCGCTCGCGACCCGGAGAGGCTGCGCTCGGCGCTGGCGCGTGCCGCCGCCCAGGACGTCCCGGTGGTGGCGTTGAAGGTCGGCCGGTCGAGCCGGTCCGCCGCCCTGGTGACAGCGCACTCAGGGGCGCTGGCCGGCGAGGACGGCGCCTACGAAGCGCTCTTCGACGCCTACGACGTGCTGCGGGTCGACGACCTCGACGAGCTGTGCGACACCGTCGAGCTGCTGGCGACCGGCCGGCGGGCGGCGGGCGGCGCGTTCGCGAGCATCCACGACTCCGGGGCCGAGCGCGCGCTGGTCGTCGACATCGCCGACGACGTCGCCGTGCCCTGGGCCGTGCTGCAGCCCGCGACCCTCGATCGGCTGGCCGGCGATCTCGACCCTGGGCTGGAGCCTGGCAACCCGCTCGACGTCTGGGGCACGGGCTCGGACACCCGCACGCTGTTCACGAGCACGCTGTCCGCGATGGTCGACGATCCAGGGGTCGCCGTCGCGGCGCTGGGCGTGGACCTGGTCGTCGAGCACGACGGCGACCCGTCCTACCTGCAGGCGGTGGTCGACGTCGCGGCCTCGACGAGCAAGCCCGTGGTGGTCCTCAGCAACGCGCACAGCTCCGTGGACGCGCCGTCGGCCCACCAGCTGCGCGAAGCCGGGGTCCCCGTCCTGGAGGGAACCCGGTCAGGGCTCAAGGCGATCGGGCACCTGCTCCACCTGCGTGAGCTGCGTGCACGCCCGGAGGTGGCCGCCCCGGCCGTCGACACCGATCGGCGCGATCACTGGGTGGCACGGCTGGGCGGTGGCCCGCTCACCGCGGTCGAGTCCATGGAGCTGTTGGCGTCCTATGGGGTTCCGGTGGTCCCGATCGCGGCCGCGTCCTCAGCGGCCGAGGCGACGGCCGCGGCACGTCGACTGGGGTACCCGGTGGTGCTGAAGACCGACAACGTCGACGTCGCCCACAAGTCCGACCAGGGTGGTGTCAGGCTCGGCATCGGCGACGACGAGGCCCTGGCCACGGCCTACGCGGACGTCGCGAGCAGGCTCGGCCCGCTGGTGTCGGTGTCGGCCATGGCCGAGCCAGGTGTCGAGCTCGCGCTCGGGGTCGTCCGCGACGCCCAGCTGGGCCCGCTGGTGCTGGTGGCGGCCGGTGGCGTTCTCGTCGAGGTCATGGCCGACCGGGCGCTGGCGTTCCCCCCGCTCGACCCGGGCCGCGTGCTGGCCATGCTGGACCGCCTCGCGGTCCGCCCCCTCCTCGACGGCGTTCGCGGCCGACCGGCGTGCGACCTGGGCGCCGTGGCCAAGGCCGTCGTCGCGCTCGGGGTGCTCGCGCTCGAGCTCGGCGACGCGCTCGACGGGCTGGACGTGAACCCGCTCGTCTGCGGGCCGGCCGGAGCGGTCGCGGTGGACGCGCTGGTCGTCCCGCGAGCCTGACGCGCGGCCGGCCCGAGGTCGGACTGGTCTAGCTGCGGGCCTTCTTCTTCTCGGGGTCGTGGATCGAGAGGTCGTCCACCGTCGCGCTGGCAGTGCCATCGCCGACCACCACGTCCACGAGCTGGCCGTTCTCGGCGAGGTCGGACCGCAGGATGGCCAGGCCGATGACGCCGAACCTCGGGCTGTCGATCGGGCTGGTCAAGACGCCGACCGCGGTCCCGTCGAGCAGCACCTCGGCGCCGTACTCGGGCACCGTCCCGCCGGCGATGCGCAGCGTCTTGAACCGGTTCGCCGGTGCCGCGGCCGCCGCGACGAGCGCGGCCTTGCCGACGTAGTCGACGTCGTCGCCGAGCGCGATCGTCTTGTCGAGCGAGAGGTCCAGCGGCGAGGTCTCCCCCGGCGCGTAGTCGACGCCGACGATGATGAGCCCGGCCTCGACCCGCGCGAGCTCGACGGCGTCCAGGCCGATCGGCACGGCACCAGCGGCCGTCAGGGCCCGCCACAGCGCGACCGCGTCGCCGGCGGCGGGGATCAGCTCGAACCCGAGCTCGCCGGAGAATCCGGTGCGCAGCAACCAGACCTCGATCCCCGCGACGGTCACCTTCTCGGTCGCGAAGCGGAAGTACCGCAGCGACGACACGTCGTAGTCGGTCAGGCCCTGGACGAGCTCGCGTGAGCCTGGCCCCTGCACCGAGAGCACCGGCATCTCCAGCGTCCGGTTGACGACCGTGACGTCCGACCCAGGGTTGGCGGCGGCGAACGTCTCGTCGTAGTTCGTACCGTTCGTCATCACCCAGAAGTGGTCGTCCGCGTGCTTGTAGACGGTGCCGTCATCGGTCATCAGCCCGGACTCGTCGACGAACGGGCCGTACTTCACCTGGCCGACCGCCAGCGTGCCGAGGTTGTTCGCGAAGGTCCGCTGGATGGCCTGCTGCGCACCCGCACCGCGGACGTCCCACTTCTGCAGGGCGTAGACGTCCCAGACAGACGCGCCCGAGCGAATGGCCTCGTACTCCTTCACGGGATCGCCGAACGTGGTGAACCAGGTCCAGCCGGCGTCCTCCATGAACTCGCCGCCGACGTCGACCTGGACCTGGTGCAGGACGGACTGGATCGCGGACGTCATGAAGGCTCCTCGGGGGTTCGCGGCACTGGCTCTCGAAGAGGACCGTGACATAGACTGAACGTTCAGTCAATATGTCGGGACAGGCGCGGCAGCACGCGGCCCAGCTGGAGAAGGAGCACGCCCATGTACGGCTTGTCGGCGGCAGACCTGGACATCCAGGAGCGTGCTCGGACGTTCATCGACGAGGTCATCCCGTACGAGGTGGCCGCCGAGCACAACCACGGCGAGCTCCCTGAGGACGTCATCGCGCTGCAGCGCAAGCGGGTCGAAGAGCTCGGCCTGATGAGCACGAACATCCCGACCGCGTTCGGTGGTCGCGGCTGCACGTTCCTGCAGCAGGTGCTCGTCCAGGAGCAGGGCGGCCGCGCCACCAACGCGCTCGGCTGGGAGATGCACACCCCACCGCTGTGGTTCACCCAGGTCGCCACCCCCTACCAGCAGGAGCGCTGGCTCGCCCCGGCCGTCCGGGGCGACATCCGCGAGTGCTACGCCATCACCGAGGAAGACGCGGGCTCCGACGTCAGCGGCCTTACCGCGACAGCCCGGCGGGACGGCGACTCCTACGTCCTCAACGGCGTCAAGTGGCACGTGACGTCGTACAACGACGCGCAGTACTGCTTCTTCCAGGCCAAGCTCACCGAGGGTGAGCACGCCGGCGAGCACGCGATGTTCGTGCTGGACCTCCCGCACCCGGGGGTCCGCGTGGTGCGCACGCCCGAGTACTCGCACACCTTCAACCACCACCACCCGATCGTCGCCTTCGAGGACGTCAGGGTGCCGGCCGACCAGCTCGTCGGCGAGGAGGGCGGCGGCATGTCGTTCGCCTACGAGTGGTTCCGCTACGAGCGCCTGATGATCGCGGCGCGGTGCCTGGGAGCGGCCGAGCGGCTCGTCGACGAGGCCACGACGTTCGCGCAGCAGCGCATCGTGCAGGGCCAGCCGATCATCGAGTTCCAGCTCATCGCAGCCATGCTCGCCGACTCGGTGACCGAGCTGTTCGCCGCCCGCGCCATGACCTACGCGGTGGCCCGCGGCATCGACGAGGGGCTGGACGTCAAGACCCAGCACGCGCAGTGCTCGATGATCAAGCTCTACGTCTCCGAGATGGCGAACCGGGTGGCCGACCGCGCGGTGCAGATCTTCGGCGGGCGGGGGTACATGCGCGAGAACGTCGCCGAGCGGATGTACCGCGAGCTCCGCGTCGAGCGCATCTGGGAGGGCACCTCGGAGGTGCAGCGCCTGATCATCGCAGCGCAGCTGGACAAGCGCGGCGTCCGCGCGCTCGTCTAGCTGCTGCCGCTCTCGCTGGTGCCGGGTTGGCCGCTGCCGAGTTGGCCACTGCAGAGTTGGCCGCTGCCGAGCTAGTCGTTGCCGCCGAGGGAGGCGTGCAGCTCCTGCCCGGAGGACAGCGGGATCAGGCCCTGGTCGAGGTAACCGTTCGCGACCATCGTCTCGAAGCGGTAGACCGTGGACTCCATCGGGGCGATGGGCCCGGGGGTCCAGCGCTCGGTCGTCAGGCCGCGCTGCACCGACTCGCACGCGCTCCAGTCCTGCCGGTTCGTGATGTCCCAGAAGTCCACGGCGTAGGCCGGGTCGAAGCCCTCCTGCTCGGCGACCGAGCGCGGGAACGCCCAGGTGCACTCGATGTGCGTCTGCGTCGCGGACAGCGGGGTCAGCTTGTGCGTCATGACGTAGTCCGGGTGCACGCTGATCAGCAGGTTCGGGAAGAGCTGGATGTAGCCGACCGTCTTGGCCTGGTCCTCGTCGAGGCCCGGGATCGGCTGGCCCTGGCTGGAGCCGTCGAGCGACATCGTCTGACCGCCGGGGATGAGCTCCATCCAGCCACCGATCCAGGAGCCGGCGCCGGTGTAGTCGCCTCCGCTGTCGGGCGGGCTGACGGCGCAGAGCTCGGGGTGGATCGACGGGCAGTGGTAGCACTCGGCGTAGTTCTCGGAGAGGATCTTCCAGTTCGAGTCGACGACGTACTCGTGGCGGTCCTTGGTCACCAGGTCCGCGATCTTGTAGTTGGCGAGGATGCCGTCGAGATCGCCGACGTGGTCGGCCAGCGGCGCGGCGTCCCCGGAGACGTTGAGGAACACGTAGCCCTGCCACTCCTCGCAGGCCATCTTGAGGAGCGGGAACTCCTTGACGTCGAAGCCCGGCACGCCGCGGAAGTTCGGCGCTGCCTTCAGGCTGCCGTCCAGGCCGTACCCCCAGGCGTGGTACGGGCACACGATCGCGCGGTTCCGCACCGAGGAGTCGCACGGCAGGAGCTCGTGCCCCCGGTGGCGGCAGGTGTTCGCGAACGCGCGCACCACGCCGTCCTCGCCGCGGACGAGCAGGACGCTCTCCTTGCCGACGCTGATGGCCTTCTGGTCCCCGCTCTCGGCAACCTCTTCGCCACGGGCGACGCAGACCCACTGCTTGTGCAGGAAGTTCTCCTGCTCCCAGGCGAACACCTCGGGATCGGTGTACGCGGCGCGCGGGAGCAGCCGGCTCTCACCGAAGGGCTCGAGCACGCGCGCAAGCAGGTCGTGGGCGATCGGTGCTGGCATGTCAGGTCTCCTGTCTGATCGTTCAGTCAGGATAGGGCTCGCGACCTACCCACGTCCAGGACCCTGGCACCGCCCGGCGGCAGCGTCCAGGTCCGGCCGCCGGCCAGCACTCAGTCGAGGTCGGGCCGGTGCGGGGCGAGGAGGTCGTGCAGACCGGTGAAGAGCGAGGGGCCCGCAGCGATCACGAGGTCGGGACCCGCGGCCCGACCGTGCAGGCCCTCGACCACCCCACCGGCCTCGGTGACCACCAGGCCCCCAGCGGCGAGGTCCCACGCGGCCAGCCCACGTTCGTAGTAGCCGTCGACGCGTCCGCAGGCCACCGCGCACAGGTCGACCGAGGCCGCGCCGTAGCGCCGGATGTCGCGCACCAGCGGCAGGACGTCGGTGAGGATGTGCGCCTGCCGCGCCCGCCGGTGCGTGTCGTAGCCGAACCCCGTCGCCACCAGCGCCTGGCTGAGGACGGCCTGCGACGAGACCTGGATCGGTTGCCCGTTGCGGGTGGACCCGGCACCGCGCACGGCGGCGAAGGTCTCGCCGTAGGTCGGCACCTCGACGACCCCGACCACGACCTGGCCGTCGACCTCGGCCGCGACGCTGACCGCCCAGCCCGGGAGGTCGTAGAGGTAGTTCACCGTCCCGTCGATCGGGTCGATGATCCAGCGGACGCCCGAGCTGCCCGGCTCGGCGGCGCCCTCCTCGCCGAGGAAGCCGTCGTCCGGGCGGGCCGTCCCGATCATCTCGACCAGCAGCCGCTCGGCCCTGGTGTCCATCACCGTCACGACGTCGGTGGGCGTCGACTTGGTGCCGTACTCGAGGCTCACCGGTCGCTCCTCGACGAGCACCCGGCCCGTCGTGGCCGCCGCGGCCATCGCCAGCTCCAGCAGCTCGGTGACGTCGACCGTCGCCACGATCAGTCACTCCCCGCGACGGCAGGCACCGCGGCGCGCGGGTTCGGGCAGCAGCCGGCGAGGCACACGTCGCGCCAGGGACCGAGCGAGCTCAGGGCGGCGCGCTCGGCTGCGGGCACGTCGGCGAGCCGCTCGCGCACCAGGTCGACCGCCATCGCGACGAAGCGGGGGTCGGTGCCTGGCGTTGCTGCCCGGCTGACCGGCAGCCCGATGCGGTCGGCCGTCTCGCGGGCGAGGACGTCGAGGTCGTAGGCGACCTCCAGGTGGTCGGACACGAACCCGATCGGCACGAGCACCGCGGCGGGTGCACCCTCCACCTTGAGCTGCTCGAGGTGGTCACCGACGTCGGGCTCGAGCCACGGCTGGCTGGGTGGCCCGGACCGGGACTGGAAGACGAGCTGCCACCGGCGCTCGTGCCCGGTCACGGCGGCGACCCCCGCAGCGACGAGGGCAGCGGTGGCGCGGTGCTGGGCCACGTAGGCACCGCCGGGGCTGTCCAGGCAGCCGCTCGCATCCGCCTGCGCCGTCGGGATGGAATGCGTGGTGAACACGAGGTGGGCCTGGTCGCGGTCGCCGTCCGGCAGCGCCGCGAGCGCCTCGACCGTCGCGTCGATGAACGGCTCCACGAAGCCCGGGTGGTCGAAGTACTGGCGAACCTTGTCGACGACGATCGCCTCCTCACCGGTGCCGGCGGCCGCCGCGAGGTTCTCCCGGTACTGCCGGCAGCCCGAGTAGGAGGAGTAGGCCGACGTGACCAGCGCGAGCACCCTTCGGACGCCGTCCGCCGCCATCTGCTCGAAGGTCGCCGGCAGGTACGGGTCCCAGTTCCGGTTGCCCCAGTACACGGGCAGGTCGATGCCTGCCTCGGCCAGCGCAGCGCACCAGGCCGCGATGAAGTCCCTGTTCTGCTCGTTGATCGGGCTCACGCCACCGAACAGCTGGTAGTGCGCGCCGACCTCAGCCAGCCGGTCCGCGGGGATGCCGCGGCCACGGGTGACGTTCTGCAGGAAAGGGAGGACGTCGTCGGGTCCCTCGGGGCCGCCGAACGAGACGAGCAGCAAGGCGTCGTAGGCAGGCACCCGGCCAGTCTTTCAGGGCTGCCCCCTGCGAGCACGCCGGCCAGCCTCAGACGGCAGCTCGGGCGACGGGCTGCAGCGACTCAGCGGCTATGCGGCTATGCGGCGCCCGCGACCGCCGCGGGACTGGTCGACGGAACGCTGGTGGCCGGGGAGCTGCTGGACGAAGGGCTCGGCGACCCCGACGTGCTCGTGCTCGGCGTGGGTGTCGGGCTCGGGCCCGTGGTGCCGGAGCTCGACGGGCTGGGCGTGGGTGACGAACTGGGGCTCGCAGCGCCGGAGCTCGACGGGCTCGGGGTCGGCGACGTGCTGCGGGGTGCCGTGGTGGAGCTGGTGCCGGACTGGTGCAGCGGCGTGGCCGCCTGCCGGCCAGGATCGAGCGTGGTGCCGGTGCACCTGCTGCAGGACAGCGGGTGCCCGGTCGCCTTCTCCCAACCCGTCACCGCGACCATCGCCACCAGGAAGACGATCGCTGCGCCGGCGACGATGCGGCTCCAGCGGAAGCCACGCTCGTCGTCCAGGTCCACCGCCGGGAGCAGCAAGGTGCTGCCGGGATCAGCGCCCCAGCCCCCGTCGTCGACCGCCCCCGTCTCACCGAGCGGCCTGCCGGCGACCCGGTCCCGCAGCCGCGCCTGCGCCTGCCGGGCGCCGTGGGCGTACACGGCAGACAGCAGGGTCACCAGTGCGGAGACGAGGGCCGCCCCGATGACAGTGCCGGCGACTCCGAGGCGCGACGACAACCAGGCACCGCAGGCAGCGGCGAGAGCGCCGGCAGCGACCTGCGTGAGGCTGATCTCGAGCCGTCGTCCAGGCGGTGGCTGTGACGGGGAGGGCGGGACTGGTGTCTGAGGCATCCCTTCCATTCTCGCGCCGTTGCCGGTCCCTGAAGGCTCAGTCCGCGTAGGGTCGGGCGTGAGCATCGCCACGTGCGAGTTGTGTCACGTGCGCTCGGCGCTCTCAGGTCCGCTTACACCGTCGAGAGGACGCCCATGGACGACCTGCGGCTCGTCGGCCTCAGTGAGGACGGTTCCCGTCTGGTGCTCAAGGCCGAGGACGGCGCCACCTTCGCGCTTCCGGTCGACGAGCGCGTCCACGCGGCGCTGCGCGGGGACCGCGCGCGGCTCGGCCAGCTCCAGATCACCATCGAGTCCGAGCTCCGGCCACGCGAGATCCAGGCGCGCATCCGCGCGGGGTTCACGGCCGAGCAGATCGCCGAGGGGTCCGGCCTCAGCGTGGACAAGGTCGAGCGCTTCGCCGGCCCGGTCCTGCAGGAGCGCTCGTTCGTCGCTCAGCAGGCCTGCTCGGTGGGTGTCCGGCGGCTGACGGACTCGGTGACCACGCCGCTCGGCACGCTCGTCGGCAGCCGGCTCGAGGAGCGCGGCGTCGCTGCGGACGACCTCGCCTGGGACTCCTGGCGCCGTGACGACGGCCGCTGGCAGCTGACCCTGGAGTACCCGGTGGCCGACCAGGTGCGGTCCGCGGCCTGGGTGTACGACCCGCTGCGCCGCACCATCGACCCCGACGACGACGAAGCCCGCTGGCTCACCCTCGAGGAACGCGCCGCGCCCGAGCCGCCTCGAGGCAAGCCAGCCCGGCTCACCGCGGTCCCCGCCGCCACCAGCGACGACACCGAGGTGGCCGAGCACGACACCATCCCGGTGCTGCGTCGCGACCACGACGGACCGGCTGACGGACCGGCCGACGCAGCCGGCCTGCGAGCCGGCGTCCGAGCCCGCCGCCAGCACCCGTCGGCGCCCACCGCCCTCCGTCGCCGACGGCGCCGGGGAATCGGCTGATGGCACCGTGCGCCGCGCGACCAAGGGCGGCCGACGCGCCTCGGTCCCCAGCTGGGACGAGATCCTCTTCGGGGCCGGGTCCAAGCGCGACCCTGAGTAGCAGCCCGACCAGACCGTGAGCAACGAGCAGCCCATGACCATCGAGGTAGTCCCGACCGCCGGCACGGTCGAAGCCGTGAGCGTCGGCGCCGAGCACACGTTCTCGAAGACCCGCCGGCCCTCGGTCGAGCTCGTCGAAGGCCTGGGGGTGGCGGGTGACACGCATGCCGGCGTGACCGTGCAGCACCGGTCCCGGGTGGCGAAGGACCCGACCCAGCCGAACCTGCGGCAGGTCCATCTCATCCACGGCGAGCTGCTGGACGAGCTTCAGGCCCAGGGCTTCGACGTCGCTGCGGGCTCGATGGGCGAGAACGTCACGACCCGTGGGGTCGACCTGCTCGCCCTGCCGCGCGGCACCCGGCTCCGCCTCGGTGGATCCGCGCTGCTCGAGGTGACCGGACTGCGCAACCCGTGCAGCCAGCTCAACGACCACGAGGCCGGACTCATGAAGGCCGTGCTGGACACCGACAGCGAAGGCCGGTTGGTGCGCAAGGCAGGCATCATGGCGGTCGTCCTCGCGAGCGGGACCGTCGAGCCGGGCGACCAGGTCGCTGTGGAGCTTCCCGATCCCCCGCACCTCCCGCTCGAACCTGTCTGAGGCTGGGTGGCTAACGGCGCTGGCTGACGACGGCGGCGGTCGACGCCGGGGCCGCTGACGCACGCGGGGTTGGCCGGCGCCCCAGCCAGCGGCTCAGCCAGCAGCGACCGAGAGCAACGGCACCAGCAGCTCCGCCTCGGTGAGTGAGCCGTGATGCCCGACGAGCGAGGCCTCGCGGGGGTAGGCCCGGTTGCGGACGACGACGAAGTCCGCTCTGGCTGCCATCACGACGTCGCCGATCCGCGGGGCCACCCGCTCGCTCACCGGGCCGAACCACCCGGCGGCGATCGCGTCCTCCCGCGACACCACCCAGGCGCGCTCCCCCAGGACGTCCTGCCAGTTGAGCAGGACATGCTCCGCCGCGCCCTGTTTGGCGTACACGTGCCTGGCCCTGGGCTCCCCGCCAAGCCCACGGACGCCGGCGATCAGCTGAGGCGTCGCGTCGTAGTCGATCTTGTTCGACTGGGGGATGTCGACCATGCCGTGGTCGGCGGTGACGTGCAGGACGGCGCCGGGAGGCAGGACGGCCTGCAGCTGACGGACCAGCAGGTCGACGTGCAGGAGCTGTGCTCGCCAGCCCTGCGAGCCTGAGCCGCGGAGGTGGCCGACGTTGTCGAGGTCGCCGGTGTAGGCGTAGACGAGCTGCGGGCCACCACCGGCCAGTGCCCGACCGACGAGGTCGACGGTCTCGCCCACGGTGTCCGCCCCTGGGTACTGCGACCCGCGGAGCACGGCACGGGTCAGGCCGCTGCCCCGGAACGCGCGCTCCGCGACGTGGGTCACCGCGATGCCGGCCTCGGTGACGCGCTCGAACACCGTCGGCAGCGGCTGGACCTCCAACGGGTCTGCCCTGGTGTCCCACTTGAGCGCGTTCACGATCCCCGGCTCGCCAGGGAGCGCGAAGGAGTAGCCGACCAGCCCGTGGCAGCCGGGCGGGACTCCGGTGCCGAAGGTGCCCAGCGACGCGGCGGTGGTCGACGGGAAGCCGCAGGTGATCGAGCGGCCGCTGCTGACGAGCTCGGCCAGGAAGGGTGCCTGGTCGAGGTTCGCGAGCAGCGAGGACCACCCCATGCCGTCGACCAGGAGGACGACGACCTGCTCCGCGTCGCCGAAACCGGCGTCGGCGAGCCCGAGCTGGTCCTGGTAGCCCTCGACCCCCAGTCCCGCGGCCACCGAAGGGAGAAGCTCAGCCAGCGAACCTGTTCCGTATGCCGGGACCAGCGGCTCGATCACCTGGCGACGCGGGCGGCAGCCGCGGAGACGGCAGCGGCGAAGGCCAGCGCCTGGGCGACGGCGTCCGCGCCGTCCCCCTCGGCCGAGACGCGCACGGCGAGGTCGTCAGCCGTCGCCGCACCGGTGTAGCCATGGTCCGCCTCGCACTCGGGGTCGACGCAGCCCGCCGGCTCGAGGTCGATCCGGCTCACGACGCCCCAGCCGATGGTCAGCACCAGGTCGCGCGGCAGCTGGCCGGCGCGGTGCGTGGCGGGGTCAGCGAGGGTGCGGCTCACGACCACCGACCCGATCCGGCTGATGCGGACGGCCTCCGTGGAGGTGGTCGCGTAGGGCACGGGGCAGCTGTCGTCTGCAGGGTGGTCGTCGATGTGGCCCACGACCAGCCGGTGCGGCGTCAGCACCAGGACGGTGACGTGCCGACGCAGCTCGTCGCGGTCGAAGGTGGCTTCGTGATGGACCAGCCAGGACTCGACGGCCTCCCCCGCGAGCGCGATGTCGACCGTCTCGGCCACCAGCTCTGGGTAGTAGCCCGCGTGCTCGATCGCGGATCGGAGGTCCCCGGCAGTGCGCGTGGCGCGGTCGCTCATGAGGTCAGTCTCGCACCTCGGGCGCCGCCCGGTCAGCCACCCCACCACGCCTGTGCACCCCGCTCAGGGCAGCCGGCGGGCAGGGCGGTCACGCCGAGCAGCAGGCGACGACACCCGAGCGGACGCCGACAGGACGGCTGCCCCCTGCGGCAGCGCGAGCACGGGGTTGAGCTCGAGCGCCGCGACCTCCGGGAGGTCGTACGCGAGACGGCCGACGCGCAGCACGAGGTCCTCGACGGCGTCGGTGTCCATCGACGGGGCCCCGCGGTACCCGAACAGCAACGGAGCCGCGAGCGGCGTGCGTACCAACGCTGCGGCATCGGCACGGTCCAGCGGTGGGATGCGGTAGCCGCGGTCCTCCACCAGATCGGCGACCACTCCCCCGACACCGAACGAGACGACCGGCCCGAACAGGGCGTCCTCGCTGCTGCCCACGACGCAGGGCACGCCACGCCCAGCCATCCGCTGCACGACCAGCCTGCTGGCGACCTCCTCGCCGAGGTCGAGCCGCAAGCCGTCGAACGCGCGGCGCAGGGCTGCCTCCGAGGACAGGTCGAGGCGGACACCACCGAGGTCCGTCCGGTGGAGCAGGTGCGGCGCGGTGGCCTTCAGCACGACGGGATATCCCAGCCGTGACGCAGCCTCGACCGCCTCGAGCGGCGTGCTCACCAGGATCGACGGCCACAGGCTGATGCCGTAGCAGCGGAGGAGCTCGGTCAGCTCGTGGCCGTGCAGCCGTCCACCGTCGGGGCTGGCGGCCAGGGCCCGCTCGACGACGGCACGGGCGGCAGCCGCGTCGACGTCATCCAGCTCGGGGACCCCGAGCCGCGGGGTGGCCCGCCACTCGGCGTAGGTCGCGACCGCTGCCAGCGCCCGCACCGCGTCCTCCACCGCGTCAAAGGTGGGTACCGAGCCGAGCGCAGGACTTCCGTCCGGGCTGAGGCGGTGGAGCAACGCTGCCACGCCGTCCACCGCCAGCACCGTGGCGAGCAGCGGCTTGGTCGATTCCGCGGCCGCAGCGGCGATCTCGCGCGAGACGCCCTGGCCGTCGGAGCCGACCGGCGCCAGGTACAGCACGATGATCGCGTCGACGCCGGCGTCGGCCTGCATCCGCGCGAGCGTCGCCGCGTAGTCGCTCGCGACGGCACCGGGCCAGAACGTCACCGGATCCGACACGAGGTCGAGCCCGTAGGCCTCGCAGGCGTCGGCGGCGAGCACGGCCAGGGCGTCGGAGTTGCCCACGACGCCCACCCGGCGCCCCGCCGGCAACGGCTGGAAGGTCAGCACGGTCGCGACGTCGAAGAGCTGGGTCAACGTGTCGACCTGGATCACCCCCGACTGCCGGAACATCTCGTCGACGGCTGCGGCCGGCAGCGCCGAGGCCCGCACGCTGTGCCCCAGCGGGATCCCTTGCGAGGACCGGCCCGACTTCACCGCGACGATGGGCTTGGTGGCGGAGGTGCGGCGGGCGATCCGGGTGAACTTGCGGGGGTT
Organism: uncultured Actinomycetota bacterium; assembly: GCA_963819215.1. Classification (GTDB taxonomy): domain Bacteria; phylum Actinomycetota; class Actinomycetes; order Prado026; family Prado026; genus CAWFVK01. The sequence continues at coordinate 36,667 of CAWFVK010000005.1, read as the reverse complement.
CCCGATCGACTCCAGGTACAGGAGCAGCACGTCGGTCGACGGGTCGTCCTCCCAGTACTGCATGAGATCGTTGCCGCTGACGTCCGCCCGGTTGCCCGCCGAGACGAAGCTGGACAGCCCCAGCCCCCTGCTCACCACGGTCTCCAGCAGCGAGACGCCGAGGGCGCCGGACTGGGAGAAGAATCCGATCCTGGCGCGCGTCGGCATCCCGGGGGCCAGCGAGGCGTTGAGCGACACCGCCGGATCCGTGTTGAGGATCCCGAGGCAGTTCGGCCCGATCACCCGCATCCCCGCGGCGCGCGCCGTGGCCACGAGCTCGACCTGACGCCGACGCCCCTCCTCGCCGGTCTCACCGAACCCTGACGTCACCACCACCAGACCCTTGACCTCGGCCACGGCGCAGTCCTGCACGGCCGACAGCACCTGCTCGGCGGGGACGGCGACCACCGCGAGGTCGACGTCGAAGGGGATGCTCGCGACGGTCGGGTAGCTGGCGAGGCCGAGCACGGAGGTGCCCTCGCCGCTGAGCCGAGGGTTGACGACCGCGGCCGGCCCGGTGAACCCGCCGCCGACCAGGTGCTCGACGAGGGCCAGGCCGACGGAGCCTGCCTCGTCGCTGCCACCCACGACCGCCACCGATGCGGGGGCGAGCAGCCGCTCGACCGACCGCGCCTCCGCACGGTGCTCCCTGGCCTCCATGACGAGCAGTGACTGCTCCGTCGGCTGGATGGCGAACTCGAGCGAGAGGTAGCCCTCCTCGTGCTGCGTCTTGGGCGCGTACCCCGCGTCCCGGAAGACGCGGAGCATCCGCGCGTTCGCGGGCAGCACCTCGGCCACGAACTTGCGCACCCCGAGCTCGCGACCGGCCGCCGCGAGGTGCTCCAGCAGGACCGACCCCAGCCCCATGCCCTGGTAGTCGTCGCGCACCGTGAAGGCGACCTCCGCCTCGCCGTCCGCGACCGTGTCGAACCGGCCGATCGCCACGATGGCTCCGCGCACCGTCACCACGAAAGCCACCCGGCTGCGGTGGTCGACCTGGGTGAAGCGGGCGACGTCCCGTTCGCTCAGGACGGGATACGGGCGCGAAGAACCGGTAGTAGACGGTCTCCGCCGACAGGCTGCCGTGGAAGGTCCGCAGCCGGTCCGCGTCGCTCGCCCTGATGGGGCGCAGGTGGGCCGTGCTGCCGTCAGCCAGCACGACGTCCGCCTCCCAGCGCACCGGGTACGACTCATCGGTCGGCCCGGGCTGGTGCCGCTGCGGGCGGATCCTCGACTACCACCTGGCGAGGCTATCGGCGGTCCCAGCCGCCCGACATAGGGTCGACGCATGCGTCCGCCCCCGCTTGCTGCCAGGCTCCCCGGTCGTCATCCATCCGGAGGTCAGCGAGGCTCTCGAAGCGGGCGCCCCGGTGGTGGCGCTGGAGTCCACGATCATCAGTCACGGGCTCCCCCGGCCGGACAACCTCACCGTGGCGCGTCAGCTCGAGCAGGTCGTCCGCGACGGTGGTGCGACTCCGGCCACGATCGCCGTCGTGCACGGAGCCGTATGCGTGGGCCTCGACGCCGCGCAGCTCGAGACGGTGGCCAACGCCCCGGACGTGCTGAAGGTCGGCGTCCGTGACATCGGCACCGTGGTGGCCAGGGGCGGCAACGGTGCGACGACCGTCGCGGCCACCAGCCACGTCGCCAGGCTCGCCGGGATCGAGATCTTCGCCACTGGTGGGCTTGGCGGTGTCCACCGAGAGGCGCGGGACACCTGGGACGAGTCGGCCGACCTCACCACGCTGGCCGGGATCCCGATCACGGTGGTCTGCGCCGGCATCAAGTCGGTGCTCGACGTCCCCGCCACCTTGGAACGGCTGGAGACCCTGAACATCAGCCTGCTCGGCTACCGCACCAACCGGTTCCCGGGCTTCTACCTCACCGACTCCGGCTACGGCCTGGAGTTCAGGGTGGACTCCCCCGCCGAGGTCGCCGCGGTGATGCGGGCCCGGACCAGCCTGGCGTCTCCTCCGCCCTCATCGTCGCGAACCCGTTACCCGAGGCTGACGCCCTGGACGAGGACCTCCATGACGACGTGCTCGTGCTGGCATGGCGGCCGCCGCCCGCGCGGGCGTGTCCGGCAAGGACGTCACTCCGTTCCTCCTCGACTGGTTCCACCGGCAGACCGACGGCGCGAGCCTGACGGCGAACGTGGCGCTCGTCCTCAACAACGCGGCCCTCGCCACGCAGATCGCGGTGGCTTGCCTGCAGAGCTGAGAGCGCACGGCCGGTCGACGGTCGGCCCGGCGGCCGCCGGGGTGGGTCGATGACGAGCCGGACGCCGCCGCTCGGAGAGAATGCGCGCATGGCTCGCCGAACCTCCACCCCGCCCCCCGAGGACTTCACCGAGAAGATCCTGGACATCGACGTCTCCGACGAGATGCAGGGCTCCTTCCTCGAGTACGCCTACTCGGTCATCTACGCCCGCGCGCTGCCGGACGCCCGCGACGGGCTGAAGCCCGTGCACCGCCGGATCCTGTACCAGATGGCCGACATGGGCCTGCGGCCTGACCGCGCGCACGTCAAGAGCGCCCGCGTCGTCGGCGAGGTCATGGGCAAGCTCCACCCGCACGGTGACGGCGCGATCTACGACGCCCTGGTCCGGATGGCCCAGCCGTTCTCGATGCGCGTCCCGCTCGTCGACGGGCACGGCAACTTCGGCTCGCTGGACGACGGCCCCGCGGCGATGCGCTACACCGAGTGCCGGCTGGACGCCGCGGCGCTGCTGATGACCACCGGGATCGACGAGGACGTCGTCGACTTCGGCGCCAACTACGACGGCCAGCTCACCGAGCCGGCGGTGCTGCCCGCCGCCTTCCCCAACCTCCTGGTGAACGGTGCCTCCGGCATCGCGGTCGGCATGGCGACGAACATGCCGCCGCACAACCTCGGCGAGGTCGTCGCCGCCGCCCGGCACCTCATCAAGCACCCGGCGGCCACCCTCGACGACCTCATGCGGTTCGTCCCTGGCCCGGACCTCCCGACCGGCGGCAAGATCGTCGGGCTCGACGGCATCAGGGACGCCTACGAGAACGGCCGCGGGTCGTTCCGCGTCAGGGCCACCGCACGGATCGAGTCGCTCACGCCGCGCAAGCGCGGCATCGTCGTCACCGAGCTGCCGTACGGCGTCGGCCCGGAGAAGGTGATCGAGAAGATCTCCGAGCTCGTGAAGTCCAAGCGCCTGCAGGGCATCTCCGACGTCACCGACCTCACTGACGGCTTCAAGGGCCTCCGGATCGTCATCGAGGTCAAGAGCGGGTTCGTGCCCGAGGCCGTCCTCGAGCAGCTCTACAAGCTGACCCCGATGGAGGACTCCTTCGGGATCAACAACGTCGCGCTCGTCGAAGGACAGCCCCGGACTCTCGGGCTCAAGCCCCTGCTCGAGGTGTACGTCGGGCACCGGCTCGAGGTCGTGCGCCGGCGGTCGGCCTACCGCAAGCGGCGTGCCGAGGAACGCCTGCACCTGGTGGAGGGCCTGCTCACCGCCATCCTCGACATCGACGAGGTCATCGCGCTGATCCGCTCGTCGGACGACACGGCCGAGGCGCGCACCCGGCTGATCGCCGTCTTCGACCTCTCCGAGGTCCAGGCCAGCTACATCCTGGAGATGCCGCTGCGCAGGCTGACCCGGCTCAGCACCCTGGAGCTCGAGACCGAGCGGGGCGAGCTGTCGGCGACGATCGAGGCCCTGGCTGCCATCCTCGCTGACGAGGCGCTGCTCCGGCGCACCGTCTCGGACGAGCTCGGAGACGTCGCCAAGACCTTTGCCACGCCCCGCCGCACGGTCCTGCTCGAGGCCTCCGGCGCGGCCGCCACGAAGGCGCCGACCAGTGACCTCGAGCTGACCGACGATCCCTGCCTGGTGCTGCTCTCCTCGACCGGTCTGCTGGCCCGGGCCACGCCGCAGGCCTCGCCCAACGACGGCGGCGCGCGGAGCAACCATGACGTCGTGGTCTCCGCGGTGGCCTGCACCGTGCGCGGGGAGCTCGGCGTCGTGACCTCCGCCGGACGCATGATCCGGCTGCCGGTGCTCGAGCTCCCGGCCTTGCCACCGACCAACGACGCACCGAGCCTGGCGGGCGGCGCACCGCTGACTGAGTTCCTCGAGCTCGCGCCGGGCGAGCGCGCGCTCGCGCTGGCCAGCCTGACGACCGCGACGCCGGGCATCGCCCTCGGCACCAGCCGCGGCGTGGTGAAGCGCGTGCAGCCCGAGTACCCCAGCAACCGGGAGAGCTTCGAGCTCGTGCGGCTGGACGACGGCGACGAGGTCGTGGGCGCGGTGGAGCTCGGCTCGGGGACCGAGGACCTCGTGTTCGTGACCAGCGACGCCCAGCTCCTGCGGTTCGGCGCCGACTCCGTGCGTCCGCAGGGCCGGGCTGCCGGCGGGATGGCCGGGATCCGCACCAGCGATGGCGCCAGGGTGGTTTTCTTCGGTGCCGTCGATGCCGCGGCCGACAACGTCGTGGTCACGGTGGCCGGCTCGGCGGCTGCGCTCCCAGGCACCGAACCAGGCAGTGGCAAGGTGACGCCTTTCGCCGAGTACCCGAGCAAGGGGCGGGCCACCGGCGGCGTGCGCTGCCAGCGGCTGCTTCGCGGCGAGGACGGTCTGGTGCTGGCGTGGGTCGGCAGGGCGCCGGCCAGAGCTGCGACCCCGGCCGGGGTGCCCGTTGACCTTCCAGCAGCGGACGGCCGCCGGGACGGCTCCGGCGTCCAGCTCCCCCAGGCCCTCGGCGCCGTGTCCGGTCCGCTCGGGTGACCGCGTTCGCGCAGCGTTGCTCCACCCTGGCCGCCCAGCTGGCTGAACCGCTGGCGGGCACGGCCCCGCTGGCCAGCACCTGGGTGGCCGTTGAGCAGGAGGGACCGTGGGGGCACCGCGCTCTCACCGAGAGCCACCTGGACCCGCTGGTCGGCGCCGCCTTGGTCGAGCGCAGCGCTGGCACCGGGGTGACCGTCGTGCTCGTGCGACGGCCGGGGCGCCATGCCGATCCCGCCGAGATCGAACCTCTGGCCGCGGTCACCCGGCAGGTCTGGATCGGGCACGGCGGGACCACGCCTTGGCTGCGGCGCTGGGCGGTCGAGGATCCGGCCGAGCTGCTGCAGCTCGACTTCGACGCGCTGGGCGCTGGGGTCCGACCGAGGGTCGGGACGGACGACCCCGAGCGGATGCTCCTGGTCTGCACGAACAGCCGCCGGGACGAGTGCTGTGCGTTGCTCGGCCGACCGGTGGCGACCGCGCTGGCGAGCGGACTTCCCCGGCCGCGTCTGGGAGTGCTCGCACCTGGGCGGCCACCGGCTGGCCCCGGTGGTCCTGTCGCTGCCCGACGGTTACGTCTACGGCGGTCCTGACGCGTCCTCGCTCGAAGTGCGCGCCTGCCGTGGCCGCAGCAGCCTGGCCCGGCCGGCGCAGGCGGCCGAGCTCGCAGCGTTGAGCGCCGAACGCCACCCGCGCGCGCTCACGCTGTCCGCGGACGGCCCCGACTGGCTCGTCCACGACGAGCTGCAGTCGGTCCCGACTCGCTATGCGGTTCGCGAGGAGGTCCTCGTCCCGCCGCGCAAGGAGTCCTGCCGGAAGGGCCCCGCGTCGCCGGTCGCCTACCGACCCGCAAGAATCGACCCATGACCGACTTCAACGATGTCCTCGAGGCCAACGCGCGGTACGCGGCGACGTTCGACCGGGGCGACCTCCGCCCGCACGCCGCCCGTGGTCTCGCGATCCTCACCTGCATGGACTCCCGGATCGACCCGCTCAGCGCGCTGGGGCTCTCTGCAGGTGACGCGAAGATCCTGCGCAACGCCGGAGCCAGGGTGACCGAGGACGTGCTCCGCACGCTGGTGCTCGCGGTGCACCTGCTCGGCGTCGACCGGATCCTGGTGATGCCGCACACCAACTGCCGGATGGCCCAGGGCAGCGAGGAGGACATCCACGCCGTCATCCTCGAGCGGAGCGGGATGGACACCCGCAGCCTGGAGTTCCGCACGCAGCCCGACCAGCACGCCTCCCTCACGCAGGACCTCGTGCGGGTCAGGGCCTACCCCTTGATCCCGTCCGACGTCCTGGTGGGTGGGGCCATCTATGACGTGCACACGGGACTGCTGGAGCCCTGGGACCTCGGCTGACGACCTGCTTGCTCAGCCGACCGAGCACGCGATCCGCAGCAGGGCGTCCTGCCAGGGCAGTCCGTTGAGCTCAGGCAGGTCCGCGAGCTGCTGCGTGGTGCGGGAGCCGTCGTCGTCGTAGGTCACCGACACGCCTGGGTGAGTCGGCCGGTTCGCCTGCGAGCACCGCGGCGCGATCGTGAGCACCAGCGTGACCCGGCCGAGGGCGCCGACCACGACACCGAAGTCGTCCAACGGCGGCAGCGCAGCGACCACCTGGGGCGCGTCCAGGCGGGCGAGGCCCGTCGAGGCGGACATCACCGTGGCGCGGATCCCGCTGTCCTTGGTCGCAGGCTGCGCCAGCGAGGCACGACCGACGCTCACCTGGTCGACGACGACGGCGGACGGATAGGCGTTCTCGAGGTCGATCCCGGCGACCGCCACGTGCCGCCCAGGATCGACCCGCACGGTGTAGCCGCTCGCCACGACCAGGCGCTGCGGGGCAGCGGTCGGCGCCGCCGGCACCGCAGCAGGAGCCTGCGACGGGGCGGCCGCGGACGGATGCGGGTTCTGCAGGCTCCGCCAGCCGGCCACAGCGACCACGGCCAGCACGACCACGCCGACCGCACGAAGCGATCGACGTCGCGCCGGCGGCTCGCCGGTGTCGAGCAGCTCGGGTTCCACCGCCGTCGGCATGAGCCGATTGTGACCCCTGGACGGCCGCCGCGCCCCGGCTGCGGCGACTGCTGCGGCCTGGTTGGAGCGAGCGGCTCGGCTGCCGGAAGTCGCTCAGACGTCGATGCGGCTGCGGTCGAGCCCGGTCGCGCTGTCGACGATGAACTCCTTGCGTGGCGCGACGTCGTTGCCCATGAGGAGGTCGAACATGAGCTCCGCCGACTCGGCGTGCGCCAACGTCACCCGGCGCAGCGTGCGGTGCCGCGGGTCCATCGTGGTCTCCCGGAGCTGACCGGCGTCCATCTCGCCGAGCCCCTTGTAGCGCTGGATGGACTCCTTGACCCGGCGGCCCTTCTTCTCCAGGTCAGCCAGCGTCCGCCGCATCTCGAGGTCGGAGTAGGTGTAGACGTAGTCGTTCTTCTTGGCTCCCGCGTTGACGACCTCGATGCGGTGCAGCGGCGGCACCGCGGCGAACACCCGCCCGCCCTCGAGCAACGGGCGCATCGCGCGGTAGATCAAGGTCAGCAGCAGCGTCCGGATGTGGGCTCCGTCGACGTCGGCGTCCGTCATCAGGATGATCTTGCCGTAGCGCGCGGCGTCGAGGTCGAACGTCCGGCCTGACCCGGCGCCGATGACCTGGATGATCGACGCGCACTCGACGTTGCGCAGCATGTCGGACGCCGAGGCCTTCTGGACGTTGAGGATCTTGCCCCTGATCGGGAGCAGCGCCTGGAACTCGGAGTCCCGCGCGAGCTTGGCGGTGCCGAGCGCGCTGTCGCCCTCGACGATGAAGAGCTCGCTGCGGTCGACGTCGCCGGACCGGCAGTCGGCCAGCTTGGCCGGCAACGACGACGTCTCCAGCGCGTTCTTGCGCCGCTGGAGCTCCTTGTGGGCGCGCGCCGCGACCCTGGTACGCGCGGCCGATGCGACCTTGTCGAGCACGGTGCGGGCGGTCTGCTTGTCCCCGCGCTTGGTGGAGGTGAAGAACTCCTTGAGCTCCTTGGCCACGACGCCCGCCACGATCCGGGAGGCCGCCGAGGTGCCGAGGACCTCCTTGGTCTGCCCCTCGAACTGGGGCTCGGCCAGCCGGACGGTGACCACCGCGGTCAGGCCTTCGAGCACGTCGTCCTTGATGACGTCGTCCTCACCCGCGCGCAGCACCCTGGCCGCGCGGAGCTGCTCGTTCAACGTCTTGGTGATGGAACGCTCGAAGCCGGCGACGTGGGTGCCGCCCTTCGGGGTCGCGATGATGTTGACGAAGGACCTGGTCACGCTCTCGTAGCCGGTCCCCCAGCGAAGCGCGACGTCGACCCCCAGCTCGCGCTCGACCTCGGTCGGAGTCAGGTGACCTTGGTCGTCCAGCACGGGCACGGTCTCCCGGAAGTGTCCCGCCCCCTTGAGGCGCAGGACCTCGACGAGCGAGGCGTCCGGGGCGAGGTACTCGCAGAACTCCGAGATCCCGCCCGAGTAGTGGAAGGTCTGCTCGTCGATCGCCGCCGGGTCGCGCTCGTCGCGGACGACCAGCGTCAGGCCCGGCACCAGGAACGCCGTCTGGCGGGCCCGGTCGTGGAGCTCGGCCAGCGAGATCGTGGCCTCCTTGAGGAACACCTGCGGGTCGGACCACCAGCGGACCCGGGTCCCGGTGACCTTGCGCGCCACCTTGCCCGTGATCCGCAGCCCGGACGAAGGCGTGAACGGGGCGTCCCGAGCCTCCGCCGCGAACGTGCCGGGCTCGCCGCGCCGGAAGGACATCTGGTAGATCTTCGCGTCGCGGTCGACCTCCACGTCGAGGCGGAGCGACAGCGCGTTCACCACCGAGGCCCCCACGCCGTGCAGCCCACCGGAGGCGGCGTACGAGCCCCCGCCGAACTTGCCACCCGCGTGCAACCGGGTCATGACGACCTCGACGCCGGTCAGGCCGGTCTTGGGCTCGATGTCCACCGGGATGCCGCGGCCGTCATCCTTGACCTCGACCGAACCGTCGGCAGCGAGGACGACGTCGATGCGCGTGCAGTGGCCGCCGAGGGCCTCGTCCACGGCGTTGTCGATGATCTCCCAGAGGCAGTGCATGAGCCCTCGAGAGTCCGTGGACCCGATGTACATGCCGGGCCGCTTGCGGACCGCGTCGAGCCCCTCGAGCACCGAGAGGTGGCGGGCGTTGTACTCGGAGGGCGCCTTGGCGGCGGCGGAAGCGACGGTCATCTCGCCTCGGAGATTACCGTTCGGCGTCAGCCTTTCGGTCACATCACACGCGCTTGTGCGCCTGTGAACGCTCACCTGTAAGCGAACGGACACGCCGATGGTCAGCGGGAAGGTATTTGGGGTGCGATTCTGTTCTCATGGGTAGCAACCCGAACCCCGGAGGAGAAGTGACCACAGCCCTCGCTCGCAGCTCCGCACCACTGACCGCCGCTGACCGCTGCGACCGGTGTGGGGCCCAGGCGTACGTGCGCGCGACGCTGGCAGCCGGTGGTGAGCTCTTGTTCTGCATGCACCATGCGAACGAGCACCGCCCCGCACTGGAAGCTAACGGAGCCGTCTTCCATGACGAGACCGAGCGTCTCGTCGAGACCCCAGCGGTGGCGTCCCTCGACGAACGCTGACGAACCCCTCGGCCGGTGGGCCGGGACCGCAACGCCCGACGCCGGGCCTCCCTGTCAGGGAGGCCCGGCGTCGTCGTTCGGCTGGTGCTGCTCAGCCGGTTAGCTCACCGAGTACGGCAGGGCGAACAACGCCGTCCCACGCCAGTCGATCCCGTCCACCGCCGGTCCGCTGACCACGTGCTCGGTCGTCGGGTCGATGATCCCGTTCGCGAAGCTCGCGGCGGTCAGGGAACCGTCGGCAGCCGAGACCATGAAGATCTGCCCGTTGGCCGCGAACGCACCCTGGATCCCGGAGAGGTCGACCCCGGCCGAGATCACCGTGTCGGCGCCCCCGATGATGCCGCTGCTCGTGGTGAACGGCCTGCTGTGCAGCAGCGGGTCCCCCGCGTAGGTGTAGTACAGCGTCCCACCGACCACGAACGAGCTGGTGACGGTCCCGTTCCCCGGCGTCAGCAGCGCCGGTGCTAGGCCGCGGTACGTCTGACCGCCGTAGAAGCCGTCCGCGACGTTCGCCCAGGCGGGGTCGTCGTACGGGTCGACCGCGACCGGGGCTGCCAGTCCCGTCCCGATCGAGCGTGCCGACAGGTTGCCAGCGGCGTCGACCGCGTACAGCGAGCTCCCCGACGTGAAGGCGAAGGACGCCTGGGCAAGCGGCACCCCGCCAGGTCCGGCCGGATCCGTCAGCTGGAAGGGAGCACCGAACGGAGAGCCGTCGAACGAACGGCACGTCGTCACGACAGCGGTCACGCACAGCTGGACCGGCAGGTTCTGCGCGCCTTCCGGGACCGCCTGGGAGCCACCGGCGACGGGGAAGAAGGCGACTCTGCCGCGCAGGTACGTCCGGTTGCCGATGTAGGCCGTGTCGCTGCCCACGTAGAGACCCTGAGAGGTAGCCAGCAGGGCCGACGCGCCGGCACCCCGCGGGTTCCGCCCCGGGTTCCAGGCCAGCGGGAGGCCGTTGACGGGGTCGAGCGCGGCGAGTCCCGGCCTCGGCACTGCGCCGGGGTGGGCGTCGTAGGTGGCCGTCGGGTTGTTCAGCCAGCGCATGTGGCCACCGACGTAGACGGCGTCGTTGGTCACGGCCACCGACTCCAGGGAGTCGCCACCGGTGTAGTCGACCCAGGCCGGCTGGACGTCCGCGCCCGTCGTCGCGACGTCCCAGCGCGCCGCGCTGTCACAGAGCCCCGAGGACGAGCCGTCGTAGGCGTAACCGCCGGTCGTGGCCACCACGAAGTAGCTGCCGTCCGGCGAGATCGACACCCCGCGCATGTAGCTGTCGTTGAGGTCCGACGAGCAGGCGGCGCTGTAGGCCGAGGTCGCCCACGCCGTGTTCAGCACGGCCGTGGCGCCCAGGCTGATCCGCACGATCTGGTCGCGCAGCACGCCGTTGGCAGTCTTGAAGTTGCCCACGACGACCATCTCGGAGCCGTCCGGGGTGATGTCGAGGCTGAACGCCCCGACTGCCCCCTCCGCCTGACCCGTTTGGCCGGTGTAGTTGTGGTGCCCGGCGAGCTGGACGTTCAGGTACGGGTCCAGTGCACCCGTGGTCGGGTTCAGCGTGACGAGCCCGGCGTGCGGCTTGCCGCCGACCGTGGTGAACGTGCCGCCGACGAACAGGCGCCCGTTCGAGAGCTTGACGGTCCACGCCTCACCGTTCAACGTCGGCGTCTTCCACCCCGGAACAAGATTTCCCGTCGTGGTGTCGATCAGCGCGACGCTCTTCGAGGCGACGCCGTTGACGGTCTTGAACTGGCCGACCACGTACACCGTGTTGGGGACTGGTCCCGGCGCGACGCCACGAACCTCGCCGTCCAGGACGGGCGCGAAGGTGGGGTCCAGCTTGCCCGTCGCCGCGTCGAACGCCAGCAGGTCGGTACGGCCGACGTCGGGCTGGCCAGCGGCCGGCGAGACCTTGGTGAAGGTTCCACCGGTGATGATCTTCGAGCCCACCTGGGCGAAGGCGTAGACGCGACCGTCGTCGATGTTGGGCGTGCCGGCGGCCGGCACCGCACTCGGGATGCCGATCAGGGCGCCGGCTCCAGGGGTGGCCGCCTGCGCGTTGGTCGTGGACAGGGCGCTGGCGGGAAGCGCGACGGCGAGCAGCGCCGCTGCTCCCCACCGCGTGGACCGAGAGCGTGTCATGTGGGCTCCTAGCGTCGGATCGGGCAGCGCCTGCTGCCTTGCCACCGAACGTAGGCAGCCGATCCTCTGCCACTCCAGAGACGCTGAGGTTCACCCACCGAGCGGTCTCCCCGGCCCGACGAAGAGGCGGCCGGGTGGAGCCGAACGGACGAGCCGCACGCAAGAACAGCTAGGCAGAAGTACCCATCAGCGATCACTTCGTGGGCTGTGGTCATCGGTCCCGCCGCCTAGGCTTGCTGCATGTGCCGAAGCATCAAGACCCTCCGACCGCCCTACACCGAGGACGTCACCGAGACGGACGTGCATGCCGCTGCGCTGCAGTACGTCCGCAAGATCAGTGGCTTCCGCGCCCCGTCGCCGGCGAACGCCGCCGCGTTCGACGAAGCCGTGCAGGCGATCGCCGCGGCGACGGCGACCCTGGTCGACCGCATCGAGGTGCGTGGCCAGCCTCGTCGGGCGGGCTAGTCCGCCGGTCCAGCGGACCGCCGAGCGATGCAGCTCAGCTGACGAGCTACGGCTGGGACTGCGTGTCGGCGATGGTCGTCGTCAAGTGGCTGCGCTTGGCCCACGGACCCTCGGCGAGCCACTCGACCAGCACCATGCTGCTGTCGTCATGCAGGTCGCCGTCCGCGTACTCGAGCACGGACATCGTCAGCCGCCGCAAGATCTCCGGCGCGACGTGTCCGCTCGCGGCTTCGTGCTCGAGGTACTCGACGAGCCGCTCCTCGCCGAAGAAGCCCTCACCCGGGCGGCGGCCCTCGACCACGCCATCGGTGAAGACCAGGACCGAGTCCCCGGGCTCAAGCCCCTCCTCCGCGACCACGATGCGGTCCTGCGTCAGCCCGAAGGGGAGGACGGGCGGGGCGTCGAGCGACTTGACCACCTTGCCGTCCCGGAGCAGGCGCGCCAGCGGGTGTCCCGCGTTCACGAACCGGAGGGTGCCCGACCGCAGATCCAGCTCGCCGACCCAGCCCGTCACGAACCCGTCCCCCCGGAACTGCGCCGCGATGACGGAGTCCATCGAGGCCACGGTCTGCCGCAGGTCCAGGCCGCTGCGTCGGGCTTGCCGGTAGGCCGCGACAGCGACCGCGGCCAAGGTCGCCGCCCGCAGCCCGCGGCCCATCGCGTCGAGGACGGCGACGTGCAGGATGTCGCCGTTGAGGGCGTAGTCGAAGGTGTCGCCGCCGATGTCGTACGCGGGCTCCAGGGTGCCGCTCACCAGCACCCTGCTGGTCCCGAAGGTCCGAGGAGGCAGGAGCGCCCACTGCATCTCGGCGGCCACGCTCATCTCACGGGTCCGCTTGGCCTGCACGATGCGGTCGCCGTACAGCTCCTTGCTGACGAGGAGCCCCGCGACCAGCGAGGCCAGCAGACGCGTGCGCTCCTCGAACTCCGCGCTCCGTTCAGTGACCCCGAAGCCGATCGCACCCAGGCGCTCGGCGCCGTCCAGCAGCGGGATCCAGAAGACGGGGAGGTCGTCGCCCGACCACAAGGCCTGCCCACCGGTGAACACCCGACCGGGCAGCGAACCTTCGATGCGCACCCGCTCGCCCTCGCTCTGCACGGGACCCAGGCTCGACTGCTGGAGGTCCGCGACCAGCACCGTGGTCGACACCGCACCAAAAGCCTCGGCGTGCCGAGCCACGAGCGGGACGAGCTCGTCGGCACCGGCCGAGCGCGAGGCCTGGAGGAGCGAGGCAAGGACGTCCTCGGTGGCGGTCATCCGCGCAACCTAGCGCAGGGGGCCGTCCTGGATTGCTCCCTCGCCACCCTGGCGGCCCCCATTCGGACGACCGTGGTCCGCGTACTCCTCGCGGTAGAACGACATGGTGTGCGGACCGACCTCGATCCGGTCGCCGGTGCGGAGCACCGCCGTACCCATCGGCACGCCGTTGACGTGGCTCGGCTCGTCGACGGACACCTGCACGAAGACGTACTCGTCCGCGTCGTCGTGCACGATCTCGGCGTGCTGGCCGGCGATGTGGTCGAGCCGCAGGTGAGCTGCGGGGTCGCTGCCGATCGTCGTGACGTCGGGGCGGAGGTCGAACGCGTCCTGCAGAACTGCGTGCTCCACGGGGTCGACCACGGCCGCGCCGCCGAGGGAGATGATCAGCCGTGGCCGACCGGCCGCCGCTGCGTCGTTCGTGCTGGCTGTCATCTGTCGCCTCTCGTCCGTCCCGGCGCGCGTCGCCCCCCTCAGCCTAGCGACGGGGCACCCGGCTGGCAGTCCGAGAGGTTGGTCCCTTCGGGTGCTCAACCCCTCAGCGCCGCTGGTCGACGATCGTCTGGGGCCACTGGACCGGGCAGCGGGCAGGGGGTAGCGAGGGAGGGGTCGTGCGACGGCGTTCGTTGACAGCGACCTTTGCCCTGGTGAGCCTGGTCGCGATCGGCGGTCTGGCGATCGCGCTGGTCGCGACGGTCGCCACGATCCTGCGCCAGCAGGCCCTCGACTCCTCGGTCCGCACCGCGCAGGCCTACGTGATGTCGGGCATCGTCGGGCACGTCAACGACACCGCCTTCGGATCGGGTGGCCAGCTCGAGCCGGCTGACGAGGCCGCGCTGGACGCCTTCGTCACCCAGGGGACCCACAGCAACGGCTCCGGCGGCGGGCTCATCGCCGTCCGGCTGTGGAACGGCGTCAGCCAGCTCGTCTACGACAGCAGGGACGCCACCCGAGCAGGCTTCCCCGACGGCGACCAGCTGGACCAGGCGCTGACAGGGCACCATGCGGCTGCGGCCCTCAAGTCGGAGATCGCCTCCAGCGGGACCAGCTCGTCCGCCGAGGTCCAGGTGCTCGATGTGTACGTCCCGGTGCTCTCCCAGAAGAACCACACGGTCATCGGGGCCGCCGAGGTGCTGCTCGACTACGGCCCGACGGCGCACACCGTCTCGACCGCGCTCCGCACGGTCGCGCTGGTGATCCTGGCCGGCCTCGTCATGCTCTGGCTGCTGCTGTTCCGGACCGTCCGGAAGGCGTCCCGCCGGCTGCGGCAGTCCGCCACCGAGAACGCCCGGCTGGCCCTGCTCGACCCGCTGACCGGCCTGCCCAACCGGCGGCTGCTCTCCGAACGCCTCGAACGCGCCGCCCAGGAGACCAGGGAGACCGACACCCACCTCGCGCTGCTGCTGCTGGACATCGACCGCTTCAAGGAGATCAACGACTCGCTCGGCCATGACCGCGGGGACCAGCTCCTGGTCCAGGTCGCCGGCCGGCTCACCGCCATGCTGCGGGAGGGCGACACCGTCGCCCGGCTGGGAGGCGACGAGTTCGCCGTGCTGCTGCGTGGCGTCGCCTCGGTCGCCGAGGCGGAGCAGGTCGCCAACCGCGTGCTCAATGCCTTCGCCGACCCCTACCGGCTGGACGAGCTGGTGCTGCACGTGGAGTCGAGCGCGGGGCTGGCGCTCATGCCCGACCACGCCGTCGACGAGATCGCCCTGCTGCGGCGCGCCGACGTCGCCATGTACGTGTCGAAGGCCAACCGGCGCGGGCTCGCCACCTACACCTCGGAGGGCGACGACAACACGACGGCCCGCCTGGTGCTCCTCGGCGACCTGCGGGTGGCGATCGACGCCGATGACCAGCTGGAGATGCACTACCAGCCGAAGATCGACCTCCTCACCGGCGAGGTCAACGGGCTCGAGGCGCTCGTCCGCTGGCGTCACCCGCAGCGCGGCCTCGTCTCGCCGGCCGACTTCATCCCCTTGGCGGAGACCACCGGTCTGATGCACGCGCTGACGGCGCACGTGCTCGATCTCGTCTGCGCCCAGGTCAGCGTCTGGCAGGAGACGGGCTGGGAGCTCCCCGTCGCGGTGAACCTCTCGGCGCTCAACCTCGCGGAACCCGAGCTCCTGAGCGACATCCGGGCCGTCCTGGCCCGCCACCGCATACCTGCGCGCCTGCTGGAGTTCGAGATCACCGAGAGCGCCATCGTGGCGGACCCGGTGCGAGCCGCCAACGTGCTCCGCGAGCTCACCGGGCTGGGAGCGACCGTCGCGCTCGACGACTTCGGCATCGGCAACACCTCGATCTCCCAGCTGCGTGACCTGCCAGTGCAGACCTTGAAGATCGACCAGTCGTTCGTCAGCGACCTGGAGCAGGGCTCCGACGTCCTGGTGAAGGTGATGACCGACCTCGGGCACGAGTTCGGCCTGGTGGTGGTCGCCGAAGGTGTCGAGGACCAGGCCACGGTCGACCGGCTCCGGCTGCTGGGCTGCGACGTCGCGCAGGGCTTCTTCTACGCCCGGCCGGCGGCGGCGTGCGACCTGCTGGCGTTGGTCGAACGACTCTCTCCCCAGCACGCCGCGCCTTGATCGTCCCAGCGCGTCCCAGCGCATCCCTTTCCGTCGCCGGCCAGCGCTACCAGTGGTTCTGCGCGTAGAAGCTGGCAATCGTCGCGGCATCCAGCGCCGTCGTACCCCAGACCGCGACCTCGTCCACCGAGCCCGCCAGCTGCGGCTGCAGCGGGCGCAGGGCCACCGGGACGTCGGCCACCGAGTCGTACCCCACGCGCCAGTACCCGAAGCCGGGCAACGTCGGCCCGCTCCCGGTGTACTGGGCTCCGCTGGTCGCGGTCGCGTCCGAGGCAACCGCTGCCCCGTCGACGTACAGCGTCGCGCCCGCGGCGGAGACGGTGGCCGCGAGCAGGTGCGGCTTGCCGTCGTTGACCGTCCCTGGCGACACGAGGGTCACCGGGCCGGCGGTGGGGTCGAGCATCAGGACCACGCGGCCG
Organism: uncultured Actinomycetota bacterium; assembly: GCA_963819215.1. GTDB lineage: Bacteria > Actinomycetota > Actinomycetes > Prado026 > Prado026 > CAWFVK01. The sequence continues at coordinate 20,379 of CAWFVK010000005.1, read as the reverse complement.
TCCGGTGCGAGGAGCAGCGCGCGGTCGGTCTGCGGCGAGGGACCCGAAGGCGCGTCGCCCATGCCGAGGACGCGCCCACCCTGGGTGCTCGCGGTGCGGACCCAGGCCAGCAGGGTGAACGTGTTCGAGGTCGCGGTCGGGGTCGAGGTGGCGATCGAACCGTCGGTCGTCCCTGGCATGGCGACCGAGCCCCCGACGTCGCAGGCGATGAGTCCCGCGCCACCGAACACGAGACCGGTTCCCGCCACCGATCCGTCAACGGCGTTGCCGGACGAGTCGGCGACGGTGGTGGGCGCAGGTAGGCCGGCCTCGTCGAAGCGCCACTCCAGCGAGGGATGGGCGGCGAGCACGGCAGCGGGATAGCCCGTCCCCGCCGAGCAGGCGAGCCGGGTCGTGTAGGTCGCGGTGCTCGAGGTGGAGGTGCTGAGCATCGCCGACGTGGCCGACGCAGCACCCAGCGACCCCGCGAGCAAGGCGCCGGCGCTGACCGCGGCCAGGACCCCGATGCGCGCGCTAGGTGATGTCAGGGGTCGCACGCGGCGCCTCCGGACGGCCCAGCCAGCGCGCACGCCCCTTACCCCGGCGCTCGTTGCGCCAGGACCAGAGCTCGGCGAGCAGCAGCATCATGAGGGGCGGCGCGAAGAGCAGGAGGCGGCCGGCGGGCGCCGAGGCCCAGCCGAGCCAGTAGCCCCAGCGCGGCTTGACGCCACGGACGATGCCACGGATCTTGGTGACCTCGGTCCGTTGCGCGTCGACGGTCGCGTTCCCGTCGCCCTTGGTCTGGATGTAGTTGATCATGCGTGGCTGGCCGGTGGCGGGGTCCACCTTGACCTTGCCGTTGTCGTAGGTCTCCGGGAGCGAGACGAAGCCGACGATCCGGTGCGTCTCGAGCCGCGAGATGCCGGTCACCTCGTTCGTGTAGGTGAACGTGACGACCTGTCCCACGCGCAGCTCTGACGGGTCCTGCACCTCGCGCACGATGATCGCGTCGCCGGCGTTGAAGGTCGGCGTCATCGAGCCGCTCGTGACGACGAGGATGCGTTCAGCGTGGGCCTGGTACCAGAGCGGCACCGCGTAGGTGGCAGCGATCGCGAGCACGAACGCGAGGAAGAGCGTACGAAAGGCCCAGCGACCGACGGTGGCGGTGAAGATCCAGCCGCGAACCCTACGAGCCCAGCGGGCCGCCACCTGGGCGGCCCGCTGGGCTCGGCTGAGCACCGCACCAGGCGGGGTCTCCGCCTCGAGGGGCGGTTCGCTCAGTACTGCCGTCATCGCGCTCTCCCCGTCGTCCTCGCGACCTAGGGCGACCTAGGGGTTGTTGGCGGTCTGCTCGGCCGCGAAGTTGAAGGTCAGCGTCGTGGACGATCCCTGGAAGGCGTTCGGGGTCGTGATGGGCAGGTTGGCCTCGACGCAGAGCATCTGGGTCGCGCCCGCTGCCATCGTCTGGTCCCCCGGCTGGTTGCCCTGGGCGACGTCGCCGAAGACGGCCTGGGAGGCCGGTGCGGCGGCGTTGATCGCGGTGGGACCACCGAGCGGGGTGGCCGTGGCCACGCCGGCTGCGTTGCAGCTGGCCGCGGGCAGCGCGAACACCGACACCTGCAGCTGGCTGCGGAGATCCTTGCCGTCTGTGTTGTCCGCGCTCGCGGTCACCGCGTAGCGGTACTGCAGGGAGCCACCGTTGGTCACGGTGATGGGTCCGAAGGCCGTGTCACCAGGAGCCATGTTCCCAGCGGGCAGCACGGCGACCGGGTCGGTCGCGGTGATGTTGACGGTGCCCGTGGTGAAGCTGTTGGTGCTGGCGGTGGCCGTGTTGGTGTAGAGCGCGCCGCTGGCGAGCTGCCCGATGCCGACGAACGCCAACGCCGCGATGGCCGCAGCTGCTCCCAGCCGCCGTCGCCGTGCGCGGTCAGCCGGAGTCACGCTGGGCGGGCCCTCGAACTCCCGCAACAGGTCGTCGTCCACGGTGGTGCCCCCTCGATCGTCCCCACTAGTGCGGATGCACTCTGTGAGTTTCGGTCGGGGGACGGGGTGGCTTGAGCGAGCCTCGTCAGGCCTTCGGGTGGGTGCGGTCGACGGCATCCTTGGCTGCCGCCGATGTCTGCGGCGCCGCCTGGGCGTGCAGGGGTGCCGAGTTGGCCTGGGCCAGCACCTGGGCGCTGGACGCACCGCCGAGCACAGCGGAGACGACCGCCACGGCTACGCCGACGACCAGCTTGACGTTCATGTCGCTCCTCCCGGCTCTGATCTGCCTGCCCTGATCTGCCGCCCTGATCGGTGCTGCCCCTCCAGCGTGCGGCTCCTACCTTTGACGCACCTGAGGGCACCCTTGGATCCATCGAAGAATCGGCGGTCCGCAGTGCGTGGGGGCTCGACCTGCTGCGCGCCCGGCAACCCCGGCCGGCGATGCAGGTGGCAGCGGGGCGGGACGGCGACCAGACTGGCGGGATGACTGAGACCGAGACCTCCGAACCCACCTTCGGCCCCGACGACATCACGGTCCTGATCCTCGACGAGCACGAAGAGTTCCGTCGCCGTTTCGTGTCGTTGTGGGACCTGCGGCCGGACGGTGACGCGGCGGCCCTGAACGCCGCCTGGCAGCCGCTCGCGGACCTGCTCGAGGTTCACGCCAGCGCCGAGGAGACGATCTTCTACCCCGTCCTGCTCAAGCGCGGCAGCGACGAGGCACCGGAGGAGACCGACGACGCGATCGGCGACCACAATGACATCAGGGACGCGATCCGCGATGCGGGCGACCACGCGGCCGGGACGGATGCCTGGTGGGACGCCGTGCTCGCCTGCCGGAAGGCGAACGACGAGCACCTCGCTGAGGAGGAGCGGGACGTCATACCTGACTTCCGCGAGCACAGCGAGAGCGCGCTGCGGGACAGGCTCGGCAAGTCATGGGTCGACTTCCATGCGGAGCACCGGGGGGCACGCGGCATCTCGGGCGAGGACCTCGACCCCAAGACCTACGTCAAGGACAACTCCTAGCTGCCGTTCGCCCAGGCATCGCCCACGAACGGGCTCACCTCAATGGACGAGAGCGCTGTCCATAAGGCCGAGGCGGCTCGGCGTCGCTTCTTCGTAGGTTGGCCCCATGGCGATCAACGCGCACGAGCTCGCGCGATTCCTCGATCTCGGCCTCGCCCGGATCGGCTGCGCTCCCACGGTCCCGACGATCGTGCGCGACCTGTCGCCCGAGGTCTCCTTGGTGGTGCAGCTGAGCCGTGAGGACATCGCCGACATCACCTGGCGGCTCGGCAGCGTCAAGGACTCCTCGCTCGGGCTCGGCCTGCGCGCCCGGCGGGCCGTCGAGACGGCGGGCGCGTACTTCGTCCTCACCGTCCCGCAGACGATCTGGATGCTCGGCGCCCTCGGTCTGGACGCGGTGACCGACGCAGCCTGAACCTCCTGCTGGACGCAGCCGGCGCCCGGTGTTCGCCGGCAGCAGGCGCCGGCGTCAGGAGCGCACGTAGCCCACGACGTCGACGACGACCTGCGCCGACCCGACGGAGTTGCGGAGGCGGACGATGCCGTCCGGGGCCAACGAGACCATGACGAGGTTCCCGACCGCGGAGCTGACCGGGAGGTTGACGGTCGAGGTCGTCGGGAGCGCTGCATCCCCCGGGTAGGCGGTCAGGTAGGTGGCAGCGGTGGCACCGGTGCCGGTCACCCGCAGGAGCACCGCCGTCGGTGCCGAACCCGACGGCAACGACACGGCTCCCCCGCTCAACGGGGTCAGCGCCACCGTGCGACCAGGCCCGAGCGGGCCGACAACCCCGCCGAGTCCGGTGCGCGAGTCCACGACCCTGGTCGGTGAGATGACGGTGAGGTCACCACCAGCAGCGCTCGGGACCGAGGCGTCGGTGAAGTACCCGAGGACGTCCACCACCAACGGTTGGGTACCCGCGTAGTTGGTCAGGTTGATCCGACCGCCGGAGCCGAGGGGCACGATGACCGAGTTCGCGACAGTCTGCCCCGCAGCCAGGTTCAGGTTCGAGGTCACGGGTCTGCTGGTCCCGGTGGGATAGACGGACTCGAACGTCGACGCCGAGCCTGATGTCCCCGTGAGGTTGATCATCACGGCAGAGACGCCGGTCGCGGGCACTCCGCCGCGCCCTCCCACCTGCAAGGTGACCGTTCCGCCGGGGCCTGGCGTGCGGCCGCCGTTGTTGGTGCGTGTGTCGAGGATGCGTGCGGGGGTCAGCCCGGCGTACCTCCCGCTGGAGTCAGCGGGTGCGTCGTCGGTGCCCACCCACCCCAGCACGTCCGCCAGGACATCGGTTCCTGCACTCGAGTTGGCGACAGTGATGCGCCCGGTGGGTCCGAGCGGAACGGTCGCGAGGCTCGCCACGGTCTGCCCCGCCCTCCAGTTCACCGTGGAAGCCAGTGGCCGCGCGGTGCCACTCGGGTAGGCCGTGAGGTAGCCGGCGCCTGAAGTGCGGGTCGCGGTGAGGTTGAGCACCACGGCCGACGCACCGGTGGCCGGCACACCTCCGCGGCCAGCCACCTGAACGGTGATCGAACGGCCTGGACCCACGCGTGCCGGCGGTGCTCCGTTGCCGGTCCGCGTGTCGAGGATGCGGACCGGAGTCACGGTGGTCAGCCCCCCGGACCCGGCGGACTGCGCTGAGCCGCACGGTCCCGCGCCGGCTCGGTCGCAGGCCGGGGTCATGGGCGTGATCTCGGAGAGGTAGTTCCTCGTCAGATCTGTGCGGTCGAAGGTGGGGTTGTCGCACTGGCTGAGGTCCAAGCCGCTCGTGGACACGTTCGGATCAGCAGTGCCGAGCTGAGCCACGGCGCCGAACGCTGCAGCTACCAGGTTCTCCGGTAGCGGTGCGTACCCGAGCGTGGAGCTCTCGAGCTGGCCCGAGCACGCCGTGTACGTGAGGTAGTCGGTGAGGGTCTGGCGTTTCGCCGTGGTCATCCGCGGGTCGTTCGAGGCGGTGGGGATGACGAGGTAGCCGTAATCAGAGAGCGGGTAGCTGCGGGCATCCGGGTTCGCGTAGACGCCGTCGAGGTTCTCTGTGAGGTAGTCCGGGCTGGCGGAGTCGCTGTTGATCGTGGCTTCGGTGAGTCCGATCGCCACGTTGTCGGCCGTCGGCAACGTGAAGTAGCCGGCCGCGTTCTCGACCTTCGCCACCGGGAGTTGCTCCCGCCGCCCAAGGCGTACGAGTACTCGTCGATCCCGATCGCACCGTTGGACGCCGCTGAGTCGATGGTGTTCATGACGCCGGTCGGAGCCGTTCTGCGCAATTGCTCCCGGGAATGCCGGGTAGTACGGCGATGCCTCGGTGCGACCCGAGAACGCCTGCCACAGCTGCGGGAACTCGGTGGCCAGGTAGCGGGTGAAGTAGTAGCTGGCACCCGAACCCTCACTGTGGACCACCGGGATGATCGGGAGCGACGGGATCGCGACGCCGTTGTTGTCCGCGGTGATCAGCGGGTCGTCCCAGTTCGTGATCTGCCCGGTGAAGATCCCGGCAAGCGTCGAGCCGGACAGCCGGAGGCTTCTGTCCAGCTGGCCACCCACGACCACGTGATAGGGGAAGGCCAGCCCGCCTGCGACGAACGGTACGTAGGCGAAGGCCCGCCCGAGGGAGGTGTCCGACTCACCGGTCACGGGGTCCTGACCCTGGTAGGGGATGTCGGTCGCGGCGAAGTCCGTGGTTCCCTCGGCGAAGTCGCTGCGACCGACGGCCGACCCGCTCGCGGTGTAGACCACCTGCAGTCCCGACGCGTTGACATCAGCGATCCACTGGTTGGTGCCGTTGGCCATCCAGCTGGATCCCGAGCCCATGATCAGCCCGTGCGCCACGCGCGGTGCGGCCGCGTCCGCGTGCGCCACCCCAGGCGCCAGCAGCGTGACCACCCCCGTCAGCGCCAGCACGACCAGCCTGGACGACCTCATCCCCCACCCCCGCTACGTCCTGATGGATCGCAATCTAGCCAACCGAGCGAGGACCCGATCGGCGTTCCGGCGAGACCGTCACCGTACGTTCACGCCCCGTGCATGCACGCCCGCGGAGCGACTTGGGCGGGCGCCGTCACCTCACCGGTCCGCGGAGCAGCGCGCGGTGGCCTAGTGTCCCGGGAGCACATTCGTGCCACGGAGGGAGCCCGCGTTGTCCGACAGCACGCTCGAGGCGCTCGGAGGCCGCGCCGGGCCTCCCGACCCGTTCGGTCACCAAGCGCTCGTCGTCTGCGACAACCTCGTGCGGATCTTCCAGGCGGGCAGCGTCGAGGTGCAGGCGCTGCAAGGGCTCGATCTGCTGGTCGACGAGGGCGAGATGGTCGCGCTCGTCGGGGCGAGCGGGTCGGGGAAGTCGACGCTGCTCTCGGTGCTGTCGGCGATGGACGCACCCACCGCGGGCCGGGTGCGCGTCGGTCGATGGGACCTCATGTCGATGACCGCAGCGGACCGCGTGGCGTACCGCCAGCAGATGGTCGGCTTCGTGTGGCAGCAGACCTCGCGCAACCTGCTGCCCTACCTGACTGCACGGCAGAACGTCATGGTTCCCATGAGCTACACCGGCCGTCGCCACCGGACCGCCCGGGCGGACGAGCTGCTCGACCTCGTCGGCGTCGGGCAGGTGGCCGACCGGCGGCCGCAGGAGATGTCAGGCGGTGAGCAGCAGCGCGTCGCGATCGCCACGGCCCTCGCCAACGAACCGCAGCTGCTGCTGGCCGACGAGCCCACGGGCGAGCTCGACACGACCACCTCGCAGGAGGTGTTCGACGCGCTGCGCACGGCGAACCGGGAGGCCGGGACCACCATCGTCGTCGTCACCCACGACCCAGCCGTCAGCGGTCAGGTGGAGCGCACGATCGCGATCCGCGACGGGCGCACCAGCAGCGAGGTCGTGCGTCGGGACGACGCCGGCGGCATCACGCACGAGGAGTACGCCGTGATGGACCGGGCTGGTCGGGTGCAGGTCCCCCGCGAGTACCGCGACGCCCTCGAGCTCACTCGCCGGGTGCGCCTCGCGCTGGAAGGCGACCACGTCAGCGTCAGGCCCGACGGCGGTGCGAAGTGACCACCGAGACCGGCGCGGCCGTGCAGGTCGCAGGCGTGCACCGGACGTTCGGCCAGGGCCGCTCCGCCGTGCACGCCCTGCGCGGCGTCGACCTGGACGTGTCCCCGGGCGAGCTCGTCGCGCTGGTCGGGCGCTCCGGGTCGGGCAAGACCACGCTGCTCAATCTTGTCGGCGGGCTCGACCGGCCCGACGAGGGCAGCGTGATCGTCGACGGCGTCGACGTCGCCGCGCTCACCGAGGACGGGCAGGACCAGCTGCGACGCGACCAGGTGTCCTTCGTCTTCCAGACGTTCGGCCTGATACCTGTCCTGACGGCTGCTGAGAACGTCGGGCTTCCGCTGCGCCTGCGCGAGGCGCCCGTGGCCGAGCGCGAGCGCCGGGTGGAGCTGCTCCTCGAGCTCGTCGGGCTCTCGGCGCACGCCCTGCAACGCCCCGACGAGCTCTCAGGCGGCCAGCAGCAGCGGGTCGCGATCGCCAGGGCGCTGGCTGCATCACCGCGGCTGCTGGTCGCCGACGAGCCGACCGGGCAGCTCGACAGCGAGACGGGGCTGTCCGTCATGGCGCTGATCCGCGGCGTCGTCGAGGCCGAGGGCATGACGGCCCTGGTCGCGACGCACGACCCGGTGATGATCGCGCTCGCGGACCGCGCGGTGCACCTCGTGGACGGCCGGCTGGTGGAGGACGGCCAGCTGGCGAAGGACATCGCGCATGGGTGAGCTCGTGCGCCTGCGCGCGCGTTCCCAGCTGGGCATGCTCGTCGCGGTGATGGCGGTGATGGTCGCGGGTTCGGCCCTGGTCGGGGTGTGCGTGCTGCTCACGACGAGCTCCCCGCAACGCGCGCTGCAGCTGGCGATCGTCCATGCCCCCGCGGCCGACGTCCAGGTCGGTGTGGCGCTGGGGTTCCCGGAGGACCCGGACGACCCCGCCTTCGACAAGCAGATCGCGGCCACCGCCCGAGACGCGACCGGGGCCGTCGCGCAGGCATCGGCGCTGCTCACCGGCACCTTCGGGCACCTCCCGACGACGGTGACCACGTGGACGTCGACGATCATGCAGTACCTGCCGGCTGACGGCGGCCCGCTGCGCCTGGGTTACCTCGCCGACCCGGGCGACGCCGCTGCGCACGGCACCCTCCTCTCGGGCCGATGGCCCGTCGCGGCGGGCGAGGTGGCGCTGCCGACATCGGCTTCACGGGCGCTCGGGCTCGAGGTCGGCAGGACGACCACGCTGGCCGCTACGCCCGGCCGTCCAGGCCCCGAGCTGACGGTCGTGGGGACGTTCGTGCCGCGGCCTGGCGCCGCGTGGGCGGAGGACCCGCTGAACGGGACCGGGACCGGCCCGAACTACCGCGGGAACATCGTCGCGTACGGACCGTTCGTCGTCGCCCCGGGTGCGCTCGCCAGGAGCGCGGTGCCGCTGCGCCGGGTCACCCTGCGGGTGCAGCCCGACCTGGCACACGCGACCGTCGACGACGTCGCACGCGCCAGCGCGGCCGTCAACGCCCTCGGCGGCGAGCTGCAGAGTGACCTGGGCGACCGCACCCAGAACCTCGTGGTGGACCTGCCGTTCGCGAGCACGATCGACGGCGCACGCGCGCAGCGCGGCGTGACCAGCTCGGGCGTCCTCTCGGTGGCGCTGCTGGGCGCCGCGCTCGCCGGGACCGTCGTGCTGCTGGCCGCCCAGCTGGTCGCCGCCCGCCGCTCCCCCGAGGTCGTGCTGCTCGTCGCCCGGGGAGCAAGCCGGCGCCGACTGGTCGCCCAGGCCGCCGGCGAGGCCGCTGCACTCGCCGCGCTGTCCATCGTCCCGGCGACGCTGCTCGCGATCGTGGTCTTCCGGATGCTGAGCAACGCGGTCGGCCTCGGACCCGCGGCGATCTCCGTGGGCACGCTGCTGCAGCTGGTCGTGGTCGTGACCGCCGTCGTCCTCGTGCTGGGCGCGCTGCTCGTGCTGCCCTGGTTGCGCTCGGGGACCTCGACGGGCGGCCGCGCCGACCGCGTCAGCATGGTGGCGCGCTCCGGTGCCGACCTGCTGCTGCTTGCTCTCGCGGTGCTCGCCTACCTGCAGCTGCGTGACCACGGCATCGCCACCGGCGCCGCCGCCGACCCGGTCCTCGTCGTCGGCCCGGTGCTGTTCCTGCTGGCGGGCGCAGCGATCGCGCTGCGCCCGCTCCCGATGCTCGCCCGGCGGGCGGACGTCGGCGCCGGCTCTGCCCGCTCGCTGGCCCTTCCGCTCGCCGCTTGGGGGGTCGCTCGTCGACCGCAGGGTGCCGCGGCGGCGTTCCTGGTGGTGCTGGCGACGGCCTGCGCGACGTTCGGCGTCGGCTTCGGCGCGACCTGGGCGCAGTCCGAGCGGGAGCAGGCGGCGGCCGGTGTCGGCACCGACCTCTCGGTGCCCGCCCCCGCCGACGCGCTGGGCACCGGCACGGCACTGCACGCGACCACCGGCGGACGGGTCAGCCCGGTCACGAGCCGGACCGTGACGCTCGGCTCGCTCACCCCGCGAGGGGACGAAGCGGTGCGGCTGGTCGCGGTCGACACCCGGAACGCTGACGGGCTGCTGCGGGGAGGTCTTCCGGTGGGCAGCTGGGCGGACGCCACGGAGGGGCTGGCGCCGTCGGGCCCGGTCGACGGCATCCGGCTGACCGGGCCGAGCGCCGACCTGGTCGTCTCGGGCACCGTCGCCGACACCTTCGCGATCAGCGCCACGCTCAGCCTCGTCGTGCAGGACGGCGACGGTGCCCGCGCCGCGCTGCCCGCGGGAACGCTGGTTCTGGATGGAGCCCCGCACGCCCTGGCGGTGGCCGTGCCGCGAGACGCCCAGGTGGTGGCCGTGGACGCCCAGCTCACCGCTGCCGGCGGTGGCGACCTCGACCAGCAGACGCAGGCCTCGCTGGTCATCGACGTGATGCTGCGCGGCGCTACCCTGCCGCCCGGCGGGAGCTGGACCGCGGCGCCCGTGTCGACCACCGACCAGCTCGCAGCCTCGCTCGACGCCGTCACGGCCGCAGCGGTGCCCGACGGCGTGCGGCTGACCCTCCACGGCACGGCGTTCTTCCCGGTGCTGTCCTGGACCGACGGCGCTCTCACCGCGCTCGCGTTCCACCCCGTCGGCGTCGTGCCGGTCGTGGTCTCCGCACGGCTGGCCGACGAGCTGGGCCTCAAGGTCGGAGACGGCGTGCAGCTCACGCTCGGTCTGACGCCGGTGCCCGCGAAGGTCAGCGTCATCAGCGCTTACGTGCCCTCGCAGCCTCGGGCCGCCGCTCTGCTCGCCGACGTCGACACGTTGTCCCGTGCTGCGCTCAGCCACGGCAGCCTCGAGGCGCTGACCGACGAGTGGTGGGTCGGCGGCACGATCCCCGGCAACGCCGCCGCCACCCTCGAGGCCGACGGGCTCGCCCCGGTGACCGACCGCGCTGCGGTGGCGCAGGAGGGCGTCGACGGCCCCTTGCGTGCGGCCCAGCGGGCGGCGGTGGGCCTGCTGGTCACGGGCGCGCTCGTGCTCATGATCATCGGCATCGCGCTGCACTCGACGACCGCGCTCCAGGCGCGCGGGCTCGACGTGGCCCGGCTACGCGGGCTGGGGGCGTCGCGGCGTTTGGTCCGCAGCTCCGTGCTCGCCGAGCAGGCTGTCCTCACCGGGGTCCCGATCCTCCTCGGCTGCCTGCTGGGCGGGCTCGCCTGCTTGATGTTGGCCCCCCTGCTGGCGGTGTCTGCTCAGGGCCTGCCGCCCGTGCCGGCCGCAACCGTGAGCTGGCCGTGGCCTGCCCAGGTGGCGACGATCCTCGTGCTGCTGCTTGGCTGCGTCGCGGTCATCGTGCCCCTCTCGGCCCGCGCGGTGCGCCGTGCGACGCTCGCTCGGCTGCGGATGGACGGGCAGACATGAGGGTGGCGTGGCGCGTGGCCCGCGCCGACCTGTGGCCGCTTCTGGTGACCATGCTCGTCGTCGGGCTCACGGTCGGGCTGACCGTCGCGGTGCCCAGGTGGCTCACCGACCGCGCGGACCTGGCCGTCCGAGCGGTCGTCGCCCAGTCCGATCCGCCGGCCGACCTGACCGTCACCTCCACCTACGGCGTCGGTGAGTCGGACCCGACGGCTGGCCCAGAAGACACCACGGCGAGCGTCGACGACATGGCGCGAGCGATCGCTGTGGCGTTGCCGCAGTCACTGCGACGCGTGCTCGGGCCGCCGGTCGCCGCTGCTACCAGCACCGACCTCGGGCTCAGCACCCCAAAGCTGCCTGCTGGCGGAGTCCTGTGGATGAGCTACCTCTGGGCGGGTCACGAGCCCGCCGTTCGCTGGCTCGCGGGAGCCGCCCCAGGCAGGCCCGGGCCGAACGGCGCCGTGCAGCTCGCGCTCTCCGACGAGGTGGCTCGTGCCCTCGGCCTCGGCGTCGGTGACACGTTCAAGGCCATCAAGCCCGACCGGTCGCAGGTACCGGTGCTGGTCACCGGTGTGTTCGACCCGCAGGATGCGCAGGACCCGGTGTGGAAGGACCGCCCCGAGATCCTCCAGCCGCAGGTGGGAGGGTCGAGCATCGCGCCCACGACCGTGGTGGGTGGGCTGCTCTCCGCGGCCGCACTGCCCGCGGCTCGGGCAGCCCTCGAGCCGGACGGTGTCACCCGCACGTTCCGCTTCCCGGTGAAAGCGCAGGCGCTGGACTACGGCAGCTCCGCCGCCCTCGTCACGGAGCTCGCCTCGCTCGAGGCAGCACCGGCGCTGCTGAACGCTGGCGGGCCCCAGCCGCGGCTGACGTCCCAGCTCACCCAGCTGCTCCCGCAGGCGCTCAACCGGGTAGCCGCCACGTGGTCGCAGGCCAACGTCGTGCTGGCTGGGCTGGCGTGCGCGGCCGTCCTGGTCATCCTGGTGGCCGCCGACCTGCTGGCGCGCCGACGCTCGGTGGCGCTGCGTACCGTGCGCGCCCGGGGAGCGACCCTGGTCGGCATCGCCGGGCGAGCAGCCGCCGAGTCGGCCGTCGTCGTCGGCCTGGGCGCCGTGGTCGGCGTGGTCCTCGGCGTCGTCGTGGCTCCCGGTGCGGTGACGTGGCTCTGGGTCGTGGTCGTGGTGGTCGCGGGCTTGCTGGCGCCGCCCGCGTTCGCGACGCTGACCGCGGCGCGGAGCGAGGCCCGCCGTGTTCCGACCGACCGGCAGCACCGGCTCCGCGCCCAGCGCGTGCGCAGGTTGCGCCGAGTGTCGTTCGAGGTTGCCCTGGTGGTCTTCGCGGTCGCGGCGCTGGTCGCGCTGCGCCGGCGGGGTGCCGCGTCGATCTCCGGCCCGCACCGACCAGATGCTCGCCGCTGCCCCGGTGCTCGTCGCGGTGGCCGGAGCGCTGCTCCTGTGGCGCGCGGTCCCCCCGCTGCTCGGCGGTGTGATGCGGGTGGCACGCCGGTCTCGGCGGGCCGGGCCGCTGCTCGCCGTGGCACGCGCCCGGTCCACAGGCTCCGCGCTGCCGTTCGTCGCACTCGTCGTCGTCGTCACGCTCACCGCGTTGTGCGGTGCGCTCGCCGGGACGGCAAGGGTCGGGCAGGTTGCGGGCTCGTGGGACACCGTGGGCGCGGATGCCGTCGTGCAGACGTCGTTGCCGAACCCGTCGCTGTCGGCCGTCGCGGCCAGGCTGGCCGGTGCCGACGGCGTCGACGCAGTGGCGCTCGGCCGGGTGCGGGCGGGAACCCTGCTCTTCGGCGTGCCTGGCGTTCAAGAGGTGCGAGTGCTCGCGGTGGACCCGGGGGCATACAGCGCGCTGCTTGCCCGGACTCCGTTCGGGGCCGCCCCCGCGCTCGCCGTCCTGGCCCACGCGTCCACCGCCGCAGCGGCCCAGGCTGACCCGGGTGCGCTGCCCGCGCTGGTGCCCGGTGCGCTGCTGGGCACCAGGGCGAAGGTGCAGTGGGGCAGCGTGACGATCGACCTCGACGCCGTCGGCCAGGTGCCTGCGCTGCCGGCGGGGCAACCGGACGGCACAGCCGCGGGACCCACCGTGGTGGTGGACCGTGCTGCGTTGACCGCTGTGGTCAAGGCGGCCGTCGCCGCACGAGCCAAGCAGACGGACTCACCCAGCTATGTCACGGAGCCGGCAGCGGGAGATCCGGACACGGTGTGGGCTGTCGGTCCCGGTGTGGCAGCGGCCGCGCGCTCGGCTGCGGCACCGTCGGGGGCGCTGGTGCTCACGCGCGCGCAGTGGCTGGCCGACCGCCGGTCGGACCCGCTGGCTGGCGGCTTGCTGGCACTCGTCGCGCTCGTCGCCGCCGTGTGCGCTGGGCTGGCGATCGTCGTCGTCGTCCTGGATGCTGCGGCATCCGCGCCTGGGCGCGGACGGTCGCTCGCGACGGTCCGGGTGCTAGGGATGCGCCGACGGGACGCGGCGCGGGTCGCAGCCGGTGAGCTCCTGCCGCCGACGCTCGTCGCCGCGCTCGGCGGCTTGCTGATCGGTGTGCTGCTGGCCGGCGCGATCGTGGCCCCGCTCGCGCTGCGGCTGGTGACAGGCCAGTCGAGCGATCCCGGGCTGGTGCTGCCGTGGTGGGCGACGGTGCCGGTGCTGCTCCTCGCCGCGACCGTGCTGGTGGTCGTCGCGGTCGAGTCGTCGGCGCGCCGCGAAGGCCTCGGCCAGATGCTGCGAGTGCGTTGAAGGCTTCGAGCTCGGCTCAGTCGTCAGGCAGAAGGTAACGGGATGCCAGCCTCGCCGATCGAACGAAGGTCCGCTCCGTCCGAGTCGGGTGCCGGGGGTGCCTCGGCGTCAGGCTGTTCGGCCACGCCTCGGTCACGGCCGGTGCCTACTCAACCTGGTCCAGTGTGGACGACGGGCCAGTCACCCCAGACGATCGGCTGCCGGGGACCAGACCGGGGTGTGGCCGCCAAGCCGCGAGCGTCAGTCCAGGTAGTCGCGCAGCACCTGTGAGCGCGACGGGTGACGCAGCTTCGACATCGTCTTGGACTCGATCTGGCGGATCCGCTCACGGGTCACGCCGTAGACCTTGCCGATCTCGTCCAGGGTCTTGGGCTGGCCGTCGGTGAGCCCGAAACGCATCGAGACCACGCCTGCCTCACGCTCGGAGAGCGTGTCGAGGACCTGGTGGAGCTGCTCCTGGAGGAGCGTGAACGACACGGCGTCGGCCGGGACGACCGCCTCGGAGTCCTCGATGAGGTCCCCGAACTCGCTGTCGCCGTCCTCGCCGAGCGGGGTGTGCAGGGAGATGGGCTCGCGGCCGTACTTCTGGACCTCGATGACCTTCTCCGGGGTCATGTCGAGCTCCTTGGCGAGCTCCTCGGGCGTGGGTTCACGACCGAGGTCCTGCAGCATCTGCCGCTGGACGCGCGCGAGCTTGTTGATGACCTCGACCATGTGGACGGGGATGCGGATCGTCCGGGCCTGGTCGGCCATCGCCCGCGTGATCGCCTGCCGGATCCACCAGGTGGCGTACGTGGAGAACTTGTAGCCCTTGGTGTAGTCGAACTTCTCGACGGCCCGGATCAGACCGAGGTTGCCCTCCTGGATGAGGTCGAGGAAGAGCATGCCGCGACCGGTGTACCGCTTGGCCAGGGAGACGACGAGCCGGAGGTTGGCCTCCAGGAGGTGGTTCTTGGCGCGGCGGCCGTCCTCAGCGATCCAGTCGAACTCGGCGCGGGTCTTGGCGTCCTTGATGCCGGCCGCGAGCTTCTCCTCGGCGAACAGGCCTGCCTCGATGCGCTTGGCGAGCTCGACCTCCTGCTCGGCGTTGAGCAGCGGGACCTTGCCGATCTGCTTGAGGTAGTCCTTGACCGGGTCTGCCGTGGCACCCGCGACCTGGACCTGCTGGACGGGCTCGTCGGTGTCGTCGACGTCGGAGAGCACGAAACCGGCGACAGCCTCGTCGGCCTCTTCCTCGACGACCGGCACCACAGCGTCACCGTCGACGAGCGCAACGACGACGGGCACACCGTCGACCTCGACGACCTCGATGACGTCGCCCTCAGCCGCAGCGGGGGCACCCTTGACTGCCTTGACGGCCTTCTTGGCGGGCGCGGCCTTCGCGGGGACGGTCTTGACGGCTGTCGCCGCCTTGGCGGGGGCTGCGGCGGCCTTGACGGCCTTGATCGGCGTCACTTGTGCTTCCTTCTTCGGCTGGGCTGTCTTCTTGGTCGGTGCTGCTGCGACCGTCACTGCGACCTTCTCACTGGCTGGGCGGGAGGCTGCGGCCAGAACGCGCCTGGCTGCGACCGGATGACCTTGGCCTTCGGAGCTTGGGCTGTCCGTGGCGGCGGTGAGCGCTGGCGCGCTGCCCGCGAGTGCCGAAGACTGGGACACGTTGTGCTCGCGGTTCATCGGGACTCGAGCCTCCTGTCTGCGCTGCGAACATCCTGCTGGGTGACCTGCATGCTCGGGCGGCGGCGCTGGTTGGGAGCAGCGATCGACGCCAGCGCGGGGCGCTGTGCGGGGGGCTTCGGGGCCTGCGACACGTACGACCTCTCGTCAGGTGGAGTTACTGGGCACCTGTCCGCCGGGAGACGGACCGCAGCGGGCCTTGCCGGGCCCGAGCGTGGAGGCGTGCAGTATTAACATTGTAAGTCGACGAACGCATCCCTGACGCACCGGAATCGCCTGTCAGGGGTCCCGAACCTCCGGTGATGCGACCTCGTCGAGCTGCGACTCAGGCCTGAGCGGCCTTCGCTGCCTTCTTCAACGCCTGCTTGTACGCTCGGACTTCCCCGAGGGAGGTCGCGTCGAACACGTCTGCGACGGATCGCCGGCAGCCCTCTTCCGCGTAGGCACCCGCGGCGCTCTCCCAGCCTGCTGGGCGGACATCGAGCTGCTTGCCGAGGAGCGCCACGAAGATCCGGGCCTTCTGATCGCCGAAACCTGGGAGCGCCTTCATCCGGGCGAGCAGCTCAGCGCCCGTCTCTGCGGTGAGCCAGAGGTTCGCGGCGTCCCCCGCGTAGTCCTCGGTGATGATCTTGGCTAGGGCCTGGACCCGGGCTGCCATGGATCCCGGGAACCGGTGGACTGCCGGCGGACCCGTCATGAGAGCGACGAAGGCGTCGGGGTCGTAGTTGGCGATGGTCTCGGGATCGAGCCGGGTGGGTGTGTCAAGGCGTTCGGCCAGCAGCCGCGGCCCGGCGAACGCGCGCTCCATGGGGAACTGCTGGTCGAGCAGCATGCCCGTCAGCAACGAGAAGGGGTCGGCGGTGAGCAAAGCGTCGGCGGCCGGCTCCTGGGCGATGCAGAGCGTCTTGGTCACGGTGGCCTCAGTCCTCGGGTGCGGCCTTGACGGCCAGCACCGGGCAGGAGGCGTCGAGCAGGATGCGCTGAGCGGTGCTGCCCATGATCAGCTTGCCGACCGCGCTGCGGCGCCGCAGCCCGATGACGATCAGGTCGGCCTTGGCCTCCTCCGCAAGGTCGATGATGTCCTCGGAGATCTCCTGGCCGCGCACCAGCCCTCGCACGTCGTACTCGAGGCCGGTCTCTGCGAGGTCGGCCCGCACCTGGTCGAGCTCGGCGTCGAGCAGCTGTGCCTCATCGCGGTCGAGCGCTGAGCCACCCTTGTTCGAGTTGGCGACGATGAGCATCGCCGATCTCAGTTGGGCCTCAGCGATGGCTCGTTGGAGGGCTGCGCGCCCCTCCGGGCTTGCCACGTACCCGACCACGACCGTTGTCATCCCAGTCCTCTCGCCGCCCGCATCCTGCGGCGGCACGCTACTCCTCCTCAGCCGATCAGGACGGCGTGCGCCTCCTTCACGGGGACCACGAGGGGCTGCGTCTGGGTGAGCGGTTGCCCCGTGACCGGGAACGGACCGGCCCCGTCCACCCAGAACTGGCCCTGCCAGGTCGACGTCACCCGAACGTCGAAGGTGCCCTGAGCCGGGTACGTGTGGGAGACATCGACGTCCGGGTAGACCCCGCCTGGGACGTCGAAGATCTGCTCGGCTCCATCGCCGAAGCGCCAGTCCCACTGCGCCGTCGCCCTGAGGACCACTTGATGCGAGCCCAGGGTGAAGGCGGGCGGATCGAGCGAGGCGGCCTCGCCCGTCGCGAACAGAACCGGAAGGTTGACGATGCCTCGGTTCGCCGGTTGGAACGAAGGCCTGAGCCGAGGGAGATCCTGCTCGAACTGATCGCGAACCCCGGGCACCAGGCCAGCGGGCGTCAGCGGCTCCCCCGGCTCCCGACAGAAGTCACCTAGCCGCGTCGTTGGCACTCCGCCATCCATGTCAACGAAGACAACGAATCTGCGAGCTGGAAGCGTGCATCCGTCCGGCGTGGACATGCAGTCCTCGGCATGCTGGGCGTTTGCGTATGTCAAACACGCGAGAACGACATTCCATGAACATCTACCGCAGCTGGCCGCCTCGTCTGCCCATGTCGAGCTTCCTTCACGTCCCCGGTTGGGTACGAGCAAACTGCCTCGGTAGGACTCACCGACCGGCGTGCCGGAGACAACACAAACATGGCCGCATGATGCATCGGCGGCCACTGCCGGATTTGGCCAGCTCGAGACCATCCCGAGAACTAGGGCCACAGCTACCAAGAGCGGGACCGAGTGACCAAGCGTGGGCAAACTCCTCATCACTTGAGGGCCTCGGAGCCGATCGTCACCGTGCTGTCGAGTTGCCAGCGGCCAGCCCGCAGCACTAACACCAATGCGAGACCCGTTCTTCGACCCGAGAAGGAGCTCACAAGTTTCCCCGACGAGTCAACGACGGTGTACGCCGACGAGGTGAATCCCACAGTGGCATGCGCCTCTCTCAGTGTGGCGTCATGGACCTGGGCGGGATCAGCCGTCCAGATGGACCCGACATCCCTGCCATGCGCAAAGTCGGCCTTGATGGACGCCACAATTGCGCGACAAGGACACTCGCTGGTCGTGTCAGACAAGACAGCCGTTGTTTCCCCGGTCGCCATCGCAGTGTTCACGTCGGCGAAGTAGCGCCTTACCGCTGCGGCGACTGCAGCCTTGCGTTCGGCTTCGGTGGACGCCGAAGGACTCGCGCTGGGGCTTGGCGTGGCGGTGACGCTGGACGTTGGTCTCGTCGAGGAGGACGGGCTCCCGGGTGGTGGGAGCTTGCCGGACTCGCTCGCCGTCGAGCAGGCGGCCAGCAGCAGGGCACAGCAGGCGACAAGGGTTCCCCGTAACTTGATCATGAAATTTGGGCCGACTAATTCTGAAAAAAGAAAACGAATAATATCCAGATTTTCTTCATGGACTCAAGATGTGTAGCCTCTTTGAACCTAGGCATCACCCATGTATTGCCTAAGTAGCACATGTGTACGTATTATCCTGATATTACCTTTATCTTAAAATGAAAAGAGCATCCAAGGAGCCTAGATTGCTCTCAAACAATAATCTCAATTAATGCAGCCTCTTCTTGTCATTGTGTCACTTAGATAGCATAAGACTAGAGGAGAGGGATTAGAACTGATAATGCTCGAGAGCATTAGCTTCTTAGCAGGTAGCATTAAATCTTCACCATTGGCATTATGTTCATTTATTTTTCTATATAATTCTGAAATACTCTAGAAAAATCACTTGTACTGGATCAACAAGTGCACTACAGAGCTATGGAGTGATCACTTTGTTTTGAAGAGCCAAATCTGTTACCGGTTTTAATATCCTCTTCCTTATGGTTCTTATTATGGTGGTACTGTGGAGATGCAGAAAAATATAACAACTTAGAAAGTACATGACTTTGATTTCCACATATCATTTAAAATAATTAAGATTGTGAATCTTCAAAATTGTTAATGTAATGTATAAAGTGGAAATTGGAGTTGTAGTCACCAAATTAGAATAATAACGCCATTTTTACTTGTAACTGATGTCAAACTTTGTTTTCCTTTGGAGCTCGTGCCAGCATGTTAATGGATGGAAAGCCCGATGTAGGGGAGCGGACTTGCTTATTCATATTCTAGGCTTCGTTGTTGTTAGGCCTGGCAGGTACGTGATAGCAAGTTCTTGCCAAGTTATACATTATCAATCCTTCAGTGAGGTTTGCTTGATTCCCATTAACCCCTAAATGACAAAGAAGCCTAAATTGGGCTTCATGTTTTTTTAGCAGTTTTGAGTAGGGATTTCCTTCTGTTCAAATTTCTTTCCTTTTTGACCAACACATGCAATGTTCTTCACTGATTCCTGTGATATAAATTTGGTCCTATCTGAATTATAATTTTCACAATATGATCAATTGAATTTTTCATTTTAAAACCATGAATCCTTTGTCCTTTAGGGGTTAAAATTTGTCTCGTTTGCAGGCCCAATACTGCGGCATCCTCCTTTTGTTCCTCCATCATTCGCGAGCCTCTGAAGGGCAAAACTGCAGTGTGCCCTGTGGATCCAAGCTGGCCTCTGTATGTGCAGGTATGTCCCAGCTGCATGCATTTCAGCTGTTTTTTGATTAATCCAGAAAGGACCTAGAAGCCCAAACGGAGTCTCATGTGGGTTGTTGGTAGTTTTCAATACGTATATGTGGACTTCCTTTTTGTTCAAATTCATATGGTTTTTGTAGAACAAATTGAAGTGAGTTACAACTGTGCATTTTATCCATGGCAGGTAGTGTGCGTATGTACATAGTACTAGGCGTTCAAGAATGGTGTACGCACAACAAAGTTTGTGGTTAAAGTAGTAGGTGGACATGGGAAAGAATGGCACTAGCTGATAAGCAAGTGCTGGATGTGGTCATGACATGTAAGTGCTGGACTTGAGCATAGCAAGTGTCGCTAGAGTACGTGTAACGATGTGGACCACACAAACATCTTGTACCTATTGTATTGCAATTGCTGAGAAGAATGATCGATTTTAGAAGTCTGATTGAGTACCTCAATTGTAACATGTTAGCATCTTCAATTTATATCACACGTACCCTAAGCTAGAATGTAAACCGTATAGTAGTGGGAAAATGAGTGTCAATGGAAATTGATTGTCAGTCAAATTTGAGTGATCATTCTTGAATTTGAGTGTCACTCAAATTCAAGTGACACTCAAATCCGAGTGTCACTCAAATTTGACTGACATTCGATTTCCATTGACACTCAAATTCGAGTGTCATTCAAATTTGATTGACATTCGATTTCCATTGACACTCAAATTCGAGTGACCTCGAATTCCAGTGTCACTCCATTTTGAGTGACGGTCAGCTTTCAAGGACAGTTGAGTTCATGCGATCCTTAAATTTGAGGGAAACTTGAATTTTTGTGACAAGTGGTTTCTGTTGACAATGTGATTCTAATGCCATTGAAGAAATGATTGAAGTAGGTTGACAATTGCTTTCCAATACGCTTGCTTGCGACAACGCGCAAGTTCTATGCGTGCATGGCCACTTCATTGTAACTTAGTTGTCATCCATATTCTATATGCATGCAATTTAGGTGGCTAGGTAGGTCT
>CAWFVK010000004.1:0-92413 GCA_963819215.1 uncultured Actinomycetota bacterium | reverse complement strand
TGACATGGCCGACCCGACGGGGGTCGCTATCCACAGGGGAGAACACATGTCGGCAGGATTGATCAAGGTCACTCCGGAGCAGCTCTCGGCTGTCTCCGGTCAGCTCCGCGGCGGGGCTTCCAGCATCGAGGGCACGCTCGGTCAGCTCGCCTCCTCGGTCGCACCGCTGGGTGCGGACTGGGCAGGCTTGGCGCAGGTGAGGTTCACCGAGCTGTGGAACCAGTGGCAGTCCAGCTCGCGGCAGCTCCAGCAGGCACTCGGCGAGATCGCGACGTTGATGCAGGGGGCCTCGGCCGAGTACGCAGCGAACGAGCAGTCCGTCGCTGCGCGCTTCGGGCGCTAGCGCGTCGTCATGCCAGTCCCCGGACCTGATGGCGCGATCGTCGCCGACCCGCCCGCGATCGAGGCGGCGTCGACGGAGATCGCGAGGACGCAGGGTGCTGTGCAGGCTGCTCACCACACGGTGGGCAGCCTGCCGGCAAGTGCCAGCGCCTTCGGTGAGATCGCGGTGGCTGCTGCTGCCCGCATGCAACGAGCCTGGATCGGCGAGCTCGATGTCCTCGCTGCGTCGACGTCAGCACTGGTGAACGCCGTGCGAGCCGCTGCCGTGGACTATCGGGGTACGGACACGCGGATCCTCGCATCCTCCGTGCACGTCCCGACCCCGACGGCCGGAACCGTCTTCTGGGCGCAGGAGTCGTGAGCGTCGGGCTGCTGCCGATCCAGGTCGACGTCCCGTCGGTGCCAGTCGTCGCGGGCGATCCGGCGGCCCTCCGTCGGGTCGCGTCGGACCTCGGGAGCGTGGCTGAGCAGACCAGGCAGGCGAGCTTTCGACTGCAGGGTGCGGTCGGGTGGGTGGTCGACGACTCCTGGTGCGGGCCGGCGTCGACTGCCTTCCTCGTGTCGGCCCGGGAGCTCTGCGTCTGGCTGGACAACGCCAGGTCTGCGCTTGAGCAGGCGGCTTCCACCTGCGGGTCGCTTGCTGCTGGGCTCGACCAAGCGCAGGCCGACCTGCGCACGGCCAGCAGCGCGGTAGCGGCGATCCTGACCGATCGTGCTGACCTCGTGCGTCGCAACCAGGCGTTGCAGGACCAGGCCGCACTCGCCTGTCCGGCTGCGGTGCTCCCGGGTGATGCGTTGGTCTGCGACGACCCGGCCTTTCACGCCGAGCGGGTCCGCCTGCAGGCGGACGTCGACGAGCTGGCTGCACGTGCCCAGCGAGTTCAGAGCCTGGTGGTCCAGGCCACCCAGGTCGCTCGGCGATCAGGCGAAGCCGCCGCGGCCGCCCTGGACGCCATCGCGGCCATGACCTCGCAGGCCCGCGCCGCGCGCGAGCGGGTGCTGCTCCAGGCCGAGCAGCAACGCGAGCTCAGGGCCGCGAACGCGGGCTGGGCGAACCAGGCGAAGGGCGCCTGGCACGGTCTGCTCGCGGACGCCTTCATCCCGCTCTCCATGCTGACCAAGCCACCCTCCTTGCTGGATCCCCGGCAGCTCGTGGATGACGTCAAGGGCGATCTGGAGCAGGTTGCGCATCCGGTCGACGCCGCCACGAGTGCCGCGGACGTCGAGGACCTCAGCGAGGGTGCGTACGGGCGTTGGGTGGCAACGGTGGTGCCGAACGCCCTGCTGGATCTCGGGAGCGACGGCGCCGCTGCCGAGGCGGACACGGCGCAGGAGGCCGAGGAGGCTGAGGCCGCCGAACGCTCGGGGGAGGCCGCCGGGGCGGCCCGCGATGTCGTGGCGGCAAGGCTCGACGAAGCCGTGGTCGAGGCCACCTTGGCGGACGCCGAGGCCTCGCTCGCCGCTGAACCTGCCTACTCCTGGGGCGGCGTCGCGAGGCACGAAGGCTTGACCGGCGGCGGCGGCTCGGCCAGCCACACGATCGCCATGCACGTAGGCAAGACGCTGGATTTCCTCAAGGACCGACTAGCAAAGAAGGTGAGAGGTCGCTTGCTCCCCATGGTGTCCACGTTTGTGGACGAACGTTCCGCCAACAAGTTCATCGACCAGGCGCTCACAGCGAGCAGCACCGCCATCGAGCAGTGGCTTGCCAGTGGCAAACGCGTCGACGGGGAGGCCTTCCTGGCCTCGAGCGAATCGATCGGGCAGGTGCTGCTTCGCGGTGCCACGCAGACGATCGACGGCCACCGGCTGAAAGTGATCTTGAGGAGGGACCCTGCAGGACCGCAAGGCTTTCGTATCCTGACCGTGAAGATCTGCCCGTGAGGAGCACGCACGTCATGACTGACCAGTCTCTTTCGCCCCAGCTGGTGATCCCGTTGAACAGCCCGCTCAGCCTGCTGCTGAGCGCTTATTTCAACGAGGAGTGGCCGGAGGTCAACGGCACCCCCGGCGACACGGTCCGGGACTTCCGCGCGAGGTACCTGCAGGAAGACGTCGACGAGGCCGGCGCGCAGGTGCGCGGCGTGCTCGCGCTCACCTCGGACGTCGAGCTCGAGGCCGCCTTCGACGAGGTCTGCTGCAGCTATTACATCGACCCGGACGAGCTCACCGTCCGCCAGTTCCTCACCTGGATCGGCGAGGCGCTGGCGGAGCCGCTGGACCAGCCACCGAGCCAGCCCCCGGACTGGCCGCCTGACGAGTGACCGGGGGCGGGGCGGCGGCGGGCCGGGGCGGGCCGGCGGCCAGCGATTCCCGACGCGCCGCGCCCCTGTCGGCAAGAACGACCAGCCTCCGGAAGACTGTGGGCATGACATCGGACAGCACTCTCGACCCGGTAGCAGCCCAGCGCCTCTCGCACGCGGGCGCCCTGTTCACCTCGGATCTCTCGATCAACGAGTTCGCGTTGCTCCACGGCGCCGGCTTCGACCCGCTCGACCTCGTGATGGGCGTGTCGGTCTACCACGTCGGCTACCAGACCTCGGGGATCCGCAGCCAGCAAGAGCTCACCGTGCTGACCGAGGTGATGTACCACGCGCGCTGGAACGCCATGCAGCGCATGCAGGCCGAGGCCGACGCCCTGGGTGCTGACGGCATCGTCGGGGTCCGGCTGGAATGGCGGCCGCACGGGGAGGCTGGCGAGCACGTCGAGTTCATCGCCGTCGGAACGGCGGTCCGGTACGCCCCGCAACCGGGCGCTTACCGCCGCTCCAACGGACAGGCGTTCTCGAGCCACCTGTCGGGGCAGGATCTCGTCACCCTGCTTGCTACCGGGCACGCCCCGCTCGCGCTGGTTCTCGGCAACTGCGTCTACCACGTCGCCGGGCAGGGGTTCATGCAGACGATGAAGCAGGTCGGCAAGAACGTCGAGATGCCGCAGTGGACGCAAGGCAACTACGAGGCCCGCGAGCTCGCGATGAGCCGCATGCAGGCCGAGGCCGAGCGTGACGGTGCCACCGGTGTGGTCGGCGTGCGCTTCAACGTCAGCAACTACGTCTGGGGCATCCACACGCTGGAGTTCTACGTCGACGGCACGGCTATCAGGCGGGTGGCCGACGCCCCGCCCATGCGTCCCAACTACGTCCTGCCGATGCTCTGAGCTGATGAGCGATCCCTCCGCCGGCAGCTCGTTCGACGCCGCCGCCCTTGCCGACACGATCACCAGGGTCCTTGCCACCTCGGGCGGGAGCGCCCTGGTCGTCGAGGCGCTCGGCCGCATCCCCGGTGCCGTGGTGATCGCGCCCCGCTCGGGCATGTTCAAGTCCAACCCCGCACGGGTGCAGCTCGGTGCCTGGCGGTACGAGGCCGGCAGCGCAGGACGCCTCGCGGCGGCGCACGTCGTCGGAGGGGTGGTCCTGGGAGAAGAGCTGCTCCCGGCCGCCGCCGCAGGGGTCCACGTCGCGCGGGCACTCGGCCAGCAGGTCAGCGACTTCGGCCCCCAGGTCGTCCCCGAGGTCGAGGCCGTGATGGAGGGCCTGCGCCGGTCCGTCGACTGACCGAACGCTGAGGCGGGGGAGACCCGCCGTCGCGAGCGTCGGAGCAACGTGGCAGTGTTGTCCGACCTGTTCGAAGGCGGCAACCCGGCAGCGGGATGAAGGTGGGAGCTCGGTGAGCGATGCCGTCCTGGCTGCTCAGCTCCAGCTCGAGCAAGGCACGTTCGACGTCCTCTACCGGCGGCTGGACGAGCTGACCCGCGAGGCGGAGCAGGCGCTCGCGCTCGTCTGGAGCAGTCCGACGACGGGGACGCCCGCCGCCCTCGGCGAGCGCGACGCGTTCGCCGCCCTGCACGCTGACCGCATCAACCAGCTCCGCGCCGTCCAGGAGCGCCTCTGCTTCGGGCGCCTGGACCTCCGCAGCGGCCAGCACCACTTCATCGGCCGCATCGGGCTGCCCGACGCCACGGGAGGCCGGCTGCTCCTGGACTGGCGTGCCCCGGGCGCGGAGGCTTTCTACCGAGCCACCGCAGCCAGCCCGCTCGGCGTCATCAGGCGCCGGCACCTCGCCAGCAGCGGCCGGGTGGTCACCGGCATCGAGGACGACGTCCTCGACCTCGACGCCTTCCCGTCCTCAGGGCTGGTCGACGGGACGGTCGCGGGTGAGGGCGCCTTCCTGGCGGCCCTCAGCGCCGGCCGCACCGGGCACATGCGCGACATCGTCGCGACCATCCAGGCCGAGCAGGACCGCATCATCCGCGCTCCGCTCGCAGGCGTGCTGGTCGTCCAAGGCGGCCCAGGCACGGGCAAGACGGCCGTCGCGCTGCACCGCACCGCGTACCTGCTGTACGCGCACCGCGAGCGCATCGCGAAGAGCGGAGTGCTGCTCGTGGGTCCCGAACCGGCGCTTCCTGCAGTACATCGAGCAGGTGCTGCCCGCCCTCGGCGAGACCGGGGTCCTCACGGCGACCCCCGGCCAGCTGTACCCCGGGGTGGAGGCGGTCGCGGAGGAACCGCGCCGAGGTCGCCGTGCTGAAGGGCGACCGCCGGATGGCTCGGGTGCTGGCTGGTGCGGTGCGGGCCCGGCAACGGGTGCCCGCCGAGACGAAGCTGCTCGACGTCGACGGCTTCCTCGTGCGCATGACGCCGGGCGATGTGCAGATGGCGCGGCTCGCGGGCGCGGACGAGCCGCCGACCGCACAACGACGCCCGCGTCGTGTTCGTCACCGAGCTCCTGGACCGCCTGGCCGGCAAGCTCGCGGCGGCGCAGAACACCGAGCTCGACCAGGACAACCGCGCCGACCTGCTGGCTGAGCTACGGGACTCCCGGGACGTGCGCCGCGAGGTCAACCTCTGCTGGATGCCGCTGACACCTGAGCAGCTCGTCGGGGAGCTCTTCGCCGATCCGCGCCGGCTCGATGCCGCCGCGCCGATGCTGTCCACCGACGAACGCGCGTTGCTCCGTCGCGATCGCGGCCAGCCGTGGACGCCCGCCGACGTCCCGCTCCTCGACGAGGCCGCCGAGCTGCTGGGCGAGGACGACGCACCTGCTCGGGCGGCTGCCGCGCGCGCTGCCGCCGAGCGCGCGGTCGAGATCGAGTACGCGCGCGGGGTCCTGTCGATGTCAGGTTCGGCCGCCGGCATGCTCACCGCCGACACGATGGTGGACCGCTACGCCGGCCCCGCCGAGCTGCGTTCGGCCGCCGAGCGCGCCGGTCTCGACCGGAGCTGGGCGTTCGGGCACGTCGTGGTCGACGAGGCGCAGGAGCTCTCGGCCATGCAGTGGCGGCTGCTCATGCGCCGCTGCCCGTCCCGGTCGATGACCGTCGTGGGCGACATCGCGCAGACAGGCTCCGCTGCCGGCGCCTCGTCGTGGGGGCAGGCGCTTGACCCGTACGTCGCTGGGCGGTGGACGCTCGAGGAGCTCACCGTCAACTACCGGACGCCGGGGCGCATCATGCGGCTGGCGACCCAGGTCCTCGTCGCGGCAGGCGTGCCCGTCACCGCGCCGACGTCGGCGAGGGACGGCGACTTCGCCCCGGTCTTCACCCAGATCTCGGCGGGCGACGAGCGCGCCCTGGTCGCCGCGGTGCGGGCCGCCGTCGATCGAGGAACCGGACAGCTGGCGATCATCACGCCGCGATCGTTGCGCGACCAGACGGCCGCGGCGATCGACACATCGGCGACGGCATAGGCAGCGGCAGCCGCAGCGTTGCAGGGACCGAGGTCCAGGTGCTCGCTCCGGGGGAGGCGAAGGGGCTGGAGTTCGACGACGTGATCCTGCTCGAGCCGGCCGCGATCAAGGCCGAGTCGACGCATGGCGTGCGCGACCTGTACGTCGCGATGAGCCGGCCCACCCAGCGCCTCACCGTGCTTCACAGCGAGGCCCTGCCCGCAGGGATGGACGCGTAGCCGCAGCACCGGCAGGACTGCCTGTTCGAGCGCGGCTACGCAGAGGCAGCCGCGAGCTTCTGGTTCAGGGCGTGCTGCTCCCGCATTCCGTCGCCCGCCAGGCGGGGGTCATCGACCTCGCGACCGGCCATCACGGCGTCGAGGTAGCGACGGTCCGCGTCGAGTCGTTCGAGCGGGCGGTCGGTGGGTGAGCCGTGCCCGGGGACGAGCAGCCGCGTGCGGCGCACCACGTCGGCCAGCAGGTCCAGGCCCGCGGCATAGGCGACCAGCCCGAGGTCGTCGTCGTCGGGCATGGGGATCTCGTCGTCGCTCAGCATGTCGCCGCAGAGCAGCAGACCGGCCGACTCGACCTCCAGCGCGACGTGCGACGGGGCGTGCGCGTCATGCGTCCAGCCACGCGCGCGCGGGCCGTCCCACGGGAGGTCCTCGCCGGGCAGCGCCCGCAACCGCCCCGCAAGCTCGATGAGCGAGGCAGGCAGGTCGCCGATCAGCGGCGCCAGCACCTCGTCCCGGCGGGTGAGAGTCGCCTCGGCGGTCCACGGCGACGCCCACCGGGGTACCTCGCCGAGATCGGCGTGCCACAGGACGTGGTCGTAGTGCACGTGGGTGGCGAACCCGACGGCGCAGCGCAGGCCCAGCGTCGCGAGGTCGGAAGGCAGCGCGGCGAGCTCGTCGGCGTCCCAGGCAGGATCCACGACCAGCGCACCGCCGTGCCCGTCCGCCAGCACGGTCGAGCAGGTCCGATACCGACGGGAGGTCGCGACCCAGACGCCGGGTGCGATCTCCTCGAGCCGCTTCAGCATGTCCTCACCCTGGCAGCGCGCGACTACCCGGGCAACCACCCTCGCAGCAGCACCGTGCTCTCGGGCTGGAGCTGCAGGACCGTGCCCGCCAGCTCGGCGGACGAGGGCGGCCAGCAGAGGTCGAGCACTGGCTCACCCCCCGCCGAGGTGAGCTCGACGAGCGAGTCGCTGAAGTTGCAGACGGCGGTGCGCTGGCCGGCGGTGACGGCGAACCAGGTCGGCCGGCCGTCGACCCCTTCCTCGTACCGGACGAGCGGAAGGTCGTCCACCGTGCCGCGCCGCCAGGCGATCAGCGCGCGGTACCACTCCGCGAGGTCGCGGTGCCAGCCGCTGCCGCTCTCGGCCCACTGCAGCACCGAGGCGTCCCTGGTCGCGGGATCCTGCGGGTCCGGGACCGCTTCGCCCCAGCCGTGCTCGGCGAACTCGGACCGGCGTCCCTGCGTGACCGCCGCGCCGAGCTCTGGATCCTCGAAGGAGCTGAAGAAGAGGAACGGCGTGCTCGCACCCCACTCCTCGCCCATGAAGAGCAGCGGGACGTACGGAAGCGTCAGCAGCAGCGCGGCACCCGCGGCCAGCCTGGACGGTGGCACGAGCTGCGACAGCCGCTCACCGGCCGCCCGGTTCCCCACCTGGTCGTGGTTCTGGGTGGACGCGACGAAGCGGGTCGGCGGCGTGCGCGCGAAGTCGACGGGGCGCCCGTGCACCCGACCGCGGAAGGTGGACATCCGGCCGTCGTGCCAGAAGGCGTGCTCGAAGGCGTGCGCGACCGCCTCCAACGAAGCGAAGTCGGCGTAGTAGCCCTGGGCCTCGCCGGTGAGCAGCCAGTGCAGCGCGTGATGCAGGTCGTCGTCCCACTGCGCCGTCAGCCCGGTGCCCCCTTCGACGGTCGGCAGGACGGTGCGTGGGTCGTTGCGGTCCGACTCGGCGATGATCGGCAACGGTCGCCCGAGCTCGGCGGCGAGCGCTGCCACCGCCTCGGTGAGCTCTTCGAGGTAGCTGCGGGCGCGAGTCGTCGTGCAGCTCGTGGACGGCGTCCAGGCGCAGCCCGTCGAGATGGAAGTCCCGCAGCCAGCCGAGCGAGCTCGCCAGCAGGATGTGCCGGACGTCGTCCGAGCCGGGGCCGTCCAGGTTGATCGCCGAGCCCCAGGGTGTGCCGTACCGTCGGTGAAGAACGGCCCGAAGCGCTCCCAGTAGTTGCCGCTGGGTCCGATGTGGTTGTGCACGACGTCCAGCAGCACCGCGAGCCCGAGGGCGTGGGCCCGGTCGACGAAGCGGCACAACGCTTCGGGCCCCCCGTAGGCGGCGTGCACGGCGTTGATGGCGACGCCGTCGTAACCCCAGCCGCGAACCGTCGAACGCCGCGAGGGGCATGAGCTCGACGTGGCTCACGCCCGAGCGTGGCCAGGTGCTCCAGGTGGTCGCTCGCTGCGTCCAGGGTGCCCTCGGGCGTGAAGGTCCCGACGTGCAGCTCGTAGAGGACGCTCGCGCGCCCGAGGCGCTGCCACGCCAGTCCGTGTCGGTCCAGCTGAAGTGCGCCGGGTCGAAGACCTGGCCGTCACCGTGCACGCCGTCCGGAAGCCAGTGCGCCAGCGGGTCGGGAACGCGGCTCGCCGTCGAGGACGAGCCGGTAGCCGGCCGCCGTGCACGAGGTCGGGCGTCGACGAGCTCGAACCAGCCCGGGTGCTCCAGGTCGGCAGCGGCCGCCCGGCTCGAACCGTCCAGCTGCACCTCGACCGACTCCGCCTTCGGCGCCCAGAACCGGAGCGACCCCATCAGGCCCGCCGCCGCAGCACGGACACCGGCCACTGCGCGGTGGAGGTCGCGACGCGCGCGCCGTCCGGCCCCACGGCGTGCTCGCGGCCGGTCAGCAGGTCGAGCCAGCGGCCGGCGGGCAGGCCGACGATGGTGTCCCGCCAGCCGCCGGCCGCAGCCAGCGCGAGCGCCGAGCCGGTCACGGTGACGGCGACGTCGCCACGGCTGAACCCGACGACATGCTCGGCCGCGACGCCCGACCGCGACCAGCGGGCAGGTAGGCGCCGCCGCGAGGCGCGGGCTGAGTCACGCCGCAGTCGGAGACCCTGCGCGGTCAGCCGGAGCTTCGCGCCAGCCAGGTCGACCAGCGGGTCCGGCACCTGGTCGAGCACGGCCTCGAGCCGGGCCCCGAGGCCGGCCCAGTCGGGCCGCTCCCGGTTGTCGGGGTCGACCAGGCGCAGCGACTCGCGTCTCGCAGCCCTGGTAGATGTCGGGCACCCCGGGCAGCAGCAGCTGCAATGCGCGCTGTCCCAGGACGTTGGCGACCACCGCGGGTCGGAGCTCGCGCTCGAGCGACGCGAGATCAGCCTAGCACGCTCGGGTCGGCCAGCGCGGCCGCGGTCACGGCGTCGACCGTCGCCTCGTACGTCCTCGTCGGGGGCGAGCCATGACGTCCGCAGCTTGCTCTCGCTCGCGGCCTTGCGGGCGAAGGCCTGCAGCCGGTCCGGCGGTGATCGGATCGCGCCGACGAGCGCCTGCCACAGCAGCCAGGACAGGCCGCCGTCGAGGTCGGGGCGCCGGGCACGCTCTCGTTCCACCGGCTCGCCATCGCCGTCGCGCGGTCGGCCGCCTCGCTGAGCGCGGTGATCCGTCGCCCTGACGTCCTCGCTGCGCTTGGTGTCGTGGGTCGACAGCGCGTTCATCGTGGCGGGCCAGCGGCGCTGGCGATCGGCAGCCCAGGTGTGGAACAGCGGCCGCTCGATCCCCGAGCCGGTCGGGGTCCGAGCCCACCTCGTTGAGCGAGCTCACCGGCGCCCAGCGATAGCCGGCGGTGTCCTCGACGCCCTTGGCCACCGCAGGCCCGCAGGTCTGCTGGAACCGCACGACGAACTCGTCCTTGCGGTGGCTCCGCCCGAAGGCCGCCGAGCGCGAGGGACCGAACCAGGGCGAGCTCGCTGGCGCGGTGCGGGACACGCTCCTCCGGCGTCGCCACCAGGGCGTCCCAGCTTGCCGCGACGCCGGCATCGGCGGCTTCGCCGGGAACGACGTAGAGCCGGTAGACGGGCATGGCGACCAGGAGCTCGACGATCGCCTCGGCCAGTCCACGGTGGCTCGGCTCGCTCGCCCCGACGGCGGGATCCTCCTCGGTGACCGCCAGCGCGAGCGCGGCCAGCCGGTCGACCTCCGCCCCGAGCAGCGCGTTCAGCACCAGCCGGCGGGACTCCTGCTCGACCTCCGCCCAGCTCTGGCCCTCGCCGGTCACGGCCGCGAAGCCCGCGCGCAGCCGCTGCGCCCCGGCCGGGTCGACGAACACGCCGCCGATCCGCCACAGGGCGTCGTACCCGGTCGTCCCGGCGCAGGCCCAGTCCGCGGCGAGCTCCTCGTCGCCCAGCAGGATCTTCTCCACCACCACCCAGGGCGGATCGCCAGCGCCGGCGGCTGCGCCAGCGAGCCGAGCGAGGTACCCGCGAGGGTCGACGAGGCCGTCGACGTGGTCGATGCGGAAGCCGTCCACCAGGCCTTCGTCGTGCAGCCGCAGCAGGACGGCGTGCGTCGCGGCGAAGACGTCCGGGTCCTCGACCCGCAGCCCGACGAGGGTGTCGACGTCGAAGAACCTGCGGTAGTTGACCTCGTCGTTGCCGCGCTTCCAGGAGACCAGGCGGTAGTGCTGCGCCGCGAGCAGGTCGTCGGTCAGGGCGAAGCCGGTGGCCTCGGCCGTTCCGGCGGCGAGCGGGAAACGGTGGTCGAAGTAGGCTGAGGACCGGGGCGCCGTCGGGGCCGCCGACCGGGTCGACCCGGATCTCACCGGCGGCGATGCACGCGGCCAGCGGCTGCCCGAGCACCGGCAGCATGACCTTCTCCTCGCCGCTCCAGTCGACGTCGAACCAGGCGCGCGAACGCCGACGCCGGCCCCTCGCGCAGCACGGACCACAGCTGCGCGTTGAGCTGCTCGGGCACGGGGATCGCCATGTGGTTCGGCACGACGT
Organism: uncultured Actinomycetota bacterium; assembly: GCA_963819215.1. GTDB lineage: Bacteria > Actinomycetota > Actinomycetes > Prado026 > Prado026 > CAWFVK01. The sequence goes on along the minus strand of CAWFVK010000004.1, from coordinate 81,406 downwards.
CGACGACGATCCCGATGTCCTTGTCCCGCAACGCTCTCGCCGCGGCCCGGAAGGCGTCCTCGCCCGCCGAGCTCGGCGCTCACCGTGGCGTGGTCGACAGCGTCGTAGCCGTGCGTCGACCCGGGCGTCGCCGTCAGGATCGGCGACAGGTACACGTGGCTGATCCCGAGCTCGTGCAGGTAGTCGGCGAGCGCGGCGACGTCGTCGAACCCCGTCCCTGGCCCGAGCTGGATCCGGTACGTGCCGGTCGGTACCCGCGTCCCCGTCGCTGCCGGGACACCCGTCAGCCCGTCTCGCGCAGCAGGACGACGGAACGAGCCTCCATCGCGACGACCGCGCCGATGGCGTCCTCGCTCGTGGGCAGCCCGTCCGTTGTGCCAGTGGTGACGTCCACCACCCAGGCGCTCCCTGCCGCCGGCTCGGGCAGCTTGAAGTCCACGGGCTCGTGGTGGGCGTTGATGAGCAGCAGGAACGAGTCGTCGACGATCGGCTCACCCCGATCGTCCGTCTCGGTGATGCGGTCACCGGGCAGCGCGACGGTCAGGCTGCGGGCGAAGCCGTTGTCCCAGTCCGCGCTCTGCATCGCCGTGCCGTCCGGGCGCCACCAGCTGATCTCCGGCTCGCCCTCCACCCCGCGGACGTCGGAGCCCTGGAAGTAGCGACGGCGGCGGAAGACCGGGTGCTCGTGCCGCAGCGCCGTCAGCCGGGCGACGAACCCGATGAGGTCGTCGTCGACGGACTCCGGCGACCAGTCGATCCAGCTGATCTCGTTGTCCTGGCAGTACGCGTTGTTGTTGCCGTCCTGGGTCCGCCCGAGCTCGTCACCGTGCAGCAGCATGGGAACGCCCTGGCTCAGCAGCAGCGTCGCGAACAGGTTGCGCTGCTGGCGACGGCGCAGGGCGAGGACCTCGACGTCGTCGGTCGGTCCCTCCACGCCGCAGTTCCACGACCGGTTGGTGCTCTCGCCGTCGTTGTTGTCCTCACCGTTGGCCTCGTTGTGCTTGTCGTTGTAGCTCACGAGGTCGCGCAGCGTGAAGCCGTCGTGCGCGGTGACGAAGTTGACGGACGCGAAGGGGCGGCGCCCGCTGCTCTCGTAGAGGTCGGACGAGCCGGTCAGCCGGGAGGCGAACTCGGGGAGGGAGGCGTCCTGACCGCGCCAGAAGTCCCGCACGGTGTCGCGGTACTTGCCGTTCCACTCGGTCCACAACGCGGGGAAGCCCCCGACCTGGTAGCCGCCTTCGCCGAGGTCCCACGGCTCGGCGATCAGCTTCACCTGGCTGATGACAGGGTCCTGGTGCACGAGGTCGAAGAAGGCGCTCAGCCGGTCGACCTCGTGGAACTGGCGGGCCAGCGTGGCCGCGAGGTCGAAGCGGAAGCCGTCCACGTGCATGTCGTTCGTCCAGTAGCGCAGCGAGTCCATGATCAGCTGCAGGACCTGCGGGCTGCGCATGAGCAGCGAGTTCCCGGTGCCCGTCGTGTCGTGGTAGTACTGCGGGTCGTCGTCCACCAGGCGGTAGTAGGCCTTGTTGTCGATGCCTCGCATCGACAGCGTGGGACCGAGGTCGCTGCCCTCCGCGGTGTGGTTGTAGACGACGTCGAGGATGACCTCGAGACCCGCCCGGTGCAGGTCGCGGACCATCGTCTTGAACTCGAGGACCTGCTGGCCGTCGCTGCCACCGGAGCTGTAGGCGGCGTGCGGGGCGAAGAAGGCCATCGTGTTGTAGCCCCAGTAGTTCGTGAGGCCGCGCTGCTGCAGGTGGTGGTCCGGCAGGAACTGGTGCACCGGCATGAGCTCGATGGCGGTGACACCGATCCGGGCGTAGTGATCGAGCATCACCGGGTGCGCGACCGCTGCGTAGGTCCCGCGGAGCTCGGCAGGGATCCCGGGGTGGGTGGCGGTCAGGCCCTTCACGTGCGCCTCGTAGATCACCGAGCGGTGGTAGGGCACCCGCGGGGCGCGGTCGTCGGCCCAGTCGAAGAACGGGTTGATCACCACCCCCTTGGGCATGTGCGGGGCGGAGTCCTTCTCGTTGACGAGCTCAGGCTTGTCCCACTGGTACCCGAAGCAGGCCTCGTCCCAGTCGATGCTGCCGTCGACGGCCTTCGCGTACGGGTCGAGCAGCAGCTTGCTGGGGTGCGAGCGGAGGCCCTTCGTCGGCTCGTAGGGCGCGTGCACCCGGTAGCCGTAGCGCTGTCCCGGCTGCACGGACGGCAGGAAGGTGTGCCACACGTCGGCGTCGCGCTCGGTGAGCTCGACCCTGGTCTCGGTGCCGTCCTGCTCGAACAGGCACAGCTCGACGCGCTCGGCGATGGAGCTGAACAGCGCGAAGTTGGTGCCAGAGCCGTCGAACGTAGCCCCCAGGGGGTACGGCGTTCCGGGCCACTGCTGCATGTACGGCCGTCCTTCGCGCTCGTCGGCCGATGGACCGGCTCCCGTCAGGACCGGGCGGAGACGAAGCGTTGCCCGGCGAGCAGAGGTTACCTGGCACGGCCCTGCCCGCACGTCGGGGCAGGGAGTCTTCGGCGGTGCTGGAAGTCGCGTCGCGCGGCAGGTTTGGTCGTGCGCAGGCCGGGAAGGAGTGCACGTGCCTCAGGTTGATCGCCCGACCGGAGGCCCTGGGGGAGGCGAGTGAGCCATGCCCCGAGGCCGCACACTGTTGGAGGTCTGATGATCATCCTCGGTCTGGTCCTGCTCATCATCGGGATCATCGCCAAGATCCCTGTTCTCTACTCGATCGGCATCATCGTGCTCATCGTCGGCCTGGTGCTCATGGTCCTGGGCGCGACCGGGCGCGCGGTCGGCGGCCGACGGCACTACTACTGACCCGTCGCCTCCCTGACGCTCGACCATTCCCTCCTCACTGCGCCTGCTGGTGGCTGCGGTGAGGAGGGAATGTCCGTGTCCGAGCCGGTCTCGGACAGAATGAGGGCATGACCACGGCGCCCGCTCTCGACCAGCACTCGATCCACGGTGGGACGATCCAGGTGGCCGGCCCTCGGTCGATGCGTGGTGTCCTGCGGGTTCCTGGTGACAAGTCGATCTCGCACCGCGCGCTGATCCTCGCTGCGCTCGCCGACGGTTCGAGCACCATCGAGGGCCTCAGCAAGGGCTTGGACGTCTGGCACACGCGGCGGATCGTCGAGGCGCTCGGAGCGGTCGTCACCGAGCTCGAGGACGGCCGGCTCGGGGTCGCAGGTGGCGACCTGCACGAGGCCGCAGGGGTGCTCGACGTCGGGAACTCCGGGACCGGCATGAGGCTGCTGGCCGGGCTGTGCGCCTCGCTGCCCTTCCTCAGCGTGCTCGTCGGGGACTCCTCGATCGCGGCCCGTCCGATGGGCCGGGTGGTCGAACCGCTGCGCTCGATGGGCGCCAGGGTCGACGGCCGCGGGGACGGGCGGTTCGCTCCGCTGGTGGTGCGCGGCGGCGGGCTGCGGGGCATCGACTTCACCCCGCCGGTGGCCAGCGCCCAGGTGAAGTCGGCGGTGCTCCTCGCGGGCTTGGCTGCCTCCGGCCCCACCACGGTGCGCGAGGCGGTGCCGACCCGGCGGCACACCGAGGAGATGCTGCAGGCGCGTGGTGCCGACCTGGTCGTGGACGGCGGGACGGTGGTGCTCAAGCCTGGCCCGTTGGCTGCTGGCGAGATCGTCGTGCCGGGAGATCCTTCGCAGAGCGCCTTCTGGATCTGCGGCGCTGCCGCGCTGCCGGGCAGCGACCTGACGGTCGAGGGGCTGTACCTCGGGGTGGAGCGCTCCGGCTTCCTGGACGTGCTGGTGCGGATGGGCGCCGACCTCGAGATCGACCGCGAGGCCGGCTCGGTGCGGGTGCGCGGGGCTGAGCTGCACGGCACGACCGTCACCGCCGGCGAGCTCCCAGGGCTTATCGACGAGGTCCCGGTGCTGGCGGTGGCGGCAGCGCTCGCCGTCGAGGGACGGCTCGACGTCCAGGGCGCCGCGGAGCTCCGGACCAAGGAGAGCGACCGCATCGAGACGGTCGCGGCGATGCTCCGGGCGCTGGGTGCGGAGGTCGAGACCGAGCCGGAACGCCTGGTCGTGCACGGGGGAGCCACGCTGCGGCCGGGCACGGTCGACTCCGTCGGCGACCACCGGATCGCGATGGCCGCCGCCATCGCCGCGCTGGCGGTCGACGGTGAGGTCGAGATCGAGGGATGGGGCGCCGTCGCGACGAGCTACCCCGGGTTCCTCGACGACCTCAGCACCATCACCACCCCTCCCGGCACGCCCTGACCGCTCACCGGAACGCGGTCGTGGGATGAAACATGGTCGTGGGATATTGCCCCGATGGGGACGCGACGACTGAGCGTGGGCTGCGACTTCACCTATGAGGCGGCGATCGCGACGGTGGCGATCTTCCAGGTCCAGCCGGCGCTGTCGCCGCTGATCACCGACCGCTTCGAGTCGTGGTCGTCGACCCCCGCGATGGCGCTCCGCGGCTACTCCGACCTGTACGGCAACCCGTGCACCCGCGTGGTGCTGCCGGTCGGTCGGTCGACGTTCCGCTACGAGGCCGAGCTCGAGATCCCGGACGCCACCGAGGACGCCGACCCGGATGCCCGGGAGGTACCCCCGGAACAGCTGCCCGACGACGACCCTCATCTACACCCTGCCCAGCCGGTACTGCCTGCCCGACGTCCTCGGGAACGAGGCGTGGGCCCGGTTCGGCGCGACTCCTCCCGGCTACCAGCGCGTTCAGGCGATCTGCGACCACGTCCACTCGCATCTGACCTTCCGCTACGGCAGCTCGACGGCGTGGTCGACCGCGGCCGACGTCAACGGCACCAGGCTGGGTGTCTGCCGCGACTTCACCCACCTGGCGATCTCGTTCTGCCGAGCCCTCAACATCCCGGCCCGCTACGTCTTCGGCTACCTGCCGGACATGGACGTGCCGATCGACCCGGCGCCGATGGACTTCGCGGCCTGGATGGAGGTCTGGCTCGACGGCCGCTGGTGGACCTTCGATCCACGGAACAACGCACGGCGCAAGGGGCGGGTCGTCATCGGTCGCGGTCGCGACGCCGCTGACGTCGCCATGGCCACGACCTTCGGCGGTCCCTGGCTGGAGCAGATGACGGTGCGCGCCGAGGAAGCCGTGCCGCCCGCAACCCTCCTGACGTAGCCGGGCGGTTCGCAAGCTCGTGAGTTCTCTCTGCGAGGCTGGGGCCATGACCTGGACCGCACCCACGCCGGCGGAGCCCGCCGACGGCCCGCTGCAGGGCCCCGTCCGGCCGATCCTCGAGGGCTTCCTCGCATGGCAGCGCAGCACGTTGCTGAACCTGTGCGCCGGGCTCGACGGCGAGCAGCTCGCCACCCGCAGCGCGCCACCATCGAACCTCTCGCTGCTCGGCCTGGTCCGGCACATGGCCAAGGTGGAGCGAACCTGGTTCCGGCAGCGGGCGAGCGGCGAACCGATCGGCGACCTCTACGACGCCTCGCTCGGCAAGGACCACGACTTCGACGCCGTGGTGCCCGCCGACGCTGGGCAGGACTTCGCGAGGTACGCCGAGGAGTGCGAGCTGGCTGATCGGGCGGCAGCGTCGTTGGCCCTGGACAGCACGTTCGAGCACCGGGGTGAGACGTACTCCTTGCAGCTCGTCTACGTGCACATGATCGCCGAGTACGCACGCCACAACGGCCACGCCGATCTGCTTCGCGAGCGGCTCGACGGCGTGACCGGGCGCTGACGCGCCCGCCCGTGCGAGGCTGACCCCATGGCACAGATGACTCCCCAGCAGATCTTCGACTTCCTCGGTGCGGGCACCAGGACCGGGCACGTCGCCACCACCCGCGCGGACGGCCGGCCGCACGTGAAGCCGATGTGGTTCGTAGTCGACGGCACTCCCGAGGCGTTCACGTTGCTGCTGAACACGGGGGAGGGGACGGTGAAGGGCAAGACCCTCGCCCGTGACCCGCGGGTCTCGGTCTCCGTCGACGATCCCGCACCCGCCGTACTCGTTCGTCATCGTCGAGGGGACAGCAGAGCTGGTCCGTGACCTCGACGAGGTGCGGTCCTCGGCCGCGGCGATCGGCGGTCGCTACATGGGCGCGGACCGGGCCGAGGAGTTCGGCCGGCGCAACGGCGTCCCCGGGGAGCTGCTGGTCCGCATCACGCCGACGAAGGTGATCGCCGAGGCGGACCTCGCCGACTGAGCGAACGCCTGCGCGGGGATCAGCTGAGGTCGCCGCGCCGGCGCGCAAGGGCGACCGCCTCGGTGCGGCCGCTGGCGCCGAGCTTGGCCAGGATGTTCGAGACGTGCACGCTCGCGGTCTTGGTGCTGATGAACAGGCGCTGCCCGATCTCCTTGTTGCTGAGACCCTGGGCGACGAGCTCGAGCACCTCGTGCTCGCGGCTGGTGAGTGCGCCGTCGAGGCGATCCGGCGCCACCACCCGCTCGCGCACCGCACGCTCGCGGACCGCGCCCTGCGCGCGGAGCTCGTCGAGCAGTGGCGCCGCACCAAGCCGTCTCGCCGCCCCGACGGCCAGCGCGGCCTGCTGCTGCGCCTCGTCGGATCGACCGGCTGCGCGCAGCACCGCCGCCAGCCGGGCGCGGGAGCGGGCGACCTCGAAGACGTGGCCGAAGCGCTCGAACGCCGCGACGGTCTGCTGCCAGCTGTCGACCAGGTCGGCCTCGGGCGGGACGTCGATCCCGCAGACCCACCGCAGCCGGGCGTGCTCGGCGTGCAGGCGCAGGAGCCACGCCGCGCTCTCCGGACCGCGCCGGCCTTCGCCCATCGTGTCCGCGGCCGCGGAGGCGATCAGGGCGTCCTCGACGAGTGCGGGTGCGCGGGCCGCCAGCGCGGCCCTGGCGTCGGCGCCGACCCGCCCTGCCTCGGCCGTCAGCTGGGCCAGCAGCAAGGTGGCCAGCCGGATCTGCCCCTGGAAGCTCGGGAGCTCCCACAGCCGACCGATGCTCTCGACGACGTCGTGGTACGCGGCGGTCGCCGCGGCGAGGTCTCCGGCGTCGCCGTGGATGTCGATCGCGGCGCCGGCGCACAGGATGGCGATGAGCCCCTCGTGCTCCCAGTACGGGCGAAGGTCGGGCAGCGTGTCGACCGCCGTCGGATCACCACGCCCGGCGCGCGCCTGCAGTCCCACTCCTGCCAGCACCGCCGCGGGTGTCGCGGGAGCGGTCTCGCCGCTGGTGTCGGCCAGCGCCAGCGAGCTCTCCCAGTCGCCGCAGACGTAGTCCACCAGCGCCACCATGACCCGTGAGTCGACGCCGTAGGGGGCCCAGGGGTGGCCGTTCTCCCTGGCGCGCTGCATGCCCTCCAGGTAGGCGGCCCTGGCCTCGCCGAGCTCGCCGAGCTCGAAGTGCAGGGCTCCGATGCTGAACAGGCTGCGGAGCTCGGATGGGAGCTCGCGGGCGGCCCGTGCGCTGGTGACGTTGCCCGTCAGCTTGTGCAGCGAACCGAGCGGGTCACCGGTGCGCCGCACCACCTGGGCGACGGTCGCGGTGGCGTCGGCCAGGACGTCGGGGAGGTCCAGCTCGCGGGCGAGGTCGATGGCCTCGGTGGCCCAGCGACCGGCCTCCTCGAGCCGGTAGTGCATGGCCTGGGCGCGCGCTCGGGTGGCGGCGAGCTCGGCCCGGAGCCTGGTGGGAGGAACTGCGGGCACCAGGGGGAGGGCCTCGGTGGTCAGCGCCAGGATGTCGATGGTGGTGTCGGTGAGAAGGCACTTGCTGGCGAGCCCGACGAGCAGCCGTGCGCGATCGCGACCAGGGGCGTCCGGCGGCAGCAGCGCGAGCTGCTCCTGCTGGAGCGCCAGGGACCGCTGCACCCGGCCGGCGGCTGCGAGCGCGTCTGCAGCCTTGACGGTGAGACCGACGACGTCGACGTCGGTGAGCTCGCTCGGGCGAGCGCCGGCGTGCGTGACGAGCTCGAGCGCGACCTCGTAGTGGTGGGCGGCCTCGTCGGGACCCCCGACAGCCATCGCCTCGTCGCCCGCCTGGATGCCCGCCCGGATGGCGGTGGGGAGGTCCTGCCCGAACTGCGCGTGCCTGGCGAGCTCGGCTGCGGTCCCCCCGCTGTTGCCCGCGGCCAGCGCCTTGGCGTAGGCGGCATGGAGCCGGACGCGCTCACCGGGCAGGAGGTCGCCGTAGACGGCCTCCGCGAGGAGGGCGTGCCGGAAGGCGTAGCCGTCGGGGCGCACCGCGACGAGCACGTTGCCGTCGACCGCCCCGCGCAGCGCGGTCTCCAGCTCCGGCTCGGACAGGCCGACGACCCGCGAGAGGAGCTCGTGCGAGACGCGGCGTCCGGCCACCGAGGCAGCGCGGACGACGAGCCGGGTGGACTCGTCGAGCTGGTCGATGCGGACGAGCAGGAGGTCGGCGAGGTCGGTCGACAGCATGCGGCCGTTCCTGCGCCCGGCTGCCACCAGCTCCTCGGCGAAGAAGGCGTTGCCCTCCGCGCGCTCCACGACGTCCCGGACGTCACGCTCGGCCATCGTGCCGGGCCGCAGCGCCGCACGAGCGCGCGGACGTCGTCGTCGCCGAGCGGGCCGAGCTGGATGCGGCTGACCCCGGCGAGCCGGCTCCACTCGGCCGACCGTGCTGCGCAGCGGATGGCGGCGATGGAGGTCGTCGCTGCGGTAGGAGGCGACGATGGACAGCCGCGCGGGCAGCGGCCGGGCGAACAGGAAGCTCAGCATCTCGCGGGTGGAGCGGTCGGCCCAGTGGACGTCCTCGACGATGAGCAGCAGCGGTGTGATCTCGCTGAGCTGGGCCAAGGCGGCCTGCACGGTCTCGAAGAGCTGCGCGCGATCCATCCGGTCCTGCTCCGGCTCAGGGGCACGGCCGAGCTGGCGGTGCCCGGGCATCAGCCGAGCCAGCGCCGGGGTGCGTTCGATCAGCGACACCGCGAGGGCGGGGTCGTCGCCGCCCAGCCGGCCGAACACCTCGGTGAAGGGGAGGTACGGGAGGCTGGACTCACCGAGATCGAGGCAGTGCCCGGCGGCGACGCGCCAGCCGGCCGCCTCAGCCAGCCGCGCGAGCTCGGTGAGCAGCCTGGTCTTGCCGACCCCTGCGTCACCCGAGACCAGCACCGCGCTCCCCGTCGGCTCGGCAGCCGACAAGCCCACTGCCGAGACGAGCCGACTGAGGTCGTCGGTCCGCCCGAACAGCGGGCTTGCGGTTGATCGTTGCGACGGCACCGCCACATCATCACCGATACCGGTGACACTCGGCCCTGCCATTTAAGGCTCTGCGGGCGAGCGGACGAGCAGGCGACGTCCCAGCGCGGCCGTCACTCGGGAAGCCGCTCCGCCGGACGGTGGTGGAGCAGGTGCCGCCGCGGCTTGCGGCTGCGGAGCATGGACTCGTGGATGCGCTGGAAGCGGTACTCGGCCTCGGCATGGAGGAAGGTGTCGCTCATTCCGGTGTACATCGCGGGCTCCTCGGACTCTTCGTTCTCGGGTGAGTCGAGCCTGCTCGTCTGAGGTACCCCGTCACATGGGGACGATGCCTTATCTCTGTCGATGACCCCGGCGGGCACCTTAGGCGCCCGTTCGTCGGCCTCCTGGCGAGGCTCAGACCGCGGTGATGCTCCACCGTGCGCGGTGCTCGGCGCCGGGCTGCAGCACCACCAGGTCGGTGCCGGAGTTGAAGGCGTCCGGCGGGCAGGTCATGGGCTCCACGGCGAGCGCCGTCCGGTCGAGCTCCGGCTCAGGACGGTCGGCCGTGTGCACCTGGACCCAGGGGCACGACTCGTCCCAGCCGATCGCGACGCCGTGCCCGTCGGCAGCGGTCACCCGGACACCGGTCAGCCCGCTCTCCGAGCGGACGAGGTCGGTGTAGGCATGGTCCAGCTTCACCGGACCGACCGGCCGAGGGGTGCGGAAGTCGAGCTCGGTGCCCTCGACGCTGGCAAGGCCGATCGGCAGGAGGCGGTCGGGGGAGACGGTGAGGTAGCGCTCTGCCGGAACCTCCAGGGTCCAGTCGTCGGCATGACCTGCGCCGGCGATCAGGTACGGGTGCGCCGACGAGCCGTACGGGGCGGCCGTGTCGCCGCTGTTGCGCGCCAGCAGGCTGCACAGCAGGCCGGAGTCCGTGGCGGAGTAGGTCATCTCCAGGTCGAGCAGGTACGGGTAGCCGGTTCGCGGGTAGAGCCGGTAGCCGAGGGTCACGGAGTCGTCGTGGACCGAGACCGGGAGCCACGGGTCCCAGCAGACCAGGCCGTGGATCGCGTTCCCGCGCGCCGGCTCGGACAGCGGGAGCTGCTGCTCGTGGCCCTCGAAGGTGTATCGGCCGTCGGCCACCCGGTTCGGCCAGGGCGCGAGCACGGCGCCGCTGTGGACCGGCATCATCTGCTTGGCCCGAAAGCCCCGCACCAGGTGGCGTCCGTCGTGGTCGAGGTGCCGGAGCGTGGCCCCCACCTCGGTGACAGCCGCGGTGTAGCCGAAGCCGGTGACCGAGTACTGCTCTCCGCTGGGGAGCACGGGACCTCCAGGGGCGCTCGAGCCTGCCCGCTCGACCGTCCGGTCACCGGGCGACCCCAGCGTAGGACCAGGACGGGGTCGTGCGGCGCTGGTCGGGGCAGCGGCTACAGGCGGAGCGGTTTGATGGCGGCGCCCACCAGCGCCGGGTTGTTGGCCCAGTCGACACCGGGGACGTCGATGTAGAGCTCGATCTCGTTGCCGTCCGGGTCGGCGATGTAGAGGCTGTGCGTGACGGTGTGGTCGCTCGACCCGAGGACCGGGGTGCCCGCGGCCGTGAGCTGGGCGAGCACGGCGCGCAGCTCGTCGTCGCTGTCGCCGACCTTCAGGCCGAAGTGGTACATGCCGAGCCGCCGGCCCCGGGGCAGCGCCGCGGCGTCGTGACCCACCCCGATGAGCAGGAGCTCGTGGTGGGTGCGGTTGGAGGGCGAGGAGAAAGCTGCGAAGGGCGCGGTGGCGCGCTCGTCCTCGGCGGGGAGGATCTGCCGCCAGCCCAGGACGTCGCGGTAGAAGGCGGCGGACTCCTGCACGTCGCGGACGTAGAGCACGACGTGTCCCAGCTCTTTGACGGTCATGACTCACTCTTTCGCTCGGGTGCCAGAACGATAGAGAGTAATGGTTGAAACATCAAGTAATTGAGCTATACTACTGACATGGACGAGCCCCGTTGGTTGACCGACGAGCAGCAGCGCGTCTGGCGACGCCTCGCCGCTCTCATGATGCACCTGCCGTACGAGCTGGATGCGCAGCTGCAGAAAGACGCTGAGCTCACCCACTTCGGCTACCTCGTGCTGGCCATGCTGTCCGAGCCCGAGGACCACCGCCTGCGCATGAGCGAGCTCGCCGCGCGCACCAACGCCTCGCTGTCCCGGCTCTCGCACATGGTCAGCAAGTTCGAGGAGCGCGGCTGGGTGAGCCGCTGCCGGTCGGCCGACGACGGCCGCGGCAACGTCTGCATGCTCACCGACGCCGGCATGGCGAAGCTGGTGGAGACCGCCCCCGGCCACGTCGCGGCCGTGCAGTCGCTGGTGTTCGACCGCCTCGACGAGGAGCAGGTCCGGCAGCTGGGCGAGATCTGCAACGCGCTCCTCAAGGGCACCCGGCACGACCTCCGGCCGGTGCCGGCCAGCGCCAGCGCGTGACCAGCTGGGCCGGAGCCGCTTCGTGCTGGTAGGTCGCGATGGGTGAGACCTCCCGGCCGCTGCACCTGCAGGCAGGCGACCGCGTCGCGGTGGTGGCTCCCTCCGGGCCGCTCGACCCTGACCGCCTCGGGGTCGGCGTCCGGTTGCTCGAGAGCTGGGGTCTCCGGGTGGAGGTCGGCGAGCACGCGCTGGACCGGGCCGGCTATCTCGCGGGCTCCGACCGCGACCGCGCGTCGGACCTCGGGCGCGCCTGGACCGATGACGGCATCCGCGCGATCTTCTGTGCTCGGGGCGGTTTCGGTGCCGGACGGTTGGTCGAGCTCCTGCCGTGGGACCGCATGCGGCGCTCTGAGCCACCGGTGCTCGTCGGTTCCAGCGACGTCACCGTGCTGCACGACGCGGTGGCCGTCCGGCTGGGTGCGGCGACGCTGTTCGGCCCGATGATCGCTTCCGAGCTGGTGGCCGGGGCGGCGCCCGGCGACGTCAGCGTGGATCGGCTCCGCGCCAGCCTGTTCGAGCCGGAGTCGGCCTGCGTGCTCGAGGCGAGTGATGTCCTGCCGGTGAGCCCGGGGCTCGCGACCGGCAGGACCGCCGGCGGAACGTTGACCCTGGTGGCCAGCGCGCTCGGCACCCCGGACCAGCGCGTGCTGGACGGCACCCTGCTGCTGCTCGAGGACGTCAACGAGTCGCCGTACCGCGTCGACCGATTGCTCACGCAGCTGCTCCGGTCCGGCGCCCTCGACCGCGTCGCCGGGTTCGTGCTCGGGAGCTGGGAGGGGTGCGGCGACGTCCTGCCGGTGCTGGCCGAGCGCCTGCTCCCGTTAGGGGTGCCGATCGCCGCTGGATTCGCGTTCGGTCATGGATCGCCCCAGCTGACGGTCCCGCTCGGTGTGCCTGCGACCCTGGACGCCGGCGCCGGCGTGCTGAGGTTCGCCGAGCCTGCGCTGCGCTGAACCAGCATCTCCGGCCCGCTCGCCGGTGACGAGGCCTACCGCACCCGGCGGCTGCCACCTACGCTGCAAGGGAGCTGCACCTTCGACCTTCAGCCGACAGGAAGGCACAACCATGGGCCTCGAGGACATGCTGGGCAAGGCCAAAGACCTGCTGGGCGAGCACTCCGAGCAGGTCGACGGCGCCATCGACAAGGCCGCCGACATGGTCAAGGAGAAGACTCCGGACAACGTCGACGGCATGGTCGAGACCGCCGCCGACAAGGCCAAGGACATGATCTAGTTGATCTAGCCCGGTCGAGTGGCGGCCCTCCGCGCCGTCGAGCATGATGCGAAGAGCCGCGAGAACGCGGCGCGGGCGCGGATGCGGAGCCGGACGTCGATGAGCGTGGTGGACAGGTCGGCTGCCGGTGCCCTCGATGGCGCGTACCGGATCGTTCTGGCTGGCGAGCTCGATGCCGCCAGGGCCGACGAGATCCGGGCCGCGGTCACCGGCTACCGGGTGAGCAGCCAGCCGGACGTCGTGCTTGACGTCACCGCCGTCACCTTCATGGACTCCACCGGCCTGGGCCTGGTCGCCCGGCTGCGGCGTACCTGCACCGAACGCGGGGGCACCGTGACGATCCTCAACCCGGCCGAGTCGGTCGAGCGGCTGCTAGGGCTCGTGGGCTTCGACCGTCTCGTCACCGTGCGCAAGGACACCTCGCGCTAGCGCGTTCCGGCCGGCGGCGGTGCGACGGCGGCCACCGCCTCGTCGACCGTCGCGTAGACGTGCTGGAGGACGCCCGTCTCGTCCCCTGCCTTGCGCAGCACGTCCCTGGTCTGCCCGATGCCGTGCGCGACGAGCAGCTCCACCCCTTGGTCCTGCAGCTGCTTGGCGAGCTGGGCGAGCATCTCGGTTGCGGACACGTCGATGACCGGCGAGGTCTGCGCGTCCAGGACGACGGCGACGGTGGTCGGCGTGACCGCGGCCCGCACGGACTGCCGCACGTGGTCGGCGTTGGCGAAGAACAGGCCTGACTCGACGCGGATCACCAGGACGTCGTCTCTGGCGGTGATCTCGGGGTGCCGCTCGGCGTCGACCCACACGCCGCGCCCTTCTTCCCCCGTGGGCGGATCAGCCCGCACCAGGATGGCGACCCGCGGTCGCGAGGACCGGTACAGCAGCAGCAGCAACGAGACGCCGATGCCGATGAACAGACCCGGCAGCGTGTCGAAGATGAGCACGCCGAGCAGTGCCGCGAGCGCAGCGATGAAGTCGGCGCGGGCGGCCCAGCCGTAGATCCCGCCCAGCCGCCCAGTCCACACCCGGTACAGTCGCACCAGCGCGGGGATGTCGACGAGCTCGATCACGGCGGCGATGACGACCGCGGCGAGGGTGGCCTCGGGCAGGTTCTCGAACAGCCCGGTCAGGAAGATGAGGGTGAGGACGGTGAGCGCCGCGACGGTGAGGCCGGAGGCCTGGGACCGCGCTCCGGCGGCTCCGTTGACCGCGGTCTTGGACAGACTGCCGTTCACCACCATGCCCGAGGCGAGCCCCGCGCCGAGGTTCGCGGCTCCCAGGCCCAGGAGCTCCTTGTTGGGGTCGACCTCGTAGCCGGCCTTGACCGCGTAGGTGTTCGCCGCGCCCAGCCCCTCGGCGAACCCCACGAGCAGCACCCCGACCGCACCGCCGACCAGCTTGAGGTAGTCGGCGCTGTCATGCACGGTCGGCAGCCCGAGCTGGGGAAGCCCCGCGTCGATGTGCCCGACGATGGCCACGCCCTTGTCGGCGAGCCCGAACAGGCTCACGGCCGCGATCCCGATGAGCACCGCGACCAGCGAGCCAGGCACCAGCGGCAGCCAGCGCCGCAGCCCGAGCACGACAGCCAGGCTGACCAGGCCGACCGCGAGGGTCCGCCAGTCGGTGTTCTTGAGCTCGCCGAGGAGGTGCCAGATCTGGCTGAAGAAGTCCTCGCCTCCCTTCGGCACGCCGAACAGCTGGGGCAGCTGACCGGCGATGATCGTCAGGGCCAGGCCGACGATGAACCCCTTCAGCACCGGCTCGGAGATGAAGGACGCCAGGAAGCCGAGGCGTGCGAGACCGGCGATCAGACCTAGGACGCCGGTGACCAGCGCGAGCGCGGCCGTGAGCGCGGCGTAGTTCTCGGTCCCGGCCTTCGCGTAGACGGCGACGACGCCGGCGGACAGCGCTGCGGTCGCCGACATCGGCCCGACGACGAGGTGCCGCGACGAGCCGAGCAACGCGTAGAGCACCAGCGACGGCACGGCCGCGTACAGCCCTACCACGGGAGGGACGCCGGCGATCGTCGCGTAGGCCAGCGACTCGGGGACGAGGACGGCCCACACCGTGAGCCCGGCGAGCGCGTCGGACCTCAGCCAACGCGGCTGGTACCCGACGAACGAGCTGAACACGAGACGCTGCACTGGTGAGGTTCCCTGCTCGAGACCGGGTCGACGGCTAGCGCGTCGACGGCTAGATGGTGCCGATGCCCTTGCCTATCAGCACGACGCCGATCACGAGGAGCAGCACGCTCATCACGGTCGCGTTGTTGTCCTGGAGCCAGACCTTCAGCTCGTCGAGGAGTGGGCCCATGCGGTCCTTGGCGACCAGGTAGCCGATGACGGGCACGGCGATGGTGCTCGCGGCGAGCAGGGTGAACACCACGACCACGATGACGGCGTCGCCGTGCGAGAGGCCGGCCGAGCCGATCACGGTTCCGGCGGCCGCGCACATCAGCAGGTTCTTCGGGTTCACCGCGGCCAGCACGAAGGCGAGGCCGGCGGCCTTCGGCGCCGTGAAGTCGTCGATGGCCGACATCCACTTCGGCAGCTTCGCCTGCTCGCCGGGGCGCGGCCGGCTCTGCCACTGCCGGGCCGCGACCAGGAGCAGCAGCACACCCAGGACCAGCTTGACCCAGCCGGAGGCGGCCGAGGGTGAGCCGCCGCTGCTCAGCCCGGCCGTCGAGGCGATGACGGTGAACACGGTGACCGCCACCGCGATCCCGACCACCCAGCCGACCAGGAAGCCCGCGCTCGTCCCCCCGGCCTTGGGCGCGAGCAGCATCAGGATCGTCGCGATGATCGGCACCGGGCTGATCGCGACGCCCAGTGCGTAGGGCAGGACGTCGCCGATCGCTCCACCCACGGTCGGGCCTCGATTCCTGTGCCGCCGTGGAGTGCCGGTCACTCCGGTCGGGGGCCACGCTAGGGCAGCGCCGCCCCGTCCATCCACCCACCGGCGCGAGGGACCTCTTCTGCACGCGGCTGTGGAGGAAGGAGTCTCAGCTAGCTGCGAGCTGCTCGGCGGTCCTGCCGCCCCGCATCGAGGAGGCCACCGCCGCCACCAGGGTCATGACCGTCGCGGCGGCGAACACGATCGTGAGGCCGTGGTGGAACGCCTCGGCGATCACCTGCGGGAAGAACTCGCCGCCGGTGAGGGTGGCGACGGCTTCTGCCGGCAGCGTGTGCAGGACGCCGCTCGGGCCGAGGAGGTGCTCGACCGGGTTGACGCCCAGGAACGCGGCGAACAGGGTGCTCACCGGGGGGAGGTTCGCGACGTCGGCCGCCGTCCCTGGCGGGACCCCTTGGCTCGTCAGCCCGCTGGTCAAGGCGGTCGGCAGCGACGACGCCAGCCCCGCGATCATCAGCGAGAAGAAGACACCGATCGACAACGCCGTGCCCGAGTTCTGGAACGTCGACCGCATCCCGGACGCCGCACCCCGATCCGCGGCCGGCACGCTGCTCATGATCGACGAGGTGTTCGGCGCCGAGAACATGCCCTGGCCCACCCCGTTCAGGACCAGCAGCACCGCGAAGACGGGGTAGGCGAAGTCGACAGGCAGCAGCATGAGGCCGATGAACGACGCCGCCAGCAGCAGCAGCCCGCCGGTGGCCAGCTTGCGGGCGCCGCGCCGGTCGGAGAGGTGCCCGCAGAGCGGCCCCGAGACCAGGAAGCCCGCGGTGAGCGGGAGCAGGTAGATCCCCGCCCAGAGCGGGGTGTCCGAGTACGTGTACCCGTGCAGCGGCAACCAGATGCCTTGCAGCCAGATGATCAGCATGAACTGGAGGCCGCCCCGCGCCGTCGCGACCAGCAGCACCGCGATGCTGCCGGCGGCGAACGCCCTGATCCGGAACAGGCCGAGCCGGAACATCGGCTCCTTGGTGTGGGCCTCGATCACGACGAAGAGGCCGAGCATCAGGGCCCCGAACACGATGCCGCCGAGGACCCACGGGTTGGTCCAGCCGGTGGGATGCCCGCCGTAGGGCTGGATGCCGTGCGTGATGGCGACCAGGATCGAACCGACGCCAACCGCGAAGGTGATGTTGCCGGCCCAGTCGATCCGCACCCGCCGGCGCACACCGTTGTCCCGCAGGCTGCGGTAGGACCACAGGGTGCCGACGATGCCGATCGGCACGTTCATCCAGAACACCGCACGCCAGTCGACGACCGCGAGCAGGCCGCCGACCAGCAGCCCGAGGAACTGCCCGGTCAGCGCTGACACCTGGTTGATCCCGAGCGCCATCCCGCGCTGCTCCAACGGGAACGCGTCCGTCAGGATCGCCGCCGAGTTGGCGGTGAGCATGGCGCCGCCGACCGCCTGCACGACGCGCAGCACGATCAGGTAGAGCGCACCGGCGTGGCCGGTGAACGGATCGAGGGACAGCGCGAGCGAGGCGAGGCTGAAGATCAGGAAGCCGAGGTTGTACATCTTCACCCGGCCGAACATGTCCCCGAGGCGCCCGAGCGAGACGACCAGCACGGCCGAGACCAGCAGGTAGCCGAGCACCATCCACAGCAGGTAGGTGATGTTGCCGTCGGCCAGCGGGTCGAGGCCGATGCCACGGAAGATCGCCGGCATCGCGATGATCACGATCGTGCCGTCGAGCGCCGCCATCAAGGTGCCCAACGTGGTGTTGGACAGCGCCACCCACTTGTAGCGATCCGAGACGGCCGGGGTTCCGGCGGGCGTCAGGTCGGTCGCGGGCTGCACAGTTGCTTAGCCTATCTAATGATTTTCCGGCTCGCACGGGGCAGCAAGAGGCCCGTGTGACGTGCACGTAACACGGTTTCTCTAGCCTTCGGCTCTCGGGCGTCTCGGAGGTGCAGCATCACGGAGCAGGGCGCGCACCAGAGCGAGGCCGTCGCGCTGACTGGGCACGTCATCGTCTGCGGCCTCGACGGCATCGGCATCACGATCGTCGAGCAGCTCCACCGCTACGGAGTGCCCGTCGTCGTGCTGGAGCAGTTCGCCACGCCGGCCCAGCTCTGGGCGGTGCACGAGTGGACGTCGTCGGTCGTCCTCCCGCACGGCTCGCTGGCGCAGACCCTGGCGGAGGCCGGGATCGAGCGCGCCAGCGCCATCGTGTGCGTGGTCTCGCGCGACCTCAGCAACATGCAGATCGCGCTCCAGGCGCGGCACATGAGCCCGGACGTCCGGGTGGTGTCCCAGCTCGGAAACGTGGCGGTCCGCCGGGCGATGACCGTCGACAACGGGCCGGGCGCGGTGATCGACGGTGCATCGCTCGCGTCCCCGGCGATCGTCGAGGCGTGCCTCGGCCGTCGGCAGCACACGATCACCATCGGGGCCCAGACCTTCGTCGCCGCCACCGTGCCGGTCGAGGGCGGGACGTTGCGCTCGGCCTTCGGCGACCTCGCCCCGCTCGCCGTGCAGCGCCCCGACCTCGACGGGTCGTCGACGGTGTTCGCCTGCCCCGGCAGAGACTTCGTCACGGTGCCCGGTGACGAGGCCACCGTGCTGGGCACCCCCGCGGAGATCGCCATGCGAGGGATCGGGCAGGCGCAGAGCGTCGTGCCGGTCAGGGCCACCCGGCCCGGCCCGAGCATCGCCGGCCTCGTGCTGGGGCTGCGGAGCGCCATGCGTGAGCAGCCAGGGTTGTTCCGGGCGCTCGGGGTGCTGGCAGCCCTGGTCACCGTCTCGACCGTGCTGCTGCGGGTCGGCTACGCGAACCCGGGGATGAGCGGGCTGGACGCGCTGTACTTCAGCGTCGAGACGGTCGCGACCGTCGGGTTCGGTGACTTCAACTTCAGCCAGCAGGACTGGTGGCTGCGGGTGTGGGCGATCTTCCTGATGCTCGGCGGGATCACCACGACCGCGGTGCTGATGGCCTACGTCGCCGACCTGCTGATCAGCCGCCGGCTCGACCACTCCGCCGGCCGTCGTCGGGCCCGCCGCATGACCGGGCACGTCATCGTCGTCGGGCTCGGTGCCTTCGGGCTCGAGGTCGCCTCCGGCCTGATCGCCGCCGGCAAGCAGGTGGTGGTCATCGAGCGGGACCAACGAACCGGTTCCTCGGCGAGGCGCTCGCCCTCGACCTGCCGGTGATCTTCGGCGACGCGACCTCGGCGGCCACCCTGGAGGCTGCGCGGCTGCGTGAGGCGGCGGCGATCGCGATCCTGACCAGCGACGACATGGTCAACATCGAGACCGGCATCGCCGTGCGGGACCTGCTCGACGACCGCTGGGCCGCCGGTGCGTTGCCGGTGGTCATGCGCGTGTTCGACCAGTCCATGTCGCGCACGATCGCTGCCCGCTTCGGCTTCGAGAACATCCAGTCGATCGAGGAGATCACGGCGCCGTGGTTCGTCGCCGCGGCGCTCGGCCTCGAGGTGCTCGCGGCCTTCACGGTCGGCCGGCAGCCGTTCACCGTCGGGCGGCTCGACATCGCGGCGGACGGCGGGCTGGTGGGGATGGCGATGCAGGGTCTGTCGGCCAGCACCCGGGTCATCGCGCTGCAGCGGTACGCCACGGGCGATCTCGAGCACCCGCCCCGACGAGGGACGCAGTTCCAGGCGGGTGACCAGGCGTTCATCGTCGGCCCGAACGACGAGCTGATCGGCGTCCTGCAGCGCGCGACCGGTGGCGCAGCCACGCCGGCTCCGACGCCGGCCGGCACCCCGGCCTCGGCCCCGCAGCCGAGCCTCGACCCGCGCTGACCCGGGCTAGGCGTCCTGCTCGGTAGGACGGATCAGGATCTCGTTGACGGCCATCCGGCGCGGCCGCGTGACGATGTAGGCGATCGCCTCGGCGATGTCCTCCGCGTGGAGCAGCTCCATCGCCTCCATGGTGGGCTGCATGAGCGACAGGATCTCGGGCCGGTTGTGGCTGGCCAGCTCGGAGGACGTCGCGCCCGGTTCGACGAGGGCCACCCGGACGTGGCTCGTCGTGACCTCCTGCCGGAGCGCCTCGCTGAACGCCCCGACGCCGTGCTTGGTCAGGTTGTAGACGCCGCGCCCGCCCCTGGCGATGCGACCAGCCACCGAGCTGATGTTGACCAGGTCGGCCACCTGCCGTGGCCCGTCCGCAGCCGCGCTGCGCAGGTGCGGGAGCGCGGCGTGCGAGCAGTAGAGGAGGCCGAGGATGTTGAGGTCGACCATGCGCTGCCACTCCGAGACGGGGGCGCCCAGCACCGGGCCCAGCAGCATGACCCCGGCGTTGTTCACCAGGGTGTCCAGCCGGCCGAGCTCGGCCACCGTCGTCGCGACCGCAGCGACGGCCTGCGCCTCGTCGGTGATGTCCGCCTCGATCACCAGTGCCGTCCCGCCGGCGGCCGCGATCCTGCCAGCGAGCTCGTCGAGGCGGTCCTTGCGGCGAGCGACGAGCGCCACCGCGGCCCCGTGACTCGCGAGCTCGAGCGCGGTGGCAGCGCCGATGCCGCTCGAGGATCCGGTGACGAGGGCCACGGTGCCGTCCAGCCGGTCCGACATGGGCTTCTCCTTGCGAGGGGTGGCGACAGCGAGGGGTGAGCTGTCAGCCAATCATGCCTGGGCCGGCGGGCCCGACTCGGCGGCCTTCGCCTGCAGCTCGGCGATCTGCGCGCGGGCTGCGGTGACGAGCTCGGCGTTGGTGCTGGCGTGGCCGCGCAGCCCCCAGCCACCCTCGGGCGCCTCGGTGAGCAGGACCCAGGTGCGCTCGACCAGGGTGGGATCGCCCGCTGCGGCGGCCACGACGGAGGTGAGCTGCTCGACCACGGCGAGCTGCTTGTCCCGGTCAAGGGCGCCGGCGTTGGTCAGGACCTGGACCCGCACGTAGCTGCTGTCGCCGTCGACGTTCGAGAGGTCGCCGCCCGCAAGCTCGTGCACGAACGCTGCCGTGTTCTGCCGGAACATCGGGATGTTCGGCACCTGCTCGATGGTCATCACCGTGGTCGCGAGGTCGATCGCGAGCTGGTGCTTGTCGGGGAAGGTGCCGGCGGTCGCGTACACGTCGATCATGGGCATGAGGTCTCCTGTTGACTCTGACGATCGTCATAGTGGTCCGGTGGATCGTGTCGTATGTCGGCCGTCATAGTCAACCGACCGGCCCCGCCGGCCGAACTATGCTGATCGACATGGTCGGGACCGACTGACGGATCAGGAGCAGACGCGATGGCGGGGGACACCCGGCAACGGATGGTTGAGGGAGCGGCGCGGCTGCTCGCTCAGCGCGGGCTGCAGGAGACCTCGTTCAGCGAGGTCCTCGAGCTGACCGGCGCCCCCCGCGGTTCGATCTACCACCACTTCCCTGAGGGGAAGGATCAGCTCGTGGCCGAGGCCCTGGACCTCGCAGCGGCGCACGCCATCGCGCTCATCAACCGCTCTGAGGGCTCGTCGGCGAAGGACGTCACCAAGCACTTCCTGGACATGTGGCGTGAGGTGCTGTCCCGCTCCGGTCTCCAGGCGGGCTGCTCGGTGCTTGCCGTCACCATCGCGACTGACTCACCTGACCTGCTCGATCATGCCGCGCAGGCCTTCCGGGGCTGGCGGGAACGCCTCGCCCAGCTCCTGCAGGCGGGCGGGCTGCGCAAGCAGGACGCCGCGCGCTTCGCCGCCGTGCTCATCGCGGCCGCGGAGGGGGCTGTGGTCCTCAGCCGGGCGGAGCAGAGCATGGAGCCGTTCGACCTCGTCGCCGCGCAGCTGTCCGAGCAGGTCGTCGTCCTCGCTGCCCGCCGAGCTCGGCACGGCTAACCTGGTGATCATCACGGTCGTTCCGATCGCTCTCATCGGTGAGTTCTGTCCCATCGCTGCCAAGGAGATGTCGTGCCCGTCGAGGGTCAGCCGCTGCGCAAGCTCGGGTTCCTGAGCATCGGTCTGTACGACGGCGACGACCCGGCGCCGGGCCACGAGTCGTTGCTGGGCATCCTCGAGCTTGCCGAGCAGCTCGGCTTCGACCACGCCTGGCTGCGTCACCGGCACCTGCAGTACGGCATCTCCTCGCCCGTCGCGATGATGGCTGCGGCCTCCCAGCGCACCTCGCGGATCGAGCTCGGCACGGCCGTGACGCCGCTCGGCTGGGAGAACCCGTTGCGGCTGGCCGAGGATCTCGCCACTGTCGACATCCTCTCGGGGGGCCGCATCAACCCCGGCGTCAGCGTCGGGCCGCCGATGCGATGGGACGACGTCAAGCAGGCGCTGTACCCGGACACCGCCGAGCAGCAGGACTTCAGCTACGAGCGGGCCGAGCGCTTCCTGCGGATGGTCGCGGGCGACCCGGTCGGTGATGTCGGCGGCACGGTCGGATTCGAGGTCTACTCGGATCGCGTCCAACCTCATTCGCCCGGGCTGCGCAGCCGCGT
Organism: uncultured Actinomycetota bacterium; assembly: GCA_963819215.1. Lineage (GTDB taxonomy): Bacteria > Actinomycetota > Actinomycetes > Prado026 > Prado026 > CAWFVK01. The sequence continues at coordinate 59,294 of CAWFVK010000004.1, read as the reverse complement.
CTGGTACGGCGGCGGGAGCCTGCGGTCAGCCCAGTGGGCAGGCGAGAACGCCGTGCACTTCCTGTCCAGCAACGTGATCCGCGCCGAGGAGTCCGAGGTCTTCGACGACGTCCAGCAGGCCCAGATCCAGCTCTTCCGGTCGGCGCACCCCGACGGCGGGAAAGCCCGGGCCTCGCAAGGGCTCGTCGTGATCCCCACCGACTCCGCGACGGCTGACCAGCGGTCGCGGTACGAGGCCTACGTCGACAAGCGCACTCCCCGGACCTTCGAGCCGCAGGGTCCCGCTCGCATGATGTTCGCCCGCGACATCATCGGGACGTCCGAGCAGATCGCCGAGAAGCTCTACGCCAGCAGAGGATTTCAGGAGGTCGACGAGGTCGCGTTCGCGCTGCCGTTCACCTTCGAGCACGAGGACTACGTCCAGATGCTCACCGACATGGCGACCCGGCTCGGCCCAGCGCTCGGCTGGGCGCCTGCACCCTGACCTGGCGCGACGGCCCGAGAGGCCGTGCCGCGGTCAGGATCGGGAGTTGACGCTCACTCGTCGTCGGAGCGGTAGCCGAGGTTGGGGGAGAGCCACTTCTCCGCCGTCTGCGACGGTCCAGCCCTTCCGCTTGGCGTAGTCCTCGACCTGGTCGCGCCCGATCTGGCCGACGACGAAGTACTGCGACTGCGGGTGCGAGAAGTACAGGCCGCTGACCGCCGCGCCCGGGCCACATCGCCATGCTCTCGGTGAGCTCGATGCCGGTCCGTCGCTCGACGTCGAGCAGGCTCCAGATGGTCTGCTTCTCGGTGTGCTCCGGGCAGGCGGGGTAGCCCGGCGCCGGCCGGATGCCGACGTACCGCTCCTGGATGAGCGACTCGTTGTCGAGGTCCTCGTCGGGCTGGTAGGCCCAGAACTCGGTGCGGACCCGCTCGTGCAGGCGCTCGGCGAAGGCCTCGGCGAGGCGGTCGGCCAGCGACTCCAGCAGGATCGCGCTGTAGTCGTCGATGTCGGCCTTGAACGCCGGCGATCTTCTCCCGGATGCCGAGACCGGCGGTGACGGCGAAGGCCCCGACGTAGTCGTGCAGTCCGGTCGCTTGCGGCGCCACGAAGTCGGCCAGCGATCGGTGCGGGACGCCCGGCCGGTGCTCGGTCTGCTGGCGCACCTCGTGCAGGGTGGTGAGCACCGAGGTCCGGGTCTCGTCGGTGTAGACCTCGATGTCGTCGTCATGCGACCGCGTTGGCCGGGAACAGCCCGAAGACCCCGGCGGCGCGGATCCACCTCTCGGCGATCAGCCGGTCGAGCATCACCTGCGCGTCCTCGTACAGCTTGCGGGCGGCCTCCCCGGACGCCGGGTTGTTGAGGATGTCGGGGAACTTGCCCTTCATCTCCCAGGCGTTGAAGAACGGCTGCCAGTCGATGTACTGCCGCAGCTCCTCGAGCGGGTAGTCGTCGGAAGGTCTTGACGAACTGCGTCGCCGTGGCGCCCTTCCAGTCACCGTCGTGGTGGACGTCGGGCGCCTGCTGGGCCAGCAGCCGCGGCCGGGGCGGGCGGTAGCCGGTCCAGTCGATCGGGGTCCGGTCGGCCCGTGCGGCGTCGATCGGCAGCATCGCCTTGGCCTCGGAACGGGCCGCATGCCGGGCGCGCAGCGAGTCGTAGTCGGCCTGCGACGTCCGCCAGCAGGCCGGGGCGCTGCTCGTTGGAGAGCAGCGCGGCGACGACGGGCACCGAGCGCGACGCGTCCTTCACCCAGATCACCGGGCCGTGGTACTTCTTGTCGACCTTGACCGCGGTGTGGGCCCGCGAGGTCGTCGCGCCGCCGATCATCAGCGGGATCTCGAAGCCCTGGCGCTCCATCTCGGTCGGCGAAGTTGACCATCTCGTCCAGCGACGGCGTGATCAGCCCGGAGAGGCCGATGACGTCGGCGTCGTGCTCCTTGGCGGCGTCGAGGATCTTCTGCGCCGGCACCATCACGCCGAGGTCGATGACGTCGTAGTTGTTGCACTGCAGCACGACTCCGACGATGTTCTTGCCGATGTCGTGGACGTCGCCCTTGACGGTGGCCATGACCACCGTGCCGTTGCTGCGGCCGACGTCACCGGGCTGCCTTGCCCTCCTCGATGAACGGGATGAGGTAGGCGACGGCCTTCTTCATGACCCGCGCCGACTTCACCACCTGCGGCAGGAACATCTTGCCGGAGCCGAACAGGTCGCCGACGACGTTCATCCCCGCCATCAGCGGGCCCTCGATGACCTCGATCGGCTGGCCGCCGCGCGTCCTCGATCAGCTCGCGCAGCTCCTCGGTGTCGGTCTCGGCGTAGGCGTCGATGCCCTTGACCAGTGCGTGCGTGATCCGCTCGTCGACCGGCAGCTGGCGCCACGCGTCGTCGGCGGCCTCGGTCTGGTCCTGCCGCGCCCGGCGAACTCGGTGGCGATCTCCAGCAGGCGCTCGGCGGCGTCGGGGCGCCGGTTGAGGACGACGTCCTCGATGCGCTCGCGCAGCCGTTCGTCGACCTGGTCGTAGACGACGAGCGCGCCGGCGTTGACGATGCCCATGTCCATGCCCGCGCGCGATCGCGTGGTAGAGGAAGACGGCGTGGATGGCCTCGCGCACAGCGTTGTTGCCGCGGAAGGAGAACGACACGTTGGAGACGCCGCCGGAGACCAGCGCGCCGGGCAGGTTCTGCTTGATCCAGCGGGTGGCCTCGATGAAGTCCAGGCCGTAGCTGGCGTGCTCCTCGATGCCGGTCGCGAGCGGCGAAGATGTTGGGGTCGAAGATGATGTCCTCGGCCGGGAAGCCGACCTCGTCGACCAGGATCTCGTAGGCGCGCGCGCAGATGGCCTTGCGGCGCTCGAGGTTGTCGGCCTGCCCGTCCTCGTCGAACGCCATGACCGACCACGGCCGCGCCGTACTTGCGGCACAGCCGGGCCTGGGCGCGGAACTTCTCCTCGCCCTCCTTCATCGAGATCGAGTTGACGATCGGCTTGCCCTGCACGCAACGCAGTCCGGCCTCGATCACCTCGAACTTCGAGGAGTCGACCATGATCGGCACCCGGCTGATGTCGGGCTCGCTGGCGATGAGCTTGATGAAGCGGTCCATCGCCGCGACGCCGTCGATCATCCCCTCGTCCATGTTGACGTCGATGACCTGCGCGCCGTTCTCGACCTGCTGGCGGGCGACGGACAGGCGCGGCGTTGTAGTCGCCGTCGCGGATCAGGTTGCGGAACTTCGCCGAGCCGGTGATGTTGGTGCGCTCGCCGACGTTGACGAACAGCGAGGACTCGGTGATGGTCAACGGCTCGAGCCCGGACAGCCGGCAGGCCGGCGCGACGTCGGCCGGCACCCGCGGCGGGCGACGTCCGCGACGACCGCGGCCATCGCGCGGATGTGGTCGGGGGTCGTGCCGCAGCACCCGCCGAGGAGGTTGACCAGACCGCTCTGGGCGAACTCCTCGACGATGGCCGCGGTCTGGTCGGGCGTCTTCGTCGTACTCGCCGAAGGCGTTGGGCAGCCCGGCGTTCGGGTAGCAGGAGACGTAGCAGTCGGCCAGCCGGGCGAGCTCGGCCAGGTAGGGCCGCATCTCGGCCGCACCGAGCGCGCAGTTGAGCCCGACCAGCAGTGGGCGGGCGTGGCGTACGGAGTGCCAGAACGCCTCGGTGACCTGCCCGGACAGCGTGCGGCCGGAGGCGTCGGTGATGGTGCCGGAGATGGCCACCGGCCAACGCCGATCCCGCTCCTCGAACAACGTCTCGAGCGCGAAGATCGCGGCCTTGGCGTTGAGGGTGTCGAAGATCGTCTCGATCAGCAGCAGGTCGGCGCCGCCGTCGACCAGCCCGTTGGCCTGCTCGAGGTAGGCCTCGACGAGCTCCTCGAAGCGTGACGTTGCGCGCGCCGGGGTCGTTGACGTCCGGCGAGATCGACGCCGTGCGGTTGGTCGGGCCGAGCGCGCCGGCGACGTAGCGGGGCCGGCTCGCGTCGGCCGCGGTCGCCGCGTCGCACGCCGCGCGGGCCAGCCGGGCCGACTCGAAGTTGAGCTCGTAGGCCAGGCTCCTGCATGCCGTAGTCGGCGAGCGAGATCCGCTGGGCGTTGAAGGTGTTGGTCTCGACGAGGTCGGCCCCGGCCTCGAGGTAGGCGCGGTGGATGCGCGCTGATCGCCTCGGGCTGGGTCAGGGTCAGCAGGTCGTTGTTGCCCTTGAGGTCCTGGTCCCAGTCGGCGAACCGCTCGCCGCGGTACTCGGCCTCGGAGAAGGTGTGCGACTGGATCATCGTGCCCATGGCGCCGTCGAGCAGCAGGATGCGCGAGCCCAGCAGGTCAGAGAGCGCCTCGGTGGCGTCGGGCCGCACGAGACTCACGTCGGACACGGCCTTTCGTGGACTGGACCTGCGGTGAACGTCGACTCGCGCGGGTGGCGAGTCTGCGGAACCCCATTCTAGCGTCCGATGACGGAAGTCCCTTCGGCCTTTCGCAGCCTTCCCGAGCGTCCGCGCCGCCGGCCCGGCCCTCGACTTTTTGCGGGGCACTGGAACATGCTGGAGCAGTCAGTTGAGGCCTGGGCCGTCTCCAAGGAGCCCGTCATGGGAACCATCACTGTTGGGCATGAGAACTCGACTCCGATCGACCTGTACTACGAGGACCAGGGCAGCGGGCCAGCCGTCGTGCTAGTGCACGGCTGGCCGCTCGACAGCCGGTCGTGGGAGCCGCAGGTGCACCCCTTGCTCGCCGCCGGGTATCGGGTCATCACTTACGACCGGAGGGGTTTCGGTCGGTCGAGCAGACCGGCCTCCGGGTACGACTTCGACACTCTGACCGGCGACCTGGACAAGCTGCTGACTGAGCTCGATCTACAGGGAGCTTGCCTCGTCGGTTTCTCGCTCGGGACCGGGGAGCTCGCCCGCTACGTCGGGACACGAGGGACCGGTCGGCTGCGCAGCTGTGTGTTCATCGAGACTCTGGCGCCGTCCTTCGCCAAGTCCGCCGACAACCCCATGGGCGCGGACGAGGCTGTCGTGTCCTCCGTCCAGGCAGCCATCCTGGCTGACAGGTTTGCCTGGCTGACTGGACTGATCGGCGATCTGTTCAACCTCGACGACTACCTCGGCAACCGGATCAGCGAGGAGACGGTTCGAGCGACCTGGGACGCCGCTGCCCAGGCAGCGCCATACGCGACCTGGGCGTGCCCGCCTGGCTGGCTCGAGGACTTCACCGATGACATCAAGCACGTCGACATACCGACGCTGATCCTGCACGGGACCGGCGATCGCATTCTGCCCATCGACGGTCAAGGGCGGAGGCTGCACGCGGCGCTACCCCATGCCCGGTACGTCGAGGTCGAAGGCGGCCCGCACGTCATGTGCGTGACGCACGCCGACGAGGTCAACCGCGAGTTGTTGGACTTCCTCGCCGCTCCCGACGCAGTCCGGGACAGGTAGCCGCCGAGGACCGAGTAAGAGGAGGCCCCTCATGTCACCTGAGGCCACCGCGTCAGGGTCGGACGATGCGCTCACCGCGAGGCTGAAACGCACCGAGATCCAGCGCCGCACCTCGTCGATCCCGGGCAGGGAGATCGTGCAGGTGCTCACCGAGATCCCGGTCGGCGTGGCGTCCGGCTGGCACGTGCACCCAGGGGAGGAGGTCGGTTACATCCTGGCGGGCACGGTGCAGATGGAGATCGCGGACCAGCCCACGCTCGTCCTGCAGGCTGGCCAGGGATTTCTCATCCCTCCTCGCACCCCGCATAACGCCCTGGACCTGGGCCCGGACCTCGGCCGGATGCTGTCGACCTACATCGTCGAGTCCGGTGAACCGCTCGCGACCTTCACCGCTGGGCCGGCTTGACCTTCCGGCGACGCGGACTGCGATGCCGTCGCCGGAGCGCGCGTTTCGCCGACGTGGAGCGGGTGACCGGGATCGAACCGGCATGGCCAGCTTGGAAGGCTGGGGCTCTGCCATTGAGCTACACCCGCGCAGCCTCGTGACGAGGCCTGCTCAGGTTACCGGACCGGGAGCGCCGTCCCCGTGCCGACCATCGGCAGGCTCAGGCCTCGACGACCTCGAGGACCACCGGCTGCGTATCGCGGTCGGTCGCCGCGCCGAGGAGCATGCCGAGGCCGATCCCGAGCATCCAGACGTCCTTGCTCACGGGGATCCCCGCCGGGGTCGGCCAGATGCTGCCGGGCTTACGGAGAGCCGGCGTCCGCGCGTACATCGTGAGCAGCCCCCCCGAGAACCCGGTCAGCGCGAGCCCGGCCAGCGCCTCCGGGACGAGCGGCAGCAGCAGTACCGCGCCGGTGGCGATCTCGGCCGCCGCGAGGACCTTGAGGAACCGCTCGGGCGGGATCGACTTCAGGAAGGGGAACGCCCCGGCGGCCATGCCGTGCACGCCCGCAGCCTGCTCCGGGCTTCCCTTCCACTTGTCGAGACCCGAGTGGAGGATGAAACCGCCGGTGGCGAGACGGGTCGGGACGTTGCGCAGTCGCATGGAGGGCCTTCCGGGGAGATCGTCGGAGCGTGCCCTTCCAGTCTGCCTCGGAGATGCCCGGCCCACTCGATGAGGGTCCTGGACCCCGGGGTCGACTAGGATGCCGAGGTCACTGCGGGGCGTAGCGTAGTGGCTAGCGCGCCTGCTTTGGGGGCAGGAGATCGGGAGTTCGACTCTCCCCGCCCCGACACCGCACCACCGCTCGCACCAGGCGCTCCCATGCCGCGCCCACCAGCCAGTCCTGCCCTGTCATCTGCCCGAGGAGAAGCACGACCGTGAAGAGCTCTGTCGAGACCGTGAACCCCACGAGGGTTCGGCTCACTGTCGAGGTGCCGTTCTCCGAGCTCAAGCCGAGCCTGGACTCCGCGTACCGCCGCATCGCCCAGCAGATCTCGATCCCTGGCTTCCGCAAGGGCCGCGTCCCGGCAGCCATCATCGACCAGCGCGTCGGGCGGGCGGCCGTCCTGGAGGAGGCCGTCAACGAGCACCTCCCGAAGGCCTACTCGGCCGCCGTCGACGAGCACAAGGTCCAGGTCCTGGGTCAGCCCGACGTCGACGTCACCGAGCTCAACGACGGCGACGACCTCACCTTCACCGCGGAGGTCGACGTCCGTCCGGAGATCGAGCTCCCGACCTACCAGGGCCTCGAGGTCGAGGTCGCCGACGCCGACGTCACCGACGAGGACATCGCCGAGCAGCTCACCTCGCTGCAGGCCAGGTTCGGCTCGCTCCGCACGGTCGAGCGCGCGGTCGAGACCGGCGACTTCGTCACCCTCGACCTCGCGGCCACCGCCGACGGCGAGACGATCGACGACGCCACCGCCAAGGGCCTGTCCTACGAGGTCGGCAGCGGCCAGCTCCTCGACGGCATCGACGACGCCATCGTGGGCCTGTCGGCCGGCGAGTCCGCGTCGTTCTCCTCGCCGCTGCCCGGTGGGGACTACGACGACAAGGACGTCCAGATCACCGCGACCATCGACGGCGTGAAGGTCCGGGACCTCCCGCCGCTGGACGACGACTTCGCCCAGCTCGCCAGCGAGTTCGACACCCTGGACGAGCTCCGTGCCGACCTCAGCACCAAGCTCGTCGCGTACAAGAAGGTCCAGCAGGGCGTCGAGGCTCGCGACAAGGTGCTCGAGCAGCTCCTCTCGCTCGTCGAGGTCCCGCTCCCCGAGAAGCTCGTCGAGGCGCAGATCGAGGGGCACTTCGAGGACGGCCACGGCGACCCCGGGCACCGCGAGGAGTTCGCGACGCAGACCAGGCAGGCCCTGGTCGCGCAGTTCGTGCTCGACGCCATCGCCACCAAGGAAGAGCTGTCCGTCGGCGAGGGCGAGCTCACCGAGTACATCGTCCGCAACGCCTCGCGGTACGGCCTGAGCCCTGACCAGTTCGCGAACGAGATCGTGAGCTCCGGCCAGGTGCCCGCGGTCGTCGGCGAGGTCGTCCGCGCCAAGGCGCTCGCGGTCGTGCTCGAGTCGGCGCACGTCGTCGACGCGTCCGGTCGGGTCGTCGACATCGAGGCGCTGCGCGCGGACGATGAAGCCGCCGAGGCCGAGCTCGAGGCCGAGATCGCCGAGGCCGTCGCCGAGGACGAGATCGCCGACGAGGTTGCCAGCGAGCTCGCGGCCGAGGTCGACGAGCAGGAGTAGCCCTCCGCCAGGGCCGAAAAAGCCTTTTCCCCCTTGAGCGAACACCCCCGTTGCCAGGAAGGCGCGGGGGTTTCGTCGCGTTAGTGTCGGGTGCACCGCACGACAGGTGCATGGACATTTGCCAGGAAGGTGGAGCACCGTGACTCAGCTAGAGACGCCGGGCCTCGCAGTACCGAGTGGCCGTGCGCCCCAGGGCGGCGGGATGGGCCTTGACGACTCGGTCTACCAGCGCCTCCTGCGCGAGCGCATCGTGATGCTGGGCTCCGTGGTCGAGGACCAGGTGGCCAACGCGATCTGCGCGCAGATGCTGCTGCTGGCCGCCGAGGACCCGGACAAGGACATCTTCCTCTACATCAACTCGCCTGGCGGTTCGGTCTCGGCCGGCATGGCCATCTACGACACCATGCAGTTCATCAAGAACGACGTCGCCACCGTGGCCATGGGCCTGGCGGCCTCGATGGGGCAGTTCCTGCTCTGCGCCGGCGCTGCCGGGAAGCGTTACGCCCTGCCGCACGCGCGCATCATGATGCACCAGCCGTCGGGCGGCATCGGTGGTACGGCGTCGGACATCCGGATCCAGGCCGAGCAGATGCTCTACACCAAGAAGACGATGGCCGAGCTGATCGCCTACCACACCGGCCAGACGGTCGAGCAGATCACCGAGGACTCCGACCGCGACCGCTGGTTCACCGGCGAGGAGGCCAAGGAGTACGGCTTCGTCGACCACGTCGTCCGCTCCGCTGGCCAGGTCTCCGGCTCGGGCGGTACGGCCGGATGACCCCGTCCCGAGCTCTGCTGACCCGACTGACCCGAACCGACCGGAGGACCGCCCCGTGAGCACGTCGTACGCGCCGCAGGCTCGCTACATCCTGCCGAACTTCATCGAGCGGACCGCCCAGGGCATCCGCGAGTACAACCCCTACGCGAAGCTCTTCGAGGAGCGCATCATCTTCCTCGGCGTGCAGATCGACGACGCCTCGGCGAACGACATCATGGCGCAGCTCCTCTGCCTCGAGTCGATGGATCCCGACCGCGACATCTCCATCTACATCAACTCACCCGGTGGCTCGTACACCGCGATGACGGCGATCTACGACACCATGCAGTTCGTCAAGCCGGACATCCAGACGGTCTGCATGGGCCAGGCAGCCTCCGCTGCCGCCGTGCTGCTCGCCGCCGGTCACCCCGGCAAGCGCTTCGCCCTGCCGCACGCCCGGATCCTGATCCACCAGCCGTACACCGAGGGCGGGCGGCTCCGGCTCGGACATCGAGATCCAGGCCAACGAGATCCTGCGGATGCGCCAGGAGATGGAGGGCATCCTCTCCCTGCACACCAACCGCGACGTCGAGCTCGTCCGCAAGGACATCGAGCGCGACAAGATCCTCACCGCCGACGACGCCCTCGAGTACGGCCTGATCGACCAGGTCACCGCGTCCCGCAAGGTCAGGGCCATCGCCCCGGTGGCCCCTCCCGCCCCAGATCTCCCTCCGGTCATCACCCCGGACACGGACCTCAGCGAAGACTCCTGATCGCCCGGCCGGCGGCGCCCGTGCACGACGGGCCCGCCGGCCGTCCGCTCTCAGCGGACAGCCGCGACGCGCCCCCCGAATGGCGGCGCGCATCGACCCTCCAGCAGGTACCGTCGGAAGCGACTCACCCCTCGGGAAAGGAGATCTACCCGGTGGCACGCATCGGCGACGGCGGCGACCTGCTCAAGTGCTCCTTCTGCGGGAAGAGCCAGAAGCAGGTCAAGAAGCTCATTGCGGGTCCGGGCGTCTACATCTGCGACGAGTGCATCGACCTCTGCAACGAGATCATCGAGGAGGAGCTCTCCGAGTCCTCCGATCTCCAGTGGGACGAGCTCCCCAAGCCCAAGGAGATCTGCGAGTTCCTCGACCAGTACGTCATCGGCCAGGACGCCGCCAAGCGCGCGCTGTCGGTCGCGGTCTACAACCACTACAAGCGCATCCAGGCCGGCGGCGAGGGCCGGGCCCGCGAGGAGCAGGTCGAGCTCGCCAAGTCCAACATCCTGCTGCTCGGCCCCACCGGCTGCGGCAAGACCTTCCTGGCCCAGACGCTCGCGCGGATGCTGAACGTCCCGTTCGCGATCGCGGACGCCACCGCGCTCACCGAGGCCGGCTACGTCGGCGAGGACGTCGAGAACATCCTGCTCAAGCTCATCCAGGCCGCTGACTACGACGTCAAGAAGGCCGAGACCGGGATCATCTACATCGACGAGGTCGACAAGATCGCTCGCAAGAGCGAGAACCCGTCGATCACCCGGGACGTCTCCGGCGAGGGCGTGCAGCAGGCCCTGCTCAAGATCCTCGAGGGCACGACCGCCTCGGTGCCTCCGCAGGGCGGCCGCAAGCACCCGCACCAGGAGTTCATCCAGATCGACACCACGAACGTCCTGTTCATCGTGGGCGGCGCCTTCGCCGGGCTGGACAAGATCATCGAGCAGCGCTCGGCAGCAAGGGCATCGGCTTCGGCGCGACGTTGCGCTCCAAGGCCGAGGTCGAGGCCAGCGACACCTTCGCGGACGTCATGCCCGAGGACCTCCTGAAGTACGGCATGATCCCGGAGTTCATCGGCCGCCTGCCGGTCCTCACCAGCGTCCAGAACCTCGACCGCACGGCGCTGATCCGGATCCTCACCGAGCCCAAGAACGCCCTGATCCGCCAGTACAAGCGGCTCTTCGAGCTCGATGGCGTCGAGCTCGAGTTCAGTGACGACGCGCTCGAGGCCATCGCCGACCTCGCGATCCTGCGCGGCACGGGCGCCCGTGGCCTGCGCGCGATCATGGAAGAGGTCCTGCTGTCGGTGATGTACGAAGTCCCGTCCCGCAAGGACGTCGCCAAGGTCGAGATCAGCCGCGAGGTCGTGCTCGAGCACGTCAACCCGACCTTGGTGCCGCGCGAGGCCCCCAAGCGCGAGCGTCGCGAGAAGTCCGCCTGAACCAGAGCCGGCAGCCTGCCGCCGCCTTGGGTTACTGCGCCCGGTAGGCAGTCTCCGTGAGTGCCGCCAGGTCCTCGGCGGTGCGGCCCGACTTCGTCTGCGAGACCGTCATCACCACGAGGTCTCCGGCGCCGCGGTAGCACTCCAACGCAGAGCTAGTCCCGGCGGTAGCGGTCAGGCAGTTCTCCGCGCCGTAGCTCTTCGAGAGCTTGGCGCCCGAGACCTCGAACGCGTCGCCGAGGTTCTTCGCTCGCATGATGTACAGCACGACCTGCTGCGCGCCCGTCCCATAGGCCCCGGCGGCGAACTGGATCTGGGTGTTGTTCTCGCTGCTCAGCTTCTGCACGGCGCTCTGGCCTGCCGACTCCGCGGTCGCGGACTGGACGAGAGCCATGCCGCCGAGGGTGGGAGGGATGATCGGGTCGTTGCGGTGCCACCACTTGAACCCGCCGAACGCCGCCAGAGCGATGACCGCGATCACGACCACGACGCGCAACGCCTTGTTGTCGAGCAGCTTGGGCGGCGGGAGCGTGCTGAGCGGAGGGCCGGCGTAGGGCGAGTTCGCCACCGTGGCCTGCAGCCCCGGATCGAGCGGTGCGCCGAACTGCGAGCCAGGTCCGCTCGGGCTGGCCGACGTGGTCGGACCCGTCGGTCGGCCACCAGGGTTGACGAAGTAGCCGAACCGGTCGTCGCCGAAGCCCTTGCCCGAGTTGTACCCGCCTGCTCCACCGAACTGTGAGCCCGCCATCGACCGATCCCTTCCGCCAGCCGGCCGCAAGGCCCCGTCGTCGAAGGATCGTCGGGTCAGGCTCCGACCTTGAGCCGATCAGCTCTCGGCGTCCTCCCGCATCGCTCTGGTGGTCTCAGCCGCACGGTCGAGGTCCGCCGTCTGCGTCACGACCTCGCCGATGGTTCCCGCATCCAGCCAGAAGCAGACGCCCGAGGTGCGACCCGGCGCGGTGGTCACGGTGAGGCTGGTGCACGCCATCGCACCGCCGAGCGTGCCTGCGTCGACCGTCCGCAGCTCGGTCATCGTGGTGGTCCCGGTCCGCGCGAGGTCAGCCCTGAAGCCTGCCGCGACATCGTCGAGCGATGCCGTGGGGTCCCGGACCCGGTCATGGGTGGCGACCAGGAGCAGCGTCGTGGGCTTGCCGCCTGGCGTGGCTGCGTAACCACCGACTGCGGGATCGCGGAAGTCCGTAGGGTCGAGCAGCGAGGTCATCCGGGTGGCCACCCGGTCGACGCTGCCGTCGTGCAGCCGGACGAGACCAGCCGCGCGCTCGGGCAGCGCTACCGAGCGCATCGGGTGGTTGATCGCCAGGTCCGCTAGGTAGCCGGCTCCCGCGAGCGCCAGACAGGCACAGGCGACGACCGCGAGCCGCCGCCCCCGGGTCGGACGCCGGACCGGCGGCGCGGGCGCGCCGTACTCGGGCGCAGCAGCGAGCGACGTGCCCAAGGAGATCCTCCGTCCGAGTGTTGCGTGTGGATCGACCCGACCCCGGGAGCGCTTGAGGGCCTGACAGCACCCTGCTGCCGGTGGCGAGAGGCGGCTGTGGCGGGAGGCCGCTGGGCGGCTTCCCGAGAGTTCGCTGGGTAGCTACGCGAGGTCGACGTCCACGACGATCTGCTCCCCGCCGGGAGTCGCCACGAGCTTGGCGATGCGGCCGGCCGCGCTGAGGTCGGTGGCCGCAGCCATGATCCGGTCCACGGCGTCCGCCGGGCCGGCGAGCACCGCGCGCTCGACGTCGGTTCGCATCGACACCTTCGCCTCGGACTTCGCCTTGCGAATAGCCGAAAGGGCTGTGGCGACGTCGACGAGCAGCTGCCGCTCGCCGTCCGCCGCAACCGCCGCCACCGCGGCAGCCGTCGGCCAGCTGGCGCGGTGCACGCTGCCCTCCTGCCACCACGACCAGACCTCCTCCGCGACGAAGGGCAGGATCGGCGCGAACAGCCGGAGCAGGACGGACAGCGCAACGGCGAGCGTGGCCTTGGCGGACAGCGCTGCCGGCTCGCCCTGGCCGCCGTAGGCGCGGTCCTTCACGAGCTCGACGTAGTCGTCGCAGAACGACCAGAAGAAGGTCTCGACGGCCTCGAGCGCGCGGGTGTACTCGTAGGCGTCGAACGCCGTGGTCGCGCGCCGCACGACATCGGCGAGCTCGGCGAGCAGCGCGCGGTCGAGCGGCTCGGTGATCGCGGCAGGGTCGGGCTCGGCGTCGGCCGCACCGAAACCCAGCACGAACCGGCTGGCGTTGAGGATCTTGATGGCCAGCCGGCGACCGATCTTCATCTGACCCGGGTCGAAGGTCGTGTCGGTGCCGGGACGCCCGCTGGCCGCCCAGTACCGGACGGCGTCGGAGCCGTGCTCCTCGAGCAGCCCGATGGGGGTCAGCGCGTTGCCGTTGGACTTGCCCATCTTCTTGCGGTCGGGGTCGAGGATCCAGCCGGAGATCGCCGCGTGCCGCCAGGGCACCGTGTCGAACTCGGCGTCGGCGCGCACCACGCTGCGCGAACAGCCAGGTGCGGATGATGTCGTGCGCCTGCGGCCGCAGGTCCATCGGGAAGACGCGCGCGAACAGGTCGGATCGCGCTCCCAGCCGCCGACGATCTGCGGCGTCAGCGACGACGTCGCCCAGGTGTCCATGACGTCGGGGTCGCCCATGAAGCCCCCGGCCACACCGCGCTGGTCCTCGGTGAACCCGGGCGGGCAGTCCGAGGAGGGGTCGACCGGCAGCGTGTCCTCGGCGGCGACCAGCGGCTGCTCGTAGTCGGGCTCGCCGGCGGCGTCGAGGCGGTACCAGACCGGGAACGGCACGCCGAAGAAGCGCTGCCGGCTGATCAGCCAGTCACCGTTCAGGCCCTCGACCCAGTTCTCGTACCGGGACCGCATGTAGGCCGGGTGCCAGGTGATCTCGGCGGCCCGCGCGACGAGCCGCTCGCGCAGCAGCTCGTCGCGGCCGCCGTTGCGGATGTACCACTGCCTGCTGGCGACGATCTCGAGCGGCCTGTCGCCCTTCTCGTAGAACTTCACCGGGTGGGTGATCGGCCGGGGGTCGCCGAGGAGGTCACCGGACTCGCGCGAGCATCTCGACGATGGTCTTGCGCGCGGTGAACACGGTCGAGCCGGCGAGCCGCGCGTAGCGCGAGCGCGCGTCGTCGCCCTCGAGCCCGGCTGGGGCATCGGCCAGCACCCGGCCGTCGCGGCCGATGATCGCCCTGGTCGGGAGCTGCAGCTCGCGCCACCAGGTGACGTCGGTGATGTCCCCGAACGTGCAGATCATCGCGATGCCCGGTGCCCTTGTCGGGTTCGGCGAGCCGGTGGGCGAGCACCGGCACCTCGACGCCGAACAGCGGCGTGCGCACGGTCGTGCCGAACAGGTCGGCGAAGCGCTCGTCGTCCGGGTGCGCGACCAGCGCGACGCAGGCCGGCAGCAGCTCGGGCCGGGTCGTCTCGATCTCGACGACCGCGCCGTCGGGGCGGTGGAACGCGAGCCGGTGGTAGGCGCCCGTCCTGGTCCTTGTCGTCGAGCTCGGCCTGCGCCACCGCGGTCCGGAACGTGACGTCCCACAGCGTCGGCGCCTCGGCCTGGTAGGCCTCGCCGCGCGCGAGGTCGCGGAGGAACGCCCGCTGGGCCGCCGTGCCGCGAGTGCGCTGTCGATCGTCGCGTACTGTCAGCGACCAGTCGACCGAGAGCCCGAGCCGGCGCAAGAGCTCCTCGAAGGTCGCTTCGTCCTCGGCGGTCAGCCGCCCGCAGAGCTCGACGAAGTTGCGCCGCGAGATCGGCACCTGCTCCTTGCTCGGCTTCTCCGGCGGCGACGAACGCGGGGTCGTAGGGCAGCGAGGGGTCGCACCGCACGCCGTAGTAGTTCTGCACGCGGCGCTCGGTCGGCAGGCCGTTGTCGTCCCAGCCCATCGGGTAGAAGACCTCGCGGCCGCGCATCCGCTGGTAGCGGGCGATGATGTCGGTGTGGGTGTAGGAGAAGACGTGCCCGACGTGCAGCGACCCGCTCGCGGTCGGCGGGGGGGTGTCGATCGAGTAGACGTCGTCCCGGGTCGCGGCTGCGGTCGAAGGCGTAGGTGCCGCTG
Source organism: uncultured Actinomycetota bacterium (assembly GCA_963819215.1). Lineage (GTDB taxonomy): Bacteria > Actinomycetota > Actinomycetes > Prado026 > Prado026 > CAWFVK01. The sequence goes on along the minus strand of CAWFVK010000004.1, from coordinate 44,132 downwards.
TCCTCCCAGACCTGCGCCCACTTCGCCTCGAGGCCGTCGAGGGTGGGCTTCTCGGGTGGCTGCTGGGACGTCATGAGCAGTGATTCTACGAGCGCGCGCACCGTAGACTCGCCGCCCGTGACGACTCAGAGCCTGGCCGAGGTCGAGGCGGCCCTCGCCCAGCGGTGGCCGGAGTCGCAGCTCGACCCGTCGCTCGACCGCATCGCAGGACCTCCTGCGACCCTCGGCGACCCCCAGAGCGCGTACCCGGTCATCCACATCACGGCACCAACGGCAAGACCTCGACGGCCCGGATGATCGACGCGCTGCTGCGCGGCTTCGGGCTGCGCACGGGCCGCTTCACCAGCCCGCACCTCGAGTCGATCACCGAGCGGATCACGCTCGACGGCGAGCCGCTCGCCGCCGAGCGCTTCGTCGCCGCCTACGACGAGCTCGCGCCGTACCTCGAGCTCGTCGACGCGCCGGCACGAGCACCCGCTGTCGTTCTTCGAGCTGCTGACCGCGCTGGCGTACGCCGTCTTCGCCGACGCGCCGGTCGACGTCGCCGTCGTCGAGGTCGGGCTGGGTGGCACCTGGGACGCCACGAACGTCGTCGACGCGCAGGTCGCCGTGGTCATGCCGATCGGGCTCGACCACCAGGCCTACCTCGGCGACACGGTCGAGCTCATCGCGGGGGAGAAGGCCGGGATCATCAAGGCGGATGCCGTCGCGATCCTTGCCCAGCAGCCACTCCCGGCCGCCGAGGTCCTGCTGCGACGCGCTGTCGAGGTCGGCGCGACGGTCGCCAGGGAGGGCCTCGACTTCGGTGTCGAGTCCCGCGCGCTCGCCGTCGGCGGCCAGCTGCTCCAGCTGCAAGGGCCTGGCCGGCGACTACGACGACCTCTTCCTGCCGCTGCTCGGCGCGCACCAGGCGCACAACGCCTCCGTGGCGCTGGCCGCCGTCGAGGCGTTCCTCGGCGGCGGGCGGCGACATCGCTCGACCTCGACGTCGTCCGCGTCGGCGTTCGCGGCAGGCGACCTCCCCGGGCCGGCTCGAGGTGCTGCGGCGCAGCCCGACCGTGCTGGTCGACGCCGCGCACAACCCCGCCGGAGCCGCAGGCCCTCGCGAGGGCGCTGGTCGAGGACTTCGCGTTCGACCGGCTGGTCGGCGTCGTCGGCATGCTGTCCGACAAGGACGCGCGCGGCGTGCTCGAAGCGCTCGAGCCGGTGCTGACCCTGGTGGTCATCACCACGGAGCTCCAGCCGCGGGCGCTGGCTGCCGACGAGCTGGGTGCCCTCGCCGCCGAGGTGTTCGGCGACGACCGCGTGCTGGTCGAGCCCGCACTGGCCGATGCCCTGGATCGCGCGATCGAGCTCGCCGAGGCCGACAGCGAGCTCGGCGGCTCGGGCGTCGGCGTGCTGGTGACCGGCTCCGTCGTCACCGCCGGCGAGGCCCGCCGGCTGCTGGGAGGCTGAGCGCGTGCGTCTGCTTGCCTCCAGCGTGCTGTTCTTCGAGGCCGTCGTCATCGGGCTGGCCATCCCGGCCACGCTGGCCCTCGGGACGGACCACCGTGGCCTCGTCGTCTGGGGCGGCCTCGGCCTCGTCCTCTGCTGCCTGCTGGCGCTGGCGCTGATGCGCTCACCGGTGGGTTACGTCCTCGGCTCGCTCGTGCAGGTGGCTGCCGTCGCCGCCGGCTTCCTGCTGCCGGCCATGTTCTTCCTCGGCGGCCTGTTCGCGCTCCTGTGGGTGCTCGCGCTGCGTCTGCCGGCGCGCGCTGCTCGCATCCAGGCCGCGCTGCCACCCCGACCGCCCGGGTAGGCTGGGCAGCCGCGTCCGCGCGCCCCACCCGAATCGCTGCTAGGAGTCCCCTGTGTCTGAACGCACCCTCGTCCTCGTCAAGCCCGACGGCGTCGCCCGTGGCCTGGTCGGCGAGGTGCTCGGCCGGCTCGAGCGCAAGGGCTACCGGTTCGTCGCCGCTGGAGCTGCGCACGCTCGACCGCGAGACCGCGAGGAGCACTACGCCGAGCACGCCGGCAAGCCGTTCTTCGGCGAGCTCGTCGACTTCATCACCGGTGGCCCGCTCGTCGCCGCGGTCGCGGAAGGCCCCGAGGTCATCGAGTCCTGGCGCACGTTGATGGGCGCCACCGACCCGGTCAAGGCCGCTCCCGGGCACGATCCGCGGCGACTTCGCGACGCTGATCGGCGAGAACCTCGCGCACGGCTCGGACTCGCCGGAGTCCGCCGCCCGCGAGATCGGGCTCTTCTTCCCCGGGCTGTGACCTTCCTCATGCCTCGCAGCGTGGCCGGACGCTTCGTCCGCGCGCAGGGGTTCTGGGGCGCTGGCCAGGGCCGTTACCATGGTCGGACCCGCTCGCTCACCCCCACCCCCGGAAGGCCAGCGCTTCCCCATGACGAACAACATGTCGTTCCTCGGCCGCGACATGGCCGTCGACCTCGGCACGGCGAACACGCTGGTCTATGTCCGCGGCCGCGGCATCGTCCTCAACGAGCCCTGCGTCGTGGCGATCAACACCAACACCGGCGGGATCCTCGCCGTCGGCACCGAGGCCAAGCGGATGATCGGGCGCACGCCCGGCAACATCGTCGCGATCCGGCCCGCTGAAGGACGGCGTCATCGCCGACTTCGAGACCACCGAGCGCATGCTCCGCTACTTCATCCAGAAGGTGCACAAGCGCCGCCACCTCGCCAAGCCGCGCATCGTGGTCTGCGTGCCGTCGCGGCATCACCGGCGTCGAGCAGCGCGCGGTCAAGGACGCCGGCTACGCCGCCGGCGCGCGCAAGGTCTTCATCATCGAGGAGCCGATGGCGGCCGCGATCGGCGCCGGCCTGCCCGGTCCACGAGCCGACCGGCAACATGGTCGTCGACATCGGCGGCGGCACCACCGAGGTCGCGGTGATCTCCCTCGGCGGCATCGTCACCGCGCAGTCGATCCGCATCGGCGGCGACGAGCTCGACAACGCGATCATCCAGTACGTCAAGAAGGAGTACTGCCTGATGCTCGGCGAGCGCACGGCTCGAGGAGATCAAGATGGCGATCGGCTCGGCCTTCCCGATGCCGGACGAGCCGCACGCCGAGATCCGTGGCCGTGACCTCGTCACCGGCCTGCCGAAGACGATCGTCGTCTCCAGCGAAGAGATCCGCAAGGCGATCGAGGAGCCGGTCAACGCGATCGTCGACGCGGTCAAGACCACGCTCGACAAGACCCCGCCGGAGCTCTCCGGCGACATCATGGACCGCGGCATCGTGCTCACCGGTGGCGGCGCCCTGCTCAAGGGCCTCGACGAGCGGCTGCGCCACGAGACCGGCATGCCGATCCACATCGCCGACGACCCGCTGGACTCGCGTCGCGCATCGGGCGCGGGCAAGTGCGTCGAGGAGTTCGAGGCGCTGCAGCAGGTCCTCATCTCCGAGCCTCGCCACTGAGCGTTCGTCCCACCGCCCGGCTGCCTGCTCGTTCGGGGGAGCACGTCAGCAGCAGCACGGGCCAGATCTGCAGAGTGTCCGGAGAGGGCGGGGTACAGCGATGAGGGACTCCCGCCGCGCGCGGATGGTCCTCGTCATCCTGCTGCTCGCCGCCGTGTCGTTGGTGGCGCTCAGCGGGCGCGGTGGTTCAGGCCCGCTCGGCGGCCTGCAGCACGCCGTGGGTGCCGTGTTCGGTCCGGTCCAGCGAGTCAGCGCGGACATCTTCCGTCCCGTGCGTAACTTCTTCGGCGGCCTCTCGAGCGACGACAAGGCCAAGCTCGACCAGCTGCAGAAGGAGAACGACGCCCTCAGGTTGCAGAACGAGGCCAACGCGTACACCCAGTCCCGCGCACAGCAGCTCGATGCCCTGCTGAAGATCGCCGGCCTGGGCCAGTACCGCATCACCCCGGCCCAGGTGATCGCCGTGGGGCCGCTCCAAGGCTTCTCGTGGACCGTCGAGATCGACGCCGGGACCCTCGATGGTCTCAAGGTCGGGATGACGGTCATCAACGGACAGGGGCTGGTCGGGCGGATCACGCTCGTCAACCGCACGACGGCCACCGTGCTGCTGGCCATCGACCCCAAGTTCGTCGCCGGTGCGCGCATCGCCGGAACCCAGGCGATCGGGTGGGTGACCGGTGACGGCACCGACCCCATGAACGTCACCGTGCCCTCGGGGAAGGTCGTGCTCAGCGTCGGGCAGCGACTCGTGACCGGCGCGGTGCCGGACGACGCCTTCGCGCCGGGGATCCCGATCGGCATCATCGTGAGCGCGCAGAACAACCCCAGCGCGCTCGGCCGCAACGCCGAGCTGAAGCCCTTCGTCGACTTCAGCACGCTGGACATCGTCGGCGTGATCATCAAGGGCCCACGCACCGACCCCCGCGACTCCGTGCTGCCTCCGCTGCCCACTCCCTCGGCCTCCGCGAGCGCGTCACCCAGTGCCTCGGCGAGCACCTCCGGCAGCCCCGGTGCCTCTGCGTCCGGGTCTGCCTCACCCGGCGCATCCGCCTCGACCAGCCCGTCGGGGCAGTGACGTGACCCCGGCCAGAGTGGTCCTGGTGGGCCTGCTGCTCGCGTTCGCCGTCGTCCTCCAGACCACGGTTCTGTCCCGGATCCCGTTCCCGCACGCCACGCCAGACCTGGTCCTGGTGGTCGTCGTGGGGATCGCGCTGGTCCTGGGCCCGAGCGGGGGTGCCGTGGCCGGCTTCGCCGGTGGTCTGATGCTCGACACCGTCCCGCCCGCGGTGGGGGCGATCGGGCGGTGGGCGCTGATCCTGTGCCTCGTGGGCTGGATCGCCGGACGGCTGAGCGACTCGGTCGACCGGTCCGTCTTCCTGCCGCTGGTGATCGTCGCGGCCAGCTCGTTGGCGGCCCTGCTCGCCTACGCGGCCATCGGCTGGCTGACCGGTGACCAGCGCGTGCGCTCCGACGCGCTCAAGGCGTCGCTGCCGGCGGCCGTCTTCTACGACGTGCTGCTGACGCCTTTCGTGGTGCCCCTGGTGATGATGGCCGTCAGGCGGCTGCGCCCGACGGCGACGTACGCTCGCACGGTGCGATGAACGTCTCCTTGCCCGCCACCTCGGGAACGCCAAGGGTCCCGGGCTCGTCAGAACCTTCGGACGGCCGGTCGGTCGTCACCTTCCCCAGCTCCCAGGAGCAGCCTCGTGACTGATCGGACCCGCCTCCGCATGATCGTCATGCAGGTGCTGGTGGTGTCCTTGCTCATGACGCTGCTCGGTCGGCTCTGGTACATCCAGATCTACTCCGGCAACAAGTACCGCACCGAGGCCTCGGACAACCGGGTGCGCACCGTCACCACGACCGCCGTGCGAGGCCAGATCCTCGACGACATGGGTCGTCCGTTCGTGAGCAACCGGACCTCGCTGGTCGTGTCGGTGGACTCCAGCGTGGTGTCGAGGCTGAAGAAGGCCCAGCGCACCGCGTTGTTCACCAACCTCGCGGCGAAGCTGAAGACCACGGCCAAGTCGCTCGAGGACCGCACCTCGCTGTGCGCCAAGGACAACCCCGTCAAGCCGCCCGTCTGCTGGTACGGCTCGCCGTTCCAGCCGATCCCCGTCGCGAGCGACGTGTCCGAGGCGGTCGCCCTGTCGATCATGGAGCGGACCGAGGACTTCCCGGGTGTCACCGCGAGCCTCGAGGCGGTGCGCCAGTACGACGCTCCCGCCGGTGCCAACGCGGCGCACCTGCTCGGCTACATCGGGCCGGTCACGGCTGACGAGGTCACCGCGTCCAAGAACTCCGCGGTGCCGCTCGGCAACAGTGACGAGATCGGTCGCAGCGGGCTCGAGGCCGAGTACGACTCCTACCTGCGTGGCGTGCCCGGCGAGAAGACGGTCTCGGTCGACTTCGGTGGACGGGTGACCGGACAGGTCGGCGAGACCGCCGCGACGCCCGGTGACAACGTCGTCACCAACGTCGACGCGAAGGTGCAAGCGCTGCTCGAGCAGCAGCTGCAGGCGGCGATCGAGCGCGCGCGCTCGCAGAACGACCCCACCGGCAAGCCGTACGTCGCCGACTCCGCGTCCGGTGTCGTCATGGACGTCCAGACCGGGCAGGTCATCGCCCTGGCGAGCCTGCCGACGTACAACCCCAGCGTGTGGGTCGGTGGCATCGCCAAGCCCGTCTACCAGTCGCTGATCTCCGCGGCGAACAACGCACCGCTGACCTTCCGCGCGATCGCCGGCCAGTACGCCCCCGGCTCGACGTTCAAGGTGATCTCGTCGTCGGCGATGCTGGACCACGGCGGCTACGTCGACACCCCCACCTACGACTGCCCCGCCTCGCTGCAGGTCGGCAACGTGGTCAAGACGAACTTCGAGGGCGAGGCGCCGGGCATCGGGACGCTGACCCAGGCGATCGAGGAGTCCTGCGACACCGTCTTCTACAAGGTGGCGTTCGACCAGTGGCTCGCCGACGGCGGCACCAAGCCGATCGCGAACCCGGCAGACCTCATCATCAAGGAGGCCGAGGCCTGGGGCATCGAGAAGAAGACCGGCATCGACCTCCCTGGCGAGACCAGCGGCTCGATCCTCACCAGAGCCGAGAAGCTCAAGACCTGGGAAGCGAACCGCGGCGAGTACTGCACCCGGGCGCGGACCGGCTACCCCGAGGTCGCCAAGACCGACCCCACCCACGCGGCCTACCTTCAGGAGCTCGCGACCGAGAACTGCGCAGTGTCCGGCGGCGTCTACCAGGCCGGAGACGCGGTCAACACGATCATCGGCCAGGGCACCGACCTCCTGTCCCCGATCAAGATGGCCCAGTGGTACGCCGCGATCGCCAACGGCGGGACGCTCTACCAGCCGCAGGTCGCCAAGGCGATCGTCGCCCCGGACGGCACGCCGGTGAAGGTGATGAAGCCGGTCGTCGAGGGCAAGCTGCCCGTGTCGGCCTCGACGCTCGCGTTCCTGCAGAACGCCTTGCAGCAGGTCACCGCCGGCCCGCTGGGCACCGGCCGCACCCCGTTCCTGGGCTTCCCGCTGACGCAGATCCCGGTCGCGGCCAAGACAGGGACCGCCGAGGTCGCGGGTAAGCAGACGACGGGTTGGTTCGCCTCCTACGCGCCGGCGAACAACCCGAAGTACGTCGTGGTCATGATGGTCACTCAGGGCGGCACCGGTGCCCTCACCTCCGGTGCGTCGGTCAGGGAGATCTACAACCAGCTGCTGGGCGTCGTGAACGACGTCCCGACCCCGAACGCGACGATCCTGCCGGGCGGCACCCCGCCCGCCACCTTGCCGGTGGTGAGCAAGGACGGCCGGATCTTCCCGCCCGGCACCAAGCTCCCCAAGTCGCTCATCCCGGCGAAGACGCCGACCGCCACGCCCACGCCCGGCTCGTCGGGATCCGGCTCGTCGGGATCCGGCTCCGGCTCGAGCTCGCCACCGGCGACCCCGGTCGGCGCAAGCGCGGCAACGGGGCCGCTGCCGTTCAGTGAGAGCAGGCGCTACCCGGCAGGCTTCTCATGACCGTAGGCGGCCTTGCCAGCAGTCTCGCCTTCGACCGTGACCGTGGTCGAGGGCGGGACTCCGTGCTGCGGCGGATGGACTGGGTCCTCACCCTGTCCACCGCCGCCTTGCTCGCGCTCGGGACCGCACTGGTCTGGTCGGCGACGAAGAGCAAGCTCATCGAGGAGGGCCTTGACGGCCAGTCCTTCCTGAAGCGCCACCTGATCAACATCACGCTGGGCCTGGTTCTCGGCGGCATGACGGCGCTGCTCGACTACCGGAGCCTGCGCGCCTACGCCCCGTTCGTGTACATCGCGTCGATGGTCGGGCTGCTCGCGGTGCTGGTGCCGGGGGTCGGGTCGACGATCAACGGGGCGCACTCGTGGATCCTGCTGCCTGGCGGTTTCTCGTTGCAGCCGGCCGAGTTCGCGAAGGTCGCGCTCTGCGTCGCGTTACCCATGCTCCTGGCTGAACGCAGGGATGCCGAGACCGAGCCCCGGCTGTCCGACGTCGCGCTCGCCCTGGGCGTGGCCGCCGGACCGATCGTGCTGATCATGGCGCAGCCCGACCTCGGCACCACGATCATCGTGGGCTTCATCGTGCTGGGCATCCTGGCCGTGGCGAACACGCCGACGCGGTGGCTGGTCTCGCTCATCGCGCTGGGGGCGCTGGGCGCGGCGGCGGCGATCAAGGTCGGCGTGCTGAAGCAGTACCAGATCAACCGGTTCGCGGCCTTCGCGAACCCCGAGCTGGACCCGCGGGGCGCCGGCTACAACGTCAAGCAGGCCACCATCGCGATCGGCTCGGGCGGACTGAGCGGCAAGGGGCTGTTCGACGGCACCCAGACCAACGGCAAGTTCGTCCCCGAGCAGCAGACGGACTTCGTGTTCACGGTGGCCGGCGAGGAGCTCGGCTTCATCGGCGCCGGCCTGATCATCGTGCTGACGGGGTTGATCCTGTGGCGCGCCATGCGGATCGCCTACCGCGCGGAGGACCTCTTCGGCACCCTGGTGGCGACGGGCATCGTGTGCTGGTGGACGTTCCAGGCGTTCGAGAACATCGGCATGACGCTGGGGATCATGCCCGTGACGGGGGTCCCCTTACCCTTCGTCTCCTACGGCGGTTCGTCGATGTTCGCGAACCTGATGGCGCTCGGGCTGCTGCAGAACGTCCACATGCGGCGTTACGCCTGACCCTGCCTCGGTGTTGATCTTGAGCTGAGCGTCGCTCGGCCGGGATGTGTCGGCCGTCCGGAGCTCAAGATCAACACGCGGGCAGGCCGGAGACCGCACCCCGAGTACCCTGGTCCGCATGCCTGTCGAGTCTGTCTTCCCCCAGCTCGAAGCCCTCCTTCCGTCGGTGCAGAAGCCCATCCAGTACGTCGGGGGCGAGCTCAACGCGACGCTGAAGGACTGGGACGCCTGCGACGTCCGCTGGTGCCTGATGTACCCCGACGCGTACGAGGTGGGCCTGCCCAACCAGGGCGTGCAGATCCTCTACGAGGTGCTGAACGAGCAGCCGGGCGTGCTGGCTGAGCGCACCTACAGCGTCTGGCCCGACCTCGAGGCGCTGATGCGGGCCGCGGGGGTGCCGCAGTTCACCGTCGACGCGCACCGGCCGGTCGGGGCCTTCGACGTCCTCGGCGTGAGCTTCTCCACCGAGCTCGGCTACACGAACCTGCTCACCGCGCTGGACCTCGCCGGCATCCCCCTGCTCGCCAAGGACCGCGGCGACGGCGACCCGATCGTGCTGGCAGGCGGGCACGCGGCGTTCAACCCGGAGCCGGTCAGCGACTTCATCGACGCCGCCGTCGTCGGTGACGGCGAGCAGGCGGTGCTCACCATCACCGCGATCATCCGGGCGTTCAAGGCGGAGGGGTCACCTGGCGGTCGCGCCGAGCTCCTGCTCCGGCTGGCCAAGACCGGCGGCGTCTACGTCCCGGGGTTCTACGACGTCGACTACCTCGACGACGGCCGCATCCGCCGGGTGGTTCCGAACGCTCCGGGCGTGCCCTGGCGCGTCAGCAAGCACACCGTGATGGACCTCGACGAGTGGCCGTACCCGAAGACCCCGCTGGTGCCCCTCGCCGAGACGGTGCACGAGCGCATGAGCGTCGAGATCTTCCGTGGCTGCACGCGCGGCTGCCGCTTCTGCCAGGCCGGCATGATCACCCGCCCCGTGCGCGAGCGCTCGCTCACCGGCATCGCGGAGATGGTGGACGCGGGGCTCAAGGCGACCGGGTTCGAAGAGGTCGGCCTGCTCAGCCTCTCCAGCGCCGACCACAGCGAGATCGGCGCCGTGGCCAAGGGACTGGCCGACCGGTACGAGGGGACCAACACCGGGCTCTCGTTGCCGTCCACCCGGGTGGACGCGTTCAACATCGACCTCGCGAACGAGCTGAGCCGTGGAGGGCGCCGGTCGGGGCTCACCTTCGCCCCCGAGGGTGGCAGCGAGCGCATGCGCCAGGTCATCAACAAGATGGTGACCGAGCAGGACCTCATCAACACCGTGACGGCTGCCTACGGCGCCGGCTGGCGGCAGGTCAAGCTCTACTTCATGGTGGGCCTTCCCACCGAGACCGACGAGGACGTCCTCCAGATCGCGGCCCTCGCCCGGGAGGTCATCCGCACCGGCCGCACGGTCACCGGCACCCGCGACATCCGGTGCACGGTGTCGATCGGCGGCTTCGTGCCCAAGCCGCACACGCCGTTCCAGTGGGCAGCGCAGCTCGGGGCCGAGGAGACCGACGCCCGGCTCGGCAAGCTGCGCGACGCGATCAGGGGTGACCGCGAGGTCGGCAAGTCCATCGGGTTCCGCTACCACGACGGCAAGCCGGGCATCGTCGAAGGCCTGCTCTCGCGCGGGGACCGCCGGGTCGGTGCCGTCATCCGGGCGGTGTGGGAGGACGGCGGCCGGTTCGACGGCTGGAGCGAGCACTTCTCCTACGACCGGTGGATGGCCGCGGCCGAGCGAGCGCTCGCTGGCACCGGGGTCGACGTCGGCTGGTACACCACACGTGAGCGGGAGTACGCCGAGGTCCTGCCCTGGGACCACATCGACTCCGGCCTGGACAAGGACTGGCTCTGGGAGGACTGGCAGGACTCCACGAACCAGGTGGAGGTCGAGGACTGCCGATGGACCCCGTGCTACGACTGCGGCGTCTGCCCGCAGCTCGACACCGAGATCCAGGTCGGACCGACCGGCGCCACCATGCTCCCGCTGACCGTGGTGCGCCCGACCGTCCTGGCTGAGGCCTGAGGTGGCCGACGGCTCCTGGAACCTCGACGACCAGCTGGCTGAGCTCATCGCCGACCCGTGGTTCTGCTTCGAGGGCGACATCAGGGTCAAGCCGCGCGAGGCGCTGAAGCCGGAGGCCGAGCGCGAGGGCGAGGTGGGCTCGCCCTGCCGCAGCTGCGAGCGGCCGGACGACAGCTACGTCTGGACGAACGACTCCTGGCGGCTCACCGGCTATCGCGGGACGCCGCTGCCCGGCATCGTGCTGCTGGAGACCAGGGCCCACCACGACTCCTACGTCGACCTGACGGACGCCCTGCTCCGTGACGTCGGCCCCATGACGGCGCGGATCGAGCGCGCGCTCCTCGCGGCCGGTGACGTCGGCCGCGTGCACGTGGGGCGCTGGGGAGACGGCTCGGCGCACTTCCACCAGTGGTTCCTGCCGCGGCCGCTGGGTGATCTCCAGCTGCGGGGCTCGATGCTCCTGATGTGGCTGGACCTCTTGCCACCGCTGCCAGCGGCCGAGGTGCAGGCGGCGCTCGACCGCATCGGCGACGCCATGCGCGCAGGGGACTGATGGCCTCCCGCAAGCCCGAGGGCCCGCCGCCGCCCCCCACCGTGCAGCGGCTGCGCCTGCGGTACGCCAAGCGCGGGCGCCTGCGCTTCTCCTCGCACCGGGACTTCCAGCGCGCGTTCGAGCGGGCGCTGCGGCGGGCCGGCGTGCCGATGGCGTTCAGTGCCGGGTTCAGCCCGCACCCGAAGATCTCCTACGCGAACGCGGCACCCACCGGAGTGGCCAGCGAGGCGGAGTACGTCGAGATCGGAGTCACCGAGCGCTGCGACCCGGAGCGGGTGCGAGCCGCGCTGGACGCGTCGCTGCCGCCCGGCCTGGACGTCCTGGAGGTGGTCGAGGCCGGCCCGGGTTCGCTCGTCGAGCGGCTCGAGGCCTCCGTGTACGAGGTCCGGCTGCCGGGCGTGGAGATCGCCGACGCTGCCAAGGCGGTCGCCGAGCTGCTGGCTCGGAGCGAGGTCGAGGTCGAGCGGATGACCAAGAACGGCCTGCGTACGTTCGACGCGAGGGCGGCCGTCAGGTCCTGCGTCGTGCTCGCCCCCGGGGACGCGGTGATGCCGGACGCCACGCTCGCCGGCACGCGGGCTGACGAGGGCGGAGCCCCTGCGTGTGCGATACTTCGAGTGGTCGTCCAGCACACAATGCCGGTCGTCCGCCCCGACGACGTCCTCGCGGCGCTGCGCCGGGTGGCCTACCTCGAGCCGCCGGTCCCACCCCAGGTGACCCGGCTGGCGCAGGGGCCGCTCGACGCCGCTGCGGACGATGTCGCCGACCCTTTGGTGCCGGATCGAGCGTGAGCTCGTCAGCCAGCACCGCCATGAGTTTCGGCCCGTCCTCTCGGGCGGGTCGTCCAGACCTTGTGCTCCCGTGCGGTGCCCGTTCAGGCGCCCGGGAGCGGAGTAGGACCGTGCATGCTCGAGAACGAGCCGACCACCGCGACCCCCACTGCCTCAGCCGAGGGGTCCGCACCCACCTCAACCAGCGCACCGCGCCGCCGCCGGGCGGCTTCCCGTCCAGCAGGACCCCCCGTCGTCGCCGAGCACGAGTCGGCTGAGAACGCGCCGGCAGCCGTCGACGGCACGGCGCCAGCCGCGAGCCCGGCCACCGAGCCACCCACGGGCGCGGCCCCCGCAAGCGAGGCCCCCGCGGCCGAGGTCGAGGCGCCACGCGCAGCCACGCGTCGTCGCAGCCGCAAGGCGGCCGCCGCTGAGCCCGCAGAAGCCGCAGAAGCCCCAGCGACTGACGAGGCTGAGCCGGCCACTGACACCGCGATCCACACCGCGCCAGCTCCGGCCGCCGAGCCTGCCAGCGAAGCGCCGAGCGAGACAGCGCCCGCCGGGCGTCGCCGCACCAGGAAGGCCGTCGCGCCGGTCTTCACCGCCCCGGTGCTCGCGGACGAGACCGCCGCGCCCCTCGACGAGCCGGTCGCCCCGGCGACGCTGCTCTTCCAGCCGCCGGTCGTGACCACGGTCGTCCAGCTCGAGGACGACGAGGAGGCCGCCGCGCTCGCCGCCGCCGGCGACGGGCCTGACGAGCTCACGCGCGACGCCGGTTCGCTGGAGAGCGACGACGACAACGAGTCCGAGGGCGACGGGGACGGTGCCCGTCGCAAGCGCCGCCGGCGCGGGGGACGTGGCCGCCGCCGTCGCCCGGACGAGGGGGAGGACGCCGAGTCGGGCGAGAGCTCCGCTGCCGCCGAGCAGGCACCACCGGCCGGTGACGACGCGGAGGCCGACGACGACGACGATGACGCGACCGGCACCGGCGCGACCAAGCGCAGGCGCCGCCGTCGCCGGCGGAGCGGCACGGACGACGCAGGCGCCGACGACCCGACCACCGTGACGCACGTGCGCGAGCCCCGAGAGCCTCGGGAGCCCCGGGAGCCCCGCCAGCGGTCGACCAGGGGCGACGGCGACGAGGTCACCGCGGTCCGCGGGTCCACCAGGCTCGAGGCCAAGAAGCAGCGTCGCCGCGAGGGCAGGGACGCCGGCCGTCGCCGGCCGCCGATCCTGTCCGAGGCCGAGTTCCTGTCTCGTCGCGAGGCCGTCGACCGCGTGATGGCGATCCGGCAGCGGGGCGACCTCACGCAGATCGCGGTGCTCGAGGACGACGTCCTCGTCGAGCACTACGTCGCCAGCGCGTCGTCCTCGACGATGGTCGGCAACGTCTACCTCGGCAAGGTGCAGAACGTCCTGCCGAGCATGGAGGCCGCCTTCATCGACATCGGCCGCGGGCGCAACGCGGTCCTGTACGCCGGCGAGGTGAACTGGGACGCCGCCGCCCTCGACGGCCAGCCGCGCCGCATCGAGCACGTCCTGAAGCCGAACGACGCCGTCCTCGTCCAGGTCACCAAGGACCCCATGGGGCACAAGGGTGCGCGGCTGACGAGCAACATCAGCCTCGCGGGCCGGTTCCTCGTGTACGTCCCCGACGGCTCGATGAGCGGGATCAGCCGCAAGCTGCCTGACACCGAGCGCTCCCGCCTCAAGGCGATCCTGCGCACCGCGGTCCCCGACGAGGCCGGCGTGATCGTCCGTACCGCGGCCGAGGGCGCCACCGAGGAGCAGCTCGTCCGCGACGTCACCCGGCTCCACGAGCAGTGGGAGGCCATCGAGAAGGCCACCAAGACGGGCACCGCCCCCGTCCTGCTCTACGGCGAGCCCGACCTCACCGTGCGCGTCGTCCGGGACCTCTTCAACGAGGACTTCGCCCGGCTGGTGGTCTCCGGCGACCAGGCCTGGGGCGAGGTCGAGCGGTACGTCAACGGCGTGGCCCCCGACCTCATGGACCGCGTCAGCAAGCACGTCGGTCCCGACGACATCTTCGCCAAGTACCGCATCGACGAGCAGATCGCGAAGGGCCTCGACCGCAAGGTGTGGCTCCCGTCCGGCGGCTCGCTGGTCATCGACCGCACCGAGGCCATGACGGTCGTCGACGTCAACACCGGCAAGTTCATCGGGAAGGGCTCCGGCAACCTCGAGGAGACCGTCACCAGGAACAACCTCGAGGCCGCGGAGGAGATCGTCCGCCAGCTCAGGCTGCGCGACATCGGCGGGATCATCGTCATCGACTTCATCGACATGGTGCTCGAGTCGAACCGGGACCTCGTCCTGCGCCGCCTGACCGAGTGCCTGGGCCGCGACCGCACCAAGCACCAGGTCGCCGAGGTGACCTCGCTCGGCCTCGTGCAGATGACCCGCAAGCGGATCGGGCAGGGTCTGCTCGAGGCCTTCTCCGAGCCCTGCGAGCACTGCCAGGGGCGCGGCATCACCGTGCACCTGGAGCCGGTCGAGGATCGCGGCCACGGCGACCGTCAGCAGAAGCAGCAGGCCAAGGAGCTCCCCGGGTCGGCCGAGCGCCTGTCCAAGGTCTCCAAGGTCGCCCAGGCGAGCAGAGCCAGGTCCGCGCGTGCGGGGGACGCGGAGCACGCCACCGAGCCGTCCGCCGAGGCTGACCTGGTCGCCGCCGTCGCCGAGGGAGAGATCCTGGAGCTGGCCGCGGTGGTCGAGGATGCCGCTGCGGTGCTCGAGCAGGGGCTGTCGGCGGATCCGGTCGCCGAGCTCGACCTCCCAGGGGCCGAGGTGAACGCCACCACGACCGGAGACGACACCGCTGCTGCGAAGCCACGGAGCAGCCGCGCGCGCTCACGCAACCGCAAGGTCGCCGACGTCGCTGCTGCCGAGCTCGATGCCGAGCCCGGCGCTGCAGCCCCGAACGGCGGCGCGCCGCAGCCAGCCGCGGCAGAAGGCTCATCCGAGTCAGCAGACGACCAGGCGGGCGGTGCCGAGTCAGCAGATGCCCCGTCGAACGGCACCAAGCCGGCCGCGAAGAAGGCCGCGGCTCGGCGCCGGCGCCCCGCGAAGAAGGCCGTGGCAACCCCCTCGGACTGAGGGGGCGCTGACGACGCTAGAGTGGGCGTAGCAGCAAGGGGAGCTCGGAGGTAGACGCCGGGCTGAGAGGGTGGCCGCCGCCACCGACCCTCAACCTGATCTGGGTAATGCCAGCGGAGGTATCGGATGCGTCGCCACCTCGTTCGTCGTTCAGCCGTGCTCATCCCTGTCATCGCGTCGCTCGCGCTGGTCGCGGCGTGCTCCGGTGCCTCGAGCGGGGGATCGGCGGGCAGCTCGCCCGATCCCTCTCTCACCGTCGCGCCGCCCGCGACCTTCCCTGCCGGGACCTCGGTGACGTTGCTCGCCCACGACTCGTTCGTGGTCAGCAAGGACGTCCTCGCGGCCTTCGAGCAACGCACCGGCATCAAGGTCAACCTCGTGACGTCGGGCGACGCCGGGGTGGTCGTCAACAAGGCGGTGCTGTCGGCCGGAAACCCGGAGGGTGACGTCCTGTTCGGCGTCGACAACACGCTTGCTCTCCAGGGCCGTGGACGCCGGGGTCTTCGAGCCGTACAAGCCAGCGGCGATCAGCTCGGTCCGGCCTGACCTCACCGCGCTGGACCCGACGTACGACGTCACGCCGATCGACTACGGCGACGTCTGCATCAACCTGGACGACGACTGGTTCGCCAAGCACGGGGTGACGGAGCCGACGACGCTGGCTGACCTCACCAGCCCGACGTACAAGAACATGCTCGTGGTCGAGAACCCGGCAACCTCCTCGCCGGGCCTGGCGTTCCTGCTCGCGACCATCGCCCGCTACGGCGACTCCGGCTGGCAGGACTACTGGACCAAGCTGAGGGACAACGGCGTCAAGGTCGAGGACGACTGGACCGGCGCCTACGAGGGCGACTTCACCGCCGGCGGCAAGGACGGCGACAAGCCCATCGTCGTCAGCTACGCCTCCAGCCCGCCGGCCGACATCGTCTACGCCGCCGACCCGAAGCCGACCAAGCCCAGCACGAGCGTGATGACCGACGGCTGCTTCAAGCAGGTCGAGTTCGCGGGGGTGCTGCGCGGGGCCAAGAACCCGTTGGCTGCCAAGGCTGTCATCGACTGGATGCTCTCGCCCGCGTTCCAGGAGGACGAGCCGCTGTCGATGTTCGTCTACCCGTCCGTGGTCGGGACCAAGCTGCCCGAGGTGTTCACCAAGTGGGCGGCCCAGCCCGCTGATCCGCTCACCGTCCCGCCGGCGCAGATCACCGCGAACCGTGAACGCTGGGTCGATCAGTGGACAAGCACCGTCCTGCACTGAGGGGGACGGTGCCGGCGGCCCCCGTCCCCGGCTGGCTCCTCGGCATCGTCCCCGCGGTGTTCTTGCTGGTCTTCTTCGCCTTCCCGGTGCTCACCGTGCTCGCGCGCGGGCTCGGGGGAGGTGACGGCCTCGAGCTGCTGAGCCGACCGGACATCCAGCACATCATCGAGTTCACGGTCGGCCAAGCGTTGCTCAGCACGGTGCTGACGCTGGCCGTGGCCTTGCCCGGTGCCTTCGTGCTCCACCGGTACGACTTCCGTGGCCGCAGGCTGCTGCTGGCTGTGTCCGTGGTGCCGTTCGTGCTGCCGACGGTCGTCGTCGGGCTCGCGTTCCGCGCGGTGCTGCCGTCGGCCTGGATCGGCACGCTCGGGTCGATCCTGCTGGCGCACGTGTTCTTCAACTACGCCGTCGTGGTGCTGGTCGTCGGTGGCCTTTGGTCTCACCTCGACCCGCGCTACGACCAGGCCGCGCGCACCCTCGGCGCCTCGCCGTGGCGGGCGTTCCGGACCGTGACCTGGCCGCTGCTGCGCCCGGCCGTGGCGGCGGCGGCAGCCCTGGTCTTCCTGTTCACCTTCACCTCCTTCGGCGTCGTGCTGGTGCTCGGGGGTCCGACCACGACGACACTCGAGGTCGAGATCTACCAGCGCACGGCTGAGCTCCTCGACCTGTCGGGGGCCGCGGTGCTCGCGGTGGTCCAGATCGTCGGCCTCGCGGTGGTGCTGCTGGTTTCTGCCTGGCTGCAGTCGAGGGCAGCGGTGGCGCAGAAGCTGCGGGAGGAGGGGAGCGGGACGCTGACGCGACCGAGGACCGCTGGGCAGCGTCTGCTGCTGGGCGGGGTGCTGAGCAGCATGGCGCTGCTGCTCGGGGTCCCGATGCTCGCGCTGGTGCTGCGGTCGCTGCGGGTGGGCGACAGCTGGGGGCTCGCGTGGTGGCGCGCCCTCGGCTCGCTCGACGCCGGCACCACCCGCTACACGTCTCCGATCGACTCGCTCCGGGTCTCGCTGCAGTACGCGCTGGTGACTGCGGTGTTCTCGGTGGTGATCGGGGGGCTGGCTGCCTGTGCGATCGGCTACTCCGGGCGCTGGGGCCGGGTGCTCGACACCGGGGCGATGCTGCCGCTGGGCACCTCCGCGGTGACCCTCGGCTTCGGTCTGTTCCTTGCATTCAGCCACGCCCCGATCGACCTGCGCGGTGCCTGGCTGCTCGTCCCGCTGGCCCACACGCTGGTGGCCGTCCCGCTGGTGCTTCGCACGGTGCTGCCCGTCCTGCGGTCCATCGACCCTCGGCTGCGCCAGGTGGCTGCCACCTTGGGCGCCACCCCGCGCCGGGCCTGGGTGACGGTCGACCTCCCGTTGCTCGGGCGCGCGCTCGCCGTGGGGGCCGGCTTCGCGGTCGCGGTGTCGCTGGGCGAGTTCGGTGCGACGGCGTTCCTGGCGCGCTCGGACGCGCCGCCGCTGCCGGTGCAGATCGTGCGCCTGCTGTCGCGGCCGGGCGAGGCGTCGTACGGAGCCTCGATGGCGCTCGCGACCCTGCTGATGGTGGTGACCGCGGCGGTCGTGCTCGGGGTGGGTGCTCTCCAGCTGGGACGAAGTCCTGGTGGTCAGCTCCGTCGTCGGACCGGTGGGGCCCGATGACCGTCGCGCTGCAGGTGGAAGCCGTGAGCGTCGCGTTCGGCGAGCGACGCGTGCTCGAGGAGGTCTCGCTCGACGTCGCCGCCGGGGAGATCGTCTGCCTGCTCGGGCCGAGCGGCTCGGGCAAGTCCACGCTCCTGCAGGTTGTCGCCGGCCTACGCGTTCCTGACGCCGGGACGGTCCGGCTCGACGGCGGCGACCTCGCAGGCGTCCCGCCGCACCGGCGTGGCATAGGCCTGGTCTTCCAGGACCCCTTGCTCTTCCCTCACCTCGACGTCGCGGGGAACGTCGGCTACGCGCCCGTGCTGGCGCGGGCGGGGAAGGCGGCGCGAGCCGCCAGGGTGGCTGAGCTCCTCGAGCTCGTCGCGCTGCCCGGGTTCGGCACCCGCAGCGTCAGCACGCTGTCGGGAGGCGAGGCCCAGCGGGTCGCGCTGGCCCGCGCGCTGGCCCCGGCGCCCCGGCTGCTGCTGCTCGACGAGCCCTTCGGTGCCCTCGACCGGGATCTGCGTGACCGGCTCGCCACCGATGTCAGGGACCTCCTGCACCGGCTGGGGACGCCCGCGGTGCACGTCACGCACGACCTCTTCGAGGCAGAGCTGGTGGGGGACAGGGTCGCCAGGCTGGCCGATCTCGGGCCGACGGTAGGTCCAGCCGGTTTGACCCTGCCGACCACGCCCCCGTAATCTTTCGGTTCGGCGTGCTCCGCGCGCCTTCCAGCAATCCAACCTGAACGTCATTCCTTCGAACGCCGTTCAGCTTCGTGCCGTCTGTGCCCTGCTCAGGTTCGCCTGAAGCTCGAAGTGGCCTGACGCCCGTCGACGAGCAAGACAGGAGTTCCGCGGTGTACGCGATCGTCCGTGCCGGTGGCCGTCAGGAGAAGGTCGCCGTCGGTGACGTCCTCGAGGTCGACCGGCTGCAAGCCTCACCCGGCGACTCCGTCGAGTTCCCCGCCCTCATGCTGGTCGACGGCGACTCCGTCACCACCGATGCCAAGGCCCTGTCCAGCGTCACCGTGACCGCCGAGATCCTCGCCGCCACCAAGGGTCCGAAGATCGTCATCCTCAAGTACAAGAACAAGACCGGCTACCGGAAGCGCCAGGGCCACCGTCAGAAGCTGACCCAGGTCAAGGTCACCGGCATCGAGACGAAGTAGGTCGGACGACTCATGGCACACAAGAAGGGCGCCTCTTCCACCCGGAACGGCCGCGACTCCAACTCCCAGCGCCTCGGCGTGAAGCGGTTCGGCGGTCAGGCTGTCAACGCGGGCGAGATCATCGTGCGCCAGCGCGGCACGCACTTCCACCCCGGCGTGAACGTCGGCCGTGGCGGCGACGACACCCTGTTCGCGCTGACCGCTGGTGCGGTCGAGTTCGGTACTCGTCGCGGGCGGCGGGTCGTCAACATCGTGCCTTCGCCGGTGGGTTAGCCGGCGACTCCAGCGAGTCATCCACGCCACCAAGGGCGGGCCGGTGCATCCGGTCCCGCCCTTGCTGCGTTTCTCGGTGGCTCGAGTGGTGGCACGTGCGTTCTAGCAACATCGGCGTTCAACAGCCTCGGGTGATCCCGCAGGCAGAGGAGGTGGCAGGGTGACGACCTTCGTGGACCGTGTCGTCCTGCACGTCTCCGCCGGCTCCGGCGGCCATGGCTGTGCCTCGATCCACCGGGAGAAGTTCAAGCCGCTGGGCGGCCCCGACGGCGGCAACGGCGGGCGGGGCGGCGACGTCATCCTGGTCGTCGACGGCTCGACCACCACCCTGCTGGACTACCACCACGGCCCGCACCGGCACGCGACGAACGGCAAGCCGGGAGCCGGCGACCACCGCAACGGAGCCGACGGCGACGACCTCGTGCTTCCGGTCCCCGACGGCACGATGGTGACGGCGCCGGACGGCGCCCTGCTGGCCGACCTCGTCGGTCTCGGCGCGACCTTCGTCGTCGCCCAGGGCGGTCGTGGCGGCCTGGGCAACGCCTCGCTCGCCTCACCTCGGCGCAAGGCCCCCGGCTTCGCCCTGTTCGGCGAGCCAGGCGACGCCGGCGATGTCGTCCTCGAGCTCAAGACGGTCGCCGACATCGGGCTGGTCGGCTACCCCAGCGCCGGCAAGTCCAGCCTGGTCGCGGCGATCTCGGCGGCCCGGCCGAAGATCGCGGACTACCCCTTCACCACCCTCGTGCCCAACCTCGGCGTCGTGCAGGCCGGTGACACCCGCTTCACCGTCGCCGACGTCCCGGGCCTGATCCCCGGCGCGCAGCGAGGGCAAGGGCCTCGGCCTGGAGTTCCTCCGCCACGTCGAGCGCTGCGCCGCGCTGGTCCACGTGCTCGACTGCGCCACCCTGGAGCCTGGCCGCGACCCGATCTCCGACCTCGACGTCATCGAGGCCGAGCTCGCTGCCTACGGCGGCCTGCTCGACCGGCCGCGGATCGTCGCGCTCAACAAGGTCGACGTCCCGGAGGCGCGCGACCTCGCCGAGCTCGTGACCGCCGAGCTGCAGGCCCGTGGCCCACCGTCCTCGTCGGTCAGCGCGGCCAGCCACGAGGGCCTGCGCGCGCTGTCCTTCGCGATGGCCGAGCTGGTCGCAGCGCGCCCGTGACGCGGCGCCGCCGCCCGAGCCGCACCGCATCGTGCTGCGCCCCAAGGCCGTCGACGACGACGGCTTCACGGTCACCGTGGAGGACGGCCTGTTCATCGTGCGCGGCGAGAAGCCCGAGCGCTGGGTCCGGCAGACCGACTTCTCCAACGACGAGGCCGTCGGCTACCTCGCCGACCGGCTGGCCCGGCTCGGCGTCGAGGAGGCGCTGCGCAAGGCCGGTGCGAACGCGGGCGACGACGTCGTCATCGGCGGCGAGGGCGGCGTCGTCTTCGACTGGGAGCCCACGCTCGAGGCCGGCGCCGAGCACCTCGGGCCGCGCGGCACCGACCAGCGCCTCGACGGCCGGTAGTCCCGCATGCGCGCACCCGTCGTCGCCGCCCGCAGGGTCGTGGTCAAGGTCGGCTCGTCGTCGCTGACGACCGCCGCCACGCGGGCTCGACGCCGCCAGGGTCGATGCGCTGGTCGACGCCCTGGCCGCCCGGGTGGCCGCCGGGGTGCAGGTCGTGCTGGTCTCCTCCGGGGCGATCGCGGCCGGGCTGGCGCCGCTCGGGCTGGACCGTCCGTCCGCGCGACCTCGCGACCCAGCAGGCCGCCGCCAGCGTCGGCCAGGGCCTGCTCATGCACCGCTACACCGAGTCCTTCGCCCGGCACGGCCTCGCGGTCGGGCAGGTGCTGCTGACCGCCGAGGACGTCACCCGCCGCTCGCACTACCGCAACGCTCACCGCACGCTGGACAAGCTGCTCGCGGTCGGCGCGGTGCCGATCGTCAACGAGAACGACACGGTGGCCACCGAGGAGATCCGCTTCGGCGACAACGACCGGCTGGCCGCGCTGGTCGCCCACCTGGTCGACGCCGACCTGCTGGTGCTGCTCTCCGACGTCGACGGGCTCTACGACGGCGACCCCAGCCGCGCCGGGCTCCGGTCGCTGCGGAGCGAGGTCCACGGCGAGGCCGACCTGGCGGGGTCGTCATCGGCCGGCCCGGTCGCGCCGGGGTCGGCACCGGCGGGATGCAGACGAAGGTCGAGGCCGCCCGCATCGCGACCTCGCGCCGGCATCCCGGTGGTGCTCGCGCAGCGCGGCCGCCGCCGCACCGGCGCTGGCGCGGCGAGCCGATCGGCACGCTACTTCCACCCGACCGGCCGGCGCACCGGCGCCCGGCTGCTCTGGCTGGCCCACGCGACGCGAGCCCGCGCGGGCGCCTGCACCTGGACGCCGGGCGCCGTCGCGGGCGGTGGTCGAGCGGCGGCATGTCGCTGCTGCCGGCCGGGCATCACGGCGTCGACGGCGACTTCGTCGCGGGCGATCCGGTCGACCTTCTCGACGAAAACGGCCACGCGGTGGCCCGCGGCCTGGTCAACTTCGATGCGACGAGAGCTGCCGGACCTGCTCGGTCGGTCGACGCGTGAGCTGGCCAGGACCCTCGGTCCGGCTACGAGCGCGAGGTCGTCCACCGGGACGACCTCGTGCTGCTGGCGCGCACCGTCTAGCGGGCCGAGCGGCGTCCTGCGAGGCTGGAGGATGGTGGCATGTCGGAGCCGGTCGAGCGCCGGCATGTGGCACGTCGACCGTCACCGTCTGCGGGCGCGCCCGGTCGACCTCGCTGACATCAGGACGGCCTCGAACGGCTGGCCCACGAGCGACCGTTCCTGCTGACCGGCAGGTACGCCGCCGACCGTGCCGAGGTGAGGTACTGGGAGGAGGCCGAGCTCCTGCGAGGACGCCGCCGCGCTGGCCCTGCGGCTGTGGGGCGAGCACCGCGAGAGCGCCGACCTGCCCCGCTGGGAGGTCGTCGGCCTGGAGATCGTGGACCGCGAGACGTTCCGCCAGCGCGGCAGCGCCGGCGAGGTCGACCTTCGCCTGAACGCGGTGGGAGCCGTCAGCCGTTCTGACGGCGCCCGACCCGCGACCGACGCGCGGCGGCGGCCCGCGTCCGCAGCACGCGGCGACCCTGCCGTGACCGGCTGAGCCGACCGGACGCCGCTACGCTTCGGGGCGCACCGACGTGCACCGCCGGCCGACGAGCGGGCGGCCGTGCTCGCCGCCGCGCGAGCGCGCCCGTGCGGCCGCCGTCGCGCTCGCACCGCTGACCGCGCGCGACCAAGGACGCCGCGCTGCACGCGATCGCCGACGCGCTGGACGAGCAGGCCGAGACGGTCCTCGCCGCCAACGCCCACGACGTCGAGGCAGCGCGGGCCGCCGGCACCGCCGCGGGTCTGGTCGACCGGCTGACGCTGACGCCGGAGCGCCTCGCCGACATCGCCGACGCGCTCCGCCAGGTGGCGGACCTCCCTGACCCGGTCGGCGAGGTGGTCCGCGGCGGCACGCTGGCCAACGGGCTTGAGCTGCGCCAGGTGCGGGTGCCGCTCGGCGTGGTCGGCATCATCTACGAGGCCCGGCCGAACGTCACCGTCGACGCCGCCGGGCTCTGCCTCAAGAGCGGCAACGCGGTGCTGCTGCGAGGCTCGTCGTCGGCGCAGGCTCTCAACGCCGCGCTGGTCGCCGTCATGCAGGACGCGCTCGAGCAGGCTGGCCTGCCCGCGCGGACGCCGATCCAGCTGGTGCCGGGCGACCTCGCACGAGTCGGTCAAGCACCTCATGACGCGCTCGGGGGCTGGTGGACGTCCTGATCCCGCGCGGCGGCGCCGGGCTGATCAGGAGCGTCGTCGAGGGGTCGACGGTCCCGGTGATCGAGACGGGTATCGGCAACTGCCACGTCTACGTCGACGCCGCTGCCGACCTCGACAAGGCGGTGCGGATCCTGGTGAACTCCAAGACCCAGCGGACCAGCGTCTGCAACGCGGCGGAGACCTTGCTGGTGCACGCCGACATCGCGGACGGAGTTCTTGCCGCGGCGCTGGCCGCGCTGCGGGACAAGGGCGTGACGGTCCACGGCGACGACCGGCTCGCGCCGTTCGCGGCCGCGACCGGCACGGCGTTCGCGCCGGTCACCGAGGAGGACTGGGCTCGCCGAGTACCTCTCCCTGGACATCGCCGCCGGCGCGTCGTGGACTCGCTCGACGAGGCCGCTCGCGCACATCCGGCGCTACGGCAGCGGCCACACCGAGGCGATCGTCACGGACAGCCAGGGCGCCGCCCGGGCGTTCGTCGCCGGCGTCGACGCGGCGGCGGTCATGGTCAACGCCTCGACCCGGTTCACCGACGGCGGGGAGTTCGGCTTCGGTGCCGAGATCGGGATCTCGACGCAGAAGCTGCACGCCCGCGGTCCCGATGGGCCTGACCGAGCTCACCTCGACCACGTACGTCGTCACCGGCGACGGCCACATCCGCGGATGAGAGACCGCTGCGCCGCGGGCGTAACCTCGAAGGGTGGCAACCGAGACCAGCGACGACATCGTCGACGAGCCGGAGCGTCCCAGCACGCCGGACTGGGTCGCGACCGCCTTCACCGATGCGCCGCCAGACGAGCCGGGACTGCCCGTGCCGCGCTGGATCGGCTGGCTGTTCCTGACCTTCGCCGCCCTGCTGATCCCCTGGCTGTTCGTGCTGTGGATGAACCTGCCCAACCGTGACTTCGTCCGGCACTACCGCCTGGCCTGGGTCGGGTTCGACGTCTTCCTCGCCTTCGCGCTCGCCCGGACCGGCTGGTTGGCCTGGCGGGGTAGGGACCACCTGCAGCTGCCCGCGGTCGCCTCGGCGACGCTGCTCATCGTGGACGCCTGGTTCGACATCCTGACGGCGCCGCGTGCGCAGGTGGCCGGTGCGGTGCTGTCTGCCGTCTTCATCGAGCTCCCGCTCGCGGTCCTGTGCATCCTGATCGCCCGGAACACCGAGCGGGTGCGGCAGCAGCGCCTGCACTGGGCGTTGCGGCTGAACCCGAAGCTTCGGCAGGGTGCAGCGGCGAAGGACGAGCCCACCGATAAGGTGAGGCCATGACCGCGAGCCTCGTCAGCGCTGCCTCGTCCGTGGTGGCCGAGTCCACCGAGAAGACCACCGTCCCGGACCCGGCACTCGTGGGTGTCGGCACCTTCGTCGTCTTCATGATCATCCTGTTCCTGGTGACCCGTCTGAACAAGGATCGCTGAGCCCGAGCACCGTGTCCGAGCCCGGCGCCGGCCTCACCGATCGCACGGTGGGCCTTGTCCGAGCGCTGCGGGCGGCGGAGGTGCCGGTGTCGCTCGCCGAGACAATCGACGCCGTCAGAGCGCTCACGGTCGTGGATCTGCTGGATCGTGACGTGCTCCACGCCGGGCTCTCGGCGGCGAGTGTCAAGAAGGCCGCTCACCAGCCGACGTTCGACGTCCTCTTCGACCTCTGGTTCCCGCGAGGGGCACCGCGCGAGCCCGACGACCAGGCCAGCGCCGCCGATCCGCCGGTCGGCACCCCGGGAGCTCCCTCGGCTGAGCTCACCGACGGGAGCGACGGCGACCGCGGCCCCCTTCCGGCAGACAGGGAGGCGTGGCGCGCCGAGCTGACCCGCCTCCTGCTCGCCGACGACGCAGCCTCGCTGCGGCGGTTCGCGAGCGACGCGGTCGGTGCCCTCGGCCGCGCCGACGTCCAGCCGGGGCGGCAGGCGTACTTCGCGTACCGGGTCCTGCGGGAGCTGTCTCCGGACACCCTCCTCGCCACGCTGATCCAGGCGCTGACCGCGGGCGAGGGGCTGGACCGTTCGCCGTTCGACGAGGAGGTCGCACGCCGTACCGCGCGCTCGCGGGTCCGCGCGTTCACCGACCTCGTCGACGCCGAGGTCCGGCGCCGCCTCGCCGAGGATCGGGACCGCGAGTCCGTGGCCAGGACGGCCCTGCAGCCCCTGGTGGAGCACATCGACTTCCTGCGCGCCTCGCGGGCCGACCTGGACCTCCTGAGGCACCAGGTGCAGCCTCTCGCCCGCCGTCTCGCGACACGGCTCGCGGCCAGGCGGCGCACCGGCCGGGCCGGCCGGCTGGACGTGCGCCGGACGGTGCGGACCTCTCTCGCGACCGGCGGCGTGCCCTTGGTGACCAGGCATCGACCGCGCCGGCCGCACAAGCCCGAGCTGGTCGTGCTCTGCGACCTCTCGGGCTCGGTCGCGGCCTTCGCCCAGTTCACGATGATGCTGACCTGGGCGCTGCAGGAGCAGTTCAGCAAGATCCGGGTGTTCGCGTTCATCGACACCTGCGACGAGGTCAGCCGGTTCCTCCAGGGCGCGGACGACCTGCCCGCTGCGCTCGCCCGGATGTCCCGCGAGGCCGAGCTCGTCTGGTTCGACGGCCACTCGGACTACGGGCACTCCTTCGAGGTCTTCGCCGACAGGTACGCGTCGGCCATCACCCCGCGCACCTCGCTGCTCGTGCTGGGCGATGCCCGGACGAACTACCGTGACCCGTCGCTCGCGGTGCTCGGGCGCCTGGTCGCCGAGGCCCGGCATGCCTTCTGGCTGAACCCCGAACCGCGGGGTCAGTGGGGGAGCGGGGACTCCGCGGCGCTGCGGTACGCGGACGTCGTGGAGATGGTCGAGTGCCGGACGGTCGCTCAGCTGGAGCGGTTCGTCACGCGCTTGCTGCCAGCCTGACCTGGGTCAGCGCAGCTCTGGCCACGAACCGCCGACCAGCCGGGTACGCGTCGAACCTGGAGGCCGGCGTCAGCTCTGGCGGCGGACCCGCAGCACGGCAGGGGTCAGCGCGAGCACGATGATCAGGAGCCAGAGCGCGAGCCCGGCGGACGACCGGCCGCTGCCCCGCGCCGCCAGCACCGAGGGAGCCTCAGCCGTGATGACCGGGGCGCTGGCGTCGTCACGAGCGAGCTCGGCAGCGTCCATCTGGACCAGCCTGTTGGGCCGCCGGACCGTGCGCTCCACCGGTTTCGCCTTGGGGGCGACCGTTCGGACCGTCGACCGGTTGGGCTTGGTCGCCGCCACGGTGCGGGCCGCCGCAGAGGACTGCGTCGTGGGTGCGTGGCTGACCTGCACCGTGCTCGGCGCGTGCGTCACCGGCGGCGCGGCGGGCGGCGCAGGCGGCTGGGTCACGGGCGGCGGCACCGGAGCGGTGCTGCCGGTGGCCATGAAGTCCACGACCACCCAGAGGTAGGGCCCCGAGGCCACGACGCCGATACCGACGGACGTGTAGCGGGGGTCGAGGATGTTGGCGCGGTGCGCGGAGCTCCCCATGAACAGCGCCTCGGCTCCGGCCGGTCCCTGGCTCGCCAGCGACTGCGCGACGTTCTCGCCGATCAGCGTCCACCCGGACACCGAGCCCGACAGCCCGGGGTTGTGCGCGAGGACGCCGCTGGCTGCGAGGTGCGCAGCCCACCCGGCTGCCACGGACGACAGCTGCCCGGACACGCTGAGGGGTGGCAGCCCGGCCTGACCGCGCGAGGAGTTCGTCTGGGCGAGCATCTGCCCGGACAGGCTCGACCCGGAGGCGGCGGCGACCGGGACCCCGATCAGCTGCAGCGCAGCAAGGACCAGGCCCACCAGCGCAAGGCTGAGGGCCGCCAGGCGAGCCCGGTGCGGACGCGGTGCCGCGAGGGGGGCGGCAGCGGGGCTGCAGGGCTCGGACGTCGTCGTCGGAGCAGACAAGATGAGATCTCCCGGAGGGGTCGGGGGTTCAGGCACCATACCCGCGCCGTTACCGTTCCTACACCTCGCAGCGGCCTAAGGTCCGCGTAAGTTGACCCCATGGCAGCGGCTCCCCTTGGCACCGGGCCCCTCGGCGAGGACGCCCTGGAGGCTGCTGAAGCCGCATCGCAGGCCCGCCCGCCTGGCCCGGTGACGCGGGTGCGGGCGCTCCGGCTCGGCGTCGAGCACCCTGGCGAGCGCGAGGAGCACCTCGCCACCGAGGAGCCCTTGGAGATCCGGGTCGGTGACAGGCGCATCGCAGTCACCATGCGAACGCCGGGCGCGGACTTCGAGCTCGCCGTCGGGTGGCTGTTCGCCGAGGGCATCGTGCGAGGGACGGCGGATGTGCGGGGGATCCGCTACTGCACGGACGTCGAGCTCACGCCCGAGGAGCGGTTCAACGTGGTGACCGTCGATCTCGAGCCCTCTGCCGCTGCGGCAGCCGCCGCGACCGCGGCGACCCGCTCGTTCGTCGTGACCAGTGCCTGCGGGGTCTGCGGCAGGGACACCCTCGACGACCTGCATGCCCGCGGGCACCTGCGGAGCCCGGTCACGGCGCCGCTGGATCCCGAGCTGCTGGCCAGCCTGCCGGACCGGCTCCGGAGCTCGCAGAAGGTCTTCGAGCGCACGGGGGGCCTGCACGCGGCCGGGCTTTTCACCGGCGCAGGGGAGGCCGTGGTGGTCCGCGAGGACGTCGGGCGCCACAACGCGGTGGACAAGGTGGTGGGGCGGGCGCTGCTCGACGGACTGCTGCCGCTGCGCGACCACGTGCTCGTCGTGAGCGGTCGGACGTCCTACGAGCTGGCTCAGAAGGCCGTGGCCGCTGGTGTCTCGGCCCTGGTGTCGGTGTCCGCGCCCTCCTCGCTCGCGGTCTCAGTCGCCCGCGAGTTCGGACTCACCCTCTGCGGATTCGTCCGTGACGGCAGGCTGACCGTCTACGCGGGCGCCGAGCAGGTCGCGGGTGCCAGCACGCTGACCGGCCGCGCTGACCGGCCGCGCTGACCGGCCGCGCTGACCGGGAAGGAGTCGGGTCCCGGGTTAGCCTGGAGCGATGACGGCGACGCTGGGACGACGGCTGCGCCTCGGGGTCATGGGCGGCACGTTCGACCCCATCCACATCGGCCACCTCGTGGCTGCCAGTGAGGTCGCTGCCAGGTTCGCCCTGGACGAGGTCGTGTTCGTGCCGACCGGGCAGCCGTGGCAGAAGGCTCACGGTGCCGTGACCGCGGCCGAGGACAGGTATCTCATGACCGTGATCGCGACCGCGGCGAACGCGAGGTTCAGCGTGAGCCGGATCGACATCGACCGTGGCGGCCCGACCTACACGGTCGACACCCTGAAGGACCTCCAGGCGCTGCGAGGAGCCGAGACGGACCTCTTCTTCATCACCGGCGCTGACGCGCTCGCGCAGATCCTCTCCTGGCGTGATCCGGCGGCCGTGACCACGCTCGCCCACCTCGTCGGTGTGACCCGTCCGGGGCACACGCTCAGCGACCCGGGGCTCGGTGACGGCACCGTGACGCTGGTCGAGATTCCGGCGCTGGCGATATCAAGCAGCGATTGTCGCGAAAGAGTTGGGCTTAATCAGCCGATCAGTTATCTCGTGCCAGAAGGAGTCGTGCAGTACATCGCCAAGCGCGGCCTCTACCGAGACATTGAGGGAGCAGACCGATGAGCGGCCGTCACCGGCGGGCCGGCGGGCCTGTCGACGTCCCAGTCGCGGCTGAGCCGGCAGCCAGCGCGCCCCGTGCGGCGGTCGAACCGCGTGACGTCCTGGTCGCCGACCCCGAGCCGGCGCTCGATCCGTCGTCTGATGCGCCGCTCGCGGCACCGTCTGAGCCGCTTGAGCCGGCAATGTCCGAGGCTAGGCCAGAGGCTCTGTCCGAGCCGGGGCCGGCCGCGCACCGGCGACGCTCGGGCGCGCACGCAGGCCGCCCGGCCGACTTCGACGTCGCTGGACAGACTGCTGCCCAGCCGGTCACAGCGGTCCCGACGGTTCCAGCGGTCCCAGTCCAGCGGTCCCGACGGTTCCAGCGGTCCCGACGGTTCCAGCGGTCCCGGTGGTGGGCCAGGGCATCGCCGTCCAGGCACCCGTCGTGGTCCCGACCGAGCTCTCGACCGGCGAGCCCGACCAGGACGGTGCTCGCCGACGAGTGCGGTCGCTGGACTGGCGGCACCCCGGACGCCGCGCGATGGTCGCGGCGGTTGTGGTCGTGGCGCTCGTCCTGATCGCCGGCTGGAAGCTGCTTTCCGGCGGCGCGGCGGCACCTGCACCTGCCGTCGCTGCTGGCAGTGGCCGGGCGCAGTCGACCCTCGTCGTGCAGGTGCTCGACACCAGCGGGCGCGCAGCTGCGACGGCCCTGCTCGGGCACGACGCCAAGGGCGCGGGCGGCGTGGGCCTGCTGATCCCGAGCTCGATGACCGTGAACGTCGTCGGCATCGGCACCTCCACGATCGCCGACACCGCCAACCTCGGTGGCGGCAAGGACACCGCGGTTGCCGTGGGCGACACCCTGGGGGTGCTGGTCGACGGCACCTGGACGCTCACCCCGGCTGGCCTGGCCAGCCTGGTGGACAAGGTGGGCGGCGTCACCGTCACGGTGGACCGGAACGTCACCGCGCCAGGGACGAGCAGCATCCTGGTCCCGGCAGGGAGCGCCAAGCTGACCGGCGTGCAGGCCACGGCCTTCGCGGAGTTCCTGGCGCCGGCGGAGCCGGAGTCTGCTCGCCTGGCGCGGTACAGCCAGGTGCTCGCTGCGGTGCTCGGCAGCCTTCCGGCCGGCCCGGACAAGATCGCGGCGCTCGTCAACGGGCTGGGATCGGGCTCGGTGGCCACCCAGTCGGGGGCGTCAGCTCGCGACCATGCTCGACGGGCTGCGGCAGGATCAGGCGCAGCCAGGTGGGATCTTCCTGCAGGACGTCCCCACCCATGGCCTGGACACGGGTGCGGCCAGCCCCACGCTGGTGCTCGACACCACGGCCGCGACCGCCATCATCAAGGACAAGTTCGCCGGCTCGGTACCGCCGCAGCGTCCCGGCGGTGCGATCCGGGTGCTCGTGCAGAACGGCGTCGGGACGCCGGGACTGGACCTCGCCGCGCGCGCCAAGCTGCAGAAGGCCGGACTCACCTTCGTGGCAGGCGGGAACGCTCCGCACTTCGGCCATGCGACGAGCCAGATCCTGATCTTGGACGGCACTGACGACGCGCAGGACAAGGGGAACGCGGTGGCCCAGGCCCTCGGCCTGAGCGGCTCCGACGTCGCGGTGGCGCCGCTGGGCACCACGCTGGCCGACGTCGTCGTCGTCCTGGGGGCCGACTTCAAGTCGTGAGACGCTTGGCGGGTCCTCGTCCCCTACCGGAAGTCCTGACGTGACCGCTTCACCCGAGGCGCTGGCGCTGGTGTCCGTCGCCGCGCTCGCCGCATCTGACAAGCTTGCCGACGACATCCTGGCGTTCGACGTCAGCGAGCAGCTCGTCATCACCGACGCGTTCCTCATCTGCTCGGCGGCCAACGACCGCCAGGTCGTCTCGATCGTCGACGAGATCGAGGACCGCGTCCGGGTCGAGCTCGGCGTCAAGCCGGTGCGCCGCGAGGGCGACCGGGACGCCCGCTGGGTGCTGCTGGACTTCCTGGACGTCGTCGTCCACGTGCAGCACACCGAGGAGCGCATGTACTACTCCCTCGAGCGCATCTGGCGGGACTGCCCCGCGATCACCCTGCCTGAGGCCGTCACCCGGCCCCGCAGCGCGGTGACCGGCTCCGAAGAGTCCGCCTGAGCGGTCGGCGGCTGGTGCTCTGGCGCCACGGCCGCACCGCATGGAACAGCGCGGGACGCTTCCAGGGACAGCTCGACGTCGGGCTGGACGAGGTGGGCGTGGAGCAGGCGGCACGAGCCGCTCGGCTCCTCGCAGCGCTCCCGCCGGACGCCATCATCTGCTCCGACCTCGACCGCGCGCGGACGACGGCCACCGCCCTGGTCGAGATCTGCGGGCTGCCGCTGGCGGTGCACGAAGGCCTTCGTGAGACCTACGCCGGGAGCTGGCAGGGGATGCTGGCCCGCGACATCGAGAGCACCGACGGCGCGGTGTACGCCGACTGGCACGCCGGTCGGGAGGTCCGCCCCGGCGGCGGGGAGACCAGGGCCGAGGTCGCCGCTCGCGCGCTGGCCGCGGTGACCCCGGCGTTGGCCGCCTTGCCCCCGAATGGCGTCCTCGTCGCCACGACCCACGGCGGCACGGCGCGCGCGCTGATCGGTCGGATGCTGGGGCTCCCGGTGGAGTCCTGGGCGGCGCTCGGCGGCCTCGCCAACTGCTCGTGGTCGGTGCTGGAGGAGCTCCCCGGTGGTCGCTGGCGGCTGTCCGAGCACAACGCCGGCACGCTGCCGGAGCCGGTCATGGGCGACGACGACTGAGCGAGCTCCGGGCCATCCGAGGCCCGTCGCAGGCGTGGAGGACGACCGGCGCAGGACTTGGTAGCATGCTCTCCGCACGAGACGTTGGGGCTATGGCGCAGCCTGGTAGCGCATCTGCATGGCATGCAGAGGGTCCTCGGTTCAAATCCGAGTAGCTCCACCAACACCTTGAGCTCGAGCTCCGGCCGCCGGGGCGTGGTCGCCCCCGTGGTCGCCTCCCGAGGCTCCACGTGGAGCGGGCCGTTGGCGTTCGCCCGCGCCCGTTTTGTGTCTTACTCTTGGTGTTCCGTCTCGACTGCTTGGAGAACCATGCTCGCGCCCGGACGCTCAGCCCGCGTGCTCGTCGCGTGCGCGGCGGCCACCGCGCTGGCCCTCGCGCTCGCGTCGTGCACCTCCTCGCCGCAGGCCTCCGCCGGCGCCAGCGCGGGCAGCACCGGCGGCGCCTCCACCTCGCCGTCACCGACCCCGACGCCCACGCTGGTCATCGCAGCGTCGCTCCCGTTCAACCAGAACGCCAGCTTCACGGTCGCGCAGGGCTCTCTGGAGGAGGCCACGGTCACCGGGAAGCTCCACGGCACCCCGCTGGTCGGCGAGGTCGAGCCAGGCGGCACCAGCTGGACCAGCAGCGAGCTTCCGGTCGCCGGGGCGGCCTATGACGTGACGGCGGTCGTCAAGGACGCCACCGGCAGCGAGCACACGCTGACCGGCGCCCTGCAGATCGCCGCGATCCCCCCGCACAGCAAGCTCGGCTACGACATCACCCCGAGCAACATCAAGATCGTCGGGGTCAACGCGCCGATCGTCATCCGGTTCCACCAGGCGATCACCGACCGCAAGGCGGTCGAGGAGAACCTCGTGGTCACCACGTCCGTGCCGGTCGTCGGTTCGTGGCACTGGGTGAGCGCGAGCGAGGTCCACTTCAGGCCCAAGAACCCCTGGCCCACGAACACCGTGGTCGACCTGGCCGCGAACCTGAACCACGTCCAGGTCGGGCCCACGCTCTGGGGCGCGAACGACGCTCACGTCCGCTTCACCGTCGGCGCCGCCCGGGTCACCCGGGTCAACGGCCAGACCGAGACGCTCACGGTCACGGAGAACGGCAGGACCGTCGCCTCCTGGCCCACCAGCCTCGGCAAGCCCGAGTTCGCCACGCGTAGCGGCACCTACATCGTCCTGAGCAAGAACTCCTCGCTGCAGATGACCTCCTGCAGCGCCTCGATCACCTGTGACAAGAACAACGCGAACTACTACGACCTCAAGGTCGACTGGGACGTCCGGCTGTCCTGGAGCGGGACCTTCGTGCATGCCGCACCGTGGTCGGTGGCCCACCAGGGCAAGGAGAACGTCTCGCACGGGTGCATCAACCTCTCCGAGGCGAACGGTGAGACGTACTTCAACGCCGCCAGGTACGGCGACCCGGTGATCGTGACCGGCACCAGCCGCACCGCGGCCGACCTCGTGGCCGCACAGGATCCCGGCATGGACGACTGGAACGTCAGCTGGGGCACCTACGTCGCGGCATCCGCGCTCGGCAGCGAGATCACCACAGGCTCCCTCGCCTGACGCGGTCCGCCACCGTCACCAGAGGCCGGCCGTTGCTGGCAGGATCCCCGCATGACCGCACCCGGAACCGATCCAGCACGCGTCGCTGAGCTCAAGGCACGCGAGGACGCCCGGTTCGTCGCAGCCCGCCCGGGGAGCCGCGAGCTGTGGGAACGCGCCCGGCAGGTGATGCCGAACGGCGTGCCCATGAGCTGGCTGCGGACTTCGTACGACCACCCTCCGCTCTTCGTCGCCGAGGGCAGCGGGTCACGCTTCCGCGACGTCGACGGGCACGAGTACGTCGACTTCAACATCGCGGACATGTCGATGTTCACGGGGTACGGCCCGCCGGCGGTGGTCGACGCCGTGAGCCGGCGGGTCGGGCTCGGCTCGCAGTTCCTGCTGCCGAACGAGGACTCGGTCTGGGTCGCCGGCGAGCTCGGCCGGCGGTACGGGCTGCCGAAGTGGCAGTTCACGCTCTCGGCCACCGTGGCCAACAGCGAGGTCATCCGGATCGCCCGCCAGGCCACCGGCCGTGACCGAGGTGCTGATGTTCGACGGCAAGTACCACGGCCACCTCGACGAGGCCCTGGTGGAGCTGGTCGACGGCGCGCTGGCGCCGGAGGAGGCGGGGCTGCCCCGCGACGTCGCCGACCGGACCGTCCTCGTGCCGTTCAACGACCCGCCGGCGCTGCGGGCTGCGCTCGCGGGCGGCGACATCGCCCTCGTCCTCACCGAGCCGGCCCTGACCAACAACGTCGGGCTGCTGCATGCCCGACGCCGGGCTTCCACGACAAGCTCAGGGCGGCCACCCGCGAAGCCGGCACCTTGCTCGCCTACGACGAGACGCACACCCAGGTGGTGGGCCCGGGCGGCCTCACCCGCCGGTGGGACCTCCAGCCCGACGTCGTGACGATCGGCAAGTCCATCGCGGCGGGGATCCCGCTCGGCGCGTACGGGATGACCGAGGAGGTCGCCGAGCTCCTCGAGCGACCAGCGGGACGCGACGACCCGCGGCCGACGATGGCGGTCGGAGGCACGCTGTTCGGCAACCCGCTCTCCATGGCGGCGGCCAGGGCGGCGATGGGCGAGGTGCTGACCGACGAGGCCTACGAGCGGACGCACCTGCTGGGCGCCCGGCTCGCCGACGGCATCGAGGCGAGCGTGCAGCACCACCACCTGCCCTGGACGGTGCACCGGTTCTGGCCGCGCAGCGGCTACTCGTTCTCCCCGTCGATGCCCACCTCGGCGGCGGCCGCGGTGGCCGCCATGGACGTACCGCTGCGGCGGCTGGTGCGCGTCTACCTGGCGAACCGCGGGGTGTGGGAGGCGATCGTCGGGGCGGGGCCGACCTGCTCGGTGGCCGCGGACGAGGCGGGCGTCGACGCCTACGTCGCGGCGCTCGACGAGCTGCTGGACGAGCTGACCGGGACGTAGGGCTGCTGAGCGGATCCGGCCAGCCGGCGAAGGCGGGCACCGAGCAGAGAAGGTCTGGTCGAAAGGCTGACCCCCATCGGCTCAACGGTCCTGGTTTTCGGGGCGCCGGGCCGTAATGCTGGACAGGCACACCAGAGGGTCGTGCACGAAGGCTCGGGCGAGGAGGAGAGCGTGGCCGCGCGGACAGGCTCAGGTGCACAAGGTCGACAGCACAAGACCTACGACGCCTCGGTAGGTGCTGTCCTGCCCGTGCTCGCCGGACTGCTCGCCCTGCTGTTCGCCGCGACTGCCTGCCTGCACCCGTTCATGCTCACGGGTAACGCAAGGCTGGTCATGACCGCGCTCGCGGCCACCTCGGCGCTGGCCTTCGGCGTCCTCTTCGCCTGGACGTCACGGCGTCCGCTCCCCGACCGCTGGGCGCACCCGGTCACCGCTGGCGCGATGCTCCTCGTGCTCGCCAACCCGTTGGTGCGGATGTACGTCGAGAAGTCTCTCGTCGAGACCAGCACCGTGATGCTCATGGTGGCCGTCGCCGGCGGCCTGATCCTCTCGCTGCGCTGGTTCGTCGCCGCGCTCGCGGTCGCCTGGGGTCTGTGGGGAGTGACGTTCCTCCTCACCCCGGGGACCGGGCGCCTGCACTGGTTCACCGGCATGGTGCTCGCCACCGCGATCTCGGTCGGCCTGCACGTGGCCCGCCGGCTGCAGACCGACAAGCTCGCCGCGGCCGTCGAGGCTGCGCAGCGCGCGGCGGTCGAGGATGGCCTCACCGGCCTGCTCAACCGGCGTGGCCTGGTCCTCGTCGGCGAGCAGATGCTCGCGAACGCCCGCCGCTCGGGCAACGCCGTGCACTGCGTCTTCCTCGACGTCGACGGCCTCAAGAGTGTCAACGACCAGCTCGGCCACGCAGCGGGGGATCTCGTGCTGGTCGCGGTGGCGGACTCGTTGCGGCTGGCGGTCCGCAGCGGTGACGTCGTGGCGCGCTGGGGCGGCGACGAGTTCTGCGTCATCGGACCTGGCCCCGGCACCACCCCGATCGAGCTGGAGACCCGGGTGTCGCAGAACCTCGCGGCGCTGCCGGACGCGGATCGCGCCGGCTGGGAGGGTCAGGTCAGCGCGGGTGCGGCCATGCTCGCGCCCTGGGACGACGGCGACCTCAGCGCCCTGCTGGAGAACGCCGACCGCGAGATGTACCGCCGCCGCACGCTCCGCCGCAAGGACGACGTCCAGCTCGAGCGGCAGCCCGCGGCCGAGTGAGCAGCGAGCCGGACGGCCCGCACCTGCTGGTGCTCGCAGACTCGCTGTCGTTCCACGGCCCCGCAGGTCCGGTGGTGCTGACCGACCCCCGGCTCTACCCCAACGTCGCCGCTGCCGGGCTCGGCGGCCAGGCCGACGTCGTGGCAAGGCTGGGCTGGACGGCCAGGGACGCGTGGTGGGCGCTCACCAAGGACCCCCGGGTCGCGACGGTGCTCGCGCCGCGCGCCGACGTGCTGGTCCTCGGGGTCGGGCAGATGGATCACCTGCCGGCCGCGATCCCGACCTACCTGCGCGACGGCATCCCCTACCTGCGCCCGGGCGAGCTGCGCCGTCAGGTCCGTCGGGTCTACCGCTCGGCCGGGCCGCAGGTGATCAGGGCGACGGGTGGCCGCTTCCGGCAGCTCCCGCAGCGCGCGACCGACCACTACCTGTCACGGATCACCCAGGCCGTGCGGATCCTCGCGCCGGCGGGTGACCGGACACCGGTCGTGCTGCTCGGGCCGTCGCCGCACACCGCGGCGTCCTACCCGTCGCACCGCCAGCACGCCCCTGCCGTCGTCGCTGCGCGCCGCTGGGCCGCCGCCAACGATGCCGGCTTCGTCGACCTCGACCCCATCGTCGGGCCGTCGCTGCGTGCGGGCACCGGTAACCCGGACGGCCTGCACTGGGGCTGGGACGTCCACCGGGCGATCGGGCAAGCCATCGCCAGCGCTGCTGCGCTACCCTGAAGGCATGCGGAACGGCCTGCTCCTTACCGAGCCGCGCTGAACGTCCACCGTCGGCGCGGCGACCCCTCCTGACCGAGGGGTTTTTTCATGCCCGGAGCACCCAAGGAAGATCGAGGTCATGACCGAGACGCCCCAGCAGTCCACCGACCAACACGCCGCGCAGGCAGCGGCGGTGGCCGAGCAGGCTCCCTTCCGCTACAACGCCGACCTGGCCGCGCAGATCGAGTCTCGCTGGCAGGACCGCTGGGAGGCCGAGCGGACGTTCGAGGCACCCAACCCGGCAGGGCCGTTGGCGGAGCCGGACAAGGTCGCGGGGCGGCCCAAGCTCTTCGTGCTCGACATGTTCCCCTACCCCTCCGGCTCCGGGCTGCACGTCGGACACCCGCTGGGCTACATCGCGACCGACGTCTTCGGGCGGTACAAGCGGATGCGCGGCTTCAACGTCCTGCATGCCCTGGGCTACGACTCCTTCGGGCTGCCTGCGGAGCAGTACGCGGTGACGACGGGCCAGCACCCGAGCATCACCACGGACGCCAACGTCGCCAACATGCGGCGTCAGCTGCGACGGATCGGGCTCGCGCACGACCCGCGCCGCTCGGTGGCGACTACGGACGTCGAGTTCTACCGCTGGACGCAGTGGATCTTCCTGCAGATCTTCAACGCCTGGTACGACGAGGTGGCGGGCCGGGCCCGTCCCATCGCCGAGCTCGAGCAGGAGCTCGCCGCCGGTGTGCGCGACACCCCGGACGGCCGCCCGTGGGCGGCGCTGACCGACGCCGAGCGGCATGCCGCGCTGGACGCTCGCCGGCTGGCCTTCCGGTCCGAGGCACCGGTGAACTGGTGCCCCGGCCTCGGGACCGTGCTGGCCAACGAGGAGGTCACCGCCGAGGGCCGCAGCGACATCGGCAACTTCCCCGTCTTCAAGCGCAGCATGAAGCAGTGGATGATGCGGATCACCACCTACGCGGACCGGTTGCTGGACGACCTCGACCGGCTCGACTGGCCCGAGCCCATCAAGCTGATGCAGCGGAACTGGATCGGGCGGTCCGAGGGCGCGTTCGTCGACTTCGCCGTCGACAGCGAGCCGGGGGACGCCGTGCTGAGCGTGTTCACGACGCGGCCGGACACCCTGTTCGGCGCGACCTTCCTGGTCGTCGCGCCGGAGCATCCGCTGCTCGACACGGTCGTCCCCGGCATCTGGCCGGAGGGCACGCCGGCGAGCTGGACGGGCGGCGCGTCCTCGCCGGCCGACGCGGTGGCCAGCTACCGCGAGCAGGCCGGCAGCAAGAGCGACATCGAGCGACTGGCGGACCGCAAGGACAAGACCGGTGTGTTCGCCGGCGTCTTCGCCCGCAACCCGGTGAACGACGCACCCATCCCGGTGTTCGTGGCCGACTACGTCCTCATGGGCTACGGCACCGGCGCGATCATGGCCGTGCCTGGCCAGGACGAGCGCGACTGGGCGTTCGCCGAGGCCTACGACCTCCCGATCATCCGCACCGTCGAGCCCACCCCGGACTTCGACGGGAAGGCCTTCCTCGGCGACGGTCCCGCGATCAACTCCGGCTTCCTGGACGGCCTGGGGGTGGCCGAGGCGAAGCGCGTGGTCGTCGACTGGCTGGTCGAGCGCGGTGCCGGCCAGAGCACGGTGACGTACAAGCTCCGCGACTGGTTGTTCTCCCGCCAGCGCTACTGGGGCGAGCCGTTCCCGATCGTCTACGACGACGGCGGCTACCCGATCGCCCTGCCCGACTCCGCGCTGCCGGTCGCGCTGCCGGATCTGGTCGACTTCCGGCCGACCGCGCTGGACCCGGACGACGCCGCGAGCGAGCCGCTCCCGCCGCTGGGGCGCGTCGATGCGTGGAACACCGTGACGCTCGACCTGGGGGACGGCCCGAAGGAGTACCACCGCGAGCTGAACGTGATGCCGCAGTGGGCAGGCTCGTGCTGGTACGAGCTGCGCTACCTGGACCCGACGAACACGCAGGCCTTCGTCGACCCCGAGGTGGAGCGCTACTGGATGGGGCCCCAGTCACCGGGCGACACAGGTGGGGTGGACCTCTACGTCGGTGGCGTCGAGCATGCGGTGCTGCACCTGCTGTACGCCCGCTTCTGGCACAAGGTGCTCTTCGACCTGGGGCACGTCTCCAGCGAGGAGCCGTTCCGGCGGCTGTTCAACCAGGGCTACATCCAGGCCTTCGCGTACACCGACGCGCGGGGCGTGCACGTGCCGGCGGACGAGGTCGTCGAGGGGCCCGCCGGGGTGTGGACCTACCAGGACGCCCCGGTCGACCGCGAGTACGGGAAGATGGGCAAGTCGCTGAAGAACTCGGTGACGCCCGACGACATGTTCCGCGAGTACGGCGCCGACACCCTTCGCCTGTACGAGATGTCGATGGGGCCGCTGGACGTCAGCAGGCCCTGGGAGACCAGGGCCGTCATCGGCTCGTTCCGGTTCTTGCAGCGCGTGTGGCGCAACGTCGTGGACGAGACGACGGGCGAGCTCCGCATCGTCGAGACTCCCGCCGACGACGCGACCCGGAAGGCGCTGCATCGCACCATCGCCGGGGTGACCCGCGACCTCGAGGCGCTGCGCTTCAACACGGCCGTGGCCAAGCTCATCGAGCTGAACAACGCGCTCACCAAGCTCGCGGCCGTCCCGCGGGAGGCCGCCGAGCCGTTGGTGCAGATGCTGGCTCCCCTGGCTCCGCACGTCGCCGAGGAGCTGTGGGCCCGCCTCGGCCACGACCACTCGCTGACGTTCGAGCCGTTCCCCGTCGCGGACGAGGCCCTGCTCGTCGACGAGTCGGTGACCGCGGTCGTGCAGATCATGGGCAAGGTGCGGGATCGGCTGGCGGTGCCGCCCACCATCTCCGAGGACGATCTCCGGGAGCTCGCGCTCGCGTCGGCGGCCGTCCAGGCCGCGTTGGCCGGGCAGAGCGTGCGGACGGTCGTGGTTCGCGCGCCGAAGCTCGTCAACATCGTCCTGGGCTGAGCGGGCTGCATTCACCCGCACCCGCACCCGCACCCGCACCGGGCAGCGGGCCGGTGAGCCGGCTGGTGAGCCAGTAGCCTCGACGCCATGGCTCCCGGGATCGTCGTCGTCACCGACTCGACCGCCTACCTGCCGGCGAACCTGCGCGAGCCGGCCGGCATCGTGGTGGTGCCGGTGCAGGTCGTGATCGGGGGGACCTCCTACGACGAGGGCGCCCAGGTCTCGTCCGCCATCGTCGCCGAGGCGCTGCGGGCCTGGCGTCCGGTGACGACCTCGCGCCCGAGCCCGCAGGCCTTCGAGGAGGTCTACGCCGCCGCCGCGGCTGCCGGCGCGCAGGGCGTGGTCTCGCTCCACCTGTCGGCTGACATGTCCGGCACGTTCGGGTCCGCCGAGCTCGCGGCGCGGTCGGCCGAGCTGCCGGTCACGGTGATCGACTCCCGGACGATCGGGATGGCGCTGGGTTTCGCTGCGCTCGCCGCCGCGGAGGTCGCCGCCGCGGGTGGATCGCTC
The DNA here is from genome assembly GCA_963819215.1 of uncultured Actinomycetota bacterium. Lineage (GTDB taxonomy): Bacteria > Actinomycetota > Actinomycetes > Prado026 > Prado026 > CAWFVK01. Next base: position 4,090 of record CAWFVK010000004.1, on the reverse strand, counting down.
GCCGAGGTCGCCGAGGTGGCGAGGGCGCGATCGATGACGTCGTCTGCCTTCTTCTACGTCGACACGCTCGAGTACCTGCGGCGCGGTGGGCGCGTCGGTGCCGCGGCTGCCGTGCTCGGGTCCGCCCTGTCGGTGAAGCCGCTGCTGCATCTGGTCGACGGCCGCATCGGGCTGCTGGAGAAGGTGCGCACGACCAGCAAGGCGCTCAGCCGGTTGGAGGAGATCGCGATCGAGCGCGCGGGCGACTCCGCCGTCGACGTCGCCGTGCACCACCTCGCCAGCCCGGCGCGCGCCGAGGTGCTCGCCGCACACTTCCGCGAGCGCGTCCCCGGGCTCCAGCGGCTGGTGGTCTGCGAGGTCGGCGCTGTCGTCGGGGCACACGTCGGGCCAGGGATGCTGGCCGTCGCGGTCTCACCGACGTGACGTGACCTCGGCCCAGGTGCTGCAGGGCGCGGCCGCCCTGCTCGTCGGGTATGCCGTGGGGTCCGTGTCACCGTCGGCGCTGATCGCTCGGGCCCGGGGGATCGACCTGCGCTCGGCCGGGTCGGGCAACCCTGGCGCCACCAACGCCGGCCGGGTGATGGGCCGGTCGGTGGGCTATCTCGTCGGGCTGATCGACGTCCTCAAAGGGTTCGTGCCCACGGTCCTGGCGCTCTGGCTCTTCGGGACGGTGCCCGCGTTGCTGGCAGGGCTCGGCGCCGTCCTGGGGCACGTCAGCTCGCCGTGGCTGCGCGGTCACGGCGGCAAGGGCGTGGCGACGTCGTTCGGTGCGGTGCTCGGCGTGGCACCGGTGTGGGCGCTGATCGCGATCGCGGTGTTCCTCGTGGTGTTCGCCGTGACGCGTTGGGTGGCGCTGGCCTCGATCGGTGCGGCGATGAGCCTGGTGGTGACCGCCGTCGCGGTGGCCGTCTGGGGGGAGCATCCGTATCCGGGTGCCTTCGTCGGCTGGGCGGTCGTGCTCGCGGCCATCGTGATCAGCCGGCACCGGAGCAACGTGCTGGCTCGGTGGCGGGCGCGCAAGACCTAGAGCCATCCCCGGTCGCGGTCCACAGGGTGCCGCTGTCCACACGCTGATCGTTGGCCAGCGCGATCCTGGTGCGGGTCGGTGAAGGTCGAACCCGTGGACGATCCGGCAACCAGCCACCGACGACTGGGTGGCCTGCGGGATCGCATGGTCGAGTCGCTGGCCGACCGGGTGCCCGTGGCCTTGCGGTCGATCGAGCTGGATCGTGGCTCCAGCAGGGTGCTCGTGGGCTGTGCGTTGGTGGGTGTGCTCTTCGCGGGCTGGCTCGCGTGGCGTTCGGCCGTGCACGTCGGTCCGGTGGCGCAGGTCGCGGTGCAGGCGGTCGGAACCCCGTTGGCTGCCTCCGCCTCGGCAGGCGCCGGCGGCTCGGCCTCCGCGGCCTCTGCGGCGTCGGTGGCTGGCGTCGGTCGCCGCGTCGGTCTCCGCCCCGCCCGGCGTTTCTGGTGGTCGACGTCGGAGGGAAGGTCCGGCGTCCTGGGCTGGTGCGGCTCCCTCCGGGGTCGAGGATCGCCGACGCGCTGGCCGCCGCCGGCGGAGCGCTGCCCGGGGTGGATCTTGACAACCTGAACCTGGCGCAGGTTGTGGCCGACGGCGAGCAGGTGCTCGTCGGGGCTGCACCTGCGGCCGGAGGCGTGATAGCTCCGAGCAGCCCTTCCGCGGGCGGTGCTGCGGCGGACGGGTCGGCCGAGCGGTCCGGCCGGCGCTTCGGGGGAGCCAGCCGGCGGCGTCGTGGACCTGAACCAGGCGACCCTGGAGCAGCTCGAAGACCTTCCGGGGGTGGGACCGGTGCTCGCTCAGCGGATGCTCGACTTCCGCGCCGCGCATGGCCGGTTCTCCTCGGTCGACGAGCTCCGTGAGGTTGGCGGCATCGGCGACAAGAAGTTCGAGCAGATCAGCCCGAAGGTCAAGGTCTGATGGCCGAGAGCAGGCCACGGCTCGATCTCCGGTTGCTGCCGGCGGCCCTGGGTTGCCTGCTCGCCGGGCTTGTCTGCACCCAGGTCCGAGGTGGGGTCGGATTCGGGCTGGCGGCGGTGACTGCCGTCGTCGCGGTCGCGATCGTGGGTGGCCGGCGGCGGTTCGCGGCTCGCCGGCCAGGGCTGAGAGTGCTGGCGGCGGCCCTCGCCTGCTCCTCAGCCGTGGCCCTTGGTTCGGCGTGGCGGGTGCACGTGCTGACTTCTGGTCCGTTGGCCTCGTTGGCCGCTCAGGAGGCCGTCGGGCAGGCCACCTTCGTCGTGACGAGCGACCCCAGACCTCGGCAGCCGTCGGTTCGGGGCAGCGTGCTGGCTCCGCCGGGGGTGCTGTTCGAGGCTCGGCTCGAGGAGCTCGATGCTCGCGGGGCCCGGTTCCAGCTGCGGACGCCGGTGCTGGTCCTGGCGACTGCCGACGGCTGGTCGGGACTGCTGCCCAGCCAACGGGTTCGTGCCCTGGTCCGGCTCGGTCCGCCCGAACCAGGCGATGACATCGCCGCGGTGGCAAGCGCGCACGGCGCCCCGGAGGCCGTCGGGCCGCCGTCGCTCGTCGAACGCGTGGCCGGCCGGATGCGTGCGGGCCTGCGGCAGGCGGTGCGCGGGCTCGGTCCGGACGAACGCGGCCTCGTCCCTGGGCTCGTCGTGGGTGACACCAGCCAGCTGCCGATGCAGGTCGCCACCGACTTCCAGACCGCCGGGCTCACCCACCTGGACGCGGTGTCAGGGGCCAACGTCGCCTTCGTGCTCGCTGCCGTGCTGTTCGTGGCGCGCTGGCTGGGCGCCCGTGGACGGGCGCTTCCGGTGGTGGGACTGCTCGGGCTCGGCTTCTTCCTGGTGCTGGCCCGCCCGGACCCCAGCGTCCTGAGGGCGACGGTCATGGGCGTGGTGGCGGTGCTCGCGGCTAGTCGTCGCGGGACGAAAGGGCATGCCGGCGCCGGACTGTCGGCCCTGCTCGGGTCGGTCGTGCTCCTGCTGCTGCTTGATCCGTTCCTGGCGCGGTCGGTCGGCTTCGCCCTGTCGGTGGTCGCCACCGCCGGCCTGCTGGTGCTTGCGCCGGGGTGGAAGGACCGCTGGGCCGCCCGACTGCCGGGGCGCTGGGCCGAGGCCCTCGCCGTCCCGGTCGCTGCCCAGGTCGCGGTGGCCCCACTGCTCGTGCTGGTGGCGCCGCAGGTCAGCCTGGTCGCGATCCCGGCCAACCTGCTGGCTGAGCCCGCGGTGCCGGCGGCGACGGTGCTGGGCGTGCTCGCCGCGGTCACCGCTCCGCTCTCGGTCTCGATCGGCTCGATCTTCGGACACCTTGCCGGCCTGCCGGCCCGATGGATCGTGTGGGTTGCCAGCACCAGCGCGCACGTTCCAGGCGGCAACATCTCCTGGCCCGGTGGACCGAGCGGCGCCGTGCTGCTGGCCGCCGTGATGCTGGGCGTGGTGGTCGGCTGGCGACTGACGCGCGGGCTGCGGGTGGTCCGAGCGCTGGCCGTCGCCCTGCTGGTCCTCGGCTCGATGCCGACGCTGCAGCCGGGATCGGTGTGGCCACCGCCGGGCTGGGTCGCGGTGGCGTGCGACGTCGGCCAGGGAGACAGCGAGGTGTTGAACGTCGGCCCGCACGCCGGGGTCGTCGTCGACAGCGGCCCGGCTCCGGCGGCGGTCGCCAGCTGCCTTGACGAGCTCGGGATCACCTCGGTACCGCTGCTCCTGCTCACGCACTTCCATGCTGACCATGCGGAGGGGGTGCCTGGAGTCCTGAAAGGCCGGTCGGTGGCTGAGATCGAGGTCTCACCGCTCGCCGACCCGCCGGAGGAGGCAAGACGCGTGCATACCTGGGCGGCCGCTCGGGGGATCCCCATCCGGGTCGCCGCGGTGGGGGAGAGGCGCTCGATCGGCGGTGTCAGCTGGGAGGTGGTGTGGCCCGCGCGGCTGATCTCCACGGACTCACCACCCAACCAGGCCAGCGTCGTCATCCGCGTGGTGAGCCACGGCATCAGCTTCCTGTTCACCGGCGACGTCGAGACCGAGGCCCAGCACGCGATCCTGACCGACGGCGTCGCCGTGCACGTCGACGTCCTGAAGGTGCCGCACCACGGCTCTCGTAACCAGGACC
>CAWFVK010000003.1:0-212514 GCA_963819215.1 uncultured Actinomycetota bacterium | reverse complement strand
AGGGAGGTTCTCGACCTGGCGGCCAACGGTCAAAGGTACCCGGACGAAGACATTGCAACGGCAGCTGACCGGTGGGCAGACCAGGCGCTGGTGCACAGCAGCCGGCTCCGCTTAACAGCTAACTGGGTCGGAGCCCTCGTCATGGAACTGCTCGAACGACTCCACCGATGACCCGCCCGGCTGGGAACACAGAATGGCCAAGACGATCAAGCAACTCCCGACGGCCTAGGAAGCGCACTAGCACGGCACGTATGCGCTATCGCCGGGCTCGGCTCGGCGCGACTTGGCAGCTCGGCTCGCGACCAGGACTGCTACGAGGAAGGCTGACAGAGCTCCAACCAGAGCTACTGCAACCTGTAGACCCTTCGACCCGCCCAAGGGTCGGACCACGAAGAGGGCAACCAGAAACGACCCGCCCACCCCGCCGAGAAGGATGACCTGGACTCGCACGAGCAACTGGCGAGATCGCTGATTGCTCAGAGCTGCGGGGGTCAGGGTGCCATCGGATCCGGCGTCGTTAGCGGTCCGACCATACAAGCGCCAGACCATCGCAACCACGCAGATGAGGATGAACGTCCCTACAGTGCCGATGATCAGCTGCAGCCAGTCTCCGAGCGACCCCATGGTTTCCTCTCAACGGCCTCCGCCCATGGAAACCTACTCACGTCGATGCAGATCATGCCTTGGCGGGTGTCCGTCGCGGGAGGACAGACGCACCAGAACGGTTCCCCTTCGTGTCAAGACGCAGCGGCGTACAGCGGCGTATGGTCGGCGGTGAGCCCGGGTTGTGGCTTCTCCGAAGTGCTGGCCATGGGGATCAGGTCAGCCGCGCTGGATGTGATTGTCGCCCCCATCTGCCCTCCCGGTCTGAATGCTGTTCGGCGACGAGGTGCCGGAACACCACGTCGGACAGCCTGCGTTTGAGGCAACGCATCGCACCTTTGGTGCCTTTCCCGGCGGCGATCTTCTTTGCGTAGTAGGCGTTGCCGCGGGGCTCGTGGCGTTTGTGCGCCAACGCGATGATGTGCAGCGCGGAGTTGAGGCGGCGGTCCCCGCGCGCGACAGCCGGTGACGGTGGACGTCGCCGCTGGACACCTCTAGGGGTGCGGTGCCGGTGTAGGAGGCGAACGCGTCGGAGGTGGCGAACCGGACGATGTCCCCGACCTCGCCCAAGATGACCGCGGCGGTGATCGGGCCGACCTCGACGATGTCGGTCAGCGTGGTACCGGTCGCCGCGACGGCTTCCTTGATCCGTGTCTCGATCGACGCGAGCTTGCGGTCGAGCACGGCGACGTCGTCGATGAGGTCGGCGGCGACCTGTCGGCAGGTCCGTCCGGCGATGTCTCTGGACGGACCGTGGCCAGCAGTGCCCGAGCAGCCGTCGCAGTCAGTTACTTGCGCGCTCCAGCCGGAATCAGTCGCTGCGCAAGCTGCCGCCCGACCCGCTCGCTCCCTCCACCGCCCACACCCTGGTCGGCCACTTCCGGGTCAGCGCACGCATCGCCCGGTAACCATCGTTGTCGTTACCGAACCGCTCAGCAGCCAGAACTCGTTCTCGGCCGTCGATCACCTCGACCGTGCGGACCCTCTTCGCCGGGTCCAGCACCAATCACCACACCAGCCATGACATCTCGCTCCTCATCGTCGAAGGGACGACGGGAGGGCATGCCTACGTCGGGCGACGCAGACCCCTCTCGAGCCACATCCCGTCAACAGCGGCCCGCGGGGCGCACTCCGTTCGAGAGCCACACGGGACAAACCGTGGGCAGGCACTTCGAGAGCAACCCACCGACCACCTAACCCTCAGCCTGCCGGCCCAGAGCTGCCCGAGGTCAACAGGTAGGCACATAGGTTCGGGTCATGTTCGGTCGTTTACCGCGTTCGAAGCCGCTGTGGGAACCGAGCCGATGCTCTTAGGTGACGAGGCCGAAGCCAGCCGTCCAGGGCACGAGCTCGCGTGCAGCGAGGGTGAGTTGAAGGAAGCCGAGTGCTTCGAGTTCGCGGGCGCGCCGCAGGGAGCCTGCGTCGATTGCGTGCAGCCCACCGGTTGTGATGACGTCGGCAAGCAGAGACTTCGCGTCGGCATTGTCCCCAGCGATGAGCACGGTGGTGGTGAGCGGTCCGACCTTGCCGGAGGCGAGGGTGGCGGCGAAGGTGGTGTTGAACGCCTTGAGGACATGAGAATGAGGGAGTGCCGCCGCGATCTCAGCCGTCGCTGAGCTGTCGGCGGGGACGGTGAGGGAGTCAAAGGTCTCGAAGTTGGCGGGATTGGAGATGTCGACAACGACCTTGCCGGCCAGACCCTCGCTGCGCTGCTGGAGCAGTTCTTGCATCACTGAGTGCGGCACGGCAAGAACCACGATGTCGCCTGTGGCTGGATCGTCCTTGCCAAGTAGCTCGACGGTGTGACCCCCCTTGGTCGCGATGTTGGCGATCGCCTGGCCCATCTTGCCCGTGCCGATAATGCTGACGTGCGTCACGAGACACCCTTTCGGAAGATGCTGGTCGTCTGCTCAGGGCAGCCGGGTAGGCGATTGCTCCGCCTACCCGGGCCCGTCGTCGAGCGTGCCTGGGTCAAGGCACCTGAGGGCTACTTGACTCCCATGATGTATTCCTCGGTGATCGCGCCGTCCTTCCACTTCGCTACGGTGACGAAGTTGACTCCACCCTCGGCGTTGGAGATCACGGCGGTCCAGTCCCCGGCAGCCATCCTGACGGAATGTTCCAGGACCTTGGACTCGGGTACTGCTGCCTGATAGGACTGGCACGCGTTGACGTGGGCGTCGATGCCCTCGGTCTTCTCACCGAACATGTCGACGAATACGTCGTCGCTGTGCAGCTTGCGGAACAGGTCCCAGTCCGGCCCGTTCCACGCTTCGAAGTCGACCTTCTCGAACAGGTCGATGGGTGCCTCGTTCTCAGCCACGAATGCTCCTTCTGTCTCGCGCGTGAGCGCCTGCCCGTCTGGCAGACACATTCGTAGCATCGAGTCACGAATCGTGTCTAGGTACCCGAAAGTGACCTAGTCCTCCCTGGTGACTGCTACAGTTCGCGGCATGGAGCAGCCGCCACCGACAGACCCCTACGGTCCTGGCACACCCATGCGGGACGCGGTCGAGCGCCTGGCAAACAGGTGGACCGTCCTGGTCACGCACGTCCTAGAAGACGGCCCCACGCGTTTCAACACCCTCAAGCGACGCCTCGACGTCAGCTCTCAGGTCCTCACCCGAGTCCTTCGAGACCTCGAACGCGACGGACTGATCGAACGAGAAGTCCACACCGGAGTACCAGTCCGCGTCGAGTACAGCCTGACCAGCCTCGGCGGAACGATGTGCACCCCGGTCCACTCCGTTCGCGAGTGGGCAGAGAAAGCCGCGTCGGACATCGCCGACGCCCGAGCGGTTTGGGACCAAGCGCACCAAGCCGCGCCGCGCACCTAATTCCGGTTCTGGAGCGCAAGCCGCCACGCCGTTGACAGCTCGCCCGACCCGAGACGTCCGGTTCCGCGTCGGGGGCTTCGGACCCTCCGCTATGCCGTCACCTGGGACCCTGACTCGCCGCGAATCACCTTGAGGTCGCCGCGCTACCCGCGCCGGCCGTCAGGAGAGCCGGAAGTCAGGAGAGCGGATCGTCCTCCGGCTCGAGCTCGTCGTCGACCGGCGGCAACGTGCTGGTGAGGTCGATCGAGCTCACTTCTTCGACGGGGGCGAGCGATGGCCACTGCTCCGCGGTGCCCGCGAGGATGTCGTTCAGCCGGTCGCGCATCTGGGCCACGTCGGTGAGTGCCGCGACGCGGTGCTCCTTGAGCTTCGCGAGCTCCCTGCGCGCTGCGGCGCCGAGCTCCTCGGCGTCACGACGGGCGTCGGAACGGACGTCGGCGGCGTCCTTGGCCGCGGCATCGCGGACCGCGGCGGCCTCGGTGGCGGCGTCGCTGCGCATCTGCTCCGCCTCGGTCTCGGCCAGCCCGAGCATCTGCGACACCCGCTCCCCCAGAGCGTCGAAGGTCGGTCGACCACGCTCAAGCTCGCTGCGCAGCCTGGTCAGCTCCTCCTGCGCCGCCGCCTCACGATCAGCGGCAGCGTCCAGCTCGGCGCGCAGCTGCGCCTCGGCAGCGGTGAGCCGGCCGACGTACTCGTCCACCTGGTGACGCTCGTAGCCGCGCAGCACGACGTCGAAGCGGTCGAAGACCAGCGGACGCTCTGGCTCGGTGAGCACGGACGTCATGCCGGGCACGAGGTCCTCGTGCTGCTCCTCGGTGGGTGCCGGGCCGGTCGGATCGAGGTCGAAAGCCATAGGAAGTGCCTTCCTGGGTGCATCAAGTACGGTGTCGGCCGCCCAGAGCCAGCTGGCGGCGCACTCTCAAGGTTTCCCTGGGGCTGGTGGGACGAAACCGAACCATGACCCTGGGGGCCCTACGACAGGAACCTGCCAAGGACGAGAAGCCGGCCCGCGCCAGGGCTCAGCTCGCGTTGACCGGGACCAACTGCTCGCGCTCGGGCACGGCGCCGTACCTGGCAGCGATGAAGGCGGCGACCTCGGCCTGGAGGGTGGCGTCGTCCCAGCCGAGCACCGGAGCCACCAGTCGAGCGGCTGCCAACGCCACCGAGCGGCCGCCGTCGCGGGTCTCGAGCGCCACCCGGGTCCGGCGCACCAGGACGTCGTCGAGGTGCCGGGCGTCCTCGTGCGTGGCGGCGTGCAGGACCTCCACCCGCAGGTACGGTGCGTCCGGGTGCAGCCGAGCGCCCAGCGTCGGATCGGTCGCGACGAGGTCGAGCAGCTCGCGCGTGAGCACGCCGTGCCTGCGGAGGAGGTGCTCGACCGCGGCGAGATCGAGCCCGGACGTGCGGGTGAGCTCCGCTCGCTCGGCCCACATCTCGGCGAAACCGAGGGCACCGGCGAGCGGGACGAACGCCGTCCGGCTCGCGGGGACGGGTACGGCAAGCTCGTCCGCGACGGCGTCCACGGCGTCCGCGGCCATGACGCGGTAGGTCGTGTACTTGCCGCCCGCGATGGTCACCAGCCCGGGCACGAGCCGGCTCACGACGTGCTCCCGGGAGAGCTTGGCCGTGTCGGCGCTCTCGCCTGCCTCGTCGGCGTCCACCGCGAGCGGCCGCAGCCCGGCGTAGACCCCGATGACGTCGTCCCAGCCGAGCGGCCGGGTCAGCCACCGGTTGGCCTGCTCGAGGAGGTAGTCGACGTCAGCGGCCGTGGCACGAGGGTCGGCGAGGTCGCCCTCCCACGGGGTGTCGGTGGTGCCCACCAACCAGCAGTCACCCCACGGAAGCAGGAACAGCACGGACGCCGGCGTCCGGGCGATCAGCGCCGTGTGCAGGTTGATCGCGGAGCCAGGCACGACCAGGTGCACCCCGATGGACGGGACGACGGGGGCCTGCGAGGGACGATCGAGCCAAGCACCGACCTGCGCGCTCCAGACCCCGGTCGCCATGAGCACGGCCTTGGCGCGGACCGTGAGCTGCTCACCGCTCTCGACGTCCGTCGCGTGCACCCCCACCACTCGTTCACCATCGCGGACCAGACCAGTCACCTCGAGACGGCTGGCGACCAACGCCCCTCTGCTGGCGGCGGTGCGAACCACCGCCAGGGTGTGCCGGACGTCGTCGATCTGGGCGTCGTGGAAACCGATGGCGCCGACGACCTTCTCGGTGTCCAGCGCAGGGGCGAGCCGCGCGACGGACCGGCGCGAGAGGTGCTGGTGACCCTGCAGCGAGGTGCCCTTGCGGGAGATCCGGGAGAACGCGTCGTACAGGGCCACGCCCGCACCGAGGTAGGGCCGCTCCCAGCCGCGGCGAGTGAGCGGGAGCAGGAAGGCGAGCGGCCGCACGAGGTGGGGAGCGAGGCGGTCGAGCAGCAAGCCACGCTCGGCGAGCGCCTCACGGACGAGGCCGAACTCGAGCTGCTCCAGGTAACGGAGGCCGCCGTGCGCGAGCCGGGAGGAGCGGGAGGAGGTGCCGCTCGCCCAGTCCTTGCTCTCGAGCAGGCCGACGGTCAGACCGCGTGTCGCGGCGTCGAGCGCGGCACCAGCGCCGACCACCCCGCCGCCGACGACGAGGACGTCCAGCTCTTCGCTCGTGAGCCGCGCGAGGATCTCCGCGCGGTCGGTCGGGCTGAGCCGGAACGAGGTCAAGGGCCGGCCTACCGACCTACCGTGACCTCGACGCGCTGGAACTCCTTGAGGTCGGAGTAGCCCGTCGTCGCCATGGCCCGCCGCAGTGCACCGAAGAGGTTCATGGTGCCGTCCGGAACGCGCGACGGACCGAGCAGGATCTCCTCGAGCGTCCCGGCGGTGCCGACGTGCACGCGCTCCCCCCGCGGCAGCTGCGCGTGGTGGACCTCCGAACCCCAGTGCCAGCCACGGCCGGGCGCCTCGGAGGCGCGCGCCAGCGGCGAGCCCATCATGACGGCGTCCGCCCCGCAGGCGATCGCCTTGGCGATGTCCCCCGAGCGACCGACCCCACCGTCGGCGATGACGTGGACATACCGGCCGCCGGACTCGTCGAGGTAGTCCCGGCGCGCGGCCGCGACGTCGGCCACCGCGCTGGCCATCGGCACCGCCACCCCGAGGACCGCCCTGGTGGTGTGCGAGGCGCCGCCACCGAAACCGACGAGCACGCCCGCCGCACCGGTCCGCATGAGGTGCAGCGCAGCCTGGTAGGTCGCCACGCCTCCGACCACGACGGGGACGTCGAGCTCGTAGATGAACTGCTTGAGGTTGAGGGGCTCGGCCTGGCCGGAGACGTGCTCCGCGCTCACGGTGGTGCCTCGGATGACGAAGAGGTCGACACCGGCGTCAACGACGGTCTTGGCGAGCTGGGCGGTGCGGGCGGGCGACAGGGCCGCGGCCACGGTGACACCGGCAGCGCGGACCCGGCGGATGACCTCAGCCACGAGCTCGGGATCGATGGGCGCGGCGTACAGCTCCTGCATGCGGGCGGTGACCTGACCCTCGGGGAGCGCAGCGATCTCGGCGAGCAGGCGCTCCGGGTCGGGGTAGCGGGTCCACAGCCCCTCGAGGTTGAGGACGCCGACGCCGCCGAGCTTGCCGATCGCGATCGCGGTGTCCGGTGAGACCACCGAGTCCATCGGCGCCGCGAGCAACGGGAGCTCGAACCGGTAGGCGTCGATCTGCCACGCGATCGAGACTTCCTGCGGGTCGCGGGTGCGTCGGCTCGGCACGATGGCGATGTCGTCGAACGCGTACGCCGCCCGGCCACGCTTGCCCCGACCGATCTCGATCTCTGTCATGCCTCGATCCTCCCACCCACGGCCAGCACGGAGCGAACCACGCGTCGGCGCCTGTGGAGGATCGACCGAGGCGCTACGGCCGGTGGAGAGCAGTCGGCAGCGTCAGCGTGAGGAGTAGTTCGGGGCCTCGATGGTCATCTGGACGTCGTGCGGGTGGCTCTCCTTCAGGCCCGCCGGGGTGATGCGCATGAGCTCGCCGTTCTGCTGGAGCTCGGCGATCGTGCTCGCCCCCGCGAAGCCCATCGCCGCCCGCAGGCCGCCCACGAGCTGGTGAGCGACTGCGGCAAGCGGGCCACGGTAGGGAACCTGGCCTTCGATGCCCTGCGGCACCAGCTGGTCGTCGGAGAGGACGTCCTCCTGGGAGTAGCGGTCCTTGCTGTAGGACTTGGAGCCGTCGCGGGTCTGCATGGCACCGAGCGAACCCATGCCGCGGTAGGCCTTGTACTGCTTGCCGTTGATGAAGATGAGGTCGCCCGGGGACTCGTCGCAGCCGGCCAGCAACGAACCGAGCATCACCGTGTCGGCGCCGGCCACCAGGGCCTTCGCGATGTCGCCCGAGTACTGGAGCCCGCCGTCACCGACCACCGGCACCCCGGCCGGCTTGCACGCGAGCGAGGCCTCGTAGATCGCGGTGACCTGCGGGACACCGACGCCGGCGACGACGCGCGTGGTGCAGATGGATCCGGGCCCGACGCCGACCTTGACGCCGTCCGCCCCGGCGTCCACCAGCGCCTGCGCGCCGGCGCGGGTCGCGACGTTGCCGCCCATGATCTCGACCCCGGTGTCGGCCTTGAACCGGGTGACCATCTCGAGCACGGCACGCGAGTGGCCGTGGGCGGTGTCGACGACGAGGAGGTCGACCCCGGCCTCCACCAGGGTGCGGCCGCGCTTGTAGGCGTCCTCACCCACGCCGACCGCTGCGCCGACGACGAGGCGTCCGTCGCTGTCCTTCGTGGCGAGCGGGTAACGGTCGGACTTCACGTAGTCCTTCACCGTGATGAGCCCGGTCAGCCGCCCGTTCGCGTCGACCAGCGGCAGCTTCTCGATCTTGTGCTTGGCCAGGAGCTCGAACGCGGCGTCGGCGGAGATGCCCTGCGGCCCGGTGACGAGCGGCATCGCCGTCATGACCTCGCGGACCGGGCGGGAGTGGTTCGGCTCGAAGCGCATGTCGCGGTTGGTGACGATCCCCACGAGCACGCCGGCGGCGTCGACCACAGGGACGCCCGAGATGCGGTAGCGACCGCAGAGCCGGTCGACGTCGGACAACGTGTCGTCCGGACCGCAGGTGACGGGATTGGTGACCATGCCGGCCTCGGAGCGCTTCACGAGGTCGACCTGGGCGGCCTGGTCATCGATGGAGAGGTTGCGGTGGAGGACCCCGACGCCACCCTCGCGCGCCATCGCGATGGCCATCCGGGCCTCGGTCACGGTGTCCATCGGCGAGGACACGAGCGGCACGTTGACGGTGATGCCGCGGGTGAGCCGGGTCGAGGTGTCGACCTCGTTCGGCAGGACGTCCGAGGCCGCCGGGAGCAGGAGGACGTCGTCGTAGGTCAGCCCGACACGGGAAAAGGGGTCACGAACATCTGAGTCCATGGCTCATTCTAGCCGAGCCGATCAGGGGCTCAGGGGTACCTGAGGCGGCCCTGCGACGTGACGTTCAGCGCACCAGACCCCACCGGAAGCCGACGGCCACCGCGTGGGCGCGATCGGCGGCGCCGAGCTTGCGGAAGAGCCGGCGGGCGTGCGTCTTGACGGTGTCCTCGGAGAGGTAGAGCTCGCGCCCGATCTCCGAGTTGCTCTTGCCGCGGGACATACCGCTCAGCACCTGCAGCTCCCGCTCGGACAGCGGCGTCGGCTCGGGCTGGCCGTCGACCCGGCGGCGCGGCGACCCGGCCGACCGGCCACGCGCCTGCAGCACCTGGGCGAGCGTCGCGGAGAGCTCCTCGCGCGAGGCGTCCTTGCGGACGTAGGCGCGGGCGCCGTAGGTGAAGGCTCGGGCGACCCCGTCCGTGTCCTCGGCCATCGTCAGCATGATCACGTTCGCGGCTGGGTGCAGTGCCAGCAGGCGTCGGGTGGCCTCGACCCCCCCGATGCCCGGCATCCGGACGTCCGCCAGCACGACGTCGGGGCGCTCGACGGAGTACCGGGCAAGCAGCTCCTCGCCGCTCGCCGCCGCGCTCACCCGGTCGACCCCTGGAACCGTCGCCACCACACGCCGCAGGGACTCACGCGCCAGGGGTGAGTCGTCGCACACGCAGACTGTTGCCACGGTGGAGTCTTCGGCACGAACCTGACCCAGGCTGAGCCGCAGCAGCTCGAAGGTTTCCGCGCACGCCCCGCGGCGGCGTGCTGCCGCTGCCTCAGGTCCCGAGCAGGGCCGCGATGTCCGGCCGGACCAACCAGCCCTGACGCAGCTCCTCGGGCAGGTCGTCCGCGATGGCCAGCACGGTGCTCCGCGCACCGGAGAGGTTGCGTGCGCTCTCCGCCGGCTGCTCGCCCTGGAGCAGCGCCCCCAGCACCGCCCGCGTCGGCCACAGCAACGGCAGGCACCCCAGCGAGTCCGCCAGCGTGGCTCCGCGGCGCAACGTGGCTGCCGCTTCGACGGCGTCGCCGGACTGCACCTGGGCCACGCCCAGGAAGAGCAGGCTCTTCGCCACGTGCCGTGGAGCACCCGAGGCCTCCGCGAGCGTCACCGCGGACTCCCCTGCCCTGGCAGCCGCTGCGGCGTCCCCGACGAGCAGGGCGATCTCGGCCCTGACCCACTGCGCGCGCACCCGCTGCCGCCACCAGTCCGTACGGCCGGGCAGCAGCCCGTTGGCGACGTCGAGCTCGCGCCGGGCGGTGTCCGGGTCGCTCAGGCCGACGGCGTCCGCAGCCAGCCCGAGCGCGGCGTCGAAGACAGCCTCAGCCGCGTCGCCGGCCTGCTCCAACGCGGTCTCGTCGCACTGGCGCGCGACCGCGTGCCGACCCAGCTGCCGGTGGACGCTCGCCGACGTCGAGCTCGCGAGCGAGGCGAAGAGGCGCCGCGCGGGGTGGTCGACGGCGGCTCGCCCGGCCAACGGCTCGAGCACGGCGAGGGCGCTGCCGTAGCGGCCAGCGGCACCGAGCGCGACACCGAGGAGCCACGCCGCTGCGGTCGCTTCGTCGTCGCGCCCAGCCTCGTGCGCGAGCTCGACCGCCTGCTGCAGCGGAGCGATGCCCGCGCCGGGTCGCCCGTGGAACGCGGCGCGCTCGCCAGCGGACAGCAGAGCCGCAAGCTCGTCCGACAACGCAATCTCCCTCGCCCCTGGGATGCCGACGGGCACCTCATCCGCGCAGGCTATCGCCAGCGCCGCCGCGAGCTACGCACCTGCGGCGGCGAAGACCCGATCGGCAGCAGCCTCGAGGCTGTCCACGCGCTCCGTGCCGGCCGGCAACCCTCCGTGCCAGCCCGGGCCGCCCGCGAGGATCAACGGGGTCGGGCGCAGCGCAGGGAGCGCGGCGAGCTGCGCCCCGTCACCGGTGGCCACGCACCTGGGACCACACGAAGACCGCGGCCGGTCCGGAGCGACGGACGGCTGCGGCCAGCCCCTCACGAGGGAGCCGGGCGCCGAGGACCCTGCTGGACACGGACCGTTCGGCGAGGGCTGCCGCGAGGGCGTACAACGGCAGCGAGTGCATCTCCCCCTCGGCGGAGGCGAGCAGCACGGGTCGCGGGTTCACCGGCGAGCGCAACCTGGCCATGACGGCATGCATCGCCTCGATCACGCTCTCGGCCAGCAGGTGCTCGACCTCGACGCCTTCGCCGGTCGCCTCCCAGTGCGAGCCGACGCTGTGCAGCACGGGGCTGACGAGCTCCTCCCAGGTGGCGATCACGCCGACCCGGTCCAGCGATCGCTCGACCGCTGCCACGGCAGAGGCGGCGTCGAGCGCCATCGCCGCGCGGGCCAGACCGCGCACCTGCCCGCTGCCGACCGGCAGGGCGAGCACCCGCCCACCCCCAGCTCTGGTGGCCGCGGCCGCACCGTCGGGCGGGGTCTGTCGGACCGGCCTCCAGCGCCACCCTGGCAGCTTCACTCGGGTTCACTCCGCCGTGGATCAACCGCCGCATCACCTCGAGCCGGGCGACGTCAGCCGGCCCGTAGCGCCGGTGTGAGCCGGCTTCGTGCTCAGTGGGGCCCACGCCGTAACGGCGGTCCCAGGTGCGCAGGGTCGCTGGCGCGACGCCGAGCCGTCTCGCCACGGCGGCGACCGACAACGCAGCCGCCGGAAGGGGCGGCTCGTTCGCGACGGGTGGGGTGGTCAGCGCAGCGGACGCTGGCTCCACGCCCTTCGGCGTCGGCGGCATAGCGGTCATTGTCGGCCGCCCGTCCCACCCTCGCCACCGGAGGTGCGCGGAATCCGCAGAAATCGTGGGCGTCGGCAGGTGTCGAACCCATCCGGATGGGTATCCGTTCCGAATGGTGGTCAACCGGCCGAGCAGCACCGGTGCCTCCCGTGGGGGCGGGCGTTACCGGAGTACAGTTCTGTAAGTTGACCAACTTATGAAGCGGTACTACGTTCGTCCTACTCGCTGACACCACCCCTTTTCAGCCCCTTCTGGAGGCCCACACCATGGCCGACATCTCCCGACTGCCCGGCCCGAACGCGGACCTGTGGGACTGGCAGCTCGAGTCCGCCTGCCGCACCGTCGACACCAACTTGTTCTTCCACCCCGAGGGCGAGCGCGGGCCGGCCCGCGCGAACCGCGACCTCGCGGCCAAGCAGGTCTGCACGACCTGCCCGGTGCTGGTCGAGTGCCGGGCGCACGCTCTGCTCGGTCCGTGAGCCCTACGGCGTCTGGGGCGGCCTCAGCGAGGAGGAGCGCGAGGCGGTCTACGCCGACGGCCAGCGCCGTCGGGGGCTCGCCGCTGTCAGCTGAAGCCCCGCTCTGCCCTCGGGCGTGGACGGCCCGCGAACGACGGGCGTGGACGGCCCGCGAGACGGCGGAAGGCCCGGCCCCCTGTCTGGGGGCCGGGCCTTCCGGTTCGTGCGAGGGTCGCGCAGGGTGGTGCAGTTCAGCGGGACCGGCTAGTGCGAGTGCCCGCCAGGCCCGTGGCTGTGCCCATGGCCAGCAGCCTCGAGGTCATCCTCGGCCGGCTTCTCGACGACGAGCGTCTCCGTGGTGAGGAGCAGCGCGGCGATCGAGGCGGCGTTCTGCAGGGCGGACCGCGTCACCTTGACCGGGTCGATGATGCCCTGGGCGATCAGGTCGCCGTACTCGCCCGACGCGGCGTTGAGGCCGTGGCCGTCCGGCAGGTCGCGCACCTTGGCGACGGCGACATAGCCCTCGAGGCCGGCGTTCTCGGCGATCCAGCGGAGCGGCTCGGCGCGCCGCCTTGCGCACGATGGACACCGCGGTGCCCTCGTCCCCGGTCAGCCCGAGGTTGTCGTCGAGCACCGAGACGGCGTGCACGAGTGCGGACCCGCCACCGGAGACGATGCCCTCCTCGACCGCAGCGCGCGTCGCCGAGATGGCGTCCTCGATGCGGTGCTTGCGCTCCTTGAGCTCGACCTCGGTGTGCAGCGCCGACCTTGATCACGCAGACACCGCCGGCCAGCTTGGCCAGGCGCTCCTGGAGCTTCTCGCGGTCCCAGTCGGAGTCGGTGCGCTCGATCTCCTGGCGGAGCTGGCTGACGCGGTCGGCCACCTTCGACGGAGTCGCCGCCGCCCTCGATCGACCGTGGTGTTCTCCTTGGTGACGATGACCTTGCGCGCGGAGCCGAGCACCTCGAGGCCGACCTGGTCGAGCTTGAGCCCGACCTCGGGCGCCACGACCTGGGCGCCGGTGAGGACGGCGAGGTCCTCGAGCATCGCCTTGCGGCGGTCACCGAACGCCGGCGCCTTGACGGCAACGCCGGTGAACAGGCCGCGGATCTTGTTGACCACCAGCGTCGACAGCGCCTCGCCGTCGACGTCCTCGGCGACGATGATCAGCGGCTTGCCGGCCTGGACGACCTTCTCGAGCAGCGGCAGGAGGTCGGAGACCGAGGAGATCTTGCCCTGGTGGAGCAGGATGTACGGGTCCTCGAGGAGGCCTCCATGCGCTCCGGGTCGGTCACCATGTACGGCGAGATGTAGCCCTTGTCGAACTGCATGCCCTCGGTGAACTCGAGCTCGACGCCGGTCGTGGTGGCTTCCTCGACGGTGATGACGCCGTCCTTGCCGACCTTGTCGAACGCGTCGGCGATGAGCTCGCCGATCTCGGCGTCCTGCGCGGAGACGGTCGCGACGGCGGCGATGTCCTCCTTGGCGTCGACCGGGCGGGCGACACGCATGAGCTCGGCGTTGACGGCCTCGACGGCCTTCTCGATGCCGCGCTTGAGGTCCATCGGCGCGCCGCCGGCGGCGACGTCGCGCAGGCCCTCGTTGACCATGGCCTGGGCGAGCACGGTGGCCGTGGTGGTGCCGTCACCGGCGACGTCGTTGGTCTTGGTGGCGACCTCCTTGGCGAGCTGGGCGCCGAGGTTCTCGTACGGGTTCGAGAGCTCCACCTCGCGGGCGATGGTGACGCCGTCGTTGGTGATGGTCGGTGCGCCGA
Source organism: uncultured Actinomycetota bacterium (assembly GCA_963819215.1). Lineage (GTDB taxonomy): Bacteria > Actinomycetota > Actinomycetes > Prado026 > Prado026 > CAWFVK01. Next base: position 198,688 of record CAWFVK010000003.1, on the reverse strand, counting down.
ACTTCTTGTCGATGACGACGTTGCGGCCCTTCGGGCCGAGCGTCACCTTGACCGCGTCGGCCAGGGCGTCCACGCCGCGCTGCAGGCTGCGGCGTGCGGACTGGTCGAACTCGAGGATCTTGGGCATGAGCTGGGGACGTCCCTTCGTCGAGTACGCCCCGGGGCCCGGAAGAGGGCCGCCGGGGCGTGCTCGCTGTCGTTGCGGAAGTGCTGAGGTGGAGCCGGTCGAGCCGGGCCGTCCTTGGACGGGGGCTCAGCCGTGAAGCGTTGAGCGGTGGCTCAGCCTTCGAGGACCGCGAGCACGTCGCGGGAGGAGAGGATGAGGTACTCCTCGCCGTTGTACTTGACCTCGGTGCCGCCGTACTTGCTGTAGATCACCTTGTCGCCGACCTTGATGTCCAGCGGCAGGCGCTGACCATCCTCGAAGCGACCCGGACCAACGGCCAGGACCTCGCCCTCCTGGGGCTTCTCCTTGGCGGTGTCCGGGATCACGAGGCCGGACGCGGTGGTCTTCTCGGCTTCGATGGACTTCACGAGGATGCGGTCCTCGAGCGGCTTGATGGAGACCGACACGATGGGTTTACCTCCGACGATTCGTCAACGGGGGGCGACCTCGGCCCTGTCGTCGCGGGGCCAGGACCAAGCTCGCTTGTTGAGAGATGTAGTTGGGAGCCTGCTCCGGCGAACCAGCAGCAGGCCCATGTCCCGCTGGCGCTCTCGGGTCGAGAGTGCCAACGCCGCCAACACTAGGCAGCGGTTAGCACTCCGTCAACCCGAGTGCCAGCTAACGGCAGGTGCTCCGGTGCTGCAAGGCTGGCCGGATGGACCCCGCCGGCACCGAGCTGCTCGACCGTCTCCGGACGCCGGCCGGCGCGCAGCTGCTGGCCACGGCGGCGGTCGGTCTCGACCAGGGCCAGACCACCCTCGCGCTCGCGACGAGGCTGCGCCGCGACGAACCGGACCAGGAGCTGGTGGCCGCCGCGCTGACGCAGGCCGCGCTGCGGCGCCGGGCCAGGGCCAAGCTGGGCGACGACGCCGACCGGATGTTCTTCACCGCGGCGGGCCTCGAGCAGGCCACCCGCACCAGCGTCGCCGAGCAGCGTGCGGTGCGGTTCGCGGCCCACGGCACCGCCGTGGCCGACCTCTGCTGCGGCATCGGCGGTGACCTCGTCGCGCTCGCCCGGGCCGGCCTGCCGGTGCTGGGCGTCGACCAGGATCCCGTCACCGCGGCCACCGCGCTGGCCAACGCGGCGGCGCTCGGGCTGAGCGCCCAGGTGCGAGGTGAGGGTGGACGACGTCACCAGCACCGACCTCGCCGGCTACCAGGCGGCGTTCGTCGACCCCGCGCGCCGGACGTCCGCCGGGCGCCGGACCTTCGACCCGAACGCCTACTCCCCTCCGTTCTCGTTCATCGCCGAGCTCGCCGACCGCCTCCCGGCGGTCGGCGCCAAGGTCGCGCCCGGCATCCCGCACGCGCTCGTCCCCGCCGGCGCGGAGGCTGAGTGGGTCTCCGACAGCGGCGAGGTGAAGGAGGCTGCGCTCTGGTTCGGCCCGCTGGCGAGCGGCGCCAGCCGTCGAGCCACCCTGCTGCCGTCCCGCGCGACGCTGGTGGACGACCCCGCGCTCGGCGCGCCACCGACGGGGCCGATCGGCGCCTGGCTCCACGAGCCGGACGGTGCCGTGATCAGGGCCGGGCTGGTCGCCGAGGCGGCCCAGGCGCTCGGTGCCTGGTTGGTCGACCCGCACATCGCCTACCTCAGCACCGACGCCGGCACCGCTTCGCCGTTCACCAAGCGCTACGAGGTGGAGGCCGTCATGCCGTTCCAGCTGAAGCGGCTGCGAGCGGTGCTGCGCGAGCGGGGCGTCGGCGACGTGGTCGTGAAGAAGCGCGGGATCGCGATCGACCCGCAGGAGCTGCGGACCCGGCTCCGGCTCGACGGCAAGGGCCCGATGCGCACGATCGTCCTCACCCGGCTCGGCGATGACCCCGTCGTCATCCTCTGCGACCCGGCCTGAGACGGGTCCCGCCGCTACCGCTCAGCCCGCGACGACCTCGGTCACCGGCATCGAGGAGTCGGTGGCGTGGTCCAGCCGCGACGGTGGGCGACCACGCCGCACGAGCTCGCGAGCCGAGCGCGGCCACCATCGCCCCGTTGTCGGTGCACAGGCCAGGACGCGGGACCCGCAGCCGCAGGCCGGCTGCGTCGCAGCGCTGCTCGGCGAGCAACCGGAGCCGGGAGTTGGCGGCCACCCCGCCGCCGAGCACGAGGTCCTGCACGCCGTGCTCGGTGCAGGCCAGCACGGCCTTGCGGGTCAGCACGTCCACGACGGCCTCCTGGAACGCCGCAGCAACGTCGTTCACGGGCACGGGCTCGCCGTCGCGTTCGCGCTGCTCGACCCACCGGGCCACTGCCGTCTTCAGCCCGCTGAACGAGAAGTCGTAGCGATGGCCCGAGTCGGGGTCGAGGTCACGGGTGCCCGTGAGGCCGCGCGGGAACTGCACGAAGCTGCGGTCCCCGTCGCGAGCCGCGCGATCGATCACCGGACCGCCCGGGAATCCCATGCCCAGCACCCTGGCGACCTTGTCGAAGGCTTCGCCGGCAGCGTCGTCCAGGGTCTGCCCCAGCGGCTGGATGTCGTCGGTGACGTCAGGGACGAGCAGCAGCGAGGAGTGCCCGCCGCTCACCAGCAGCGCGACCGACGGTTCTGGGAGCAGGCCGTGCTCGAGCTGGTCGACGCACACGTGGGCGGCGAGGTGGTTCACGCCGTACAACGGCTTGCCCAGGGCCAACGCCAAGGCCTTGGCCGCCGCGTCACCGACGAGCAGCGCGCCGGCAAGGCCGGGCCCCGCGGTCACCGCGACGGCGTCGACGTCGGCCAGCCGGACCTGCGCCTGGGCGCAGGCGCGCTCGATCATCGGGACCATCGCCTCGAGGTGCGCCCGGCTCGCGACCTCAGGCACCACTCCGCCGAACCGTTCGTGCTGCTCGACGCTGGAGGCGATGGCGTCGGCGAGCAGCGTCTGGCCGCGCACGATCCCGACCCCCGTCTCGTCGCACGAGGTCTCGATGCCGAGGACCAGCGGCTCGTCGTTCACGCCGCCACCCGCAGCCGCAGGACGTCGGCGTCGAGCCCGGGCCCGTAGTAGCTCCGGCGCACCGACACCCGCTCGAAGCCCAGCGAGGCGTAGAGGTGCTGGGCTGCCTTGTTGTCGTGCTGGACCTCCAGCATCACCTGACCGCACCCGCGGCGACCGGCCTCGGCCAGCAGGTCCGTCACCAGCGCCCGGCCCACCCCTGCCCCCTGCCGTGCGCCGCTGACGGCGACCGTCTGCACGTCAGCGTCGTTCCCGATGGCCATCAGCCCGGCGTAGCCGACCACGGCGCCGTCGTCCTCGGCCACGACGTAGTAGCGCGTCGCCGGGACACCGGCGAGCTCGGACCAGAAGCCTGCCTCGCTCCAGGGGTCGGCGGTGAAGAGAGTCCGCTCGATGGGAAGCACGGCCTGCACGTCCCACCAGCGCATCCGGCGCAGGATCATGTGAGCACCGACTTCCGCGTCACCGAGGGGACAGCGTCCGGGCGGCGGAGGTACAACGGGTAGGGCTCGAGCAGCGGCAGGCCGGCACCGAGCCGCCCCACCGCGACCTCAGCCAGCGCCCCGGCCGACAACGGCTGGCTCGCCGCGACGGGCAGGCCGAGGGCGTCGGCGTACAGGTCAGCGCCCGGGCCCGTCGCCGTGAGACCAGCCGCAAGACCAGCAGCACCTGCCTCCGCACCAGCCTGGCCGTCGCGCTGCGCGCCCAGCGAGGCGGCGACCTCTCCCGGGCGACCCACCGCGGCGTCCCCGACCCGGCGATCAGGCCCCAGGTACACGGCCCAGTAGATCTCGCGACGCCGCGCATCGGTCGCGACCAGGACCGGCCCTGCAGCGAAGTCCGCGACGTGGGCGAGCGCGTCGAGCGAGCACACGCCGTGGACCGGGAGACCGAGCGCCGCGCCGAGGGTGAGGGCGGTGACGACGCCGACCCGCAGCCCGGTGAACGGCCCCGGCCCCACCCCGACGGCGATGTCGGTGAGGTCAGCGGGGCTGGCACCGTGCTCGACCAGCAGCTGCTCGATCATCGGCGCCAGCACCTCGCCGTGCCGCCGGCCGTCACTGCCGTGAGCGCTCCCGACGACCTGGCTCCCGTCGTGCAGCGCCACCGTGACGGCCGGGGTGGCCGTGTCGAGAGCGAGGAGGAGCACCGGGTCAGCGTAACGGCGACGCAGTCGCCCAACGCGCGCCGATCCCCACGACCCGAACCGTGCGCGCACCGTCGGGTGCGGGCTCCAGGGTGATCTCGAGACGGTCGTCGGCCAGCCCTTCGACCTTGCCGGCTCCCCACTCCACCACCGTGACGGACTGCTCGATGGTCGCGTCCAGATCGAGGTCATCGACCTCCAGCGCCGCACCGAGCCGGTAGGCGTCGACGTGCACGAGCGGTGGCCCGGCGACCAGCGAGGGGTGCTCGCGGGCGATGACGAACGTGGGCGAGGTGATCGGTCCGCGAACGCCGAGCCCGGCGCCGATGCCCTGCGTGAGCGTGGTCTTGCCGGCGCCCAGCCCGCCTGCGAGGACGACGAGGTCGCCGGGACGCAACGCCGCTGCGAGCCGCCGGCCGAGGTCCTGCATGGCGGCGGCGTCCGGGACCACGAGCAGCCCAGGCTCCGGCTCGCTCATCCGGCCCGCTCCGCTCGCAGCGTGTCGAGCAACGACGCGACCGTCGCGAGGTCCTGCCGCAGCGCCGCCGTCGGCGCACCCTTCGGACCGAAGCGCAGGGCCGCGGACGGGTGGTACGTCACCACGAGCGGTCGGCCGGCGACCCGGTGGACCACGTCGCGCGAGGCGCCCAGCCGGGTTCCTCGACCGAGCGCCCACTCGGCTGCCGTCCCGCCGAGGGTGACGACGAGCAGCGGGTCGCTCAGCTCGATCTGCTGCTCGAGCCAGGGTCGGCAGCGGGCGACCTCGGGGCTCCTCGGCTTTCGGTTGGCCGGCGGCCGGCACTTCAGCACGTTGACCACCGACACCTGACTCCGGTCCAGCCCGGCCTCGGTCAGCATCCGGTCCAGCAGCTGCCCGGCCCGCCCGATGAACGGCACGCCCGCCTCGTCCTCCTGCGCCCCGGGGGCCTCGCCGACGAGCAGCAGGTCCGCACCCGGCACCAGGACGCCCGGCACCACCTGGGTGCGCGTGGCTGCCAGCTCGGGGCAGGCTGTGCACCCGCGCACGACGTCGCTCAGCGTCGCGAGGTCCGGCAGGAACGGCGCGACCTGCGACGGGTCGACGGTCGCCGGGGTCATCGGGCTCATCGGCGTCATCGGGCTCATCGGGGTCATCGGGCTCATCGGGGTCATCGGGCTCATCGGGGTCATCGGGCAGCTGGCGGGTCGGCGGCCTCGAGCAGGCGACGCAGCGCTGCTGTCACGACGTCCGGGTACTCCAGCAGGATCATGTGCCCGCAGTTCTCCAGCACGTCGAGCTCGGCGTCCGGCAAGGCAGCCGCCAGCGCGCGGCTGTGGTCGACGGGCGTGAGCATGTCCTGCTCACCGACCATGACCAGGACCGGCACCTGCGACAGCGCCGGCAGCCCCGCCTTCGCGTCGTGCGCCTCCAGCGCGGGGAACAGGTCGGCGACGACCTCGATCGAGGTCGCCGCGTTCATCCGCCGCGTGAAGTCGACCAGCTGCGGCGGGACGTCGGAGGCGAACGCGTAGGCCCGGGTGATCATGAACTCGAGGTCGTTGCCGGACTTGCGGCCGAGCTCGACCAGGCCCGGCACCCGACCCAGCGTGCTGAGCACCCCCGGTGCGACCCGATGCAGCAGCCTGGCCGCCGACGCCGGCACCCCGAGGTTGACGTCGGTGAGGTCGCCGGCCGACGTCGCGAGCAGGCCGACCCCGACGATCCGGCCGCGAGCCCTGCGCTTCTTGCGGCCACCGGGAGAGCTGAAGAGGTCGGGCCGGCGGGCAGCCAGCGCCAGGATCGTCATGCCCCCCATCGAGTGCCCGACGAGCACCACCGGCCCCGTGGGGGCGACGGCCTCGAGGACGGCCTCGAGGTCCAGCGCGAGGCGGTCGATGGTGTCGTGCGCGCGCTTGCCCCGACCCGACCGGCCGTGCCCACGTTGATCCCAGTAGATGCACCGGGCCGAGCCGCTCAGCGCGATGCGCTGGTAGTGCCAGCAGTCCAGGTTCAGCGCGTACCCATGGGAGAAGATGACGGTGAGCCCGGCGTGCTGCGCCCCCGGACGCGGCTCGTCGATCTCGACGTACAGCTCGACGCCGTCGTCCGAGGTGACCACGGTCGGGGCCGAGTGCACCGAGCCGAAGGCGAAGCCGGCCTCCTCCGCGGCCCGCAGCGGACGCTGGCTGAGCCGGCGTTCAACCACCGCACCGGCCACCGAGCCGACGACGGCCCCTGCTGCCAGGACCCCGAGCCCGAGACCCATGACGCCACCACCGCGGCTCACGGCTCGGCCCTGCGCAACGCCTGCACGGCCGCAGGGACGGCCTCGGCGATGTCGAGCGCGACCAGCGGTGCGGCCGGCGACCCGGCGAGCCGGCCCGCGAGGCCGTGGACGAACGCCCCGAGCACGGGAGCCAGCGTGCCGAGCCCGGCCGCCAGGTACGCACCGGTGATCCCGGAGAGCACGTCCCCGGAGCCGGCGGTCGCCAGCCGGGCGGTGCCGGTCGGGTTGACGCTGGTGCTGCCGTCGGGGTCGGCGACGACGGTCGTCGAGCCCTTGAGCAGGACGGTCGCACCAAGCTCGGCGGCCAGCGCCCGTGCGGCGCCGGCGCGATCTGCACCGATCTGCCGTCCGAAGCGCTCGTACTCCCGGTCGTGCGGGGTGAGCACCGTGATCGCGCGGCGGCTGGCAAGAAGCTCGGCCCGGTCGGGGTGGGCGGCCAGCAAGGTGAGGCCGTCCGCGTCGACCAGCACGGGGACATCGAGGTCGGCGAGCGCCCGCTCGAGCTTGCTGCGGGCCGCGGTGTCGGTCCCCAGACCAGGCCCCACCGCCCACGCCTGGACGCGCCCCTCACCGACCACCACCTCGGGCCAGCGGGCGAGCACCCCCGCCGCGGCGGCCTCCGGGCCGACGTACCGCACCATGCCGGCGCCAGCCCGCATGGCGCCGCCGACGCACAGGACCGCCGCCCCGGCGTAGACACCGGAACCCGCGACCACGCCGACCACGCCACGGGTGTACTTGTCGTCCGCGGCACCCGGTTCCGGCAGGGCCTGCGCGGCGTCGAGCGCACCGAGCGAACGCAGCGACGGCGCAGGCAGGTACGGCCCCAGTCCGATGTCGACGAGCTCGACCACCCCGGCGCGCCCGGCGCCAGGAGCAACCAGCACGCCCGGTTTCAAGCAGCCGAAGGTGACGGTGACGTCCGCGGTGAAGGCAGCTCCGCCGACTGCGCCCGTGTCAGCATCGACCCCGCTCGGGAGGTCGACAGCGACCCGCCAGCAACCGTGAGCCGCGCGCTCGTCGACGGCGTCGACCAGCTCAGCCGCAGCAGGTCGCAGGCCGCCTGTGCCGCCGATCCCGACGATGCCGTCGAGCACCAGGTCGGCGGCATCGATCGCCGCAGCGGACTCCGTGCACAGCCGACCACCAGCACCGAGCAACGCCCGCAGACCGCCCTCGTGCACCCGCGAGCCGAGCTGCACCGCGTCGACCCGGGCACCTCGCCGCGCGAGCAGGGCGCCGGCGAAGAGCGCGTCGCCGCCGTTGTCCCCGGAACCCACGAGGAGCACCACCCGCGCGCCGTACACATGGTCCAGCAGTCCGATGCACACCGTGGCAAGGCCGGCAGCAGCGCGCAGCATCAACGGCGGGCGCGCGGCATCGGCGGGCAGCGTGGCCATCAGGCTCGCCTCGGCCGCCCGCACCTGCTCCACGGTGTACGCCGTCCGCATCAGGCACCGCCCTTCGTCGGCGCCCCGGCAACGGCTGCGGCCTCGGCGACCACCATCGCCGACGCGATCCCGGCGTCATGCGACAGCGAGAGGTGCCAGTGCTCGATGCCCGCACCAGCCGCGGCCGCCGCCACCGTGCCACGCAGCACCAGGGACGGCTGGCCGCTGGTCGCAGCCACGACCTCGCAGTCCTGCCAGGACAGACCCGACGGCGCGCCGAGCGCCTTGGCCACCGCTTCCTTCGCCGCGAACCTGGCGGCGAGCGAGGCCACCGGGAGTGAACGCTCGGACGGCGTGAACAGCCGCGACACCAGCCCGGGTCGGCGTTCGATGATCCGTGCGAAGCGGGCGATGTCGACGACGTCGATGCCTACGGACACGATCACGGCCCCACCTTAAGCGGGTCGGGCAGCAAGCGAAGCGGGGCAGGCAGCAAGCGAAGCGGGGCAGGCAGCGAGCGAAGCGGCGGCAGCGGGTCAGGCATCGAGGGGTCGCCGGAAGTGCACGAGGTCGTGCCCGGGGCCGTCGTAGTCCACGACCGGTCCGTCGACGTCGAAACCCAGCGCTCGATGGAAGGCGATCGACCCGGTGTTCACCGGTCCGGTCACCGCCTCGACGTGCCGTGCACCGCGGTCGCGAGCGAGCGCGAAGAACCGCTCGTACAGCAGCCGGGCGAGCCCGCTGCCTCGCTCGTCGGGACGGACGCCGACGAAGTGGATGTACGCGACCTCAGGCTGGGCCGGCGAGAGGAACCCCACCAGGAAGCCGACGAGCTGGCCCTCGCGCTCGGCGACCGACGAGGTGTCGAAGAAGTGGTCGAGGAACAGGCGCGGCAGGAGCGGGAGCAACGGGCGCCCCCACCAGTCGTCGACGACGGGCGCGATGAGGTCGTAGTCGGACGCCCGCGCCTGCCGGATCCGGGACGCGGCACCCGGCGGCTGCTGCGGCTGGCGGGACAAGCGCGCGGCTACTCGACGGTGACGGACTTGGCGAGGTTGCGCGGCTGGTCGACGTCGAAGCCCTTCACCGCGGCCATCTCGCAGGCGAACACCTGCAGCGGCACGGTCGCGAGCAGCGGCTGCAGCAGCGTGGGGCACTGCGGGATCCGGATCAAGGTGTCGGCGTACGGCACGACGGCCTCGTCGCCTTCCTCGGCGATCACGATGGTGCGCGCCCCACGGGCCCGGATCTCCTGGATGTTGCTCACGATCTTGTCGTGCAGCACCGACCGGGCCCGCGGCGACGGCGCGATGACCACCACCGGCAGGCCCTCCTCGATCAGCGCGATCGGGCCGTGCTTCAGCTCACCGGCGGCGAACCCCTCGGCGTGCATGTACGCGAGCTCCTTGAGCTTCAGCGCGCCCTCGAGCGCCACCGGGAAGCCGACGTGGCGACCGAGGAACAGCACGACCGAGGCTCCTTCAGCGAGCGCGCGAGCTCCCGCACCGGCTCGACGGTGTCCAGCACCCGGTCGACCTGGTCCGGCATGCGGGCGAGCTCGGCGATGTGCGGCGCTGATCTCGTCGCCGCACTTGGTGCCGCGCACCTGCGCGAGGTAGAGCGCGACGAGGTAGCACGGCGACCAGCTGGGTCAGGAACGCCTTGGTCGAGGCGACCGCGACCTCCGGGCCGGCGTGGGTGTAGACCACGCCGTCCGACTCGCGCGGCATCGTGGAGCCGTTCGTGTTGCAGATCGCCAGCACCCGCGCGCGCTGCTCCTGGGCGTGCCGCACCGCCATCAGCGTGTCCATGCGTCTCGCCGCGACTGCGAGATCGCGATGACCAGCGTCTGCCGGTCGAGGATCGGGTCGCGGTAGCGGAACTCGCTCGCCAGCTCGACCTCGCACGGGATCCGCGTCCAGTGCTCGATGGCGTACTTCGCGATCATGCGCGGCGTGGAACGCCGTGCCGCAGGCCACGACGACGACCTTGTCGACGCTCGCGCAACGCGGTCATCGGGCGATGCCGCATCTCGTCCAGGCGCAGCCGCGCCGTCGTCGTCCGACCCGGCCGAGCAGGGTGTCGGCGATCGCCTCGGGCTGCTCGGCGATCTCCTTGAGCATGAAGTAGTCGTAGCCGCCCTTCTCGGCGGCCGAGGCGTCCCAGTCGACGTGGAACGGCCGGACCTCAGCGGGGGTACCGTCGAAGTTCGGTGACCACGACGCCGTCCCGGCGAGCTCGACGACCTGGTCCTGGCCCAGCTCGACCGCGTCGCGGGTGTGCGCGATGAACGCCGCGACGTCGCTGGCCGAGGAAGTTCTCGCCCTCGCCGAGCCCGACGACCAGCGGCGAGTTGCGCCGCGCACCGACGACGACGTCGGGCTGGTCGGCGTGCATCGACGACGAGCGTGAACGCGCCCTCGAGCTGCCGGCAGACACGCCGCGACGGCCTCGGCGAGGTCCTTGCCGCTCGGCTCGTAGGCCTCCGCGATGCAGGTGCGCGACGACCTCGGTGTCGGTGTCGGAGCGCAGCGTGCGTGCCCGCGGCTCGAGAGCTCGCTCGCGCAGCGCGGCGAAGTTCTCGATGATGCCGTTGTGGACGACGGCCACCGCGCCGTCGCAGTCCAGGTGCGGGTGCGCGTTGCGGTCGGTCGGGCCGCCGTGGGTCGCCCACCGGGTGTGCCCGATGCCGAGTGCCGTGCGCAGGCGCGGCAGCGGGCTCGCGCCATCGAGCAGCGGCCTCGGCCAGGTTCGCCGAGCTTGCCGGCCTTGCGCGCCGTCACGGTGCGAGCTGCGCCGGCGCCGACGACAGCGACTGCCGGCGCGAGTCGTAGCCGCGGTACTCCAGGCGGCGCAGCCCACCGATGACGACATCCAGCGCGGGCTGCGACCCGACGTACCCGACGATTCCGCACATGGGTCCAGCCTAGCGGCTACGCTCGCGGCCGGGCCGAGCTCCGCGGCGTCGGCATTCGGCACGTCGGGTCAGCGCCGGACCCGCCAGCGCGAGCTCGGTCCGCACCACGGCGGCCAGCCGGTCCGCGATCGCCTGGGCCTGCGCGGCGTCGGGCGCCTCGACCATCACCCGGACCAGCGGCTCGGTGCCGCTCGGCCGCAGCAGCACCCGGCCGGTGTCGCCGAGCTCGGCCTCGGCAGCCGCGACCGCCGCCGCCAGTCGACGCGGCTGCGCACGAGGCCTTCGTCGGTCGACCCCCGGACGTTGACCAGCACCTGGGGCAGCCGCGTCATCACCGCGGCGAGATCGGCCAGCGAGCGGCCGGTCGGCGCCATCCGCGGCCAGCAGGTGCAGGCCGGTCAGCGATGCCGTCGCCGGTGGTGGCGTGGTCGAGCATGACGACGTGGCCGGACTGCTCGCCGCCCAGGACGTAGCCGCCGGCCCGCATCGCCTCGAGCACGTACCGGTCACCCACCGCGGTCTCGACCACCTTGATGCCCGGCGTCGCTGCATCGCCGAGCTTGAAGCCGAGGTTGCTCATCACGGTGCCGACGACGGTGTCGCCGGCCAGCGCGCCCGCGTCGCGCAGCGCGACGGCGCAGCACCGCGAGGATCTGGTCGCCGTCGACCACGTCGCCGTCGGCGTCGACGGCCAGGCAGCGGTCGGCGTCGCCGTCGTGGGCGATGCCGACGTCGGCCCCGTGCTCGACGCACCGCGGCCGCGAGCGGCCCGAGGTGGGTCGAGCCGCAGCCGTCGTTGATGTTCAGGCCGTCCGGCTCGGCGTCGATCGCGCGTCGACCTCGGCGCCGGCCCGGCGCAGTAGGCCTCGGGCGCGGTGCCGAGGCCGCGCCGTTCGCGCAGTCGACGACGACCTGCAGCCCGTCGAGCGCGGTCGGGCAGCGGCGGCGAGCAGGTGGTCGACGTACGCGGCCGACGCCTCGGGCAGGTCGCGCGACCCGGCCGACCGGCCGCGGCCGGCCGGCCGGGCGCTGCCACGGCTCGAGCATCCGGCCTCGATCGCGTCCTCGATGGCGTCGTCCAGCTTGTGCCCGCCGCGGCGCGAAGAACTTGATGCCGTTGTCCGGCATCGGGTTGTGGCTGGCCGAGAGCATCACGCCGAGGTCCGCGCCGAGGTCAGCCGGTGAGGTAGGCGACCGCCGGGGTCGGCATGCACGCCGACGCCGAGCACGTCGGACGCCGGCGCTGGCCAGCCCGGCCACCACGGCCGCCTCCAGGAACTCTCCGGAGGCGCGCGGGTCGCGACCGACCACAGCGACCGGACGGTGCCCCTCGAACTCGCCGGCATCGCCGAGCACGTGCGCCGCCGCCACCGCGAGGTCGAGCGCCAGCTCGGCGGTGAGGTCGCGCGTTGGCCAGCGCCCACGGACACCGTCGGTGCCGAAGAGGCGTCCCTGGGCTCCCATCGGGTGGCGCAGCCCGCGCATTACCGCTTGCTGTACTGCGGCGCCTTGCGGGCCTTCTTCAGGCCGTACTTCTTGCGCTCGTTGGCCCGCGCGTCACGGGTCAGGAAGCCGGCCTTCTTCAGCGGCGGGCGGTTCTCCTCGACGTCGGTCTCGTTGAGCGCGCGGGCCACGCCGAGGCGCAGGGCGCCGGCCTGACCGGAGATGCCGCCGCCGTGCATGCGGGCGATGACGTCGTAGCGGCCCTCGAGCGTCGAGGATCGCCGAACGGCTCGTTGACGATCTGCTGGTGGACCTTGTTCGGGAAGTAGTCCTCGAGGGTGCGGCCGTTGATCGGTCCACTTGCCGGTGCCGGGGACGAGGCGCACGCGGGCGATGGCCTCCTTGCGACGGCCGGTGGCCGCGGCCGGGCTTGGTGCCGACGACCCGCGGGCCGCGACGACCGTGGTCTCGGAGGTTACTCGCTGGGGCCGTCCGCATCGTCAGCGGCGTCGTCATCCGTCGTGCAGCAAGTCGTCTTCGAGCTCGATCTCAGCGGTGTCGGGTGCTCGGTCACGGCGCGTTCCTCTCGGCGGTTCTCGGGCAAGTCGAGGTGGGTCGGGGCAGTCGGTGGAGGGCTGCGGTGCCGCGCTACTGCGCGACCTGGGTGATCTCGTACGGCACCGGCTGCTGCGCCTGGTGCGGGTGCTCGGGGCCGGCGTAGACCTTGAGCTTGCGCGCATCTGCGCGGCCGAGCGTGTTGTGCGGGAGCATGCCCTTGATGGCCTTCTCGACGGCCGGCTCGGGTTGCTTGTCCAGCAGCTCGGCGTAGCGGCGTCGGCGGACAGCCCGCCCGGGTAAGCCGCGAGTGGCGGTAGGCCATCTTCTGGCTCGCGCTTGTTGCCCGTCAGCGCGACCTTGCCGGCGTTGATGATGATGACGAAGTCACCGGTGTCGACGTGCGGCGCGAAGATCGGCTTGTGCTTGCCGCGCAGCAGCTTGGCGGCCTGGGTGGCGAGCCGGCCGAGCACGACGTCGGTGGCGTCGATGACGTGCCACTCGCGCTCGACCTCGCCGGGCTTGGGGCTGTACGTGCGCACGGTCGTAGCTCTTCTCGTCATCGAGGATTCCGTCAGGCCTGGCATGCTGCTGCGGGCCCGCGACGATCCAGGTGCAGCGGCTGATGAGGACCTGCCGCCGGCCCCTCAGGATGACGCATCCGGCCCCAAGAGGGTCAAAAGCGCCCGGCGAGCCTGCCGAGTCGAGGCGCCAGGCTGAGCTCACGGCTCGACCACCCGGCCCTCGTCCCAGACCGGCTCCGGCGCCAGGTAGCACGGTCCCGTCCGCCCCGAAGACCAGGAACGGTCGAAGCCCGCGCGAACCAGCGGTCGTGGGTGACCGCCAGCACCGTGCCGTCGAAGGCCTCCAGCCCCTCCTCGAGCGCCTCGGCGGAGGCGAGGTCGAGGTTGTCGGTGGGCTCGTCCAGCAGCAGCAGCGGTGGCGCCGTCGAGCTCCATGAGCAGGATCTGGAACCGCGCCTGCTGGCCGCCGGACAGCGTCTCGAAAGCCTGCTCGGCCTGCCGGTCGCAGCTCGTAGCGGCGCAGCGCGCCCATCGCCGGGCCACGCTGCAGCGCCTTGTGCTCCCAGAGGATGTCCAGCAGGGTCCGGCCGTACAGCTCAGGATGCTCGTGGGTCTGCGCGAAGTGCCCGGCGACCACCCGCGCCCCGAGCTTCCAGCTGCCTCGGTGGGCGACGTCGCCACCCGCCAGCAGCCGCAGGAAGTGCGACTTGCCCGAGCCGTTGCTCCCCAGCACCGCGACCCGCTCGCCGTAGTAGACCTCGAGGTCGAACGGCTTCATGAGGCCGCTGAGCCCGAGGCCTTCGCAGGTCACCGCGCGCACGCCGGTGCGGCCGCCGGTGAGCCGCATGGTGACGTTCTGCTCCTTCGGCGGGGCCTGCGGCGGCCCGGCCTCCTCGAACCTCCGCAGCCGGGTCTGCATCGCGTGGTACCGGTTCGCCATGTCGGGCGGATCGCTGCCTGCTGCTGCAACGTCTTGACCAGCTGCTTGAGCCGGACGTGCTCCTCGTCCCAACGGCGCACGAGCTCCTCGAGGCGCTCGTACCGCTCGGCCCTGGCCTGGTGGTACGAGGCGAAGCCGCCGCCGTGGGTCCACGCCGAACCACCCTCCAGCGTCACGATCCGCTGCGCCGTACGGGCCAGCAGCTCGCGGTCGTGGCTGATGTAGAGCACGGTCTTGGGCGTGTCGTTCAGCGCCTGCTCGAGCCAGCGTTTGCCGGGCACGTCGAGATAGTTGTCGGGCTCGTCGAGCAGCAGCACCTCGTCCGGTCCGCGCAGCAGCGCCTCGAGCACGAGGCGCTTCTGCTCGCCGCCGGACAGCGTCCGGACCTCCCGCCACTGGGCCCGCACCCACGGCGTCCCGAGCGCCTCGGTGCAGCAGACGTCCCAGAGCACCTCGGCCTCGTACCCGCCGGCGTCACCCCAGTCCGCCAGCGCCTGCGCGTAGCGCAGCTGCTCCTTCTCGTCGTCCTTCTCCATCATCGCGAGCTCGGCGGCGTCGACGGCCGCGGCGGCCAGCCGGATCGCCGGCGGTGCGACCGAGACGAGGAGGTCGCGGACCGTCGAGTCGTCGCGCACCGACCCGATGAACTGACGCATCACGCCCAGGCCCCCGGAGCGAGCGACGGTGCCGGCCTGCGGGACAGTGTCGCCGGCGACGATCCGCATCAAGGTGGTCTTGCCGGCGCCGTTGGGACCCACGAGCGCGACCTTCGCACCGTCGCCGACGCGCAGCGAGACGTCGTCGAGCAGCACCCGGCCGTCCGGGAGGATGTGCTCGAGCTTGCTGACGTCGACGTGGCCCATGGGCGCCAGTCTGGCTGCTCGGCTCGGGCGGTCGCGAATCCTTTGCCTGACAGGACTGCGACCGCACCCCCGTCCACCCCTGGCAACGGACGGCCGGTCGCACCGTCAGTAGCTGAGACCTCGGGCCGTCATCGACACGGTGGTCCCGGACGTGCCGGCGAGCAGTGCGGGCAGGTCGGACAGCGCGCCGATCACGGCCACCCCACCGGACTGCCGGACGAACGCACAGGCGGCCTCGACCTTCGGGCCCATCGAGCCTGCGGGGAGCTGAAGCTCCGCCAACGCGTCGGGATGCGCCTGCCGGACCAGGCGCTGCCGCGGAGTCCGCCAGTCGGTGAGCACGCCGGGGGCATCGGTGACGATCACCAACCGGTCGGCGTCGAGGTCGCGTGCGAGGACTGCCGACGAGCGGTCCTTGTCGATCACGGCATCGGCGCCGACGAGCTCCCGGGTGCCGGCTCGGTACATCGTCGGGATCCCGCCACCACCGGTGCACACCACGACGCAGCCCTGCTCGAGCAGCCACTGCACCGGCCTGATCTCGAAGATGCGCAGCGGCATCGGCGACGGGACGACCCTGCGCCACGCGTCGCCGTCCTGCTTCACGGTCCAGCCCCTCGCAGCCGCCCGCGCGCGCGCCTCCGCCTCGGAGTAGCCGGGCCCGACGAACTTGGACGGGTCCGCGAACGAAGGGTCGGCGGGGTCGACCTCGGTCATGGTGAGCACGGTCGCGAGCGGGACCTCGAACGGGAGCAGGTTGCCGAGCTCCTGCTCGATGAGGTAGCCGATCATGCCGTCGGTCTGTGCGCCCAGGATGTCGAACGAGTACTCCTCCGCCGCACCGTACGACTCAGCCTGCAGGGCGAGCAGGCCGACCTGCGGGCCGTTGCCGTGGCTGATCACGAGCTCGTGCTCGAGCGCGACCGGGGCCAGTGCCTGCGCTGCCATCCGCACGTTGGCGCGCTGGCCCTCCACCGTCATGGCCTCGCCACGGCGCAGCAGGGCGTTCCCACCCAGGGCGACCACGACCCGCATGGCTGCACGGTAGGCCCTGCTGACCGCTCTGGTGCGCTCCGAGACGCTCGACACGGGCGTCAGCTGGCAGCGGTCGCCGAGCGCGCACCTGGCACGGCTCCGAGGAATGCCGTGTGGCCGTCCAGAAAGCTGGTCCCAACCGGGGCCTTGGCGCGGTTGTGGTCCTGCTGACCGACCGGGTGCAGGTGACCGATGTCGCCACCGCCCAGCCGCACCACCAGGGCAGCGGCCTCGGCGCGGTTGGACAGTCCGAGCTTGCCGAGGATGTTCTGCACGTGCGAGTGCACGGTCCGCTCACTGATCACCAGGGCACGGGAGATGGCGGAGTTGCTCCGACCCTCGCCGAGCAGGTTCAGGACCTGGCGCTCCCGCGGCGTGAGGCTCTCCCGCAGCGCCTCGACGGCGGTCTGCTGGGCCCGCTCCGCGGTGATGTCCCTGACCACGCCGTACCAGGTGCGTTCGCCGGTCTCCTCGTCGAGGTGCGGGCGGGCGTAGTCGGCGACCCATACCAGCTGGCCGCCGGCGGTGACGAAGCGGTACTCGAGCTCGTAGGGCTGGTTCAGGAGCTCGGCGTCCTTCATGGCGCGCAGGACCCGACGACGGTCTGCGGCCGCGATCCTGGACCGCCAGAAGGAGGGATCGCTCAGGAAGCGCGAGCCGTCGAAGCCGGACCACGCGACGTCGGCGTGGACGAAACCGCTGGAGTCATAGGCGTACACGCCGTCGGACGAGTGGTCGACCAGCTGGTCGAGCAGGCCCATCGCACGCCGTTGCAGGAGCTCGGCCTCGCGGAGCTCGGTGACCTCGATCGTGTAACCGGCCCAGGTCATGGTGCCGTCGGGGAGCTCCTCGACGGGGTCGGCGTGGTCGCGGATCCAGCGGTACGTGCCGTCCGGGCGACGGACGCGGTAGGCGACGTCGAGCGAGCAGCGCTCGGCGATCGTCCTGGCGTCCTCGGCGAGGACTCGCTCGCGGTCGTCCGGATGGATGATGTCCTGCCAGAACGTGCTGTCCTCGATGAAGCGCTCCGGCTCCCAGCCGCTGATCGGGCGCGACATGAACTCGTAGCCCGCGGCGTCGTTGACGCGGTACATCGTGATGGGCGACGCCATGGCCTGGTCGCGCCAGTGCTCGAGGTGCTCGATCTCGTGGCGCAACGCCCTGACCTCGGTGCGGTCGCTGAGGACCACCAACCGGAGCTGCCCTTCTCCGGCTGCAGCAGGGCGATGTCGTGCCCAGCGGGCGGCCACCTCGACCGTGGAACCGTCAGCTGTCATCAGCCGGAGCTCGACGGGGCTCGCGAGCGGCTCAGCCGCGCCGGTGAACGCCTGCTCTCCGACGGCCCGGACACGCGAGCGATCATCGGGATGGACAGCACCGGCGAGGAGGTCGAGGGTCGTGCGGACCCGATCGCCACCACCCAGGAGCTCGTGGAGGGACTCCCCCAGCACGACGACCGCCCCGTCGGGGTAGCAGGACGGCCGAGGCGCGATCTCGACGTACGCAAGCGCCGGGACGAGCTGCAGCAGGCCCAGCGCCTCTCGTACGGCCTCGTCAGGACGCCGCGGCGAGCAGCGTCGGTCGACTGAGATCAGGCTCGGCACTATCACGCTCCCACCAGGTCAACGGCACCGTCGCGATCCGTTGATCATGAACTGGCAGGACGTTCCCGCGCATCGGCAGAACTACCCAACCGTGTCCCTCGCCCTGCCCCTCACGCTGCCAGCCCCCTCGCCCGATGCCGCTGTGGCTAAGGGGCGGGGGGAGCCGACGCGCTGAGCGGAGGCTCAGCGAGGGTTGCGGGTGATGTCCACCCGCCGTGCAAGCTCCTCGTCAGGCGGGTAGCAGACCTCCTCGAGCGTCAGCCCATGCGGCTGCGCGACCTGGACCAACGGGTCACGGGTACGGGCCTGCAGGAGCCGGGCCGGCCAGTCCGTCTCTCGTCGTCCGTCCCCCACCGGCAGCAGCGACCCCACCAGCGAGCGCACCATCGAGTGGCAGAAGGCGTCGGCGACGACCGTGGCGACGACGAGGCCGTCCGGTGCTCGCTCCCAGTCGAGCCGCAGGAGCTCGCGCACCGTCGACCCGCCCTGCCGGAACCGGCAGAAGGCCGCGAAGTCCGCGAGGCCGACCAGCGCTGCCGACGCCCCCCGCAGCCGGTCGACGTCGAGGTCGCGCCGGTGCCAGAGCACGTCCCTGCGCCGCAACGGGTCGGGCGCGATCTCGCCGTCGTGCACGCGGTAGGCATAGCGGCGGGTGAGCGCGGCGAACCGGGCGTCGAAGCCGGCGGGCGCGATCGTGACCGACCGCACCACGACGTCACCAGGGAGCAGCCGCGCGAACGCCCGCAGCGGTTGCGGCTTGGCCGCGAGCGCGTCCGCGGTGAGATCGACATGGGCGACCTGGTGCCGGGCGTGGACGCCGGTGTCGGTTCTCCCGGCGACGGTGAGCGCGGCTCGCCCCGGCAGGCGGTAGACCAGCTCGATCGCGTGCTCGAGCGTCTCCTGGACGGTGCGCAGTCCCGGTTGCCGGGCCCAGCCGTGGAAGTCCGTGCCGTCGTAGCTGAGGTCGAGCCGGACGCGGACGAGCCCGCTCTCCCCCACGGGAGGAGCGGGCTCGTCGAACACCGTGGGTGCTACTCCTTGTCGGAGTCTGCGTCAGAGTCGGCTGCGTCGGTCGCCGCCGCGGACTCGTCGGCGCCCTGCTCGGGAAGCCCCTCGGTCTCGGCGATCGCCTCGGCGTGGGCCTCCTCGCCCGCGTGACCCGAGGGAGCCTCGAAGCCAGCGGCCTCGGCAGCAGCTGCGTCAGCGAAGTACACCTCGGCCACCGTCTGCTCGAACCACGGGGACTCCTCCGTGTGGTACTTCATGGAGTCCACGTTGCCCTTGATCGGGAAGCCCTCGGGTGCGGAGCCGTCCTCGAGCGGGGCGGCCGATCCTGCACCGTACGGGCCCTCGGCCGTGGCGTCCTCGGTGCTAGCCGCAGCCTCGGACGCGGCCGCAGGGGCCTTCGCCGGGGCCTTCTTCGCGGCGGTCTCCTTGACCGAACGCCTGGTCGCGCCCTCGGCCTCGCCGACGGCGCGCTGGGACACGGTCAGCGCCTCGACGAGCTCGATGACGGCCATCGGGGCGTTGTCACCCTTGCGCGGACCGACCTTCGTGATGCGCGTGTAGCCACCGTCACGGTTCGCGTAGCGCGGACCGATCTCGGTGAACAGCTCGTGCACGATCGTCTTGTCGCGGATGGTCGCCATCACCTGACGCCGGGCGTGGAGGTCTCCACGCTTCGCCTTGGTGATGAGACGCTCGGCGACCGGACGGAGCCGCCGGGCCTTGGCCTCGGTGGTCGTGATGCGGCCGTGCTCGAACAGGCTCGTCGCAAGGTTGGCCAGGATCAGCCGCTCGTGCGCCGGACCGCCGCCGAGACGCGGGCCCTTGGTGGGCGTAGGCATGGTGTCGCTCTCCTAGTTCGAGGTAGGCCGTTCGAGGTGGGTGCCGGAGGTCGAGCAGCTCTAGAGCTGCTCGTCCTCGGCGAACACCTGGTAGTCGTCGTCGTCCGCGCCGTAGTTGTCCACGACGAGTCCGGGGTCGAACCCGGGAGGGCTGTCCTTGAGCTGCAGGCCCATGGTCGACGAGCTTGGCCTTCACCTCGTCGATGGACTTCGCGCCGAAGTTGCGGATGTCGAGGAGGTCCGCCTCGCTGCGCGAGACGAGCTCGCCCACGGTGTGGATGCCCTCGCGCTTGAGGCAGTTGTACGACCGCACCGTGAGCTCGAGGTCCTCGATCGGGAGCGCGAGGTCAGCGGCGAGCGCGGCGTCCGTCGGCGACGGGCCCATGTCGATGCCCTCGGCGTCGACGTTGAGCTCGCGGAAGAGACCGAAGAGCTCGACCAGGGTCTTGCCGGCGCTGGCGACGGCGTCCCGCGGGTGCATCGAGTTCTTGGTGACGACGTCGACGATCAGGCGGTCGAAGTCGGTGCGCTGCTCGACGCGGGTGGCCTCGACCTTGTACGTGACGCGCATGACCGGCGAGTAGATGGAGTCGACGGGGATGCGGCCGATCTCCTGGCCGGGCTGCTTGTTCAGCGCGGCGGAGACGTAGCCACGGCCACGCTCGACGGTGAGCTCGATCTCGAGCTTGCCCTTGCCGTTGAGGGTCGCGAGGTGGAGCTCGGGGTTGTGCACCTCGACGCCGGCCGGCGGGGCGATGTCGGCGGCGGTGACGTCACCGGGGCCCTGCTTGCGCAGGTACATCACGACGGGCTCGTCGTGCTCGGAGCTGACGACCAGCTGCTTGATGTTGAGGATGAGGTCGGTGACGTCTTCCTTCACCCCGGGGATGGTCGTGAACTCGTGCAGGACGCCGTCGACGCGGATCGACGTGACCGCCGCGCCGGGGATCGACGACAGCAGCGTGCGGCGCAGCGAGTTGCCGAGGGTGTAGCCGAAGCCGGGCTCGAGCGGCTCGACGACGAAGCGCGAGCGGAACTCGTCGACGACCTCTTCGGCGAGGGTGGGGCGCTGGGCGATGAGCAAGGTGATCCTCCTGAACCGTGGCGCCCACTATTTGACGCCAGCGAATGTGCACCGACCGGTTCGGTGGTGCGGCCTGCGGTGGTGCGGTGCTGCTACTTGGAGTAGAGCTCGACGATCAGCTGCTCCTGGACCTGCGTGTCGATGACCTGACGCGCCGGGAGGTTGTGCACGAGCACGCGCAGCCGACCGGGGATGACCTCGAGCCAGGCGGGGACGGTCTTCTCGCCCTGCTCGGCGGTCGCGATGATGAACGGGGTGAGCTCACGCGAGCTGGCGCGGACCTCGACGATGTCGGCCGGCGAGACGCGGTACGACGGGATGTCGACCTTCTTGCCGTTGACCGTGATGTGGCCGTGCTTCACGAGCTGGCGGGCCATGTCACGCGACTTGCCGAAACCGGCGCGGTACACGACGTTGTCCAGCCGGCTCTCGAGGATGACCAGCAGGTTCTCGCCGGTCTTGCCCGACTTGCGGGAAGCCTCTTCGTAGTACCCACGGAACTGCTTCTCGAGCACGCCGTAGATGCGGGCGCACTTCTGCTTCTCCCGCTTCTGCAGGAGGTACTCGCTGTCCTTGGTGCGGCCGCGGCCGTGCTCACCCGGGGGGTAAGGACGGATCTCCATGGGGCACTTGGGTGACTCGCACTTCGCACCCTTGAGGAACAGCTTGGTCTTCTCCCGACGGCAACGCTTGCAGTCAGGACCGGTGTATCGGGCCATGTCTTCTCAGATCTCCTGTATCCGGTCCGCGCGTCAGACGCGGCGACGCTTGGGCGGGCGGCAGCCGTTGTGGGGGCTGGGCGTGACGTCCTGGATCGCGCCGACCTCGAGGCCAGTGGCCTGCAGGGAGCGGATCGCGGTCTCACGGCCGGAGCCGGGACCCTTGACGAACACGTCGACCTTGCGCATGCCGTGCTCCATCGCCCGGCGGGCGGCAGCCTCGGCTGCCATCTGCGCGGCGAACGGGGTCGACTTGCGCGAGCCCTTGAAGCCGACCTGGCCGGCTGAGGCCCACGCGATCACGGCACCAGTGGGATCGGTGATCGAGACGATGGTGTTGTTGAACGTGCTCTTGATGTGAGCGTGGCCATGGGCCACGTTCTTCTTCTCTTTGCGGCGCACCTTCTTGGCGCCTGGGGCTGTTCTGCTCTTGGGAGGCATTACGCAAGGACTCCTGGGGGAGGTGGTCGGTCCGTCGGGTCTTCGGGACCGTACGGACTACTGCTACTTGCCGACCTTCTTCTTGCCGGCGATGGCGCGACGCGGGCCCTTGCGGGTCCGGGCGTTGGTGTGGGTCCGCTGGCCGTGGACCGGCAGACCCTTGCGGTGGCGCAGGCCCTGGTAGCAACCGATCTCCACCTTGCGGCGGATGTCGGCAGCGACCTCACGGCGCAGGTCACCCTCGACCTTGTAGCTGGCCTCGATCCAGTCACGGAGCTGGACGAGGTCCTCGTCGCCGAGGTCCTTGACGCGGACGTCGGCGGAGATGCCGGTGCGCGCCAGGGTCTCCTGGGCGCGGGTACGGCCGATGCCGTAGATGTAGGTGAGCGCAACCTCGAGCCGCTTCTCGCGGGGGAGGTCGACGCCGACAAGACGTGCCACTGGGCGGAACCTTTCGATCGCGGAGGTCTCGCGCAGGCCCTGTCCCACCCCGCCCGGGGTGGGTCCCCGGCCTCCGTGCCGGGGGTGGTGCCGCTCGTCCTGCTGAGCGGTGGTCGGGACTGCGCCTTGCTGCTGTGCTGGTGGTGCTAGCTGTGCGTCGTGCGTGGTGCGCTGGTGCGTGTGGTCAGCCCTGACGCTGCTTGTGACGCAGGTTGGTGCAGATCACCATGACCCGCCCGTGACGGCGGATCACCTTGCACTTGTCGCACATCGGCTTGACGCTCGGCTTGACCTTCATGATGTCTCCGAGTGAGTCGATCGTGTGCTGGCGGAAACGCTGGCCTACTTGTAGCGGTAGACGATCCGGCCACGGGTCAGGTCGTACGGGCTGAGCTCAACCACCACGCGGTCCTCGGGGAGGATCCGGATGTAGTGCTGGCGCATCTTCCCGCTGATGTGCGCGAGGACCTTGTGACCGTTCTCGAGCTCGACCCTGAACATCGCGTTCGGGAGGGACTCGACGACCGTGCCTTCAAGCTCGAGCACACCGTCTTTCTTCGCCATGAACTCCGTGGTCTCTTTCGTTGGAACGAGGTGCTGCGTGAACGGGTCGTGCGTGAACGAGTCGTGCCGGACGAGGTCGTGCGTGGTGGAGCGACGAACCGAACTGCTGGTGAGGTGGGCGCGGTGTAGATAGGCACCACGCCTGGCCCAAGCGCCGATGCAACGCGCCGGGAGAGCCTCCCAGCCGCAGGCACGCAGAAACGGCGCCCATCACTGGGCCGACTCCCTATGCTACGCCACAGGCGGGGGTGCTGGGAAACCGGTGCCCACCGTGCTAGGGGCGCGGTGGCACGCCCAGGCGGGCCGCGCCACCGTCGAGGGCTGTGAGCACCCAGGGGCCGTCAGCCGTGAGCGCCACCGTGTGCTCGAAGTGCGCGGAGATCCGGCCGTCGTCGGTGACCACGGTCCAGCCGTCGTCCAGCGCCCTGGTGAAGCGGGTCCCGAGGTTGACCATGGGCTCGATCGCCAGCGCCATCCCCTCGACCAGCCGCGGCCCCTGCCCGGGGCGGCCGTAGTTCGGCACCGACGGGTCCATGTGCATCTCGGTGCCGATGCCGTGGCCGACGTACTCCTCCACGATGCCGTAGTCACCGGCGGCTCGGACCGACGCCTCGACGGCGGCGGAGATGTCCGTGAGCCTGCCCCCGACCTTCGCAGCGGCGATCCCGGCCCAGAGGGCGTCCTCGGTGACCTCCGCCAGGCGCAGGACCTCGGGGGCGACGTCACCGACGGGGACGCTGATCGCGGAGTCGCCGTGCCAGCCGTCCACGATCGCGCCGAAGTCGATCGAGACGAGGTCGCCGTCCTCGATGACCCGCGGGCCGGGGATGCCGTGGACGATCTCGTCGTTGACCGAGGCGCAGAGCACGCCGATGAACCCGGGGTCGTCGCCGTGGGCGTGGTAGTGGTCGAAGTTCGAGGTGGCGCCGTGGTCGGCGAGGTAGGTGCGCCCGAGGAGGTCGAGGTCGAGCGTCGTCATCCCGGGGGCGACGGCCGCCCGGAGCATCTCGAGGGCGCCCCCCACGACCAGCCCAGCCGTGCGCATCTTCTCGATCTGCTCCGGCGACTTGATCTCGATGCGGTCTCGGGTACGGAACATCGTCATCGGCTCGCCTTCGTGCTCAGCATGTCGCCAACGCCCAGGTCAGGCGGTGGCTGGGGCGTCGAGGACGGCGCGGACGCGGCTGCTGACCTCGGCGACGTCACCCATGCCGTCGACCTGGCGCAGCAGGCCGCGGTCGGCGTAGGCCTTCGCCAGCGGCGCGGTCTGGTCGGTGTACACCTCGAGGCGGCGACGGATGACGTCCTCGGAGTCGTCGGCGCGGCCCTCGATGCTGCTGCGCTGGGTGAGGCGTTCGACCACGACGTCCTGGTCGACCGTGAGCTCGACGACGGCGTCGAGCGCCTGGCCGCTGTCGGCGAGGATCGCGTCGAGCTCGGTGACCTGCTGGGTGGTCCTGCGGGTAGCCATCAAGCAGGAACCCGGCTGCGGCGTCGTCCTGCGACAGGCGGTCCCTGACCATCGCGTTGGTGACGGAGTCGGGGACGTAGTCGCCGGCGTCCATGTACCGCTGCGCCTCGAGCCCGAGCGGGGTCCCGGCGCCGACGTTGGCCCGGAAGATGTCGCCGGTCGAGATCGCCGGGATGCCGTAGGCCTCCGCCAGCACCTTGGCCTGCGTCCCCTTCCCTGCACCCGGCGGCCCCAGCAGGATCAGGCGCATCAACGGAGGAAGCCTTCGTAGTTGCGCTGCTGCAGCTGGCTCTCGATCTGCTTCACGGTGTCCAGGCCGACGCCGACCATGATCAGGATGCTGGTGCCGCCGAACGGGAAGGTGCCGGAGGCGTTCAGCAGGGCGAGCGCGATGATCGGGAGGACGGCGATCACGCCGAGGTAGGACGAGCCGGGGGCGGTCAGCCGGGTGAGGACGTAGTCGAGGTAGTCCGCCGTCGGACGGCCGGCCCTGATGCCGGGGATGAAGCCGCCGTACTTCTTCATGTTGTCGGCGACCTCCTCCGGGTTGAAGGTGATCGCGACGTAGAAGTACGCGAAGAACACGATGAGCGCGAAGTACACGACGATGTAGATCGGGTGGGCGCCACCGTTGCGCACGAAGTTGTCGTTGATCCACTCGGTCCAGCCCGTGGGGTTGTTCGAGTCGCCGAACAGCTGGACGGCCAGCGCGGGGATGTAGAGCAACGACGACGCGAAGATGACCGGGATGACGCCGGCCATGTTGACCTTCAACGGGATGTACGTGGAGGAGCCGCCGTACATCCGGCGCCCGACTTGTCGCTTGGCGTACTGCACCGGGATCCGGCGCTGGGCCTGTTCGATGAAGACCACGAGCGCGATCAGCGCGAGCCCGAGCAGCAGGACGATGCCGAACGTGAACGTCCCGCGGCTGGAGTAGATCGCGCCCAGCTGGTTCGGGAAGCGGGCGATGATCGAGGTGAAGATCAGGATCGACATGCCGTTGCCGATGCCGCGGTCGGTGATGTTCTCGCCGAGCCACATGATCACGCCGGTGCCGGCGGTCATGGTGAGGATCATCGTGAAGATGACCCACAGGGACTGGTTCGGGATGAGCTGCGCGGTGCAGTTGGTGAACAGCCGGCCGGGGTCCGCGCCACCGCGATGAGACCGGTCGACTGCAGGACCGCGAGGCCGATCGTCAGGTACCGGGTGTACTGGGTGAGCAGCGCCGTGCCCGCCTGACCCTCGGCCTTCAGCGCCTCGAACCGAGGGATGACCACGGTGAGGAGCTGGATGATGATGCTCGCCGTGATGTACGGCATGATCCCGAGCGCGAAGATCGACAGCTGCAGGAGCGCGCCACCGCTGAAGGTGTTGACCAGGGCGTAGAGGGCGTCGTTCTTGGTCTGGTCGACGCAGGAGGCGACCGCCGAGTAGGAGATGCCCGGCGTCGGGACGACCGAGCCCAGCCGGAAGATGACGATGACGCCGAGCGTGAAGAGAAGCTTCTTCCGCAGGTCGGGCGTTCGGAACGCCATGGCGAACGCGCTGAGCACTTCGGCCTCCTGCGGGCTACCCGGAGCGGGTCGCTAACGAGTCAGAGATGGGTAGAGAACGGTGGGCTTGCACAGTTGCTCCGTCGAGGTGCCCGCCTGCGACGGCCCACCGGTAGGACGATAACAGCCACTGATGCGCGAGGGGGCGCCCCGGTGACGGGAACGCCCCACACGCACAGCAGGTTGCCGGGACTGCCTAGAGCTCGGTGGCGGTCCCACCGGCAGCCACGATCTTCTCCTTGGCGGTGGCCGAGAAGGCGTCGACCGTGACATCGATCTTCACGGTGAGCTCCCCGTTGCCGAGGACCTTGACGACCTCGCCCTTACGGACGGCGCCCTTGGCCACGAGGTCGGCGACGGTGACGACGCCGCCCTCGGGGTACAGCGCGGAGAGCTTGGCCAGGTTGACGACCTGGTACTCCACGCGGAACGGGTTGGTGAAGCCGCGGAGCTTGGGCAGCCGCATGTGCATCGGCATCTGGCCGCCCTCGAACCGGGCCGGGACCTGGTAACGGGCCTTGGTGCCCTTGGTGCCGCGGCCGGCGGTCTTGCCCTTGGAGCCCTCGCCACGACCCACCCGGGTCTTGGCGGTCTTGGACCCCGGCGCCGGGCGCAGGTGATGGACCTTGAGCGTCATGACTAGTCGACCTCCTCGACGGTGACGAGGTGCGACACCGTGTTGACCATGCCGCGGATCTCGGGCCGGTCCTCCTTGACGACGACGTCCCGCAGGCGCTTGAGGCCCAGCGAGCGCAGGGTGTCGCGCTGCCCCTGCGTGCCACCGATGCCGGAGCGCGTCTGGGTGACCTTGAGCCGGCCCATCAGCTTGCCCCTGCCGCGATGGCCCTGAGCAGGTGTGCCGGCACGACGTCCTCGACGGCGAGGCCGCGGCGAGCCGCGACAGCCTCGGGACGCTCCAGCCCCTGCAGAGCGGCGACGGTGGCGTGCACGACGTTGATCGCGTTGTCCGAGCCGAGCGACTTGCTGAGGACGTCGTGGATGCCGGCGCACTCGAGCACGGCGCGCACCGGACCACCGGCGATGACACCGGTACCGGGCGAGGCCGGGCGCAGCATGACCACGCCGGCGGCCTTCTCGCCCTGGACCGGGTGCGGGATGGTGCCCTGGATGCGCGGGACCTTGAAGAAGGACTTCTTGGCCTCCTCGACACCCTTGGCGATCGCCGCGGGGACCTCCTTGGCCTTGCCGTAGCCGACACCGACGGTGCCGTCGCCGTCGCCGACCACCACGAGGGCGGTGAAGCTGAAGCGACGACCACCCTTGACGACCTTGGAGACGCGGTTGATCGCGACCACGCGCTCGAGGTAGGTGGTCTTCTCGGCAGCGCCGCGGCCGCCGTCGCGGCGGCCGTCCTTGCGATCGCCGCCGGCTCCGGCGCCCGTTCTGCTGCGCTGGGGTGCAGCCATCAGAGATCCCTTCCAGACTGGATGTCGTACGTCGTGTCGTGGGTCATCAGAACTCCAGCCCGCCTTCGCGTGCGCCGTCGGCGATCGCCGCGACCCGCCCGTGGTAGCGGTTGCCACCCCGGTCGAACACGACCGACTCGATGCCGGCAGCCTTCGCGCGCTCGGCGACGAGCTCGCCGACCTTGCGCGCCTTGGCCGTCTTGTCGCCGCCGTCCGCGCGCAGGTCCGCCTCCATCGTGGAGGCCGACGCCAGCGTGTGACCGGCGAGGTCGTCGATGACCTGGACGAACACGTGCCGCGAGGAGCGGGTCACGACCAGCCGCGGACGCGCGGCCGAGCCGGCGACCTTCTTGCGGACCCGGATGTGACGACGCTTGCGACCGATGGTCTTCTTCGTCGTCTTGGTACCACTCAGCTTGACACCGATGGTCATGGCTACTTACCGGCCTTTCCGACCTTGCGACGCACGACCTCGCCGGCGTACCGGATGCCCTTGCCCTTGTAGGGCTCGGGCTTCCGCAGCTTGCGGATGTTCGCGGCGACCTCGCCGACCTGCTGCTTGTCGATGCCGTTCACGGTCAGCCGGGTGGGGCTGGCGACGGTGAACGAGATGCCCTCGGGCGCGTCGACCTGGATGGAGTGGCTGTACCCGAGCGCGAACTCGAGCCCGTTGCCCTTGGGCTGCACGCGGTAGCCGACGCCGACGATCTCGAGGTCCTTGGAGAACCCCGTGGTCACCCCGGTCACCATGTTGGCGACCAGCGTGCGGGTCAGGCCGTGCAGCGACCGGTTCGCACGCTCGTCGTTGGGACGGGACACCCCGAGGGTGCCGTCCTCCTGACGCTCGATGCGGATGGGGTCCACGACGGTCAGCGCGAGCTGGCCCTTCGGACCCTTGACCGTGACGTCCTGGCCTTCGATGGCGACATCCACCCCAGCGGGAACGGGGATGGGCAGCCGTCCGATGCGCGACATGGCTCTTCCTCTCCCTGCTACCAGACGTAGGCGAGGACTTCCCCACCTACGCCCTTCTTGGAGGCCTGCTTGTCGGTCAGCAGGCCGGTGGACGTCGAGATGATGGCCACGCCGAGGCCACCGAGGACCTTGGGGAGCGCCGTCGACTTCGCGTAGACGCGCAGTCCGGGCTTGGACACCCGGCGGACGCCAGCGATCGAACGCTCGCGGTTGGGGCCGTACTTGAGGTCGAGCACCAGGGACTTGCCCACGGCGTTCTCGTTGTCCTCGACGTGGTAGCCGCTGATGTAGCCCTCTTGCTTGAGGATCTCAGCGATCCGCGCCTTCAGCGTGCTCGAGGGCATGCGGACGACGTCGTGGTACGCCTGGTTGGCGTTCCGCACACGGGTCAGCATGTCCGCGATCGGGTCGGTCATGGTCATGAGTGGCCAACGGCCTTTCTCGTCGTGGTTTCCCGGTCGGTCCGTCCGGACGCCGGGACCTGCGTCGTCATCTGGATTACCAGCTGCTCTTGGTGATGCCGGGGAGCTCGCCCGCGTGCGCCATCTCGCGGAAGCAGATGCGGCAGAGCCCGAACTTGCGGTACACGGCGTGCGGGCGTCCGCAGCGGTTGCACCGGGTGTACCCGCGCACGGCGAACTTCGGCTTCGCCGCCGCCTTGTTGATCAGCGACTTCTTGGCCACGTCAGTTCTCCTTGAACGGGAAGCCGAGCTGCTTGAGTAGAGCCAGACCCTCCGCGTCGTTGGCGGCGGTCGTCACCAAGGTGATGTCCATGCCACGCACGCGGTCGATCTTGTCCTGGTCGATCTCGTGGAACATCGCCTGCTCGGTGAGACCGAAGGTGTAGTTGCCCTGCCGGTCGAACTGGCCGGGGTTGAGGCCGCGGAAGTCGCGGATGCGGGGCAGCGCCACGGTCAGCAGGCGGTCGAGGAACTCCCACATGCGGTCACCGCGCAGCGTCACGTGGGCGCCGATCGGCATGCCCTCGCGCAGCTTGAACTGCGCGATGGACTTGCGGGCCTTGGTGACCGCGGGCTTCTGGCCGGTGATCGCCGTGAGGTCGCGGACGGCGCCGTCGATGAGCTTCGCGTCACGCGCGGCCTCACCGACACCCATGTTCACCACGACCTTGGTCAGGCCGGGCACCTGCATGATGTTCGGGAAGCCGAACTCCTCGCGCAGGGCGGGGACGATCTCCTCGCGGTAGCGCACCTTGAGCCGGGGGCTCGTGCGCGGTGCGCTGGTCTCGGTCGTCGTGCTCATCAGATGTCCTCGCCGGTGCGCTGGGCGACGCGCGTCTTGGCGCCGTCCTCGTCGATGCGGTAGCCCACCCGGGTGCCGACCTTCTTGCCGTCGGCGTCGACCACGAGCATCACGTTGGAGACGTGGATCGAGGCCTCCTGGGTGACGATGCCGCCGGTCTTCGCGCCGCGGGCGCTCTGGCCGACCTTGGTGTGCTTCTTGATGCGGTTCACGCCCTCGACGAGGACGCGCTGCTGCTCGGGGTAGGCGACGATGACCTTGCCGGTCACGCCCTTGTCCTTGCCGCTGATGACCAGGACGGTGTCGCCCTTCTTGACGTGCATCCGTGCCTTCGCCATGGCTAGAGCACCTCCGGGGCGAGCGAAATGATCTTCATGAACTTCTTGTCGCGGAGCTCGCGGCCGACCGGGCCGAAGATGCGGGTACCACGAGGGTCACCGTCGGCCTTCAGGATCACGGCGGCGTTCTCGTCGAAGCGGATGTACGAGCCGTCCGGACGGCGGCGCTCCTTGATGGTGCGGACGACGACCGCCTTGACGACGTCGCCCTTCTTGACGTTGCCACCGGGGATGGCGTCCTTGACGGTCGCCACGATGACGTCGCCGATGCCGGCGTAGCGCCGACCGGAGCCGCCGAGCACGCGGATGCAAAGGATCTCCTTCGCACCGGTGTTGTCGGCGACACGCAGTCGCGACTCCTGCTGGATCACGTGACTTCTCCTGATTGTCTGCTGGTTCTCTCGGTCTACCGACGGCAGCCGGAGCCTGGCCGAACGGATGGTCTACTTCGGCTACTTGGCCTTCTCGAGGATCTCCACGACGCGCCAGCGCTTCGAGGCGCTGACGCGGGCGGGTCTCCATGAGCAGGACACGGTCGCCGATGCCCGCAAGCGTTCGCCTCGTCGTGCGCCTTCAGCTTGTTCGTGCGACGGATGACCTTGCCGTACAGCGCGTGCTTGACGCGGTCCTCGACGGCGACGACGACGGTCTTGTCCATCTTGTCGCTGACGACCAGACCCTCGCGGGTCTTGCGGAAGCCGCGCTCGGTCGCGCTCGTGCTGGCGTCGGTCTTGGTCACGTTCTCGGCTACTTCTCGGTCATGCCGCACCGTCGACCGGTCGAGGGGCGTGATGCCGAGCTCGCGCTCGCGCATCAGCGTGTAGATGCGGCGATCTCCTTGCGGACGCGCCTTGAGCCGGCCGTGGTTCTCGAGCTGGCCGGTCGCCGCCTGGAAGCGGAGGTTGAACAGCTCCTCCTTGGCCTCGCGGAGCTTGGCGACGAGGCCGTCGTCGTCCAGCTCGCGGAGCTCGCAGGGCTTGGTACCTGCTGGCCATCAGACGTCACCAACCTCGCGCCGGACGATCCGGCACTTCATCGGGAGCTTGTGGGCCGCGCGCGGTGAGCGCCTCGCGGGCCACCTTCTCGTTCGGGTAGGACGAGCTCGAACATGACCCGCCCGGGCTTGACGTTCGAGATCCACCACTCGGGCGACCCCTTGCCGGAACCCATGCGGGTCTCAGCGGGCTTCTTGGTCAGCGGGACGGTCCGGGTAGATGTTGATCCACACCTTGCCGCCACGCTTGATGTGCCGCGTCATGGCGATACGAGCGGCCTCGATCTGCCGGTTCGTCACGTACGCCGGCTCGAGGGCCTCAGGCCGTACTCGCCGAACGTGACACGGGTCCCACCCGTCGCAGCGCCCGAGCGTCCCGGGTGGTGCTGCTTGCGGTGCTTGACCCTGCGAGGGATCAGCATGGTCAGGCCTCCGTTCCGGACTCGGCAGCGGCTGGGGCAGGTGCGGCCACAGCGGCGACGGCCTCGTCGGTCGAGACCGGAGCCGCGGCGTCGCGACCCGCAGGACGGCGCGGAGCACGCGCCGGCGGGCGGGCACCGGCGCGCGGGGCACCGCGGCCGGGCAGCGCGATGTCGCGGTCGGCCTTGCCGCTCACGACGTCACCCTTGTAGATCCAGACCTTCACGCCGATGCGGCCGAAGGTCGTGCGGGCCTCGTAGAAGCCGTAGTCGATGTTCGCGCGGAGCGTGTGCAGCGGCACGCGACCCTCGCGGTAGAACTCCGACCGGCTCATCTCGGCGCCACCGAGACGGCCGGAGCACTGGACCCGGATGCCCTTGGCGCCGGCCTTCATGGCGGACTGCATCGACTTGCGCATCGCGCGGCGGAACGAGACCCGGCTGGCGAGCTGCTCGGCGACACCCTGGGCGACGAGCTGGGCGTCCGTCTCGGGGTTCTTGACCTCGAGGATGTTCAGCTGGACCTGCTTGCCGGTGAGCTTCTCGAGGTCGCCGCGGATGCGGTCGGCCTCGGCGCCACGGCGGCCGATGACGATGCCGGGGCGCGCCGTGTGGATGTCCACGCGGACGCGGTCACGGGTGCGCTCGATCTCCACGCTTGGAGATGCCGGCGCGCTCCATGCCCTTGGTCATCATCTTGCGGATGGCGACGTCTTCCTTGACGTAGTCCGTGTAGAGCTTGTCGGCGTACCACCGGCTCTTGAACTCGGTGGTGATGCCGAGCCGGAACCCGTGCGGGTTGACCTTCTGGCCCACTAGCGGGTCCTCCCCTTCTTGGACGACCCCGCGGCGGCGGTGTCGTTGTCGTTCGCGGAAGTGACGGTGCTGACGACCACGGTGATGTGGCTGGTCCGCTTGCGGATCCGGTACGCACGGCCCTGGGCCCGCGGACGGAACCGCTTCAGGGTCGGGCCCTCGTCCACGAACGCCTCGGTGATGATCAGGCCGTTCGTGTCCATCGTCGTGGTTGTTGCCGGCGTTGGCGATGGCGCTGTCGAGCACCTTGCCCACGGACTCGCTGGCCGTCTGCGGCGCGAAGCGCAGGAGCGCCTGCGCCTCGGCGGCCGTGCAGCCCGCGGATCAGGTCCACCACACGGCGGGCCTTCTGGGCGTGACGCGGATGTACCGCGCACTCGCCCGGGCAGATGCCGTGGCTTCCATCGCTGTCCCCTTGCTGGTCTGTGACATCGCTTGTTTCTGCTCTGGTCTCGTCAGGCAGCCGCGGCTAGCGGCGGCGCGCCTTGCGGTCGTCCTTCTCGTGCCCGCGGAAGGTGCGGGTCGGCGAGAACTCGCCGAGCTTGTGCCCGACCATGTTGTCCGTGACGAAGACCGGGACGTGCTTGCGGCCGTCGTGCACGGCGATCGTGTGACCGATCATGGCCGGGACGATCATCGAACGCCGGGACCAGGTCTTGATGACGTTGTGGGTGCCCTTCTCGTTCTGGACGTCCACCTTCTTCATCAGGTGACCGTCGATGAACGGGCCCTTCTTGAGGCTGCGCGGCATCTCGACGTACTCCCTAGCGCTTCTTGTTGGTCTTGCGACGACGGACGATCAGGGCGTTGCTCGCCTTGTTCGGCTTGCGGGTACGACCCTCGGGCTGACCCCACGGGCTCACCGGGTGACGGCCACCGGAGGTCTTGCCCTCACCACCACCGTGCGGGTGGTCGACCGGGTTCATCGCGACACCGCGGACGGTCGGGCGCTTGCCCTTCCAGCGCATCCGGCCGGCCTTGCCCCAGTTGATGTTGGACTGCTCGGCGTTGCCGACCTCGCCGACCGTCGCGCGGCAGCGGACGTCGACGTTGCGGATCTCGCCCGACGGCAGCCGGAGCTGGGCGTAGGGGCCGTCCTTGGCGACGAGCTGGACGCTGGCACCGGCCGAGCGGGCGATCTTCGCGCCGCCGCCGGGCCGGAGCTCGATGGCGTGGATGACCGTGCCGACGGGGATGTTGCGCAGCGGGAGGTTGTTGCCGGGCTTGATGTCGGCGCCGGCGCCGTTCTCGATGCGGTCACCCTGCGCGAGCCGGTTCGGCGCGATGATGTAGCGCTTCTCGCCGTCGGCGTAGTGCAGCAGCGCGATCCGCGCGGTGCGGTTGGGGTCGTACTCGATGTGCGCGACCTTCGCCGGGACGCCGTCCTTGTCGTGACGACGGAAGTCGATGACGCGGTAGGCGCGCTTGTGGCCGCCACCCTGGTGGCGGGTGGTGACCCGACCCAGGTTGTTGCGGCCGCCCTTGGACGTCAGCGGACGGACCAGCGACTTCTCCGGCTCGGACCGAGTGACCTCGACGAAGTCGGCGACGCTGGCGCCGCGGCGACCCGGCGTCGTCGGCTTGTACTTACGGATACCCATGTGTTCGAGTCCTTCTGAGCTCTGCGGTCCCGGTTAGGAGACCGGACCGCCGAAAATGTCGATGCGCTGGCCGTCGGCAACACTCACCACGGCACGCTTGGTGTCGGGACGCTTGCCGAAGCCCACGCGGGTGCGCTTCCGCTTGCCCTGACGGTTGATCGTGTTCACGCCCGTGACCTTGACCTGGAACACCTGCTCGACCGCGATCTTGATCTGGGTCTTGTTGGCGTCCGTGCGGACGAGGAACGTGTACTTGTTCTCGTCGAGAAGGCCGTAGCTCTTCTCCGAGATGACTGGCGCGAGGAGGATGTCCCGCGGGTCCGCGATCTTCACAGCTCGGCCCCTTCAGTGGTCGGTGCGGTCTCGGGCTCGACGACCTCGGACGCGACGACCTCGGACTCCGTGGCCACAGCCTTAGCGCCCTTGCCCTTGGCCGGACCGGCCAGGAACGCCGACAGCGCGCTCGAGGTGAAGACGACGTCGTCGGAGACCAGGACGTCGTAGGTGTTGAGCTGGTCCGGCGCGATGAGGTGGACGCGCTCGACGTTGCGCAGGCTCTTCCACGACACGGCGTCGGTGCGCTCGACGACAACCAGAACGTGCGGCCGGTCGGACAGCCGGGCGAGGATGCCGATCGCGCTCTTGGTCGACGGGGTGTCGCCCTCGACCAGTGCAGTGACGACGTGGACGCGACCGGAGCGGGCGCGGTCCGACAGGGCGCCACGCAGGGCGGCGGCCTTCATCTTCTTGGGGGTGCGCTGGTCGTACGAGCGAGGCTGCGGGCCGTGCACGACGCCACCGCCGACGAACTGGGGCGCACGCGTCGAGCCCTGACGGGCGCGGCCGGTGCCCTTCTGCTTGTAGGGCTTGCGGCCACCGCCGCGAACCTCGCCGCGGGTCTTGGTGGACGCGGTGCCCTGGCGGGCGGCGGCGAGCTGGCCGACGACCACCTGGTGCAGCAGCGGGACGTTGACCTGGACGTCGAAGACGGCGTCAGGGAGCTCGGTGGTTCCGGACTTCTCGCCGGCGGGGGTGATGACGTCAACGGTGCTCATGGAAGTCACTTGCCCTTCACTGCGGAGCGGACGAGCACGAGGCCGCCCTTGGGGCCCGGAACGGCGCCCTTGATCAGGATCAGGCCGTTCGTGGCGTCGATGCCGTGCACGGTGAGCCCCTGGGTGGTCTGGCGCTCGTGACCCATGCGGCCGGCCATCTTCATGCCCTTGAACACCCGGCCGGGGGTGGCGCAGCCGCCGATCGAACCGGGCTTGCGGTGGTTGCGGTGGGCACCGTGCGAGGCGCCGACGCCGTGGAAGCCGTGGCGCTTCATGACACCGGCGAAGCCCTTGCCGCGGGTCGTGCCCGTGACGTCGATCTCCTGGCCGGCGGCGAAGACCTCGGCCGTGATCTCCTGCCCGAGCGTGAACTCGGCGGCGTTCTCCGTGCGGAGCTCGACGAGGTGGCGGCGGGGAGTCACGCCGGCCTTCTCGAAGTGCCCGGCAGCGGGCTTGTTCACCTTGCGGGGGTCGATCGCGCCGAACGCGATCTGGACGGCCGAGTAGCCGTCGGCCTCAGGCGTGCGGACCTGGGTGACGACGCACGGGCCGGCCTTGACCACGGTGACGGGCACGAGCTTGTTGTTCGCGTCCCAGACCTGCGTCATGCCGAGCTTCTCGCCGAGCAGCCCGGTGACGACACGGCTGGCGCCGCGCCTCGCCCGTGCGGCCTCGGCGGCCTCGATGGCACTGTTGTAGCTCATGGTAAGAGTCGTCCCTCGGGTCTCGAAGCTCAGAGCTTGATCTCGATGTCGACCCCGGCCGGGAGGTCGAGTCGCATGAGCGAGTCGACCGTCTTCGGCGTGGGATCGAGGATGTCGATGAGCCGCTTGTGCGTGCGCATCTCGAAGTGCTCGCGGCTGTCCTTGTACTTGTGCGGCGAGCGGATCACGCAGTAGATGTTCTTCTCCGTCGGCAGCGGCACCGGGCCAGCGACCTGCGCACCCGTACGCGTCACCGTCTCGACGATCTTGCGCGCCGAGCTGTCGATGACCTCGTGGTCGTAGGCCTTGAGCCGGATGCGGATCTTCTGTCCCGCCATGGTGGCTTGGTTTCCTTCACTCTGGTGCGGCTGTCTGGAGGTCGCGCTGCGGAGCTGCGCCGACCCACGGGGTCGGGCGTGTCGCACCCGTTCCGGCTCTCACCGGTGCGGACGAGGACTTCGGGGTGCCCGGCTGATGCAGCGACCGGGAGCCTGATCCGGCCGGCCAGGCGCTCAGAGATCTCTGAGGCCTGGCCGCCGGTCAAGCAAGCAACTTTCCAAGTATGCCGTACGGGGCACGGCAACCGGAAATCGTGCGGGCGTGCAGGGGGTGCAGGTACTACTTCTGGATCTTGGTGACCCGGCCGGCACCCACGGTGCGGCTGCCCTCGCGGATGGCGAAGCGCAGGCCCTCCTCCATGGCGATCGGCTGGATCAGGCTGACGGACATCTCGGTGTTGTCACCGGGCATGACCATCTCGGTGCCCTCGGGGAGCTTGACGACCCCGGTGACGTCCGTGGTCCGGAAGTAGAACTGCGGGCGGTAGTTGTCGAAGAACGGCGTGTGCCGGCCGCCCTCGTCCTTGGACAGGATGTAGACCTGCGCCTCGAACTCGGTGTGCGGGGTGATGGAGCCCGGCTTGACGACGACCTGGCCGCGCTCGACGTCCTCGCGCTTGGTGCCACGGAGGAGCAGCCCGACGTTCTCGCCGGCCTGGCCCTCGTCGAGGAGCTTGCGGAACATCTCGACGCCGGTGACCGTGGTGGTCTGCTTGGTCTCCTTGATGCCGACGATGTCGACCGTCTCGTTGACCTTGACGATGCCGCGCTCGATCCGGCCGGTGACGACCGTGCCACGACCCGTGATGGTGAAGACGTCCTCGATGGGCATGAGGAACGGCTTCTCGGTCTCGCGGACCGGGGTGGGGATCGCGGTGTCGACTGCGCTCATGAGCTCCATGATCGATTCGGCCCACTTCTCGTCGCCCGAGAGCGCCGGGAAGGCAGCGACCCGCACGACGGGGATGTTGTCGCCGTCGTACTCGTAGGTGCTGAGGAGCTCGCGGACCTCGAGCTCGACGAGCTCCAGGATCTCCTCGTCGTCGACCATGTCGCACTTGTTGAGCGCGACGACGATCGACGGGACGCCGACCTGGCGGGCCAGGAGGACGTGCTCCTTCGTCTGCGGCATCGGGCCGTCGGTGGCGGCGACCACGAGGATCGCGCCGTCCATCTGCGCGGCACCGGTGATCATGTTCTTGATGTAGTCCGCGTGACCAGGGCAGTCGACGTGGGCGTAGTGACGCGCCTCGGTCTGGTACTCGACGTGCGCGATCGAGATGGTGATACCGCGCTGACGCTCCTCAGGAGCCTTGTCGATCTGGTCGAACGGGGTGAACGGGTTCACGTCCGGGTACTTGTCGTGCAGAACCTTGGTGATGGCCGCCGTCAGCGTCGTCTTCCCGTGGTCGATGTGACCGATGGTGCCGATGTTGACGTGCGGCTTGTTCCGCTCGAACTTCGCCTTCGCCACTGGGGATCCTCCAAGCTGGTTGGTACGCCGTCGACGGGTAGTACCGGTTCGGTTTTTTGGCTGTCTCGGTGGTGCTCGTGCGTGGTGCGTGTGGTGCTGGCCGTTCGGTGCTACTCGCCGCGCGCCTTGGCGATGATCTCCAGTGCGACATTCTGCGGGACCTGGGCGTAGGAGTCGAACTGCATCGAGTAGCTCGCCCGACCCTGGGTCTTGCTGCGGAGGTCCCCGACGTAGCCGAACATCTCCGACAGCGGCACGAGCGCGGTCACGATACGTGAGCCGGAACGCTCGTCCATCGCCTGGATCTGGCCACGGCGGCTGTTGAGGTCGCCGATCACCTCACCCATGAAGTCGTCGGGGGTGGTGACCTCGACGGACATCAGGGGCTCCATGAGGACGGGGCCGGCCTTGCGTGCGCCGTCCTTGAACGCCATGGAGCCGGCGATCTTGAAGGCGAGCTCGGACGAGTCGACGTCGTGGTACTGGCCGTCCAGCAGGGTCACCTTGACCCCGACGAGCGGGTACCCGGCCACGACGCCGTACTCCATGGCGTCCTGGCAGCCGGCGTCCACCGACGGGATGTACTCCCGCGGGATGCGGCCGCCGCTGACCTTGTTGACGAACTCGTAGCCGCCCTCGACCTCGCCGCCACTGGGCTCGATGGAGATGATCACGCGGGCGTACTGGCCGGACCCACCGGTCTGCTTCTTGTGGGTGTACTCGACCTTCTCGACCTTCTTGGTGATCGTCTCGCGGTAGGCCACCTGCGGCTTTCCGACGTTCGCCTCGACGTTGAACTCGCGACGCATGCGGTCGACCAGGACGTCGAGGTGGAGCTCGCCCATGCCGGCGATGATGGTCTGGCCGGTCTCCTCGTCGGTGCGGACCTGGAACGTCGGGTCCTCCTCGGACAGCCGCTGGATGGCGGTGCCGAGCTTCTCCTGGTCGCTCTTGGTCTTCGGCTCGATCGCGACGTGGATGACGGGGGCGGGGAAGGTCATCGACTCGAGGACCACCGGCGACCCGGAGTCGCACAGGGTGTCACCGGTCGTCGTGTCCTTGAGACCCATGACGGCGACGATGTGGCCGGCGCCCACGCGGGGGATCTCCTCGCGCTTGTTCGCGTGCATCTGGTAGATCTTGCCGATCCGCTCCTTCTTGCCCTTGGTGCTGTTCAGGACCTGGGTCCCGGTCTCGAGCACGCCGGAGTAGAGGCGGATGTAGGTGAGCTTGCCGAGGTGCGGGTCGCTCATGATCTTGAACGCGAGCGCGGAGAACGGCTCGTCCTCGCTCGGCTGCCGCGGGATCGAGACGCTCTCGTCGCCGACGGCGTGGCCGGCGATGGCGTCGATGTCGAGCGGCGACGGGAGGTAGCGGACGACGGCGTCGAGCATGGGCTGGACGCCCTTGTTCTTGAACGCCGAGCCGGCCAGGACCGGGTTGAGCTTCGCCGCGATCGTCGCGCGCCGGATCGCCGCGATGAGGGCCTCCTCGGTGGGCTCCTTGCCCTCGAGGTACAGCTCCATCATCTCGTCGTCAGCCTCGGCGATGGTCTCGAGGAGCCGGTCACGCCACTCACGCGGCGGCCTCGGTGTGGGTCGCGGGGATGTCGACGGTGTCGTACATCTCGCCCTTCTCGGCCTCCGGCGACCAGATGAGGGCCTTCATGGCCACGAGGTCGACGAGGCCGGTGAAGTCGCCCTCGGCGCCGATCGGGATCTGCAGGACCAGCGGGACGGCGTTCAGCCGCGTGACGATCATCTCGACGCAGCGGTGGAACTCCGCGCCGACGCGGTCGAGCTTGTTGACGAAGCAGATGCGCGGGCACCGAGTAGCGGTCGGCCTGACGCCAGACCGTCTCGGACTGGGGCTCGACGCCGGCGACGCCGTCGAACACCGCGACCGCGCCGTCGAGCACGCGCAGCGAGCGCTCGACCTCGACCGTGAAGTCGACGTGGCCTGGGGTGTCGATGATGTTGATCGTGTGGCCGTCCCACTCGCAGGTGGTCGCGGCGGACGTGATGGTGATGCCGCGCTCCTGCTCCTGCGGCATCCAGTCCATCGTGGCGGCGCCCTCGTGGACCTCGCCGATCTTGTAGTTGATGCCCGTGTAGAAGAGGATCCGCTCAGTCGTCGTGGTCTTGCCCGCGTCGATGTGAGCCATGATCCCGATGTTGCGGACCAGGGCCAGGCCGGTGTCGGTGCCGATGGACACGGAAGCTTCTTCTCTCACTCTCAGGGGTGGAACAGCTGCGGGGCGTCGGCTCCGGCAGCTGTCTGCCGGAACCGGGTGCGGCTACCAGCGGTAGTGCGCGAAGGCCTTGTTGGACTCGGCCATCTTGTGCATGTCCTCGCGACGCTTGACGCTGGCGCCGAGGCCGTTGGAGGCGTCGAGGATCTCGTTCATCAGGCGCTCGGTCATGGTCTTCTCACGACGCGAGCGGGAGTAGGTGGTGAGCCAGCGCAGCGCCAGCGTGGTGCTGCGACCCGGCTTGACCTCGACCGGCACCTGGTAGGTGGCGCCACCGACGCGGCGGCTCTTGACCTCGAGGGTCGGCTTGACGTTGTCCAGCGCGCGCTTGAGCGTGACGACCGGGTCGGTGCCGGTCTTGTCGCGGCAGCCCTCGAGCGCGCCGTAGACGATGCGCTCGGCGGTGGACTTCTTGCCGTCCGGCAGGACCTTGTTGACCAGGGCGGTCACGAGCGGGCTGTTGTAGACCGGGTCGACGACGACCGGGTGCTTCGGGGCTGGGCCCTTGCGGGGCATTAGCTCTTCTCCTTCTTCGCGCCGTAACGGCTGCGGGCCTGCTTGCGGTTCTTGACGCCCTGGGTGTCGAGCGCGCCGCGGATGATCTTGTAGCGGACGCCGGGGAGGTCCTTCACCCGGCCGCCGCGCACGAGCACGATCGAGTGCTCCTGGAGGTTGTGGCCGACGCCGGGGATGTAGGCCGTGACCTCGATGCCGCTGGACAGGCGCACGCGGGCGACCTTGCGAAGGGCCGAGTTCGGCTTCTTCGGGGTGGTCGTGTAGACGCGGGTGCAGACGCCGCGACGCTGCGGGCTCCCCTTGAGCGCCGGGGTCTTGGTCTTCCCGACCTTGTCCTGCCGGCCCTTGCGGACCAGCTGCTGGATCGTGGGCACCGCGTCTCCGTTATCCGTGCGAAGTTCGTTTGACGTACCGGTTGGTCGTGCGGCCTGCAGTGGTGCAGGCGGTACTCGGTGGTGCAGGACGTGCTGCTGAACAGATTCGAGCCTGGTCGAACGTGGTGGTGCTGGGCCCTGCTGGTCGAGCGCGAGCGAGCGGCTTGGACGAGTAACCAGACCCGCGACCCACGGGGTCGGGTGTGTCGCTCCCTTTACCCAGCGGAGTCCACGGGCGCGAACCCGAGGAGGCTGGGAGCGGGAGGCCGCGGCGCACACTCGGCGCGCGCACGACGATCACAGGCAACAAGCACGCAAACAGACCCGGGAACTCCCAGGCACGAGCCAAAAGATTACCCACGCAGTTCGCGCAGGTCAAAAGCGGGCGAGTCGTGGGCTCCGGGCGTGCCGGAGCCCACGGCTCTCGAGCAGGGACGACTCGGCTTCTAGCTGCGGAAGTCGAAGTCGAAGTCCTCGAGCGGGATGGCGGCACCGCTGCCGCTGGTCCCGAAGGAGGAGTAGTCGACGTCGTCGTAGGGGGCCATCGAGTACATCGCCGAGCGGGCCTCCTCGGTGGGCTCGACCCTGACGTTCCGGTAGCGGGCCAGGCCCGTGCCGGCAGGGATGAGCTTGCCGATGATGACGTTCTCCTTGAGACCGAGCAGCGGGTCCGACTTCGCGTGGATCGCGGCGTCGGTGAGCACCCGGGTGGTCTCCTGGAAGGAGGCCGCCGACAGCCACGACTCGGTGGCCAGCGACGCCTTGGTGATCCCCATGAGCTCGGGACGGGCCGAGGACGGCGTGCCGCTCTCGGACACGATGCGGCGGTTGTCCTCCTCGAAGCGGATGCGCTCGACGAGCTCGCCGGGCAGCATCTCGGAGTCGCCGGACTCGATGATCGTGACGCGCTTGAGCATCTGCCGGACGATCACCTCGATGTGCTTGTCGTGGATCGACACGCCCTGCGAGCGGTAGACCTCCTGCACCTGGTCGGTGAGGTACCGCTGCACGGCACGCGGCCCGAGGATCCGCAGCACCTGCTTCGGGTCGACGGCGCCGGCCACGAGCTGCTGGCCGACCGCCACCGTGCTCGCCGTCAGCCACGAGCAGCCGGGTGCGGCGGGACACGGCGTAGCCGAGCTCCTCCGACCCGTCGTCCGGGACGACGACGAGCTTGCGGGTGCGGTCGGTGTCCTCGATGCGGACACGACCGGCGGCCTCGCTGATCGGGGCCACACCCTTGGGGGTGCGGGCTTCGAACAGCTCGACCACACGCGGCAGACCGTGCGTGATGTCCTCACCGGCGACGCCGCCGGTGTGGAACGTCCGCATGGTGAGCTGCGTA
This sequence comes from uncultured Actinomycetota bacterium, assembly GCA_963819215.1. GTDB lineage: Bacteria > Actinomycetota > Actinomycetes > Prado026 > Prado026 > CAWFVK01. The sequence continues at coordinate 156,888 of CAWFVK010000003.1, read as the reverse complement.
CCGGGCTCGCCGATCGACTGGGCGGCGATGATGCCGACCGCCTCGCCGACGTCCACGAGCTTGCCGGTGGCCAGCGAGCGGCCGTAGCAGAGCGCGCAGGTCCCGACCTTGCTCTCGCAGGTCAGCACGCTCCGGACCTTGGCCTCCTCGACACCCGCGGCGACGAGGTCGTCGACGACGGGCATCGTGACGTCGGTCCCGGCCTTGGCCACGACGACCCCGGCCGGTGAGACGGCGTCGGTCGCCAGGGTGCGGGCGTAGACGCTGGCCTCGACCTCGTCGTGGGCACGGGTGCCGCCGCCGGCCGTCTTCACGGTCACCGGGAACACCAGGCCACGGTCGGTGCCGCAGTCGTCCTCACGGATGATGACGTCCTGCGAGACGTCGACCAGACGACGGGTGAGGTACCCGGAGTCGGCGGTCCGCAGCGCGGTGTCGGCAAGACCCTTCCGGGCGCCGTGCGTCGAGATGAAGTACTCGAGCACGGACAGGCCCTCGCGGAAGTTGGACTTGATCGGCCGCGGGATGATCTCGCCCTTGGGGTTGGCGACGAGACCACGCATACCGGCGATCTGCCGGACCTGCATCATGTTTCCGCGAGCACCCGAGTGGACCATCATCCAGACCGGGTTGGTGGGCGGGAAGTGCGCCTCCATGGCCTCGGCGACCTCGTTCGTCGCACGCGTCCAGATCTCGATGAGCTCCTGACGGCGCTCGTCGTCGGTGATCAGGCCCTTCTCGTACTGCTGCTGGACCTTCTCGGCCTTGCCCTCGTAGGTGTTGAGGATCTCGGCCTTGCCAGGAGGCGTGACGACGTCACCGATGGAGATGGTGACACCGGCCCTGGTCGCCCAGTGGAAGCCCGACGCCTTGAGGGCGTCCAGCGTCGCTGCGACCTGGACCTTCGGGTAGCGCTCGGCGAGGTCGTTGACGATCGCCGAGAGCTGCTTCTTCGCGACCTCGTAGTCGACGAAGGGGTAGCGCTCCGGCAGGGCCTCGTTGAAGTGCGCGCGGCCCAGCGTGGTCTCGAGCAGCAGCGGCTGTCCGGGCTCCCAGCCCTCCGGCGGGGTGACGCCGTTCGGCGGGGTGACGTCGTCGAACCGGATCTTCACCCGGGCCTGGAGGTCGAGCAGCCCGGCGTCGTAGGCCTGGATGGCCTCGGAGATCGACGAGTAGGCGTTGCCCGTGCCGGTCGCGTCCTCCTTGAAACCGGTGAGGTAGTACAGCCCGATGACCATGTCCTGGGTCGGCGAGGTGATCGGACGACCGTGCGCCGGCGACAGGATGTTGTTGGTCGAGAGCATCAGGATGCGGGCCTCGGCCTGCGCCTCCGCGGACAGCGGGAGGTGGACAGCCATCTGGTCGCCGTCGAAGTCTGCGTTGAACGCCGTGCAGACCAGCGGGTGGATCTGGATGGCCTTGCCCTCGACCAGCTGGGGCTCGAAGGCCTGGATGCCGAGGCGGTGCAGGGTGGGTGCGCGGTTCAGCATCACCGGGTGCTCGGAGATGACCTCCTCGAGGACGTCCCAGACCACGGGCCGAGCGCGCTCGACCATCCGCTTGGCGGACTTGATGTTCTGGGCGTGGTTGAGGTCGACCAGGCGCTTCATGACGAACGGCTTGAACAGCTCGAGGGCCATCTGCTTGGGCAGCCCGCACTGGTGGAGCTTGAGCTGCGGACCCACGACGATGACCGAGCGGCCGGAGTAGTCGACGCGCTTGCCGAGGAGGTTCTGGCGGAACCGGCCCTGCTTGCCCTTGAGCATGTCGGACAGGCTCTTGAGCGGACGGTTGCCAGGACCGGTGACCGGACGACCACGACGGCCGTTGTCGAACAGCGCGTCCACGGCCTCCTGGAGCATCCGCTTCTCGTTGTTCACGATGATCTCGGGCGCACCGAGGTCGAGCAGACGCTTCAGCCGGTTGTTCCGGTTGATCACTCGGCGGTAGAGGTCGTTGAGGTCGGAGGTCGCGAACCGGCCGCCGTCGAGCTGGACCATCGGGCGGAGGTCCGGCGGGATCACCGGGATCGCGTCGAGCACCATGCCCATCGGGCTGTTGCGGGTGTTGAGGAACGCGGAGACGACCTTGAGGCGCTTGAGCGAGCGGGTCTTCTTCTGGCCCTTGCCGGTCGCGATGATCTCCTTGAGGCTCTCCGCCTCGGCGTCGAGGTCGAAGCTCTCCAGGCGGTCCTTGATCGCCTGGGCGCCCATGCCGCCCTTGAAGTACTGACCGAAGCGGTCACGCATCTCGCGGTAGAGCATCTCGTCGCCCTCGAGGTCCTGGACCTTGAGGTTCTTGAAGCGGTCCCAGACATCGGTCAGCCGGGCGATCTCGTTGTCCGCACGACGACGGATCTGCGCCATCTCGCGCTCGGCGCCTTCACGGATCTTGCGGCGGACGTCGCTCTTCGCGCCCTCGGCCTCGAGCTCGGCGAGGTCGCCCTCGAGCTTCTTGGCGCGGGCGTCGAGGTCGGAGTCGCGGCGGTTCTCGACCGTCTGCTTCTCCACCGAGATGTTGGCCTCGAGGGAGGGCTGGTCGCGGTGCCGCGACTCGGCGTCGACCCAGGTGATCATGTAGGCCGCGAAGTAGATGACCTTCTCGAGGTCCTTCGGGGCGAGGTCGAGCAGGTAGCCGAGCCGGCTCGGGACACCCTTGAAGTACCAGATGTGCGTGACCGGAGCGGCGAGCTCGATGTGGCCCATGCGCTCACGACGGACCTTGGCCCGCGTGACCTCGACGCCACAGCGCTCGCAGATGATGCCCTTGAAGCGCACGCGCTTGTACTTGCCGCAGTAGCACTCCCAGTCCCGGGTCGGACCGAAGATCTTCTCGCAGAAGAGGCCGTCCTTCTCGGGCTTCAGCGTGCGGTAGTTGATGGTCTCCGGCTTCTTGACCTCACCGTGCGACCACTGGCGGATGTCTTCTGCTGTTGCCAGACCGATGCGAAGCTCGTCGAAGAAGTTGACGTCGAGCACTTGGTTACCTGTCTTTCGGTCGTGTCTTCACAAATGGCCGTCTGGGCTCCGGCTGCCGGGGCTGCGGCCGCTGGCCTCTCACCCCGGCGAACCGGTGGACCCTCAGACCTCTTCGACGCTGCTCGGCTCGCGCCGGGACAAGTCGATGCCGAGCTCCTCCGCCGCGCGGAAGACGTCCTCGTCGGTATCACGCAGCTCGACGGACATGCCGTCGCTCGAGAGGACCTCGACGTTCAGGCAGAGCGACTGCATCTCCTTGATCAGCACCTTGAAGGACTCAGGAATGCCGGGCTCGGGGATGTTCTCGCCCTTGACGATGGCTTCGTAGACCTTGACGCGTCCGAGGACGTCGTCCGACTTGATGGTCAGGAGCTCCTGCAGGGCGTACGCGGCGCCGTAGGCCTCGAGGGCCCAGACCTCCATCTCGCCGAACCGCTGGCCGCCGAACTGGGCCTTACCGCCCAGGGGCTGCTGCGTGATCATCGAGTACGGGCCGGTCGACCTGGCGTGGATCTTGTCGTCGACCAGGTGGAGGAGCTTCAGGATGTAGATGTACCCGACGGAGATCGGGTCCTTGAAGCGCTCACCGGTGCGGCCGTTGAAGAGGTACGCCTTGCCGTCGCCGTTGACCATCTGGTCGCCGTCGGCGTTGGGGTAGGTCGACTCCAGGAGGCCGATGATCTCCTCCTCGCGCGCGCCGTCGAAGACCGGGGAGGCGACGACCGAACCGGACGCGACCTCCTTGGCCTGCTCGGGCAGGTTCTTCGCCCACGCCGGCTTGCCCTCGACCTTCCAGCCGGACTTCGCAGCCCAGCCGAGGTGGGTCTCCAGGACCTGACCGACGTTCATCCGGCCAGGCACGCCGAGCGGGTTGAGCACGATGTCGACGGGGGTGCCGTCGGCCAGGAACGGCATGTCCTCGACCGGGAGGATCTTGGAGATGACGCCCTTGTTGCCGTGCCGACCTGCGAGCTTGTCGCCGTCGGTGATCTTGCGCTTCTGGGCGACGTAGACGCGCACCAGCTGGTTGACGCCGGGGGCGAGCTCGTCACCGTTCTCACGCTCGAACAGCCGGACGCCGATGACCTTGCCGGACTCGCCGTGCGGCACCTTCAACGAGGTGTCGCGGACCTCACGGGCCTTCTCGCCGAAGATCGCGCGCAGCAGGCGCTCCTCCGGGGTGAGCTCGGTCTCGCCCTTGGGCGTGACCTTGCCGACCAGGACGTCGCCAGGGACGACGTCGGCGCCGACGCGGATGATCCCGCGGTCGTCGAGGTCGGCGAGGACCTCTTCGGAGACGTTCGGGATGTCCCGGGTGATCTCCTCGGGGCCGAGCTTGGTGTCGCGGGCGTCGACCTCGTGCTCCTCGATGTGGATCGAGGAGAGGACGTCGTCCTGGACCAGGCGCTGGCTGAGGATGATGGCGTCCTCGTAGTTGTGGCCCTCCCACGGCATGAACGCCACGAGCAGGTTGCGACCGAGGGCCATCTCGCCGTCCTCGGTGCAGGGGCCGTCGGCGATGACCTCGCCGGCAGCGACCCGGTCGCCCTCGAACACGATGGGCTTCTGGTTGTAGCAGGTGCCCTGGTTCGAGCGCTGGAACTTGGCGACCCGGTAGGTGCGGTACACGCCGTCGTCCTGCGCGATGGTGACGGCGTCCGCCGACACCTCGGAGATGACACCAGCGGCCTCGGCCGTGATGACGTCGCCGGCGTCGACCGCGGCACGGAACTCCATGCCGGTGCCGACGAGGGGGGCCTCCGCGCGCAGCAGCGGGACCGACTGCCGCTGCATGTTGGAGCCCATCAGGGCGCGGTTCGCGTCGTCGTGCTCGAGGAACGGGATCATCGCGGTCGCGACGGACACCATCTGCCGCGGCGAGACGTCCATGTAGTCGACGTCGTTGGCCGGGATGTAGTCGACCTCGCCACCCTTGCGTCGGACCAGGACCCGGGACTCGGAGAAGCTGTTGTCCGGGCTGAGCGGCGCGTTGGCCTGGGCGATGACGTGGAGGTCTTCCTCGTCAGCGGTGAGGTAGTCGACGGAGTCGCTGACATGCCCGTTCGTCACGCGGCGGTACGGCGTCTCGACGAAGCCGAACGCGTTGATGCGGCCGTAGGAGGCGAGCGAGCCGATCAGACCGATGTTCGGGCCCTCTGGGGTCTCGATCGGGCACATGCGGCCGTAGTGCGACGGGTGGACGTCGCGGACCTCGAAGCCGGCGCGCTCCCGGGACAGACCGCCCGGGCCGAGCGCGGACAACCGACGCTTGTGGGTCAGACCGGCGAGCGGGTTGGTCTGGTCCATGAACTGCGACAGCTGGCTCGTGCCGAAGAACTCCTTGATCGAGGCCACGACCGGCCGGATGTTGATCAAGGTCTGCGGCGTGATCGCCTCGACGTCCTGGGTGGTCATGCGCTCGCGGACGACGCGCTCCATCCGGGCCAGGCCGGTGCGGACCTGGTTCTGGATGAGCTCGCCGACCGTCCGCAGGCGGCGGTTGCCGAAGTGGTCGATGTCGTCGACCTCGGCACGGACGGCTCCGCCGCCGACCCCGGTGAACTCCGACTCGCCGGCGTGCAGCGCGACGATGTAGCGGATCGCCGAGACGATGTCGTCGACGGTCAGCGTGCCCTGGGCGAGGTCGAGCTCGAGGCCGAGCTTCTTGTTGACCTTGTAGCGGCCGACCTTCGCGAGGTCGTAGCGCTTCGGGTTGAAGTAGAGGTTGTCGAGCAGCGTCTGCGCGGCCTCACGCGTCGGGGGCTCGCCCGGGCGCAGCTTGCGGTAGATGTCGAGCAGCGCGTCGTCCTGGCTGGCGGTGTGGTCCTTCTCCAGCGTCTGGCGGATCGACTCGTACTGGCCGAACTCCTCGAGGATCTTGGCGTCGTCCCAGCCCAGCGCCTTGAGCAGCACGGTGACGGACTGCTTGCGCTTGCGGTCGATGCGGACGCCGACCATGTCCTTCTTGTCGATCTCGAACTCGAGCCAGGCGCCGCGGGACGGGATGACCTTCGCCCCGAAGACGTCCTTGTCGGAGGTCTTGTCGACCTGCTTGTCGAAGTAGACGCCCGGCGAGCGGACGAGCTGCGACACGACGACGCGCTCGGTGCCGTTGATGACGAAGGTGCCCTTGTTGGTCATCAACGGGAAGTCGCCCATGAAGACCGTCTGGCTCTTGATCTCGCCGGTCTCGTTGTTCATGAACTCGGCGGTGACGAACAGCGGCGCCGAGTACGTGAAGTCGCGCTCCTTGCACTCGTCGATCGAGTTCTTCGGAGGCTCGAAGCGGTGGTCGCGGAAGGACAACGACATGGTTCCCGAGAAGTCCTCGATCGGGCTGATCTCCTCGAAGATCTCCTCGAGCCCGGACTTGTCCGGGACGCTGGCGCCGGAGGCCTTGGCCTCTTCGACGCGGGCCTGCCACTTGGCGTTGCCGAGCAGCCAGTCGAAGCTGTCAGTCTGGAGGGCCAGGAGATCGGGGACCTCGAGGGGCTCGCGGATCTTCGCGAACGAGATCCGGCGGGTGCCTGGTGTCTTGCGGGTGAGCTGGGTGGCGGACGAGTCGTTCGATGAGCTGCGCGAGGCGGCCAAGATGATGGCTTCCTTCCGAGGAACGCTGGCACGGTGCGCGCATGCCAGACGACCCACGGCGAGTACCGCGGGGCAAAGTCAGGCAGCGCAAAGAAGCAGCATACCTTTTAGGTACGCCGCTGTCGAGCGGGAGGTCGCTGCCTGCCACCCGGCCGCCGTGGCGCCCGGGGAGGCTTGCGATCCTCCGACCAGCTCGATCAACGCTGCCGTCCGTGGCTAGGGACCTTCTCGGCCCTCGTCCGCGTTCAGTTCGTTCCCGGCGAGGATGACCTGCCAGGCGCCCAGCGTCAAGGACGAATGGCCGTGTTCGGCCGATTGGTTGTGCTTCTGTGCCCATCCAGAGTGGGGCAGAAGGGGTGGAAACGGACACGTCATCAGTGGAGACGGCCAGGACATGCGTCGTGGCGGCCACCCCGAAGGGTGACCGCCACGGCGGGCCGAGCGGTGCTCGACGGTGCTGCGAGTGGTGCGGCTGGACGGTGCTACTTGACGGTGACCGTCGCGCCGGCACCCTCAAGGGCGGCCTTCGCCTTGTCGGCGGCCTCCTTGTTGACCTTCTCCAGGACCGTGGCCGGGGTGCCGTCCACGAGGTCCTTGGCCTCCTTGAGGCCCAGGCTCGTGAGCGTGCGGACCTCCTTGATGACCTGGATCTTCTTGTCACCGGCGGCCTCGAGGACGACGTCGAACTCGTCCTGAGCCTCGGCCTCCTCGACCGGCGCTGCGGCGCCGGCGCCGCCACCGACTGCGACGGCGACGGGAGCCGCCGCGGTGACGCCGAAGGTGTCCTCGAACTGCTTCACGAACTCGCTGAGCTCGATCAGGGTCATCTCCTTGAACTGCTCAAGGAGCTCGTCGGTGCTGAGCTTCGCCATGGTCGGCGGTCCTTCCGGTGGATGTGCCCGGGCCTGGCGGCTCGGAGCTGGCTGGGTTGGTTGGTGCGGGCAGTGCGGGTGAGGTGTCAGGCCTCGGTGGTCTCGGCTGCCTCGGGTGCCTCGGCTGCCTCAGCGGATGCCTCGGCCGGAGCCTCAGCGGATGCCTCGGCGGCCTCAGCCGGAGCGTCGACAGGTGCCTCGGGCGGAGCCTCGACGACGTCCGCCGCGGCCGGCGTGCCGGCACCGCCACGAAGCACCGAGGGGTCCTGCTCCGCCTTGACCCGCAACGCCTCGACGAGACGAGCGGTCTGCGCGAGCGGTGCCGCGAACAGCGAGACGGCACCGGACAGGGACGCCTTCATCGCGCCGGCGAGCTTGGCGAGGAGAACCTCGCGCGACTCGAGGTCGGCGAGCTTCTTGATGTCGTCCGCGGTCAGCGGACGGCCGTCCATCACTCCGCCCTTGATGATCAGGAACGGGTTGGCCTTGGCGAAGTCACGCAGGCCCTTGGCGGCCTCGACCGGGTCGCCCTTGACGAAGGCGATCGCGGAGGGACCAGCAAGGAGGTCGTCCAGACCCTCGACCGACGCCTCGCGGGCAGCGATCTTGGTCAGGGTGTTCTTCACGACCGAGTAGGTGACGTGCTCGCCCAACGTGGTGCGCAGGGTCTTCATCTGCGCGACGGTCAGCCCGCGGTACTCGGTCAGGACCACCGCGTTCGAGCTGCGAAAGCCGTCGGTGAGCTCGGCTACTGCAGCGGTCTTGTCTGGCCTTGCCATGGGCCTCCTTCCTTAACGCTCTGGATTGCAACGACGCTCTGGATTGCAACGACGCTCTGGAGTGCAGCGACTTGATGCTGGATCGGACGCTCTCTGGTGCCTCGGACGGCCCCTGACATGCAGAACGCCCCGGCGCGAGGCGCACGGGGCGGACCGCCACGAAAGGGCGGTCGGACTCGGACACCTGCGTGGGTCGCCCGCCTGCGGCGGGACCTTCGACCGTCAGGGCTCGACCTGGGAGGTGCTCAGGTTCGGGCTCCGACGGCGACCGACGGTCTGTGGCTCAGCTCAAAGGGTAGGTGCTTCCTGGCAGGCGACCAAATCACCGCGTGCCAGGAAGCGCCTGACGTGCTGTCCGCACGGCGCCTCGTGAGCGCCTGCTGCTCAGGCGTCGACGTTCTCGTCGACGAGCAGGTTGCGGGTACGTGCTGGATCGACGGGGACGCTGGGGCCCATCGTGGTGGTCACGACGACCTTCTTGACGTAGCGGCCCTTGGAGGCGGACGGCTTGAGCCGCAGGACCTCGTCGAGCGCGGCCGCGTAGTTCTCGACCAGCTGGCCCTCGTCGAAGGAGACCTTGCCGATGATGAGGTGCAGGTTCGCGTGCCGGTCGACCCGGAACTCGATCTTGCCGCCCTTGATCTCGGTGACGGCCTTGGCGACGTCGGTGGTCACTGTGCCGGTCTTCGGGTTCGGCATGAGACCACGCGGACCGAGGACACGGCCGAGACGACCGACCTTGCCCATGAGCTCGGGCGTCGAGACGACGGCGTCGAAGTCCAGCCGCCCCTTCTCGACCTCGGCGATGAGCTCGTCCGAACCGACGATGTCGGCGCCGGCCGCCTTGGCTTCCTCGGCGCGGTCGCCGGTCGCGAAGACGAGGACGCGGGCGGTCTTGCCGGTGCCGTGCGGCAGGTTGACGGTGCCGCGGACCATCTGGTCGGCCTTGCGGGGGTCGACACCGAGCCGCATCGCGACCTCGACCGAGCCGTCGTACTTCGTGGTCGACGTCTCCTTGGCGAGCCGGACGGCAGCCAACGGGCTGTAGAGGGTGTCCTGGTCGATCTTCGCCGCGGCGGCGTTGTAGGCCTTGCTGCGCTTCATGGGTCCTCCTGGTTGTGAGCGAAGTCGTGGTCGGCGGGCCAGCGCTTGGCCCTCCCACGTGGTGCTGATGCTGCTGGTCTGGCTGGTGGAGCTGGTCTGGCTGGTGAGGCTGGTCCGGCTGAGGTCAGTCGGAGACCGTGATGCCCATCGAGCGGGCAGTGCCGGCGATGATCAGCTCGGCGGCGTCGAGGTCGTTCGCGTTGAGGTCCTCGAACTTGGTCTGCGCGATCTCGCGGACCTGGGCCCGGCTGATCTTCGCGACCTTCGTCTTGTGCGGCTCCGGCGAGCCCTTCTCGACACCAGCAGCGGCCAGGATCAGCCGGGCCGCCGGCGGGGTCTTGGTGATGAAGGTGAACGAGCGGTCCTCGAAGACCGAGATCTCGACGGGCACGATCTGCCCGCGCTGGGACTCCGTGGCCGCGTTGTAGGCCTTGCAGAACTCCATGATGTTCACGCCGTGCTGACCCAGGGCGGGACCGACCGGCGGGGCGGGCGTTGCTGCGCCGGCCTTGATCTGCAGCTTGATGATCGCTGACAGCTTCTTCTTGGGGGGCATGACGTTTCCTTAGTTCTTCTGGATCTGCGAGAACGAAAGCTCGACCGGGGTCTCCCGGCCGAAGATCTCCACCAGACCCTTGATGCGCTGGGTGTCGGCGTTGATCTCGTGGATGGTGGCCTGCAGGCTGGTGAACGGGCCGTCGATGACGGTGACGGAGTCGCCGACCTGGAAGTCGAGGACCTTCACCTCCGCCTTCTCCTTGGCCTGCTTCTCCGCGGTCGGGCCGAGGATGTTCACGACCTCGTCGACGGTCAGCGGGGTGGGCTGGTGGGCGTGGCCCACGAAGCCGGTCACGCCCGGGGTGTTGCGGACCGCGCCCCAGGACTCGTCGGTGAGGTCCATCCGGACCAGGACGTAACCGGGGAACTTGTTGCGACGGACGAGCTTGCGCTGCCCGTTCTTGATCTCGACGACCTCTTCCTGGGGGACCTCGACCTGGAAGATGAAGTCCTCCATGTTGAGGGAGGTGGTCCGGCTCTCGACGTTGGTCTTCACCCGGTTCTCGTAGCCCGCGTAGGAGTGCACGACGTACCACTCCCCCGGCGCTGCACGCAGCGCGATGCGGAACGCGGCGACGGGGTCCTCGTCCACGGCCTCGGCAGCGACCTCGGCCTCTGCAGCGACCTCAGCCTCGAGCTCCGCTACGACCTCCGCCTCGACCAGCTCCTCGGTCGGGGTCACAGCCTCGACCACCTCGACCTCGACCACCTCGACGTCGTCGGACACGTCAGCGGGGGCAACGACGTCGACGTCGGTGCCGTCTTGCGGGAACTCGGTCACAGGGGGAGCACTTCCTCGGGGTGGAGCGGGAACGGGGGCAGCCGCGCAGCAGGTGCTCAGCTACCGCCGAAGACGGCCAGCACGGCCTTCCCGAACAGGTAGTCCAGGATGGCGACGATCAACGTCAGGGACGCGACGAAGACGATGACGACGGTGGTGTAGGTGACGAGCTCGCGCTGCGTCGGCCAGATGACCTTGCCGAGCTCGGCGACGACCTGCCGGTAGAACAAGCGCGATCCGCGCGAAGAGGCCAGGCCGCTCGCCCTTGTCGGAGCCGGAACGACCGCGCTCGGGGGTCGAGGTGGAGCCCAGGGTGTCGCTCATCGGCCACCACCCTTTCGTCAGCGGTCTCGGAGTCGTGCTCTGTCGGTGGATCTGTCTGTCGGTAGATCGTCTGTCAGTGGATCGGCTTCTGGAGCTGTGGAACGTCGGTGCGAGGGAGCAGGGCCGGAGGGACTTGAACCCACAACCGCCGGTTTTGGAGACCGGAACTCTACCAATTGAGCTACGACCCTTCGGCGGGCCAGCGGCTGCGCGACGCCTGCCCAAGGGCACGCTCGCGCAGTGGTGCTAGCCACCTCGGTCAGTGTACGGCCTCGCCAGCGTCCGGGTCGAACTGGCCGGAATGCCCTGGCCAAGGCCGCCTGTCGACGATGGGAGGATAGGGGTCATGAGCCCTGACACCAACGCCTTCGCCAGCCGATCGGTCCGTCTCTCGCAGCGCAGGGTCTCGGCCCGCGTCGGGGGCATCGCCGAGTCCGCGACGCTCGCCGTCGACGCCAAGGCCAAAGCGCTGCAGGCGGCCGGGCGACCGGTGATCGGCTTCGGTGCCGGCGAGCCCGACTTCCCGACCCCTGACTACATCGTCGCCGCGGCGGTCGCGGCGGCCGCGGAGCCGCGGTGGCACCGATACACCCCCGCGGGCGGGCTGCCTGACCTCAAGGCGGCGATCGCGGCCAAGACCCGACGCGACAGCGGCTACAGCGTCGAGGCCAGCCAGGTGCTGGTGACCAACGGCGGCAAGCAGGCCCTGTACGACGCCTTCGCCACCCTGCTCGACCCGGGTGACGAGGTGCTGCTGCCCGCGCCGTACTGGACCACCTATCCCGAGTCGATCCGGTTGGCCGGCGGCGTCCCGGTCGAGATCGTGACGGACGAGACCGCCGGCTACCTCGTCACCCTGGACCAGCTCGAGGCAGCGCTGACCCCGCAGACCAAGATGCTCGTCTTCGTCTCCCCGTCCAACCCGACCGGCGCGGTCTACCCGCCGGAGCAGGTCGAGGCGATCGGCCGCTGGGCGGTGGAACGCGGCCTCTGGGTCGTCACCGACGAGATCTACGAGCACCTCGTCTACGGCGACGCGACGTTCACCTCGATGCCGGCCGTGGTCCCGGAGCTCGCCGACCACTGCGTCGTGGTGAACGGTGTGGCCAAGACCTACGCCATGACCGGTTGGCGGGTCGGCTGGCTGCTCGGCCCGAAGGACGTCGTCGCGGCGGCCACGCAACCTGCAGTCGCACGCGACCTCGAACGTCGCGAACGTCTCCCAGATCGCTGCCCTGGCAGCGGTGTCCGGCGACCTGTCGGCGGTGGCCGATGATGCGCGCGGCCTTCGACCGTCGACGCGGGTCACCATGACGACGATGCTCGACGAGATCGACGGCGTGACCTGCCCCCTGCCCGGAGGGCGCCTTCTACTGCTACCCGTCGGTGAAGGGCCTGCTCGGACGCCAGCTCCGCGGCGAGACGATCACGTCCTCGGCCAGCTCGCCGGGTTGATCCTGGCCGAGGCCGAGGTCGCCGTGGTGCCCGGTGAGGCCTTCGGCACGCCGGGCTACCTGCGCCTGTCCTACGCCCTGGGCGACGACGACCTGGTCGAAGGCGTCGGTCGGATGCAGAAGCTCCTCGCCGAGACCACCGGCTGAGCGGGTCGGCGCATCACCTCGATGGCCGGCCGGTGACGACCCGTCCGCAGTGGAGCGTCCCGGGCTGCACGCCCTCCCCAAGGCGCACCTGCACCTGCACTTCACCGGCGCCATGCGGCACTCCACCCTGCTCGAGCTCGCGGCCCAGCACGGCATGCGGCTGCCTGACGCGCTCGCATCGCCGGTACCGGTACGCATGGAGGCCGCCGACGAGCGAGGGCTGGTTCCGCTTCCAGCGGCTCTACGAGGCTGCGCGAGGGGTGCTGCGGACCGAGGCCGACGTCCGCCGGCTCTGCCAGGAGATCGCGGAGGACGAACGCGCCGACGGCTCCGGCTGGCTCGAGATCCAGGTCGACCCGAGTGGCTACGCCGGCTACTTCGGGGGCATCACAGCCTTCACCGAGCTGGTCCTCGACGCAGTCGCCCAGGCGTCGCGCGCGACCGGGGTGGGTATGGCCCTGATCATCGGGGCCAACCGGACGCGGCATCCCATGGACGCTCGCACCCTCGCCCGCCTCGCCGCCCAGTACGCGGGGCGCGGGGTCGTGGGCTTCGGGCTGGCCAACGACGAGCGACGGGGACCCGCGGCCGAGTTCGCGCCGGCCTTCGCCATCGCCGGCCGAGCCGGCCTGCTGTCCGCGCCGCATGGCGGGTGAGCTGCTCGGGCCCGCCAGCGTGCGGGCCTGCGTCGACAGCCTCGCCGCCGACCGGATCGGCCACGGCATCAGGTCCGCCGAAGATCCCCGCCTGCTCGAGGTGCTGGCCAGCGAAGCAGATCACCTGCGAGGTCTGCCCCTCCTCCAACGTCTCGCTGGGCGTCTACCCGACGCCGGCCGACGTCCCGCTGAGGGCGTTGCTCGACGGCCGGCGTGCCGGTCGCCCTCGGGCGCGGACGACCCGCTGATCTTCGGGGCCCGCCTCACCGAGCAGTACCGGCAGGCGCGAGGATCCACGGCGTCGACGACGCAGGCCTGGCCGCACTGGCCCGGCAGTCCGTGCTGGCCTCGACGGCGCCGTCGACGATCCGTCGAGACCTGCTGGCCGGGATCGACGGCTGGCTGGCTCAGAGCGAGCAGCCGACCAGCCTGGGCTCCGGGACCAGCTCGACCCCGTAGGTCGCTCGCACGCCGTCCCTGATCGTGCGGGCGAGGACGAGCAGCTCCTCGGTGGTCGCGCCGCCGCGGTTGGTGATGGCCAGGGTGTGCTTGGTGGAGAGCCCGGCCGCCCCGATGCTGTAGCCACGGCTGAAGCCGGCGTGCTCGATGAGCCACGCGGCCGAGACCTTCACCGTCCCGTCGGGCTGCGGGTAGGTCGGTGCCTCGGCTGGCAGCGCGGCGACCTGGTCCTGGCTCAGCAGCGGGTTGGTGAAGAAGGACCCTGCGCTGGCCGTGTCAGGGTCTGTCGGGTCGAGGACCATGCCCTTCGCCCGGCGCAGGTCGAGCACGGCTGCGCGCACGGTGGCCGGCGGCGCGCTGGCCCCAGGCGCGACGCCCAGCGCACGAGCGACCTCGGGGTAGGTGACCGCCGAAGCCGCTGGCAGCGTGCTGAGCGCAAGGGTGACCGCAAGCACGAGGAAGCGCTCGGACCCCTTGAAGCGGCTGGTCCGGTACCCGAACCCGCAGTCCGCGGCTGTGAGCTCGAGGATGTCGGACCGCTCACGGTCGAGCACCCGGACGGAGACGAGCGTCTGCGCGATCTCCTGCCCGTAGGCGCCGACGTTCTGGACCGGAGTCGCTCCCACCAGCCCAGGGATGCCGGACAGCGCCTCGATCCCCGACAGACCCTCGGCGACGCAGTCGGCCACGAGGTCGTCCCAGGGCTCCCCCGCGTCGGCGGTGACCTGCACGACGTCACCGGTTCGCTGGTGGTGGACACCCCGGGTCGCCAGCCGGACCACGGTGCCGTCGAAGCCGGCGTCCGCCACGACCAGGTTCGACCCTCCCCCGACCAGCAGGACGGGCTCCTTGACGGCGTCGAACGTCGTCAGCTCCGCGACCAGCTCGGCCTCCGTGGGCGGGGCGAAGCAGTCACGGGCCGGTCCGCCCACGCGCAGCGTCGTGAGCTGGTCGAGGCGTACCCCGAGCCCCGGGACGCCGGAACCTGGGACGCTCACGCCAGCTGCAGGACCGCACGCGCCTGGCCGAGCACCTTCTCGCCGTCGCAGGTGGCCACCAGGGTCACCCTGACCTGGCGGCCCGTCGAGCAGCTCGGTGACGGATCCGGTCACGACGACCTTCGCGCCGACGCCGTCGTCGGGCACCGGCACCGGACGGGTGAAGCGCACCCCGTACTCGACGACCGCCCCCGGGTCGCCGACCCAGTCGGTCAGCGACGCGACCACCCTCGGCCATCGTGAACATGCCGTGCGCGATGACGTTGGGCAGCCCGACGCTGGTGGCGACGCGCTCGTTCCAGTGGATGATGTTGAAGTCACCCGAGGCGCCCGCGTACATGACGAGGTTCACGCGCTCGATGGTGAACGTCTGCGCCGGGATCTCGGTGCCCACGGCGACGTCGTCGTAGCTGATGCTTGCGGCCACCGCTCAGCCCTCCTTGGTCTCGACGCCACGGGACACGATCGTGGAGCGCGCCGTGCAGACGAGCTCGCCGTCCTCGGTGCGGATCTCGGCCTTCAACGACAGGAGGTCGTTGCCGGCCGCGGAACGGACGTTCTCCACGGTGCCGACCACGACGAGCCGGTCCCCGGCGACGATCGGGCGCTCGTAGCTGAACGACTGCTCGCCGTGGACCACCCTGGAGTAGTCCAGGCCGAGGGCGGGGTCGAACATGACCGCGGCGGACGCACGGGACGAGATCACGATGGGGAAGGTCGGCGGGGCGACGACGTCCCGGTGGCCCAGCGCCTGGGCGGCCTCGGCCGAGAAGTACGCCGGGGTGGCGTCGCCGATCGCGGTGGCGAACTCCGCGATCTTCTCGCGCGACACGAGATAGGCAGGCGAGGCCGGATAGGTCCGGCCGATGAACGACGGGTCGAGCGGCATCAGCCCATCCCTCCCAGCTGGCCCCCGGTGACCGGAATCGTCACGCCGGAGATGTAGTCGGCGTCCGAGGACACCAGGAACGCATGCACCTTCGCGATGTCCTCAGGCACGCCCAGGCGGCCGAGCGAGACCAGCGACCGGGCGACCTGCCGCATCTCCTCGGGGATGCCGACCGACTCACCTGGCTGCTTGGCGGCGGTCATCCGGGTCTCGATGAAGCCCGGCGCGACCGCGTTGACGTTGATCCCGAACGGCCCCAGCTCACGCGCCAGCGTCTTCGTCGTGGAGATGATCGCGCCCTTGGCCGCCGTGTAGTTGTACTGGCCCGGGTTGCCGGTGAAGGCCACCACGGACGACGTCGAGGTGATCTTGCGGTGGTAGGCGACGCTGGCCGTTCGCCGCGATCTCCGCCTTCGCGACCTCGCGCAGGTAGGGCATCGCCGCCAGCGTCGTGTGGAACGCGGTCTTGAGGTTGACGTCCAGCACCATCGAGAAGAGCTCGTCGTCGAGGTTGTGGAACATCCGGTCCCTGGTGACCCCCGCGTTGTTCACCAGGATGTCGAGCTTGCCGAAGCGCTTGACCGTGGACTCGACCAGCTCGCGCGCCTGTGCGAGCTCGACCGTGTTGGCGATCCCCGCCGCCGCCTCGCCCACCAGCTGCCTGGATGAGCTCGACGGTCTCGTGCGCCGGCTCGGCATCGATGTCGTTGACCACGACCTGGGCGCCGTCGGCCGCGAGCCGCAGTGCCGTGGCACGCCCGATGCCTCGCCCGGCTCCGGTGA
Source organism: uncultured Actinomycetota bacterium (assembly GCA_963819215.1). Taxonomy (GTDB): domain Bacteria; phylum Actinomycetota; class Actinomycetes; order Prado026; family Prado026; genus CAWFVK01. The sequence continues at coordinate 140,515 of CAWFVK010000003.1, read as the reverse complement.
CGATGGCCACTCTGTCCTCTAGGCGTCCCACTGCAGGCGTCCTCTCGACTGGGCAGGCCCGGTCCACGGAGGGAGCAGGGACTGGTCTTGGCTCGTGAGCGCCGACGCTAACGCACGCAAGGCCGCCCCATCGAGCGGGGCGGCCTTGCGGACGAGTGCCTTGCTCGCAGGACGGGCCTGCGGCGAGGAGTGCTAGCGGGTCTCTTTGTGCACCGTGTGGAGGTTGCAGTTCGGGCAGAACTTCTTGAGCTCGACCCGGTCAGGGTCGTTCCGCCGGTTCTTCTTGGTGATGTAGTTGCGGTGCTTGCACTCCTGGCACGCCATGGTGATCTTGGGACGGACGTCGCTCTTGGCGGCCACGGGAAGCTCCTGGGAATGAAATCAGCTGTTGGACAACGGTCTAGGTTAACGCGGCGCGGACCCGATCGGAAAATCGGGACGAACTGGTAGCGGAGGCGGGACTTGAACCCACGACACAGCGATTATGAGCCGCTTGCTCTACCAACTGAGCTACTCCGCCGCAGCCGCCAAGGGTAGCGGCCGCTTCGGCTCAGCCCTAACCGGTTCGCGTCGAGGGCTACAACGCTCAGGCGACGACGCTTACTCCCTCGGTCGAGGTGAGGGTCCGGAAGGCCGCCGTCAGGCGCGCGGTCACCTCTCCCGGCTCCCCGGGCCCGATCACCCGCCGGTCGATGCTCAGCACCGGGACGAGCTCACCCATCGTGCCGGTCACGAACACCTCGGTGGCGCGGTGGAGCTCGGACGGCGCCACGTCGCGCACCTCGTGGACCACGCCCAGGTCGCGGAGCAGGCCCAGCACGGCGGCCCTGGTGATGCCCTCCGGACAGGCACGTGCGGTGGGCGTGACCACGACGCCGTCCACCACCGCGAAGACGTTCGTGGCGTTGGTCTCGGCGACGAAGCCGTGGCCGTCCAGCAGCAGCGCGTCGTCCGCGCCGGCCGCGTTCGCCTCGATCTTGGCGAGGATCGAGTTGATGAGGTTGTTGTGGTGGATCTTGGGGTCGAGGACATCCGGTCCTGGCCGGCGCACCGAGGCAGTGGCGAGGTGGATGCCTCCGGTGTCGTAGACCGGCGGCTTGTGCTCGGCCAGCACGATCAGCGTGGGTCCAGCCTGGTTCAGCCTGGGGTCCATCCCGCTGGTGATCTTGACCCCGCGCGTCAGGGTCAGCCGGATGTGCACGCCGTCACGCATCTGGTTCGCCTCGAGGGTGCGGGTGATCTCGGCGACGATCTCCTCGTCGGCCGGCACCTGGGCGAAGGCCAGCGCCCGGGCTGAGCCGCGCAGCCGGGCGAGGTGCTCCATCAGCCGGAAGATGCGGCCGTCGTAGAGGCGTAGCCCCTCCCACACCGCATCGCCACCCTGGACCACGGAGTCGAAGGCCGACACGTGCGGCTCGTCGCGGTGGCGCAGCACGCCGCCCACGCTCACCAGGAGGTCGCGGTTGCGCTCGTCGAAGGACTGCAGCATGTCCGGCAGCCTAGGACGTCGGTGCGGGTCTGATCCGGAACGGGGCGAGCGCCTCGTAGCAGGGACGGCAGCGGTCGAGCAGGCCCTGGAGCCGGTCCGGGACGATCGCCGCGTCGGGACGGGGCGGCGCGAACCCGTCGAGGCCTCCACCGAGGCGTACCAGTAAGGAGCCCAGACCCCGTCGGAGCTTCGGGGGCCGGCCGGCCACGAGAGCATCGCCGGCTCGAAGTCGATCCCGAGCTGCTCGCAGAGCTGGCTGAGCACACCTTCCGGATCCGCGAGGAGGTCCGCGGCGTCGATCACGGGGGGCGCGGCGCCGAGCCGGTCCGCGGTGCGCTCGAAGATCTCCTGCTGCTGCACGAACCCGAGGTCGGCGAGGGTGGGCTCGCCACGGACCTGCGCGTAGGAGGCGACCACCTGAGCCGGGTCCCGGATCAGGAACGCGTTCGTGACGCGCGCGAGCCAGCCCCTGCCGACCTCTGGGACGAGGTGGTGGGTCATGTGCTTCTGGTACCAGACCCTGCGGCCGCCGGGGACAGGGCCGGTGAGCTCCTCGGTGACGACCTGCCAGCTCGGGCTCTGGGCCGCGAGGATGTCTGCGCGTCCGGGGTGGTCGATGCCCGTGACCGTGAGGTAGTGGGCGTACAGCGGCTCGTCGACGACCACGGTGTCGGAGCGGTTCTCGAACGACCGCATGAGCGCGGTCGAGAGGTTCCGCGGCCCGGACCACATCGCGATCCGCACCGAGTCGTCCGGCACGCTGGCCTCCCGGGGACGGTCCGCACGAAGCTCGCGGGAAGCGAGAGACGCCCCGGCCACGGCCGAGGCGTCACGCTTGTCTTGGAGCCCCCTTACGGAATCGAACCGTAGACCTTCTCCTTACCATGGAGACGCTCTGCCGACTGAGCTAAGGGGGCGCAGCAGCGGTGCGAGGCTACACGGATCCCAGGCACCTTTGGAAATCTCGCGGGGCGGCCCTGATGTCCAGGAACCGCGCCCACGAGGCGTCCCGTGGCGGGTGAAGGATTCGAACCTTCGTAGGCATAGCCGACGGATTTACAGTCCGCTCCCATTGGCCGCTCGGGCAACCCGCCGGGTTGCGCGGGTGGAACAATAGCGCACGGACGCACCCCCACCCCAAGAGGACCCCATGGCTGACTCCAGCTTCGACGTCGTCTCCAAGGTCGACCACCAAGAGGTCGACAACGCCCTCAACCAGGCCGCCAAAGAGCTCTCCCAGCGTTACGACTTCAAGAACGTGGGGGCCTCTGTCGCGTGGTCCGGCGAGAAGATCCTCCTGGAGGCGAACTCCGAGGAGCGCGTCAAGGCCGTGCTCGACGTCCTCCAGGAGAAGCTGATCAAGCGCGGCGTCTCGCTGAAGGCGCTGGAGGCAGGCGAGCCCCAGCTGTCCGGCAAGGAGTACAAGATCTTCGCCGAGCTCAAGGAGGGCCTCAGCCAGGAGAACGCGAAGAAGCTCGGCAAGATCATCCGGGACGAGGGGCCGAAGAACATCAAGGCCCAGATCCAGGGCGACGAGCTCCGCGTCAGCGCCAAGAGCAGGGACGACCTGCAGGCGGTCATCGCGCTGCTCAAGGGCAAGGACCTCGACTTCGCGCTGCAGTTCACCAACTACCGCTGAGGCCCGCCGGCCAGCGCTGAGGCCCGCCGGCCAGCGCTGAGGGCCGCCGGTCTCCTGAGCGCCGCCCAGCCGCAGCGGGCAGCGCAGCCGCCTACTTGTGGAGCTCTCTGGCGATCTCCTGCAGCCGCGCGATGCGCTCCGGGATCGGCGGGTGCGTGGAGAACAGCTGGCTGAGCCCGCGCGCGTTGAACGGGTTCGCGATCATCAGCGCCGAGGTCGTCTGCAGCTGCGGGGTCGGCTGCAGCGGACGTGCAGCAGTCCCGGCCTCGAGCTTGGCGAGGGCCGAGGCGAGCGCTCTGGGGTCTCCGGTGAGCAGCGCGCCGGACTGGTCTGCCTGGTACTCGCGCGACCGGCTGATCGCGAGCTGGATCAGGGTGGCAGCCACCGGGCCCACGATCGCCACGACCAGCGCGCCGAGCGCGTTGCCGTCCCTGTCATCGCGCCCGTTGCCGCCGCTGAGGAACGGGAGCCAGTAGGCGAGCTGCGCGAGGAACATCACCACGCTGGCCAGTGCGGCCGCCACGGATGAGATGAGGATGTCGCGGTTGTAGACGTGCGAGAGCTCGTGGCCGAGGACGCCACGCAGCTCTTGCTCGGTGAGGATCGCCAGGATGCCCTCGGTGCAGCAGACGGCGGCGTGCTGCGGGCTGCGACCGGTGGCGAACGCGTTGGGTGCGTTGGTCGGCGAGATGTAGATGCGCGGCACCGGCTGCCCGGCCGCGCTGCTGAGCTCGTTGACCACGCGGAACAGCACGGGCTGGTCCTGCGGAGTCGCGGGATAGGCCTGCATCGAGCGCAGCGCGAGCTTGTCGGAGTTGAAGTAGGCGTAGCCGTTCGTGGCCAGCGCGATGGCGAACCCGATGAGCAGGCCGTTGCGGCCGCCGATCCAGGCGCCCGCGACCATGATGATCCCCGACAGGGCGACGATCAGCACGGCGGTCTTGAGGCTGTTCGTGTAGCGGTTCACGAGCCAAGTTTACGTCTGCCTGGGCGCTGCACCGGGTTCGAGCGCAGGCGGCGGAGGTACGGACGGCATAAGGCCGCCGAGCCGGTCACGCTCGTAGGTGAGGTTCCGGATGTCGAGCTCGGCGCCGGCCAGCTCGGGAGACCAGAAGAGCGCGTCGAACGGGCACACCTCGATGCAGATGCTGCAGTACATGCAGAGCGAGAAGTCGATCGCGAAGCGGTCGAGCACGTTGCGGGTCCGCGCCCGGCCGCCGGGGTGCTCGGCCGGGACGACCTCCTGATGCGAGTCGATGACGATGCACCAGTCGGGGCACTCGCGGGCGCACAGCATGCAGGACGTGCAGTTCTCCTCCAGCAGGGCGATCACCCCGCGGCTGCGCGCCGGGCGCGACGGGCTGGTCCCCGCTGCGGCACCAGCGTCGGCCGGGAGCCCAGCGCCGTCGGGGCCGCTCACGGCTGCCCCTGCGGCGGACGGGGTCCCCAGGTTGCTGGGTCGGGCACCCCGGGGGGCGGGGTTCGGCGCCGGCTGGGTGAGCGATCGCCAGCGTCGGAGGGGTCCTTCGCGCCGGGCCATGGTCGAGCGACCCGCGCCACGAGCACGAACTCCTTGCGCAGCGGATGGCCCTCGAACCCGTCGGGCAGCAGCAGCGGCACGAGGTGCGGGTGGCCGTCGAACGTGATCCCGAACATCTCGAAGGTCTCGCGCTCGTGCCACGAAGCGCCGCGGAAGACGGCGGTGGCGGTGGCGAGGCTGGGATCCGCCGCCGGCACCGAGGTCCGCACGAGCAGGTGGGCGTGCGTCCTCGGGTCGGCGAGGTGGCACACGACGAGGAACCCGTCGGCGCCGGCATCGACGGCGGAGAGCCAGTCGAAGAAGGCCAGCCCCAGCTCGTCGCGGGCGTGCCGCAGGGCCTCGACCCACTGCTCGCGCGCCACGTCCACGGTCGCGCCGCCGTACTCCACGGACACGGTCCCGTCGACGTGCGCGGCGAGCAGGGCGGCGAGCTCGGGCCCCGCCTGCACGCTCGGGTCAGCGGTCACTGCTCGGCCTGCTCGGCCGCCCGGATGCGCTCGCTCAACAGCTGCAACCCTTGGACCAGGGCCTCTGGGCGCGGTGGGCAGCCAGGGACGTAGACGTCCACGGGGATGAGCTGGTCGACACCCTTGGTCACTGAGTAGGAGTCCCAGTAGGGGCCGCCGCAGGCGGCGCAGGCACCGAAGGACAAGACGTAACGCGGCTCCGGCAGCTGCTCGAACATCGCCGCGACGGCAGGTGCGAGCTTGTCGGTGACCGTTCCTGAGACCACCATCACGTCGGCCTCCCGATCTGCGCGGCCCTGGCGGTCTCCCGGGTCGGCCGCGACGCCCGCCAGTGACGTCATCGAGGCGGCGGCGAACTCGACGGCGCAGCAGGCGAGTCCGAGGTTGAACACCCACAGGTTGTACCGGCGCTCGCGGTCGACGACCAGCCGCACCGGGGCGGGCAGGGCGAGGTCGGTCCGGCTGGCGGCCACGGTGAAGGGCCCTGGGGCAGCTCCGGCGGACGAGGGGCTGCGTTCGCCGACGACCACGGGATCAGGGAGATCCGTGAAGCCCATCGTCACCCCTCCCGCAGATCGCGTGCGAGGAAGTCTATGGTCGCCTCGAGGGCACCTGACGGGTCCCGTCCGTCGACGTCCTCTGCTCGGGCGCCCCTGGTTTCTGTTGTTCCACTAGAGTTATCGCTCGGGACGCCGACGAACCTACGGCACCGTAGGATTGTGTGGGACCGAACGAGAGGGCGCTGGGCCGTGAGCAAGCAGGTTGTGCAGGTCGACAGGGTGATCATCCGTTTCGCTGGTGATTCTGGGGACGGCATGCAGCTCACCGGAGACCGGTTCACCTCGGAGACAGCGTCGTTCGGCAACGACCTGCTGACGCTGCCCGACTTCCCCGCCGAGATCCGGGCACCAGCAGGGACCTTGCCCGGCGTGTCGGCGTTCCAGCTGCACTTCGCCGACCACCAGATCCTGACTCCTGGCGACGCGCCGAACGTGCTGGTGGCGATGAACCCGGCAGCGCTGAAGGCCAACGTCCGTGACCTGCCGCGCGGCGCGGACCTCATCGTGAACACGGACGAGTTCACGCCGCGGGCACTGACGAAGGTCGGCTACGCGGCCAACCCCCTCGAGGACGGCTCGCTCGAGGCCTACCACCTGCACCCGATCGCGCTGACCTCGATGACGGTCGAGGCGCTCAAGGGTCTGGACGTCACCCGCAAGGAGGCCGAGCGCGCGAAGAACATGTTCGCACTGGGCCTGCTGTGCTGGCTCTACCACCGCCCCACCGAGGGTACGGCGGCGTTCCTGCGCACCAAGTTCGCATCCAAGCCGGACATCCTGGCGGCCAACCTGGCTGCGTTCACTGCTGGCTGGAACTTCGGCGAGACCACCGAGGACTTCTCGGTCTCCTACGAGGTCGCCCCGGCGCCGATGCCGGCGGGGACCTACCGGAACATCTCGGGGAACCTGGCGCTGTCGTACGGCCTGGTCGCAGCGGCGGACCGCTCGGGGATGCCGATGTTCCTGGGCGCGTACCCCATCACGCCAGCGTCGGACATCCTGCACGAGCTGTCCAAGCACAAGCGGTTCGGGATCCGCACCTTCCAGGCGGAGGACGAGATCGCGGGCATCGGCTCGGCGCTGGGTGCGGCGTTCGGCGGCGCGTTGGCGGTCACCTCGACGTCAGGGCCAGGCGTTGCGCTCAAGGGCGAGACGATCGGGTTGGCAGTCTCGCTGGAGCTCCCGCTGGTGATCGTGGACGTCCAGCGCGGTGGCCCCTCGACCGGGCTGCCGACCAAGACCGAGCAGTCGGACCTGCTCATGGCCATGTTCGGCCGCAACGGCGAGTCGCCGGTCCCGATCGTGGCGCCCCGCTCGCCGGTCGACTGCTTCGACGCGGCGATCGAGGCGTGCCGGATCGCCGTGCAGTACCGCACCCCGGTGTTCCTGCTCTCCGACGGGTACCTCGCGAACGGGTCGGAGCCGTGGCGGATCCCGGAGGTCGACGACCTGCCGGTGATCGAACCGCAGTACGCGACCGAGCCGAACGCGACCGACGCCAAGGGGATGGCAGCGTTCCACCCGTACGTGCGCGACCCCGCGACCCTGGCCCGGCCGTGGGCGGTGCCCGGGACCGCTGGGCTCGAGCACCGCATCGGAGGCATCGAGAAGGCCGACGGCACGGGCACGATCTCCTACGACCCGGACAACCACGACCGGATGGTGCGGCTGCGGCAGGCCAAGGTCGACGGCATCGCTGCGACCATCCCGGCGCTCGAGGTCGACGACCCCGACGGTGACGCCCGGGTGCTGGTCCTGGGCTGGGGTTCGACGTACGGACCGATCGGTGCGGCGTGCCGGCGGGTCCGCGCGGCCGGGCACCCCGTCGCGCAGGCGCACCTGCGCCACCTGAACCCCTTCCCCACCAACACCGGTGAGCTCCTGCGTCGCTACGACAAGGTGCTGGTCCCGGAGATGAACCTCGGCCAGCTCGCGCTGCTCATCCGCGGCACGTTCCTGGTCGACGCCATCGGCTACAACCGGGTCCGCGGCCTGCCGTTCAAGGCCGAGGAGCTCGAGTCCGTGATCAACGGGGTGATCGACAGCCTCGACGAGCACCACATCGACGCCCATGCCGAGCACCTCGGTACCCAGCACCGTGTCGGAAGCGCTGGCATCCCATCCCGGCGGCACCGGCAGCACCGGCTCTGAAGGAGCAAGCACCGATGACTGAGCAGCTCATCCCGCTGTCCGAGCGCCCCTCCCTCGCGCTGGTCCCCAAGGCCGACGGCCCGCAGACCAAGAAGGAGTTCACCTCCGACCAGGAGGTCCGCTGGTGCCCCGGCTGCGGTGACTACGCCATCCTCGCCGCCGTCCAGGGCTTCCTGCCCGAGCTCGGGCTGCGTCGCGAGAACATCGTCTTCATCTCCGGGATCGGCTGCTCGTCGCGCTTCCCCTACTACCTCGACACGTACGGGATGCACTCGATCCACGGCCGGGCGCCGGCGATCGCCACCGGCCTCGCCACGAGCCGCAGGGACCTCTCCGTCTGGGTGGTCACCGGCGACGGTGACGCGCTGTCCATCGGCGGGAACCACCTCATCCACGCGCTGCGCCGCAACGTGAACCTGAAGATCCTGCTGTTCAACAACCGGATCTACGGCCTGACCAAGGGCCAGTACTCCCCCACCTCCGAGGTCGGGAAGATCACCAAGTCCACGCCGATGGGATCCCTGGACTACCCGTTCAACCCCGTCTCGGTCGCCCTCGGCGCCGAGGCGACGTTCGTGGCCCGGACCATCGACTCCGACCGCAAGCACCTCACCGAGGTGCTGCGCGCGGCTGCTGCCCACGAAGGCACCGCGCTGGTCGAGATCTACCAGAACTGCAACATCTTCAACGATGGCGCGTTCGATCCCCTCAAGGACTCCGACACTCGCGACGAGGTCACGATCCGCCTCGAGCACGGCAAGCCGATGCTGTTCGGCGCCGACGGGTCCCGCGCGGTCATCCGGAAGGCGGACGGCACCGTCGCAGCGATGGACGTCGCGGACCTCGGCCCAGGGCAGGAGCCCCTCGTCCACGACGCGCACGCCGAGGACCCCCAGCTCGCGTTCGCGCTCTCCAGGCTCTCCAACCCGGTGACGCTCGCCGACACCCCGATCGGCATCTTCCGCGACATCACCCGACCCACCTACGATGCGCAGCTCGACGCCCAGCTCGACAAGGCGGTGAAGGACAAGGGCCAGGGCGACCTCGCCTCCCTGCTAGCCGGGAACGACACGTGGACGGTCAGCTGAGCCAGCCCTTCGCCGACCGCACCCGTCCGGACGGGCTGGAGCTCTCCTTCGCGGCGGACCGGCTGGACGTGGACCGGGTGCACCAGTGGCTCTCGGTCGAGTCGTACTGGGCGACCGGGCGCGAGCGCGACGTCCTCGTGGCGGCGGTCGCGGGCTCCGTCGTGGTCGGTGTCTACGACACGGCCGCCCCTGGCAGCCCCCAGGTCGCGTTCGCTCGGGTGGTCACGGACCATGCCACCTTCGCCTGGTACTGCGACGTCTTCGTGGACGGCGATGCACGGGGGCGCGGCATCGGGACCTGGATGTCGGAGGTCGTCGTCGAGGAGCTCACCCGCGAAGGCGTCAAGCGGATGATCCTGGGGACCCGGGACGCGCACGCCGTGTACGCCAAGGCGGGCTTCGAACCGATGGAGGCCACCTGGCGGTACATGGAGATCGACCGGCGTGGGGTCCGCGACGCGATCGTCGCAGCCGGTGCGCCGGCCGAGCAGCCCGGCCCCAGCGGTGACTGAGAACCGGCCGTGACTGAGAACAGGCGAGGCATCCTCTTCGGCCTCGCGGCCTATGTCATGTGGGGCCTGTTCCCGCTCTTCTTCCCGCTGCTGAAGCCGGCGACGCCGGTGGAGATCCTCTCGCACCGCATCGTCTGGTCGTTCGTCTTCGTCATGATCCTGCTCCTGCTGCGCAGGCAGTGGGCGTGGCTCGGCCGGTTGCGGCACGACCGCCGCCGGCTGCTCCTCATCTCGATCGCCTCGGTCACGGTGGCCCTGAACTGGGGGGTGTACATCTGGGCCGTGAACGCCGAGCACGTCGTGGAGGCCTCGCTCGGCTACTTCATCAACCCGCTGGTCACCGTGCTCATCGGCGTGCTGCTCCTCGGTGAGCGGTTGCGCGCGATGCAGTGGACCGCGGTGGGGCTGGCCGCGCTGGCAGTGGTCGTGATGACGGTCGGGGCCGGGCGTCCGCCGTGGATCGGGCTGGTGCTGGCGTTCTCGTTCGCCACCTACGGACTGGTCAAGAAGCGGATCCAGATGCCGGCGGTGGAGAGCCTCGCCGGCGAGACGACCTTCCTGCTGCTGCCGGCGCTGGCGTTCCTGCTCGTCCTGCAAGCACGCGGCACGGCAACGTTCGGGCACGTCTCGGTGCACCTGTCGTTGCTGCTGGCCTCCTGCGGGGTCATCACCGCGGTGCCGCTGCTGCTGTTCGGCGCGGCGGCCGGCCGGCTCCCGCTGACCACGATGGGGCTGATGCAGTACGTCACCCCGGTGCTGCAGTTCATGATCGGCCTGCTCGTCGTGCACGAGACGATGGCGCGGACCCAGTGGATCGGTTTCGGCCTGGTCTGGGCGGCCCTGGTGCTGTTCTCGATCGATCAGCTCCGCAACGGCCTGGCTGTCCGCGAGTCTCGCCTGGTCGTCGCGACCTAGCGGGCTAGTTCGAGCGGTCGATCACGACGTCACACAGCCGCTCCAGCGCGGCTTTCGGCGGACCAGCCGGCAGCGGGGCCAGCACCTCGCTCGCGCTGTCGGCCCAGCGCCGGATCTCGGCCCTCGCTGCGCCCATCGCCGGGTGGGCACGAAGCAGGCCGAGTGCCTCGGCGTGCTCTGAGGGATCGGTCAGCGGACGGGAGAGCAGCGCCCGCAGCCGCTCGTCCGCAGGATCGACCGACCGGAGCGCATGGAAGACCGGCAGCGTCGGCACCCCTTCGCGCAGGTCCGTACCGGGCGTCTTGCCGGACTGGGTGCTGTCACTCTCGACGTCGAGCAGGTCGTCGGCGAGCTGGAAGGCGACACCGATGCGCTCGCCGAACCGGGTGAGGACGTCCGTCGTGGCGGCGTCACAGCCGGCCATCATCGCCCCGAACCGGGCGGAGGTCGCGATCAGCGACCCGGTCTTGTCGGCGACCACGCCGAGGTAGTGGTCGAGCGGGTCCTCGCCGTCGGCCGGGCCGACCGTCTCGTGGATCTGTCCGGTCACCAGGCGCTCGAAGGTGCGCGCCTGGATGCGCACGGCTTCGGGCCCGAGGTCGGCCAGGAGGTCCGAGGCTCGGGCGAACAGGAAGTCGCCGGTCAAGATCGCGACCGTGTTCGTCCAGCGGGCGTTCGCCGACGGGGTGCCGCGCCGGATCGGGGCTTCGTCCATGACGTCGTCGTGGTACAGCGTCGCCAGGTGGGTGAGCTCGACCACCGCGGCCGAGGGCACCACGCCGGGCGCACCAGGATCGCCGAGCTGCGCTGCCAGCAGCACCAGCATCGGGCGGAACCGCTTCCCGCCGGCCTCGAGCAGGTGGCTCGCGATCTCCGAGACGAAGGCGTCGTCGCTCTTGACCGTGTGCGCGAGAAACGCCTCCACGGAAGCCATGCCGCTCGCCAGGGACAGCTCCAGCGCTGCGTCCCCGACGTCGAGCCCGAACGGGCTCACGCTGCTCATGGTCCTACCGCAGGAAGACCGACGCGCGGTCGGCTAGGTCGAGGAACGGTTGCGGGTAGACGCCCAGGATGACCGTCATCAGAACGCCGACGCTGAGCGCGGTCGTGGTGAAGATGCTCGGCACCGCGACGGTCGGGCCGTCCACGGCGGGGTCGGAGAAGAACATCAGCACGATGATGCGGACGTAGAAGAAGGCCGCCACCGCGCTGGCCACGACACCGACGATGACCAGCGGCATCCCACCTGTCGCGGCAGCCGCCGAGAACACCGCGAACTTGCCCACGAAGCCACTGGTCAGCGGGATGCCGGCCAGCGCGAGGAGCAGGAACGCGAAGGTGCCCGCGAGCAACGGTGAACGCCGCCCGAGACCGGCCCACTGCGACAGATGCGTGGCCTCGCCACCGGAGTCACGAACCAGGGTGACGACCGCGAACGCGGCGATCGTGGTGAAGCCGTAGGCCACGAGGTAGAACATCGTGCCCGAGAGCCCGGCCCGGCTGATGGCGAGCACGCCCACGAGGATGAAGCCGGCGTGCGCCACCGAGGAGTAGGCCAGCATCCGCTTGACGTCCGTCTGGGTGATGGCCACCACCGAGCCGAGGATCATCGTGAGGATCGCCACCCCCCACATCATCGGCCGCCAGTCCCAGCGGACCCCGCCGAGCGCGACGTAGAAGACGCGCATCAGGGCGCCGAACGCGGCGACCTTCGTGCAGGCCGCCATGAAGCCGGTGATCGGCGTCGGCGAACCCTGGTACACGTCCGGGGTCCAGGAGTGGAACGGCGCGGCTCCGACCTTGAAGAGCAGGCCGACGGAGATCAACGCGATGCCCACGATCAGGATCGGCTCGCGGCCGACGGTGGCCCCGGTCGCGGTCGAGATCGCCCCGAGCGACAGCGAGCCCGAGTAGCCGAAGAGGAAGGCGACCCCGAAGAGGAAGAACGCCGAGGAGAACCCGCCGAGCAGGAAGTACTTGAGCGCGGCCTCCTGCGAGATGAGGCGCCGGCGCCGAGCCAGACCGCACAGCAGGTACAACGGCAGCGAGAGGACCTCGAGGGCGACGAACATGGTCAGGAGGTCGTTGGCCGCCGGGAAGAGCAGCATGCCGCCGACGGCGAACATGGCGAGCGGGTAGACCTCGGTCTGCCGCCAGCCGGCCGCGGCCGCCGTGCGCTCCTGCTCGCTGCCCGGCTGCGCCGACGCCATGGGCGCGAACGCGTCACCGGCAGGGTCGATGAGGTGCTCGGCCATCATCAGGATGCCGCCGATGGCCAGCACCAGGATCGTGCCCTGGATGAACAACGCTGGACCGTCGGCCGCCACGGCGCCCTGCACGACGATCCCCTTGGTGCCCTTGATGGCGAACCAGACGACGGCGACCAGCGCGCCGATCAGGCCCAGCAGCGCGACGGCGAGCTGGATCGGCAGCCGGAGGGAGCGCTTGACGAAGGCCTCGACGAGCACGCCGACGGCGGCTGCACCGAAGACGATCATCATCGGCGCCAGCGCCGCGTAGGCGAACTGCGGCGACGTGATCGGCGTGGCCGCGGCGAGCATCACTTGGCGTTCCCTTCAGCGGTGCCGTCGTAGGCAGCGACGCCGGCGACCGGGTGCGGCGGAACCGGATCGGTCTGGCCGACCTGGTGCATCGTCGTGGCGATGGCTGGGTTGATGACGTCGAGCAGGGGCTTGGGGAAGAAGCCGATACCGACGATCAGCACAGCCAGGGGTGCGAGGGCGAGGGTCTCCCGCCAGGACAGGTCACGGAACTTCTTGACGTGCTCCGTCGCCGGCCCGGTGGCGACCCGCTGGTACCAGAGCAGGACGTAGATCGCCGCCAGCACGATGCCGAGGGTGGCCACGATGGCGAACGCCGGGTACCTGGTGAACGTGCCGACCAGGACGAGGAACTCGCTGATGAAGCTGTTCATGCCCGGCAGCGCGAGGGTGGCGAGGCCCATGAGCAGGAAGAGCCCGGCCAGGATCGGCGCCACCCGTTGGACGCCTCCGTAGTCGCCGATGAGCTTCGAGCCACGGCGGCTGACCAGGAAGCCCCCGATGATGAACAACCCTGCGGTGGAGAGCCCGTGGTTGACCATGTACAGCGTCGAGCCGGACTGCCCCTGGCTGGTCATCGCGAAGATGCCGAGCGTGATGAAGCCGAAGTGGGACAGCGACGTGTACGCGATCAGCCGCATCATGTCGGTCTGCCCGATGGCGACCAGCGCGCCGTAGATGATGCCGATCACGGCGAGCACCATGATCAACGGCGTGAAGTAGTGCGCTGCCCCCGGGAACAGCGGCAGGCAGAGCCGGATCATCCCGAAGGTGCCGACCTTGTCGAGCACGCCGACCAGCAGCACGCCGGTGCCGGGGGTGCCCTCGGCCGCGGCATCCGGCAGCCAGGTGTGGAACGGCCAGAGCGGCGCCTTGATCGCGAAAGCCATGAAGAAGCCCACGAACAGCCACTTCTGCACGCTCGGGTCGATGTGCAGGCCGACGAGCTTCGTGTAGTCGAACGTGCCGGCGCCGAGCTGCTCGCCGCTCACGACATAGAGCCCGATGAGCGCGGCCAGCATCAGCAGGCCACCGAAGAGGCTGTAGAGCAGGAACTTCACCGCGGCGTACGACCGCTGTGCCCCGCCGAAGCTGCCGATCAGGAAGTAGACCGGGATCAGCATGGCTTCGAAGAAGACGTAGAACAGGAAGACGTCGGTGGCCGCGAACACCCCGACGATGAAGGTCTCGAGGACGAGCAGCAGCGCGAAGTACAGGCGCACCGGTCGGTTCGCGTTGTCGGCCTCGTGCCACGACGCGAGGATCACCACCGGAACCAGGACTGCGGCCATCGCGATCAGCACCAGCGCGACACCGTCGACGCCCACGGCGTAGGAGATCCCGAACGCCTTGATCCACTGGTGCTGCTCGACGAACTGGAACTGGCTGCCGTTCGTGCCCCCGCCCGCCTTGAACTGGGTCGCCATGATGATCGTCAGCACGAGGGTGAGCAGCGAGAACCCGAGCGCGACCTGCTTGGCGAGGAGCTCGCGGGTCTTGGGGATCGCCGCGACGACAGCCGCACCCACGAGGGGCACGACGCCGATGGTGGTCAACCAGGGGTAGCTCACGTCAGATCCTCACGAGCACGACGGCAGAGACAAGGACGACGGCGCCACCGAGCATGGTCAGGGCGTACGAACGGGCGAATCCGGTCTGGATGCGACGACCGCGCGAGGACAGGCCGCCGATGAGCGCAGCGAGCCCGTTCACCGTGCCGTCCACGATGCGGTTGTCGAAGAAGACGAGGAACCGGGTGAGCCACTGCCCCGGACGCATCAGGACGATCTCGTTGAAGGCGTCGCCGTAGAGGTCCTTGCGGGCTGCGGTGGTGAGCGGCGAGACGGCCACCGGCGCCAGCAGCGGAACCGGCCTGGTGCCGTACTGCCAGTAGGCGATCGCCGCACCCCCCAGGACGATCAGCAGGGTGACCGGTTCGAGCACCCAGGGGTTCACCGTGTGGGCGGGCTCGGGCACCGGACCGAAGACCGGTTCGACGAAGTCGGCGAAGCGGCTGCCGATGATGAGGAAGGCGCCCATCACGGCGGACAGGAAGGCCAGCACGATCACCGGCCAGGTCATGATGCGCGGCGACTCGTGCGGGTGGGCGTCGTCCTCCCAGCGCTTCTCGCCGAAGAACGTCATGACGACCATCCGCGTCATGTAGTAGCCGGTGATGCCTGCGCCAAGCACTGCGACCGCGCCAAGGATCCAGCCCTCGGCCCCGCCCTTCTCGAAGGTGGCCTCGATGATCTTGTCCTTGGTGAAGAACCCCGAGAACGGCGGGATGCCGATGATCGCGAGATAACCGAGGAGGAAGGTGACGAAGGTGATCGGCATGGCTTTGGCCAGCGCACCGAACTTGCGCATGTTCGTCTCGTTGTTCATGCCGTGCATGACCGAGCCGGCGCTGAGGAAGAGGTTCGCCTTGAAGCAGCCGTGGGCGATGAGGTGCGCGATGCCGAAGGCGTAGCCGATCGGCCCCAGCCCGACGGCGAGCATCATGTAGCCGATCTGGCTCATGGTCGAACCAGCCAGCGACTTCTTGATGTCGTCCTTCGCCGAACCGATGGTGGCACCGAACATGAGCGTGACGACGCCGACGATGGCGACGACGAGCTCGGCAGACGGCGAGAGGTCGAAGATGGCGTGCGAGCGGGCCACGAGGTAGACGCCGGCGGTGACCATGGTGGCGGCGTGGATCAGTGCCGAGACCGGCGTGGGGCCGGCCATGGCGTCACCGAGCCAGGACTGCAGCGGGACCTGGGCGGACTTGCCGCACGCCGCGAGCAGCAGGAGCAGGCCGATCGCCGTCACCGTCTTGGTGCTCGCCGACGGCGCGCCGTCGGCCACCCCGAGGATCGACACCGTCCCGAAGGTCGCGAACATCAGCATGATCGCGATGGACAGGCCCATGTCACCGACCCGGTTCACCACGAAGGCCTTCTTGGCCGCCGTCGCGAACTCCGGGTTGTAGTTCCAGAACCCGATCAGCAGGTATGACGCGAGGCCCACGCCCTCCCACCCGACGTACAGCGTGAGGTAGCTGCTGCTGAGCACCAGCAGGAGCATGGACGCGACGAACAGGTTGAGGTAGCCGAAGAACCGCCGCCGGTCGGGGTCGTGCGCCATGTACCCGATGGAGTACAGGTGGATGAGCGAGCCGACGCCGGTGATGAGCAGCACGAAGCTGATGGACAGCTGGTCGACGACGAAGCCGACGTCGACGTGGAACGTGCCGACCGGGATCCAGGTGTAGAGGTGCTGGCCGACGGTCCGCTCGTCGCCCGGCTTGGCCAGCATCGCGAAGAACATGATCGTGCCGAGCACGAAGGACAGGATCGGTAGCGCCGACGCGAGCAGGTGTCCCCACTTGTCGGTCCGGCGACCGCCGAGCAGCAGCACCGCGGCGCCGAGCAGCGGCAGGGCGATGACCAGCCAGGTCAGCGAGAAGACACCGGTGGCGAGGTGCAGGTCGGGCACGGAAGAGGTCTCCATCGTCAGTACTTGAGGAGGTTGGCGTCATCCACCGAGGCGGATCGCCGCGTCCGGAAGATGGTGACGATGATCGCCAGGCCGACGACCACCTCGGCTGCTGCCACGACCATGACGAAGAACGCCATGACCTGGCCGTCGAGGACGCCGTCCAGCCGCGCGAACGAGACAAACGCGAGGTTGCAGGCGTTGAGCATGAGCTCGACGCACATGAACACCACGATGGCGTTCCTGCGCACGAGCACGCCGACCGCACCGATGCTGAAGAGCAGCACCGAGACGACGACGTAGGCGGAGGGGCTCATTCGTCCTCCTCCGCCGGGGATGCCGGCTGGCCGGAGACGACCGCGGGCCGGAGGTCGCTCTCGGTGGCCAGCGGGACGGGCCGCGCGAGCCCGCCGCCGAGGGCGACCGGCACGCTGATCTCGGAAGGACTGCCGTCCGGCAGCAGGCCAGGGGTGTCGACCGCGTTGTGCCTGGCGTACACGCCGGGCGCCGGCAACGGCTGCGGGGATCCGGAGTGCGTGCGCTGCTCGGACAGCTGGCGCTGGCTGAGCCGGGCGAAGACGCGCTCGCGGTGCGCCAGGACCATCGCACCGACGGCCGCCGTGATGAGCAGCGCCGAGGTGATCTCGAAGGCCCAGACGTAGCGGGTGAAGATCAGGTGGGCGATGGCGGAGACGTTCCCGCCGTCGGCCACGTTGACGGCGTCCATGTTGACGCCACCGCCGAGGGAGGCCCGGCCGACCGCCCCGACCAGCAGGACTCCGAGACCGATCCCGCCGACCGCTGCCGCGGCTCGTTGCCCGCGCAGCGTCTCGACGAGCGAGTCGGAGGCGTCGACCCCGACGAGCATGAGGACGAAGAGGAATAGCATCATCACCGCGCCGGTGTAGACGACGATCTGCACGATGCCGAGGAACACCGCCCCTTGCATGATGTACATCACGGCGAGGTTCATCATCGTCAGCGCGAGCCAGAGCGCGGCGTGCACGGCCTTGCGGCTGAGCACCATCATCAGGGCGCCGAGGAGCGCCAGCGGGGCGACGATCCAGAACGCGATCTCCTCGCCCATGGTCGACGACGCCAGCAGGGTGGTCGCGCTCATCGGGCGTCACCGTCCACGCCAGCGGTGAGGTCCGGGTCTGCTCCACCGGCTGCTGCACCGGCGGTCCCGGTGGCTTCGTCAGCGGCCGCCTCGGTGGCGGCGTCGGTGGCTGCCTGCGGGGCGTGCGGACCGAACGGGTCGGCCTCGAGGACGGCGGGGTCGAGGTCCGTGCTGGGGTGCTGCTCCGGAACTGCCTGGGTGACCCGGCCCTGGTAGTAGTCGCGCTCGGTGGTGCCCGGCACCATCGCGTGCGGCGGCGCCAGCATGCCGCCGAGCAGGGGCGCGAGGAGGTCCTTCTTCTCGAAGATGAGGTCGGCGCGGTTGTCGTCCGCGAGCTCGTACTCGTTGCTCATGGTCAGCGCACGCGTCGGGCAGGCCTCGATGCACAGGCCGCAGAAGATGCAGCGCAGATAGTTGATCTGGTAGACGCGGCCGTAGCGCTCACCCGGTGACATGCGGTGCTCGTCGGTGTTGGGCGGCGCCTTCGACGTAGATAGCGTCCGCCGGGCAGGCCCACGCGCACAGCTCGCAGCCGATGCACTTCTCGAGGCCGTCCGGGTGCCGGTTCAGCACGTGCCGACCGTGGTACCGCGGCGCTGTCGGCTTCTTCTCCTCCGGGTAGAGCTCGGTGGTGACCTTCTTGAACATCGTCCGGAAGGTCACCCCGAAACCCTTGCCGGGGAGCTTCACGTCAGTCACCGGAGGGCTCCTCTTCGACGTCGTGGTCCGCGGGGTCCACGAGCACTGTCGTTGCGGTCGTTGCTGTCAGGGTGGCGTGCGGCCGGGCGTCGACCTGCGTCTTGCCGGGCATCGGCGGGACAGGGTATCCGCCGGGGAACCCGCCCGGTTGCGCCGAGGCCGGCCCAGTCCACCCGACAGCCGGGGCGGTGTCCTCGCTGACCCGGCCACCGATGGTGCCGTGCGGGTCGACCTCGTCGGCCTGGTCGTCGTCGTCCGTGTCCGAGCCTCCCGGGAACACCACGCTGAGCGCGAGGAGCACGATCAGGACCGCGACCACCGCGATGAGCAGCGGTTTGGTGTCGAGGTGCTGCTGACGGGAGATCCGGATGCCGGCCGCACAGACGATCCACACCAGCGAGACCGGGATGAGGACCTTCCAGCCGATCCGCATGAACTGGTCGTAGCGCATCCGGGGCAGCGTGCCGCGCAGCCAGATGAAGACGAAGACGAAGGCGAGCAGCTTGCCGAAGAACCACAGGACCGGCCACCAGCCGGTGTTGGCGTCGGCCCACAGTGAGATCGGCCACGGGGCACGCCAGCCGCCGAGGAACAGCGTGGTGGCCAGCGCCGAGACGGTGACCAGGTTGATGTACTCGGCCAGGAAGAACATCGCGAACTTCAGCGACGAGTACTCGGTGTGGAAACCACCGACGAGCTCGCCCTCGGCCTCGGGGAGGTCGAACGGGGCGCGGTTCGTCTCGCCGACCATCGACACGAGGTAGATGACGAAGGACGGGAACAAGATGATCGCGTACCAGGACGGGAGGTCCCAGGTGTGCCCGAAGACGTGCGCCGTGCCACCTGACGCCTGCGCGTCCACGATGGCCGACGTCGACATGGACCCGGTGTAGAGGAAGACCGCCACGAACGAGAGCCCCATCGGGATCTCGTAGCTGATCATCTGGGCGCTGGAGCGCAGGCCACCGAGCAGCGGGTAGGTCGAGCCGCTGGACCAGCCGGCGAGCACGATGCCGTAGATGCCGATCGAGGCGATCGCGATGACGTAGAGCACCGCCACCGGGAAGTCCGTCAGCTGCAGCGGCGTCCAGTGGTGGAAGATCGACACCCTGGGCCCGATCGGGATGACAGCCCAGGTCAGGAAGGCAGGGATCGCAGCCAGCAACGGCGCGATGATGAAGACCGCCTTGTCGGCGGCCTTCGGGACGATGTCCTCCTTGAGCGCCAGCTTGATGCCGTCCATCAGGCCCTGGAGCAGGCCGAACGGGCCGACCCGGTTCGGGCCGATGCGCTGCTGCATGCGCGCGACCACGCGTCGCTCGCCCCAGATGTTGAACAGGGTCAGCAGCACCAGGATGATGAAGATCGCGACGGCCTTGATGACGATGAGCCACCACGGGTCCAGGCCGAAGAAGCCCAGGGGAACCTCGTCGGTGCTGGTGGTGTCGGCGCCCACCAGCATCGGCAGCATCGATGCAGCGATCACGCGACACCTCCCGAGGCTGGGGCGATCCGTACCGTCGAGCCGTGGTCCGCGGCGAGGGCCTGTCGTACCGGCGCCCCCACGGAGTTCGTGGGAAGCCACACGACGCCGTCAGGCATCTCGTCGCTGATCACCAGCGGCAGCGTGATGCTCCCACGCTCGGTGCTCACCGTCAGCCCTGGGGCGTCCGTGGCGCCGACCCGACGCGCCGTCTCGCCCGACACCCTCGCCACCGCGACCGGGGCGGTGCCTGCGAGGTAGGGCTCGCCGTCCTGCATGCGCCCGGCGTCCAGCAGGTGGTGCCAGGTGGCGAGGACGACGAAGTCGCCGTCGGCGGGCGTGCCGGCGTGGCTGGACACCGTGGGAGCGGCGACCCTGCTGCCGCTCCAGCCCTCGAGCTCGGCGAGCTCGCGGCGGGCGTCGGCGACCGAGCCGACCCCCAGGCTCAGCCCGAGCTCGAAGCCGAGCATGTCCAGGACCCGGCCGTCGCTCATCGAGCCGGCCTCGCGGAGCACGAGGTCGAAGCTGCGCGGGCGGCCCTCCCAGTCCAGGAACGTGCCGGCCTTCTCGCTCACCGGAGCGACGGGCAGGACGACGTCGGCGCGTGCGGTCACCGCACTGGCGCGGACCTCCAGGCTGACCAGGAACGGCACGGCCTCGAGCGCTGCGAGCGCCGCTTGCGGATCGGCGAGGTCGCTGACCTCGACACCCCCGACGAGCAGGGCGCCGAGCTCACCGGTCGCTGCCGCGGCGAGGATGCCGGCCGTGTCCCGCCCGGGCTCGGCGGGCAACGAGCCCACGCCCCAGACGGTCGCGGTGTCGACGCGTGCGGCTGCATCGGCGACCGGCCGGCCGCCGGGAAGAAGCGAGGGGAGCGCGCCGGCGTCGAGCGCACCGCGCTCGCCCGAGCGACGAGGGACCCAGCCGAGCTTGGCGCCGGTCGCGCCGACCAGCCGGGCCACCGCGCTCAAGGCGCCCGGCACGCTCGCCATGCGTTCGCCGACGAGCACCACCGCTCCGGGCTCGCGGAGCAGCGCGCGCGGTCTCCGCCACCGGACCCTCACCGTCGGTGCTCTCCAGGGAACCCAGCACGACGGGCTCGGTGCCCGGCGCCGCTGCGAGCAGCGTGCCACTGGTGCGGTCGAGCCCGCGCGAGGCCAGGGCGGCGATGGAGACGACCTTGAGCGCGCGCTTGCCTGCGACCTTGCGGAGCCGCAGGTACACCATCGGCGACTCCTCCTCGGCCTCCAGACCGACCAGGAGGACGAGCGGTGCGGTCTCGAGGTCCGCGTAGGTCGCGGCCGAGCCGAGGGGAACCCCGGCGACGTGCGCAGCCAGGAAGTCGGCCTCCTCCGCGGAGTGCGGGCGCGACCGGAAGTCGATGTCGTTGGTGCCGAGGGCGAGCCGGGCGAGCTTGCTGTACGCGTAGGCGTCCTCGACCGTGACCCGGCCGCCGACCAGCACGCCCACACCACGAGCACGCGCGGCTTCCAGGCCGCGGGCGGCGACGTCGAGGGCGTCCGGCCACGAGGTCGGCACGAGCTCACCGGCGGCGTCGCGGACCAGCGGGGTGGTGATCCGGTCACCCTGCGCGGCGTAGGTGAAGGCCCAGCGACCCTTGTCGCAGTTCCACTCCTCGTTGACCGCGGGGTCGTTCGAGGCCATCCGCCGCAGCACGACGCCGCGGCGGTGGTCCGTGCGGAGCGAGCAGCCGGACGCGCAGTGCTCGCAGCGCGGTCGGCGTCGAGACGAGGTCGAACGGGCGGGAGCGGAAGCGGTAGGCCGTGCCGGTCAACGCGCCGACCGGGCAGATCTGGACGGTGTTGCCCGAGAAGTAGGAGTTGAACGGCTGGGTGGCCTCGATGCCGACCTGCTGCTGGGTGCCGCGCTCGATGAGCTCGATGAAGGGGTCACCGGCGATCTGGGCAGCGAACCGGGTGCACCGCGCGCACGAGACGCAACGCTCGCGGTCCAGCAGGACCTGCGACGACAACGGGATGGGCTTCGGGAACGTCCGCTTGGCCTCGATGAACCGGGTCTCGCCCCGACCGTTGGACATCGCCTGGTTCTGCAGCGGGCACTCGCCGCCCTTGTCGCAGACGGGGCAGTCCAGCGGGTGGTTGATGAGCAGCATCTCCATGACACCGCGCTGCGCCTTCTCGGCCACCGGCGAGGTGAGCTGGGTGCGGACCACCATCCCCTCGGTCACCGTGGTGGTGCAGGAGGCCAGCGGCTTGCGCTGCCCCTCGACGTCCACCAGGCACTGCCGGCAGGCACCGACGGGGTCGAGCAGCGGGTGGTCGCAGAACCGCGGGATCGCGATGCCGAGGAGCTCAGCGGCCCGGATGACCAGCGTGCCCTTGGGCACGCTGAGCTCGATGCCGTCGATGCTCAGCGAGACGTGGTCGGCTGGCACCGGCGCGCCACTGGCTGGCGGGGTGGTCGTGGTGACGGTCATCAGGCGTGGGCTCCCGCGAAGACGGTCGAGGCGACGGGGTCGAAGGGACATCCGCCACCCGTGACGTGCGCGATGTACTCGTCACGGAAGTACTGGATGGACGACGTGATGGGGCTGGTCGCGCCGTCGCCGAGAGCGCAGAACGCGCGACCCATGATGTTGTCCGAGAGGTCGAGGAGGGTGTCGAGGTCGGCCTCGGTGCCCTCGCCGCGCTCGAGCCGGTCCAGGATCTTCACCAGCCAGTAGGTGCCCTCGCGGCACGGGGTGCACTTGCCGCAGGACTCGTGCTTGTAGAACTCGGTCCAGCGCAGCACCGCCCGCACCACGCAGGTGGTCTCGTCGAAGATCTGCAACGCCTTGGTGCCGAGCATCGAACCGGCCCCGACCATGCCCTCGTAGTCCAGCGGCTCGTCGAGGTGCTCGGCCGTCAGCAGCGGGGTCGACGAGCCGCCCGGCGTCCAGAACTTGAGCTCGTGGTTCTCCCGGACCCCACCGGAGAGCTCGAGCAGCTCGCGCAGCGTGATGCCGAGCGGGGCCTCGTACTGGCCGGGGTTCACGACGTGCCCCGACAGCGAGTACAGCGTGAAGCCGGCCGACTTCTCGGTCCCCATCGAGGAGAACCAGGCCGCGCCGTTGCGCACGATGGACGGCACGCTCGCGATGGACTCGACGTTGTTGACCACCGTCGGGCAGGCGTAGAGGCCGGCGATGGCGGGGAACGGCGGACGCAGCCGCGGCTGGCCGCGCAGGCCCTCGAGGGAGTCCAGCAGTGCCGTCTCCTCGCCGCAGATGTACGCGCCCGCCCCGGCGTGCACGGTGACGTCGAGGTCGAAGCCGCTGCCCAGGATGTCCTTGCCGAGGAAGCCGGCGTCGTAGGCCTCCTGCACCGCGGCCTGCACCCGGCGGACGACCTGCACGACCTCGCCGCGGATGTAGATGAAGGCGTGGTTCGACCTGATCGCGTAGCAGGCGATCGCGACACCCTCCACCAGCACGTGCGGGTTCGCCATCATCAGCGGGATGTCCTTGCAGGTGCCTGGCTCGGACTCGTCCGCGTTGACCACCAGGTAGTGCGGCTTGCCGTCGCCCTGCGGGATGAAGCTCCACTTCATGCCGGTCGGGAAGCCGGCGCCGCCGCGCCCGCGCAGGCCGGAGTCCTTGACGAGCTGGATCAACGCGTCCGGCTCCTGGGTCAGCGCCGAGCGCAGGGCGTCGTAGCCCCTCGTGCCGCTGGTAGCCGGCCAGGGTGAAGGAGTCGGCTTCGTCCCAGTGCGCCGACAGGACGGGGGTGAGCTCCATGCTCAGCTCTCCTTCGGGACGTCGGCGTGGTCGGGCGCGGCAGCGGCAGGCGGTGCGCTCGGGGGCGTGCTCGCCCCGGTCGTGCGCCATCTGCAGGCCGATCAAGGTGGCCGGACCGGCCGAGGGGCCGTCGCCTGCGAGCCCGTCGGGGAACCCGGCGAGCACGCGCTCGACCTGCTTGAAGCTGCAGAGCTTCGGCCCTCGGGTCGAGACGACCTCGTCCCCGGAGCGGAGCCGGTCGACGAGGTCCTTCGCGCTCTGCGACGGTCTGGTTGTCGAAGAACTCCCAGTTGACCATCACCACCGGGGCGTAGTCGCAGGCGGCGTTGCACTCGATGTGCTCGAGGGTGAGGACGCCGTCCTCGGTGGTCTCGTCGTTCCCGACGTCGAGGTGGTCCTTGAGGCGCGGCGAAGATCGCGTCGCCGCCCATCACCGCGCAGAGGGTGTTGGTGCAGACGCCGACGTCGTAGGTGCCGACCGGGCGCCGCTTGTACATCGTGTAGAAGGTGGTGACGGCCGAGACCTCGGCGGTGGACAGCCCGAGGAGGTCGGCGCAGGTCGCGATGCCCTCGGGGGTGACGTAGCCGTCCACCGACTGCACGAGGTGCAGCATCGGCAGCAGCGCCGACCGGGGACGGGGGTACCGGGCGATGATCGCGCGGAGCTCGGCGATGGTCGTCTCGCTGTAGGCAGGGCTGGACACAGCCGTGCCGGCGGACGCGGTGGGGGTCTCGGACATTGCTACCGGTCTACTCCGCCCATGACGGGGTCGATGCTCGGCGACCGCCGCGATGACGTCAGCCACCTGGCCGCCTTCGCACATCGCCGCGGTTGCCTGCAGGTTGGTGAACGAGGGATCGCGGAAGTGCACACGGTACGGGCGGGTGCCGCCGTCGGAGACCATGTGGACGCCGAGCTCGCCGCGTGGCGACTCGACGGCCTGGTACACCTGGCCGGCCGGGACGTGGAAGCCCTCGGTGACCAGCTTGAAGTGGTGGATCAGGGCCTCCATCGACTCACCCATGATGTGCCGGATGTGGTCGAGCGAGTTGCCCATGCCGTCCGAGCCGAGCGCGAGCTGGGAGGGCCAGGCGATCTTGCGGTCCTCGACCATCACCGGGCCGGGGGTGAGCTTGTCGAGGCACTGCTCGACGATCTTCAGCGACTCACCCATCTCCTCGAGCCTGATGAGGAACCGCCCGAACGCGTCGCAGGTGTCCTTGGTGATGACCTCGAAGTCGTAGGTCTCGTAGCCGCAGTAGGGCTGGGACTTGCGGAGGTCGTGCGGCAGGCCGGTGGCCCGCAGGACCGGCCCGGTGATGCCGAGCGCCATGCAGCCGACGAGGTCGAGGTACCCGATGCCCTCGGTGCGCTGCCGCCAGATGCCGGTGTCGACGAGGAGGTCCGCGGTGTCCTTGAAGTTGCGGCGCAGCAACGCCACGCTCTCGGCGATCTTGTCCACGGCCCCCGGCGGGAGGTCCTGCGCGACGCCGCCCGGACGGATGAACGCGTGGTTCATCCGCAGGCCGGTGACGAGCTCGAAGAGGTCGAGCACCGTCTCGCGCTCGCGGAAGCCGAAGATCATCGCGGTGAGCGCGCCGAGCTCCATGCCGCCGGTCGCGAGCGCGACCAGGTGCGAGGAGATGCGGTTGAGCTCCATGAGCATGACCCGGATGACGCTCGCGCGCTCGGGGATCTGGTCGGTGATCCCCAGCAGCTTCTCGACGCCCAGGCAGTACGCGGTCTCGTTGAAGAACGGCGAGAGGTAGTCCATCCGGGTGACGAACGTGGTGCCCTGCACCCAGTTGCGGTACTCGAGGTTCTTCTCGATGCCGGTGTGGAGGTAGCCGATGCCGACCCTGGCCTCGGTGACCGACTCGCCCTCGATCTCGAGGATGAGCCGGAGCACGCCGTGCGTCGACGGGTGCTGGGGGCCCATGTTCACGATGATGCGCTCGGCGTGCTCGGAGGCCACGCCCTGCACGACGGAGTCCCAGTCCTGGCCGGTCACGGTGTAGACCGTGCCCTCGGTGGTCTCGCGTGAGCCGGCGTAGGCGTCGGCGGGTGCCGCGGTGCCGTCCGCGGACTCGTAGGTGGTGGTCATCAGGAGTACGACCTCCGCTCGTCCGGCGGCGGGACGTCCGCCCCCTTGTACTCGACGGCGATGCCCCCCAGCGGGTAGTCCTTGCGCTGAGGGTGGCCCGGCCAGTCGTCGGGCATCAGGATCCGGGTGAGCGCGGGGTGCCCGGCGAACTCGATGCCGAAGAAGTCCCAGGTCTCGCGCTCGTGCCAGTCGTTGGTCGGGTAGACCGCGACGATCGAGGGGATCGTGGCGTCGTCCGTGGCGACCGACACCTCGACCCGCACCCGCCGGTTGTGCGTGATCGACAGGAACGGGTAGACGGCGTGGAGCTCGCGGCCGACCTCGTTCGGGAAGTGCACGCCGACTGACCCCCGATGCACATCTCGAACCGCAGCAGCGGGTCGTCGCGCAGGTGCTGCACGAAGGACAGGAGGTGGTCTCGGTGCACGTGGAAGGTGATCTCGTCCGCGGTCGACGACGACGGCCTCGACGGCGTCGCCGTAGCTCAGGGACGACCTCGATCAGGCGGTCGGCGACGGCGTCGAACCAGCCGCCGTACGGGCGCGGGGTCGCCCCCGGCAGCGCCACCGAGCGGCGCAGACCGCCGTAGCCGGAGGTGTCGCCCGAGTCGTGCACGCCGAACATGCCGCGGCGGTGGTCGACGACCTCACCACCGACGAGCGGGCCCTGCTGGACGCCTGGCTCCTCCGTGGTCGGGAGGGTGGCGGTGGCGTCGTCCGGCTGGGTGGGCTCGGTCACCGCAGCAGGCCCTTCATCTCGCTGGTCGGCGTCGCGGTCAGCGCGAGCTGCTCGAGCTCGCGACCTCCTTGCGGCGCTGCGAGCCGAGCTTCTCGTCGAGGATCTTCTCGTGCAGCTTCAGGATCGCGTCCATGAGCATCTCGGGGCGCGGCGGACAGCCGGGCAGGTACATGTCGACCGGCACGACGTGGTCCACGCCCTGCACGACGGCGTAGTTGTTGAACATCCCGCCGGAGGACGCGCAGACGCCCATCGCGATGACCCAGCGCGGCTCTGGCATCTGGTCGTAGATCTGCCGGACGACCGGGGCCATCTTCTGGCTGACCCGGCCCGCGACGATCATGAGGTCGGCCTGGCGCGGCGAGGCACGGAAGACCTCCATGCCGAAGCGCGCGAGGTCATAGCGACCGGCACCGGTGGCCATCATCTCGATCGCGCAGCACGCGAGACCGAACGTCGCAGGCCACAACGAGGACTTGCGGGCGTACCCGGCGAGCTTCTCGACGCTGGTGAGCAGGATCCCGCTCGGGAGCTTCTCCTCCAGACCCATCAGGCTTCTCCGCTTCCGGGGACGGTCAGTCCCACTCGAGACCGCCGCGGCGCCAGACGTAGGCGTAGGCGACGGCCAGCGTCACGATGAACAGGACCATCTCGATGAGGCCGAACAGGCCGAAGCGGTCGAACGCGACGGCCCAGGGGTAGAGGAAGACGATCTCGATGTCGAACAGGATGAAGAGCATCGCCGTCAGGTAGTACTTGACCGGGAAACGGCCGCCGCCGATCGGCTGCGGGGTGGGCTCGATCCCGCACTCGTACGCGTCGAGCTTGGCGCGGTTGTAGCGCTTGGGGCCGGACAGCGCCCCCGCGACCACCGAGAACACGGCGAAGCCGGCACCGAGGATGCCCAGCACCAGGATCGGAACGGTGACGTTGCTCATGCCGGCCCCTCCGTGTCGTACGTGTGGTGGTCGTGCGCGCTCGGTGATCCCTCGGCCGTGCTCATCCTAGGACCGACGGGGAGTGCCGTTGACGCCGCCTGCCACCGGGCGCGGCGCCCACCCTGCGGCGCGTCGCAACCAGGCCGTCCGCGGTGGCTGCTCATGCTGCCGGGGTGACGCGGCTGAGGCCGTTGACGATGCGGTCCATGACATCGCCGTCGTGGGCGTCGGTCAGGTTGGCGAGCATCTTCAGGGTGAAGCGCATGAGGGTGGTGTGGCTCAGGCCCTTCTGCGTCGCCAGCCGCATCACGTTCGGGTTCCCGATGAGCTTCACGAACAGCCGGCCCAGCGTGTAGTAGCCGCCGTAGACGTCCTTGAGCGCGACGGGGTAGGCCTCCAGGGCGCGCTCGCGGCCGTCGGTGGTCTCGCGGCCCAACGCCTGGGCGATGATCTCGGCGGCCAGCGCGCCGGACTCCATCGCGTACGCGATGCCCTCGCCGTTGAAGGGGTTCACCATCCCGCCGGCGTCACCGACCAGCAGCAGGCCGCTGCGGTAGTGCGGCTGCCGGTTGAACCCCATCGGCAGGGCCGCGCCGCGCACCGGCTGCGTCATGTTCTCCTCGCGGTAGCCCCACTCGGCCGGCGTGTGGTCGAGCCAGCCCTTGAGGAGCGCCTTGTAGTCGACGTTCTGGAACGCCTTGCTGGTGTTGAGGATCCCGAGCCCGACGTTCGAGGTGCCGTCGCCCGACGCCGAACACCCAGCCGTAGCCGGGCAGCAGGCGAGGCTTGTCGCCCGAGTAGTCCCAGAGCTCGAGCCAGGACTCGAGGTAGTCGTCCTCGTGGCGCGGGCTGGTGTAGTAGGTGCGGACCGCGACGCCCATCGGCCGGTCGTCGCGCGGGCGCAGCCCGACCGCGAGGGAGAGCCGGGACGAGTTGCCGTCGGCCGCGACCACCAGCGGCGCCCGGTAGGTGGTCTCCGGGCCCTTCTTGCCGTCCTCGTCCAGGTGGCGCACCGTCACGCCGCTCACCCGGCCGGCGGCGTCGAGGACAGGGCCGGTGACCGCGGCGCGCTCGTGCAGCCGGGCGCCGGCCTTCTGCGCGGCGCGGGCGAGGGTCTCGTCGAAGTCCATCCGCGAGCGCACCAGGCCGAACGAGGGGTAGTCGGCGAGGTCGGGCCAGTCGAGCTCGAGGGTGTGGCCGCCGCCGATGATGCGCAGGCCCTTGTTCCGGATCCAGCCGGACTCCGCGGAGATGTCGACTCCCAGCGAGATCAGCGACTTCACCGCGCGGGGCGTCAGGCCGTCGCCGCAGACCTTCTCGCGCGGGAAGGCGGTCTTCTCGAGGAGCAGGACGTCGAGCCCGGACTGGGCAAGGTGGAAGGCCGTGGTCGACCCGGCAGGACCGGCACCCACCACGATCACGTCCGCATCCTGTGGCACGGACGCCTCTGGACTGCTCACGACGCTCCCCTGCATCTGTTGTCGGGCCTTGGATCGGGTGCCTGCATCGGCTGGTGCAGGGTGTCGGCCCGGACTTCCCGGGGCGGCACCTCGACCGCTCCGCGTGCACTTGTGAATTCGTTCACGAGGCCGGTCTCATCCTAGGCCGACCGATCAGCTGAGGCGAGTCGCTCGGTGCAGCGCGACGATGCCGCCGGTGAGGTTCCGCCAGCCGACCGAGCCCCAGCCGGCTGACGCGACGACGGCAGCGAGCTCGGCCTGGGCCGGCCAGTCGCTGATCGACTCGGCGAGGTACACGTACGCGTCGGGGTTGCTCGACACCACCCGGGCCACCTCGGGGAGCGCCTTCATCAGGTACTCCAGGTACAGCGTCCGGAAGGGCGGCCAGGTCGGCTGGCTGAACTCGCAGACCACGAGCCGGCCGCCGACCCTCGTCACCCGGCGGAGCTCGCGCAGTGCGCCCTCGGTGTCCTGCACGTTCCGCAGGCCGAAGGAGAGCGTGACGGCGTCGAACGAGGCGTCCGCGAAGGGCAGTCGCAGGGCGTCACCGGCGACGAAGGCGAGGCGGGGCTGCCGGGACTTCCCGACCCGGAGCATCCCCAGCGAGAAGTCGCACGGCACCACCGTCGCGCCGGCCTCGGCGAAGGGCACGCTCGAGGTCCCGGTCCCGGCGGCGAGGTCGAGGACCACCTGCCCTGGTCGGGGGTCGACCGCCCGCAGCACGGCCTTGCGCCACGAGCGGGTCTGGCCGGCCGACAGCACGTCGTTGGTGATGTCGTACCTGGCAGCCACCCCGTCGAACATCTCGGCGACCTCGTGCGGCTGCTTGTCCAGCCGCGCGCGGCTCATGCGTCTCGCCTTCCCAGCGAGGCCAGCACCTGGCGCTGGGCGCGGCGCATGCCGTCGAGCCAGCGTTCGCGGTCGGCGGTCCTGTTCTGCTCGTAGTGACTTGTCTCGGGGTGCGTGAGGATGAGGAACCGGCCAGCCCGCAGGCCGTCCACGATGCGGTCGCAGGCGTCCTCGACCGTCAGCACCGGCAGCGCGGCGACGCTCGCGCCTTCGAGGGTGTCCAGGCCGTCCCGCAGGAGGTCCGTGTCCACACCCATCGGGCAGATGCAGGCGACGTACAGGCCCTGCTCGCCGTAGGTGATCGCCAGCCACTCGGCGAAGGCGACGGCTCCGTGCTTGGTCACCGAGTAGGGCGCGTTCCCGAGGTTCGTCAGGAGACCGGCTGCGCTCGCGGTCGTCACGAAACCGCCGTGCCCGCGCTCGACCATCGCGGGTACCACCGCGCGGGCTGCTACCACGTGCGACATGACGTTGACCGCCCACGAGCGCGCCCACACCTCGTCGGGCGCCTCCAGCCCGCCGCCGCCACCGATGCCGGCATTGGCGATGAAGAGGTCGACCGGGCCGAGCTCGGCCTCGGTGCGCCGCACGAGCTCGCCGACCTGGACGGCGTCGGAGACGTCGGCCGCGAGATCGAGGACGGCGAGCTCGGGATAGGCGGACCGGAGCTCCGCAGCAACGTCCGCTGCGGCGTCGGCGTCGAGGTCCACCACGGCAAGGCCGTGAGCGCCTTCGGCAGCGAGCCGGCGGGCGAGCCCAGCGCCGATGCCACGCCCGGCACCCGTGACGACCACCACCGACCCTGCGAGCTCCATGCCCGGAGCCTAGGCGGTGCGCGGGTGCAGGGCAGCGCGCAGGGTTCTGCGCCAGTCCGGGCTGTGCCGTCCGGCGCTGGGGCCTACCCTTGGCTCGCCGTGTCTACCGCCTCCGTGACTGCGCCGACGTCCGTGCGCACCGTGCTCCTCGAGCGCTCCGACCCGCTCCTGACGCTGCTCCCCGCCGGACCCAGCCTGGCCTGGACCAGAGGCGGCGACGGCCTGGTCGGGTGGGGCGAGATCGCACGGACGGAGCTGACGGGACCTGATCGTTTCGCCGCCGCGCAGCGCTGGTGGGAGCAGACCCGCGAGACGCTGGTCGTCGACGACCCCCTCCGCGTCCCGGGATCCGGCCCGGTCGCGTTCGTCTCGTTCGGGTTCGACCCGCAGGCCAGCAGCTCGGTCGTGGTCGTCCCGCGGGTCGTGGTCGGCCGCGGGTCGGGCCTGACCTGGCTGACCGTCGTCGGGGAGCTCGACGCCGCGGCCGTCCTGGGCGGCGTCGAGGCGGTCCGGGCTCCGGTCGACGTCTCCTACCGCCAGGGATCGGTCAGCGAGCAGGAGTGGATGGACGCGGTCCGGCAGGCGGTCGGCCGCATCTCGCTCGGCGGCAGCGCGGAGTCCGGCGGCCTGGAGAAGGTCGTGCTCGCCCGCGACGTCGTGGCGACCGCGGCCGCCCCGCTCGACCAGCGGCACCTCCTGCTGCGGCTGGCTGATCGCTACCCGTCCTGCTGGACCTTCGCGGTGGACGGTCTGGTCGGCGCGACGCCCGAACTGCTGGTGCGGCGGATCGGTGACCGGGTGACCTCCCGGGTGCTCGCCGGCACCGTGCAGCGCCTCGGGGACGACGAGATCGACGCCGAGCTGGCCGCCGCCCTGCTGGGCTCCGACAAGGACCTCGAGGAGCACGAGCTGGCCGTCGGGTCGGTCGCTGCGGCGCTCGGAGCCCACTGCGTCGACCTCGAGGTGCCCGATCATCCGACGGTGCTGCGGCTCGCGAACGTCCAGCATCTCGCGACCGACGTCGCCGGTCGGCTCACCGACGGCGCCAGCGTGCTCGACCTCGCTGCCGAGCTCCACCCCACGGCCGCCGTGTGCGGCACGCCGACGGCGCAGGCGATGCAGGTGATCCGGGAGCTGGAGGGCATGGACCGCGGGCGCTACGCAGGTCCGGTCGGCTGGCTCGACGGCCGCGGCGACGGCGAGCTCGGCATCGCGCTGCGCTGTGCCGCCCTCGACGGGCCGACGGCACGACTGTTCGCCGGCTGCGGCATCGTCGCTGGGTCCGACGCGCCGTCGGAGCTCGCGGAGGCCGCAGCCAAGCTGCAGCCCATGCGGTGGGCGTTGGAGAGCTGAGGGACAGGCGACCGCCGACCGGGGACGACCTGGCTAGCCGGTCCCTGGCGCAGACATGCGTGCGAGTGCTGCGTCGACGGCCCGTCTGGTGCTGGCCGCGAGGGCGCGCGCGTTCCTGCGGTCGGTCCGGATCTCGACCACCTGGAGTCCGGCCCTCGGGTCCAGCACCGCAGCCACGAGCTCGGCCGTCGAGCTGACCCTGGTGTGCGGCGTCGCGGTCGCGCCGCAGAGGGCGGCCAGATCCACCCCGTGCGGAGTGCCGAAGATCCGCTCGTAGGCGGCGGCGTGCTCCGGCGCGCCCTGCTCGAGGAGCGCGAAGATCGCACCGCCGTCGTTGTTGACCACCACGAGGGTGAGGTCGGGTACCGGCTCGTCCGCGCCGAGCACCAGCCCGTTCGCGTCGTGCAGGAAGGTGAGGTCGCCGAGGAGGGCGAAGGCCTTGCCTCCCCCGGACTGCTGCCACGCCAACGCGGCGCCGACGGCCGTCGAGACAGTGCCGTCGATGCCCGCGGCCCCACGGTTGGCGAGCACGGTCACGGCGTCCCGGGGCGCCGCGGTGCCCAGGTCGCGCACCGGCATGGACGACCCCGCCACGAGCAGCGCGCCGGCGGGCAGGGCTTCGAGCAGGGCGGCCGCCACCGTCGCCTCGCTCGGGCCGAGGTCGGGACTCGGGGTGCCCTCAGCGGCAGCGACCGCCACCGCGTCGGCGGCGAGCCAGGCTGCCAGCCAGGCGGCGTCGCGGTGCGGGCGATGCCCGAGCTGGACCGGGACGCCTGCGAGCACGGTGCCGGCGCTGCGGCCGGCGTCCGCCCATCGCGCGCCCGGCGCTGCCACGACGATGTCGGTGGCGGGGTCGCGCAGCAGCGCGGTCACCTGCCGGTGCAGCGTGGGATGACCGACCACGAGCACCCGGTCGGGTCGACGCTGCGCGAACCAGCCTTCGGCTCCGAGCAGGAGGTGGCCCAGCCGCAGCGCGTTGGGTCCGTGCCGCGCACCCGACGACGGCTCGGCGAGGATCGGCCAGCCGCGGGCCTCAGCCAGCGAGACAGCTGCCTCGCCCATCGCTGGCGGCGCGTCACCGACGACGACGAGCGTCCGCTCCGGCCAGTCGTCTGCCGCCACAGCCACCCGGGTGAGCGCCTCGACCGCCGTCCAGGGAGCGCCGTCCTGGCGCCCGTCGAGCGAGTCAGGCCAAGGCTCGACGACTGCTCCGGTGGCCGGGACCAGCGGCTCGGTGAAGGCCAGGTTGAGGTGGACCGGCCCGGGGTCGTCGGTCAGCGTCCCGCGGGCGGACGCGCTCGCCCGGCAGACCAGCGCGCGCCAGTAGCGCGCTTGGCCTGGCTCGGCCCGCGGGACGCCCACCTCGTGGAACATCCGGACGCCCGTGCCGTAGAGCCCGAGCTGGTCCACCGTCTGGCTCGCCCCCGTCGCCCGCAGCTCCGGCGGGCGGTCCGCGGTCAGCACCAGCAGCGGCACCCCGGACTCGCTCGCCTCCAGCACCGCAGGGTGCACGTTCGCCGCGGCGGTGCCTGACGTCGTCACCACGACCACCGGCTGCCCGGACGCCTTCGCGAGTCCGAGCGCCAGGAAGCCCGCGGACCGCTCGTCGATCCGCACGTGCAGCCGGATCCGGCCGGCGGC
This sequence comes from uncultured Actinomycetota bacterium, assembly GCA_963819215.1. Classification (GTDB taxonomy): domain Bacteria; phylum Actinomycetota; class Actinomycetes; order Prado026; family Prado026; genus CAWFVK01. The sequence goes on along the minus strand of CAWFVK010000003.1, from coordinate 107,152 downwards.
GTCGGCCGCCTGCAGCGCGAAGGCCAACGGAGCAGAGCGGGACCCTGGCGAGAGCACTGCCTCACCGACGCCGCAGCGGATCAGCTCGTCGACCACCACCTCGGCCAGGGCCTGCGAGGGCCGGCTCGCGTCGACGACGATCGCGGCCGCACGGATGGGGCCGCCCGCTGCGGCTGCCTCGGTGCCGGTCATGAGGTGATCATGCTGTCGTACGCCGAGCTCAGTCGCGAGGCCCACCAGGCGATCCGGTCGGCCGTCGCCTGGTGCTGCAGCAGCAACGACGCGTCCGGCTCCGGCCGGACGACCGGCAGCTCACCACCCTGCGGGAGGAGCCGGTCCCGTACGACGTCCGCTGCGAGCAACCGGCCCGAGCCGAGCCCGCACGCATGCTCCAGGGTCGGCAACGCGGCCGCCAGCGCGACCCCGGCCGCCAATCCGACCGAGGTGTCGAGCGCGCTGGAGACCACCGCGGGCAAGCCGTACGAGGCAGCCAGCGCGAGCGCCGGCCGGACGCCACCGAGCGGTGCGACCTTCAGCACCACCAGGTCGGCGGCCTCCCGCAGGTACGGGACGTGCTGCGGGTCGGCCGCCTTCCGGACGCCTTCGTCGGCGGCGAGCGGGACGTCGACCAGCCGGCGCAGCGCGGCCTGCTCGGCCAGGGTCGCGCACGGCTGCTCCGCGTACTCGAGGTCGAACGCGGCGAGCTCGGTGAGAGCGGTGGTGGCCTCGGGCACCGACCAGCCACCGTTGGCATCGACACGCAGCCGCCCGCCGGGGCCCTCCTCGTCCAGCGCTGACCGGACCGCCGCGACCCGCGCGAGGTCCTCGTCGAAGGACTGTCCGGGTTCAGCCACCTTCACCTTGGCCGTGCGGCAGCCGCCGGACTGCCGCAGGAGCTCGACGGCGCGCTCGACCGGCACGGCCGGGATGATCGCGTTGACCGGGACCGTCGCCCGCAGCGGCGCCGGCCACGCCAGCCACGCAGCCTCGACGGCGGCGGCGAGCCAGCGGGCGGACTCCTGCGGCCCGTACTCGAGGAACGGCGCGAACTCCCCCCACCCGGCCGGCCCCTGGATCAGTGCCACCTCACGCTGCCCGATGCCGCGGAACCTGGTGGTCAGCGGCAGCGTGACCACCTGCAGGCCGTCGAGCAGCTCGGCCAGGGCCGGCAGGGGCTCACGCAGGTCGCTCACGGCTGCGGACGGGCGAGGTTCGCCGGACCACGGTCGAGGTTCGCCGGAGGGCAGGCAGCGATCACCGGTCAGGGTCGCTTGGGGAACTGGCTGAAGTCGGGACGGCGGTGCTGCTGGTAGGCGTTGCGTCCCTCTTGCGCCTCCTCGGTGAGGTAGAAGAGCAAGGTCGCGTCACCGGCGAGCTGCTGCACCCCCGCGAGGCCGTCGTCCGCCGCGTTCATGCTCGCCTTGAGCAGGCGCAACGACAACGGGGAGTGCTGGAGCATCTGCCGGCACCAGGCGACCGTCTCCTCCTCGAGCTCGGCCAGCGGCACCACGGCGTTGACCAGGCCCCACTCCAAGGCCTGGTCGGCGCCGTACTGCTTGCACAGGAACCAGATCTCGCGGGCCCGCTTCTGGCCGATCTGGCGCGCCAGCAGGCCCGAGCCGTAGCCACCGTCGAACGAGCCGACCCGCGGGCCCGTCTGCTGGAAGCGCGCGTTGTCCGCCGCGATCGTGAGGTCGCACACCACGTGCAGCACGTGGCCGCCGCCGACCGCGTAGCCGGCCACCATCGCGACGACCGGCTTCGGGGTCCGCCGGATCTGCACCTGCAGGTCGAGCACGTTCAACCGCCCGATGCCCTTCGCGGCCACGGCGTCGTCGCCGAGGTAGCCGTCGTCACCACGGACCATCTGGTCACCGCCCGAGCAGAAGGCGTAGTCGCCCGCGCCGGTCAGCACGATGACGCCGACCGCGTCGTCGTCACGAGCCAGGCTGAACGCGCGCTCGAGCTCGAAGAGCGTCTGCGGCCGGAAGGCGTTGCGCTTCTCCGGCCGGTTGATGGTGATCTTGGCGATGCTCTCGGCCGTCGCGTACCGGATGTCCGACCACGTGCCCTGCTCGACCCAGTCGGCACCAGGGCGGACCGTGCTGCGGCCGGGGTCGCCGTCGTCCTGGAGCCGAGGCGGATCGGTGAGCGAGCTGCGGGCCTGTGCGGCGTCTGGAGGAGTCACGCGGACCAGCGTAGAGGCTGGCCGTGGACGAGTCGTCGTGGTGTCGGTGGGGTCTCGTAACCTGCCGCCGTGATCTCTTCGCGCACCCTCGAAGCGCTGCCACCGATGTCCGCCCTGCCGGTCGACCAGCGCCCTCGGCAACGCCTGCTCTGCCTCGGCCTGGACTCCTTGACCGACGCCGAGCTGGTCGCCGTGCTGCTCGGGACCGGGCATCGCGGGCGCAGCGCCCTGGGCCTCGCGCACGATCTCCTGGAGCGTCACGGCGGCCCTGGCGGGCTGAGCCGGCTGCATCCCGACGAGCTCATCCAGCAGGTGGGGGTCGGGCCGTCCAAGGCCGCCAGGATCGCGGCCGCGTTCGGGCTCGCCAGCCGCCTCGGCCCACCGGCCACCGGCCGGCTGCTGCAAGGCCCGGCAGACATCGCCGCCGTGGTCGCGCCCGTCCTGGCCGCAGCCCGACGCGAGCGGGTCGCCGTCGTCGTCTGCGACGCCGCGCACCGCGTGCGTCGGGTCATCCTGCTGACCGAGGGCTCGGTGGACGAGTGCCTCGCTCCCGTCCGCGAGATCCTGACCGCGGTGCTGCTGGCTGACGGGTCCGCGTTCGCGCTGGCCCACAACCATCCCAGCGGAGACCTCACACCCAGCGAGGAGGACCACGCCATCACCGACGCCCTCGTCGACGCCGCCAGGGCAGTGCATCTGGAGTTCCTGGACCACGTCGTCGTCAGCGGCCAGGGCTGGATGAGCCTCGAGCGGTCACGCAGCCATCCGACCGCCTCGCGCCCGCCGGTCGACGACGCCAGCAGGGCCGTGGTGGCCGTTCCGTAGGCTGGGCCGCCATGACACAGCTGCACGCGCTGCAGGCGCGGCCGGGGAGTGCGAGCGCCTCCTCCTGGCTTGCCGCGCTGCGGGCGGCGTTGGAGGGCACGGGACCAGCCCTGCTCCCGCTGCCAGCCGAGCCGGCCGGGGTCGCAGCCAGCCTGATCGAGAGCTTTCGCCCCGACGACGCCGCAACTCCGCTCGCGCCCCCCGGCGTCGCGCTGGTCGTCCCGACGTCAGGGTCGACCGGTGAACCCAAGGGAGCCCAGCTGACGGGCGACGCCATCCGCGCCTCGGCCGCAGCGACGCATGCCCGTCTCGGGGGACCGGGTAGGTGGGTGCTCGCCCTCCCGCTCACCCACGTCGCGGGGCTGATGGTGCTGGCCCGCAGCATCGAGGCCGGCACCTCCCCCACCGTCGTCGACCTCGCCGACGGCTTCGAGCCGGCCGCCTTCGCGGCGGCGCTGACGGAAGCCACCGGCCCGGGCTCGGCGCCGCTGTACTCCGCACTGGTCCCCACCCAGCTCACCCGACTGCTGGACGCCGGGGTCGACCTCGCTCCACTCGACGGCATCCTGCTCGGCGGGGCCGGCGCACCCGTCGAGCTCCTCGAGCGCGCCGCGGCGGCCGGCGCGACGGTCCTGACCACCTACGGCATGAGCGAGACGTCGGGCGGCTGCGTGTACGACGGCTGGCCGCTCGAGGGCGTGGCGGTCAGCGTGGGTGACGACGGGCGGGTGCGGATCGCCGGGCCGACGCTGTTCAGCGGATACCGGCTGCGCCCCGATCTCACGGCGGCGGTGGTCGACGACCACGGCAGGCTGGTGACTCAGGACCTCGGCCGGATCTCCCCGGACGGCCAGCTCAGCATCCTCGGGCGGGCCGATGACGTCGTCATCAGCGGCGGCGTGAACGTGCCCGTGGCGCAGGTCGCGCTCGTCCTCGCCGGACACCCCGCCGTGCAGGCCTGCGCAGTCGCCGGCCGCCCGGACGAGCAGTGGGGCGAACGCGTCGTCGCGGTCGTCGTGCCGACCGATCCCGCGTCCCCGCCGTCGCTGGAGATGCTGCGCGCGCATGCCGCTGGGCAGCTCGAGGCGGCGGCGCTGCCCACTAGGCTCGTGCTGACCGATCACCTGCCGCTGCTGCCCAGCGGGAAGCCCGACCGCGACGCCGTCCGCGTGCTCGCCTCGACCCAGGAGCCCTGACCCATGGCCGGCGCGTCCCAGTGGCTCGAGGGCGCGCGGCCCCGCACCCTGCCGGCGGCGGTGGCACCGGTTCTCGTCGGGACCGGCGCCGCTGCCTACGCCGCTGGTTTCGTCTGGTGGAAGGCACTGCTCGCGCTCGTGGTGTCGCTCGCTCTCCAGGTCGGCGTCAACTACGCCAACGACTACAGCGACGGCATCAGGGGCACCGATGCCGACCGGGTCGGACCGTTCCGGCTGGTTGGCTCCGGTGCCGCGGCGCCCGGCCAGGTCAAGCGCGCCGCGTTCGGTGCGTTCGGGGTCGCCGGCGTCGTGGGGCTCGTCCTCGCGGCCACCAGCTCGTGGTGGCTGGTGCTCGTCGGCGCGGCCTCGATCGCAGCTGCGTGGTTGTACACCGGCGGCCCGCGGCCCTACGGGTACGCGGGCCTGGGCGAGCTGTTCGTCTTCGTGTTCTTCGGCCTCGTCGCCGTCTGCGGGACCACCTTCGTGCAGGTCGGCCGGCTGACGGGCCTCAGCGTCGCGGTCGCGGTGCCGGTCGGGTTCCTCGCCTGCGCGATCCTGGTGGCCAACAACCTGCGGGACATCCCGACGGACGCGCTGGCCCACAAGCTGACGCTCGCCGTCCGGATCGGCGACACCGCGACCCGGGTGCTCTACAGCTCGCTGCTGATCGGTGCGTTCGTCATCGTGGTCGCGGTGGGGATCTTCGCGACCGAATGGGCGCTGATCGCGCTGGCGGCCGCCCCGCTCGCCGTGCCCCCGATCACCGTGGTGCACCGAGGGGCCCGCGGTCGGGAGCTCATCGCCGTCCTGCGAGACACGGGCCGGTTGCAGCTCGTCTTCGGGGTGCTGCTCGCTGCCGGGCTGGCGCTGACCAGGGCGTGACCGCCCTACCTGCGGATGCGGGCCGGCGTTCGTCGTCGCAGTGCTGGTCGTCGTGGCGCTGGTCGTCGTGGTGCTGGTCCTGACGAACTGGTTCTCGTGGTGCTGGTCCTGACGCCCTAGCCCTGGCCGAGCTCGTCGTCGGCTGCTCTGGCGGCGTCGTCGGCGGCGTCCTCGGACGTCGTGGCCTGGTCCATGCGCTCCTTCAACCGGAGCCTGCGCTCCTGCACCGAGGCGGCGAGCGCCTCCCGCTGACCGCGCAGCAGGATGTAGCTCAGCAGCCCGGAGATCACCAGCGCCAGGACGACCAGCAGCAGCTGGCGGGCGCCGAAGGCGTACAGCACGACCAGGCAGCCGAGCAGGACCCCGAACCGAGACGCCGTGTAGATCACCATCGGGCTTGGACGCTTCACCCCTGGATTGTCGCTCATCCGTGATGACGCGGGTGCACCGCCGGTCGGGCGCCGACGTAGATTGGACCTTCCGGCACTGACGAGACGAGGTCTGGGGTGACGAGGGTGATCTTGCTGCTCGGCCTGGTGGCGCTGACGTTGTGGGCCCTGCTGGACATCGGCCAGACCCCGCCACGACAGGTGGCCGTCCTGCCCAAGCCGCTGTGGCTCGTGGTCGCGCTGATCCCGGGCATCGGCCCAGCGCTGTGGTTCCTCGGTGGCCGGTTGAAGACGCCGGTCAGCGAGCCCGCGAGCCGGCGCCCGCTCGGACCGGACGACGACCCGGACTTCCTCCGCGGGCTCGGCGGCTGACCGGCTACTTGTTCGGCAGCCCGCCGTAGGAGTGCAGGCCGGTGAAGAAGATGTTCACGCCGAAGTAGTTGAAGATGAAGCAGGCCATGCCGACGAGCGCGATGGCTGCCGCGGCCCGTCCCTTCCAGCCGGCCGTCGCCCGCGCGTGGAGGTAGCACGCGAACACGACCCAGGTGATGAAGGCCCAGGTCTCCTTGGGATCCCAGCTCCAGTACCTGCTCCAGGCGTTCTCGGCCCAGATGGCGCCGGCCATGATCGCGAAGGTCCACAGCGGGAAGACGAACGCGAACAGGCGGTAGGCCGACTGGTCGAGCTGCTCCGACGGCGGCAGCCGGCGCGAGATGGAGTTCGTCGCGCCCTTGCGCTCCCAGCGGTCCTGCAGGAGGTACATCACGGTGACCACGCCGCCGACCATGAAGACGGCACCCGAGATGATCGCCGCGGCGACGTGGATCACGAGCCAGTACGACTTCAGCGCGGGCACGAGCGGGCCCGCGGGGACGTAGAGGAACGAGATCGCCGCACCCAGGGTCAGCAGGACGGGCACGCACACGAACAGGCCGAGGTACTTCAGCTCCGGCCGGCGTCGGGCGACCGCGACGAAGACGATCAGCACCACCAGAGCCGAGGTCACCGAGAACTCGTACATGTTGCCCCACGGGGCCCGCCGGGCGGCGAGGCCGCGGCAGACGACACCCAGGAGCAGCAGCACGGTGGTCAGCAGCGTCAGCGAGAACGCGATGCCGCCGAGCTTGTCCGCGCGCCGTTGGCGCTCTTCCGGTGCCTCCCGGAGCTCCGGCGTCGACATCAACGGGGAGGGCGGGCCGTCGGGGCCGCCCGGAGCACCCGGCTGCGCGATGGCCTCGGTCGTGGTGGCCGCGCCGGACGAGCGGGACTCGGCTCCGACCGCGACGAGCTGGGTCTGGGAGGGCGCGAGCTCTTCGACCCGGCGTGCGACCCGGCTGCGCGTGCCGAACGCGAGCTCGGCGGCGTACGCGAGCATCGCGAGCGTGAGGACCCCGGTCGCGGCGTAGACGAAGCCGTTGCTCAGCGAGGCGAAGGTCTGGGTGGTCACTCGCTGCTCCTGTCGTCGTCGTCGCCCTGATCATCGCTCTGGTCGGGCAGGTCCGCAGCGCGTTCCGGTGCGGCCCGCTGGAGCTGCCCGAGCAGTGCGTCGACCTCGCCGCCGAGCCCGGCGGCCTCGGTCCGCGCCAGCCCCCCGACCTCGACGAGCGTACGCCCGTCGCGTCCCGCTGCTGGCGCGCACCCACACCCGCCGCCGACGGACGAACAACGAGAGCATCAGCCCCAGCAGGGCCGCCATCGCCGCGAAGAAGACGGGGTCCTTGCCGGGGTCGTGCGAGATCGTGAAGGAGGCGAACTGCTCGACGCCGTCGAACGTGATGGAGCCGAGTCCGTTCGGCAGCGTCCACGTCTCGCCCGGCTTCAACGCCTCGATCCCGAACTGGGTCATCTTCGTCGGGTCGATCGTGTAGATCGACACGGCGGTCCCGTTGTTCACGCCGAGGTCGCCCTTGAGCCCCGACAGGAGCAGCTGGGGGTCGTCCGCGGCCGGGAACGTCGAGATGCCGCCGACCCCCGGGACGATCTCGGCGGTCGGGAGGAACACCCCGTTGAACCCCAGCTGGCTGGGGTGCGCGTCGGGAACCTTGATCGCGCCCACGGACATGAACTTCCCGTCACGCGGCAAGAAGACGACCGCTGAGGACAGCACGACCTTGCCGGTGCCGTCGCGGACCGTCACGTGCGGCGAGTAGCCGTGGCCGATCAGGAAGACCTTGGTCCCGCCGATCACCAGCGGCTCGTTGACCTTGATCGTGGCGTTGCGTGGCGCCGAGGTCGGGGAGTCCTTGACGACGACGTCGGCCTGGAAGCTGCGCGGGGCGCCGTCCTGCGGCCCGCCGCGCTCGTAGGTCGCCGAGAAGCTGGTCATCGTGAACGAGAACGGGGGCAGGTCGTCGGGATCGGCGAGGCTGCCGGCGGTGAAGGAGTCGTAGCGGCTGATCGTGTTCGCGAAGCCCGTGCCCTCGGTGACGATGACGCTGCCGTGGGTGCCGAACAGCGCGCCGACCGCGACGCCCACGAGCAGGCAGAGCAGGGCGAGGTGGAAGAGCAGGTTGCCCGTCTCGCGGGTGTAGCCCTTCTCCGCGCTCACCGCGACGTCGGTGGCGTCGACCCGCCAACGCCGGCCACGGAGCGCCTCGCGGGCAGCCGCGAGCACGACGGCTGGCTCGGCGTCGGTGGTGTACGTGCGGTGCTCGGGCAGCCGCGCGAGGTTGCGCGGCGCGGCGGGCGGCCGCGCGCGGAGCGCCTTCGCGTGCACCAGCGACCGCGGGATCACGCAGCCGGCCAGCGAGATGAAGAGCAGGAGGTAGATCGCGGAGAACCAGACCGAGCCGTAGACGTCGAAGGCCGAGAACCGGTCGAGCAGCGGCGCCAGCGTGGGGTGGTCGGTGAAGTACTGCGTGACGTCGCCGGGGCTCGATGCGCGCTGCGGGAACACGCTGCCGGGCACCGCCGCCAGCGCGAGCAGGAACAGCAGGACCAGCGCGGTCCGCATGGAGGTGAGCTGCCGCCACATCCAGCGCAGCAGCTCGACCCAGCCGAGGCCTGGCAGGCGTACCGCCGGCTGGGTCGAGAGCGTGGTGCTCTCGAGGTCCTCGGGCGTGGCCGCAGGGGCGTCGATGATCAGGCCGTCAGGGGTGTCGGTGCCGTCCGGGCTCGGCTGCGCGCGGCTGTCCAGGCTCATCGTCCGCCGCTCACAGCGCCGGGTAGAACGAGTCGGTCCAGACCTTCAGGTGCTCGGAGAGCTGCGTCCACTCGCCGGTCGCCAGCAGCAGCCCGACGACGACCAGCAGGCCGCCGCCGACCAGCGTGAGCGCGCGGTAGTGCGCCTTGACCCAGCTCAACGCACCCGCAGAGCGACGGAACGCCAGTCCCACCAGCACGAACGGCAGGCCGAGCCCGATGCAGTAGACGGCGGTGAGCAGCGCGCCGCGGCCGGCGGAGCTGGCGTCCAGCGCGAGGGTGAGCACCGCGCCGAGCGTCGGACCGATGCACGGCGTCCAGCCCAGACCGAACGCCAGCCCGAGCAGCGGTGCGCCGACCAGGCCGAGCGTCGTCGGTGTGCTGTGGAAGCGGACGTCGCGCTGCAGTCCGGGGATCACCCCCATGAAGGCCAGCCCGAGGCCGATCGTCACCAGGCCGAGGATGCGGCTGATGACGTCGGCGTGGTCCGCGAGCGAGTACCCGACGCCGCCGAAGAAGGCGCCGTAGGAGATGAAGAGCGCGCTGAACCCGAGGACGAAGAGCATGGTGCCGGCGAGCACCCTGCCCTTGCGGGCCGCAGCGAGGTCGGTGCCGATGAGACCGGTGACGTAGGCGAGGTAGCCGGGCACCAGGGGCAGCACGCACGGCGAGAGGAAGGACACCGCGCCGGCGGCGAGCGCGATCGGCAGGGCCAGCAGCAGCGAGCCGCCGGTCACGGTCTGCGCGGTGGTCGCGGCGAGCGCGAGGCTGCTCACGCCGAGGACCCTTCGGCGAGCACCGGTGCGATCAGCGCGGTCAGCCGAGGCTCGGTCGTAGGGCCGAGGATCCGGACCGCGACCCTGCCCTGCCGGTCGAGGATCAGCGTGCTCGGGATGGTGCCGGGCGTGAGGGTGCCGCGGAAGGCCAGCGCGAGCTCGCCGTTGGTGTCCTCGACGTTCGGGTACGTCGACCCGATGTTCGTCAGGAAGGCGTTGGCGGCGTCCTTGTCCGCGTCCCTGCTGTCGATGCCGATGAACTGGACGTCCTTGCCCTTCAGCGACGTCGCGACAGTCTCCAGAGCTGGCCCCTCGGCCCGGCACGGCGGGCACCACGAGCCCCAGAAGTTCAGCACGACGACCTTGCCGCGGTACGTCGAGACGTCGAACGCCCCGCCGTTGAGCAGGGTGCCGGTGAGCGGCACCGCTGGCTGCCGGTCGGCGACCGCGAACTGGCTGACCGTCGCTTCTCCTTCGACGACGCTGCCGCTGCCGCCACACCCGCTGAGGGTCAGGATCGCGAGCACGGTCACCACCAGGGCCGCTGCCGCCGAGCGCAGTCTCATCAGGCTCCGGCGACCTTGCTGGCGCCGGGAAGCAGGGACTTCGCGGGCTCGGAGTAGCTCACCGCGAGCAGGTCGGGCCCGCGGTAGGTGAAGCTGGTGACGCTGGCGAGGGTGCACTCCCGCTTGCGGGGGTCGTGCCACAGCTGCCGGCCCTCCGCGAACGAGCGCACGGCCCAGATCGGCGACTGGTGGCTCACCACCAGGGCCTCGTGACCTACGGCTGCGTCCCTGGCATCCCCGAGCGCAGCGAGCATCCGCGCGACCTGAAGCTTGTACGGCTCACCCCAGGACGGCTGGAACGGGTTGTACAGGTAACGCCAATGACCTGGGTGCCGCAGCGAGCCGTCACCCACGCCGAACCGCAGGCCCTGGAAGTGGTTGCCGGCCTCGATGAGGCGGCGGTCGGTGTTGATCGGGAGGCCGAGCACCGCGGCGAACGGTTCGGCCGTCTCCTGCGCGCGCTCGAGCGGGGACGCGACGAGGTAGGTGATGTCGCGGTCCTTCAGGGCGCCTGCGACCTTCTCGGCCATCTGCCGGCCGAGCGCGGACAGGTGGAAGCCGGGCAGCCGTCCGTACAGGATCTTGTCCGGGTTCTCGACCTCGCCGTGCCGCATGAGATGCACGATGGTCAGCTCGTCGCTCCTGGCCGGGCTCACGCCTGCTCCCCTGCTGGTGCTGCTGCGGTCGCTGCCGCCCGGGCGGCGGCTGGCAGTGCTTCGGCGATCCTGTCCACCGCGTCGTCGTCGTGCGCCGCCGAGACGAACCAGGCCTCGTACGCGCTCGGCGGGAGGTACACCCCGCCGGCGAGCATCGCGTGGAAGAACGGGCCGTACCGGAACGCCTCCTGCCGGCGCGCGGCGTCGTAGTCCCGCACCTGTTGGTCGACGAAGAAGATGCTGAAGAGGTTCCCTGCCTGCTGCAGGACGTGCGCGACGCCCTCCTTCGCGAGAGCCTCGCTGGCGAGCCGGCCGACCGTCGCCGCGGTGGCGTCGAGCCGGGCGTAGACGTCCGCGTCGAGCAGCCGGCAGCGTGGTGAGCCCGGCGACGGTGGCCATCGGGTTCCCGGACAGCGTGCCCGCCTGGTAGACCGGGCCGAGCGGGGCGAGGCGGGCCATCACCTCGGCGCGGCCCCCGAAGGCCGCCGCCGGCAGGCCGCCGCCCATCACCTTGCCGAACGTGAAGAGGTCGGCGTCGACCGGGTCGTGGCCGTACCAGCCCGAGCGGGTCACCCGGAAGCCCGTCATGACCTCGTCGCTGATGAACAGGGCGCCGTGCTCCCGGCACACCGCGGCGAGGCCCTCGTTGAAGCCAGCCAGCGGGGGGACGACGCCCATGTTCGCAGCGGCGGCCTCGGTGATGACACAGGCGATCTGGTCACCCTCGGCACGGAACGCCGCCCGGACGGCCTCGAGGTCGTTGTACGGCAGCACGATCGTGTCGGCCGCACTCGCCCCGGTGACCCCGGGTGAGTCGGGCAGCCCGAAGGTCACCAGCCCGCTGCCGGCGCTGGCCAGCAGGGCGTCGACGTGGCCGTGGTAGCAGCCGGCGAACTTCACCACCTTGGTCCGACCGGTGAAGCCGCGGGCGAGCCGGAGCGCGCTCATCGTGGCCTCGGTCCCGGACGAGACGAACCTGACCTGCTCGACCGGCGCGACCCGCGCGACGATCTCCTCCGCGAGCTCGACCTCGCTCGGCGCGGGCGTCCCGAACGACCAGCCGCCGTCGACCCTCGCGTGCAGCGCCTCGACCACCGCGGGGTGGGCGTGCCCGAGGATCATCGGACCCCAGGAGCCGACCAGGTCGACGTACTCGCGGCCGTCGGCGTCCTGGACGAAGGCGCCGCGTCCGGAGGTCATGAACCGGGGAGTGCCGCCGACGGCGCGGAACGCCCTGACCGGCGAGTTGACGCCGCCCGGCGTCACCACCTGGGCGCGCGCGAACAGGGCCTCCGAGGCCGGCGCCTCGTACGGGTAGGTCACCGCGTCAGTCTCTCAGCCGCGGCGGCTCCGTGACCGCCTCGGGCGCCGTCGTTGGTCGGCACCACAGGGCGCTCGCTCCGCAGGCTGGGCATCGTCAGCGCAGGCTTCGGGCGACCTCGGTCGCCCAGTAGGTCAGCACGATGTCGGCGCCGGCACGCCTGATCGAGGTGAGCGTCTCGAGGATGACCCGGTCCCGCTCGAGCCAGCCGTTCGCCGCGGCGGCCTCGACCATCGCCATCTCGCCGGAGACCTGGTAGGCGGCCACCGGGACGTCGACGACGTCCCGGACCTGCCGCACGACGTCGAGGTAGGGCAGCGCAGGCTTGACCATGATCATGTCGGCGCCCTCGTCGAGGTCGAGCAGCACCTCGCGCAGCGCCTCGCGCCCGTTGCCCGGGTCCATCTGGTACGAGCGGCGGTCACCGAACGAGGGCGTGGACTCGGCGGCCTCGCGGAAGGGGCCGTAGAACCCGGAGGCGAACTTCGCGGCGTAGGCGAGGATCGCGCGGTCACCGTGCCCTGCGGCGGTGAGGGCGGAGCGGATCGCACCGACCTGGCCGTCCTGCATGCCGGACGGTGCGATGACGTCGGCGCCGGCCTCGGCCTGGGCGACCGCCACCGCTGCGTAGCGTTCGAGGGTGGCGTCGTTGTCGACGGTGGCGTCAGGACCGGAGGAGGTGAGCGGCCCGCAGTGCCCGTGGTCGGTGTACTCGCACAGGCAGAGGTCGGCCATCAGGACGGCCGCCCCGCCGAGGTCGGCCGCGAGATCCCGCAACGACACCTGCACCACGCCGTCGGGGTCGTCGGCACCCGAGCCGACGGCATCCTTCAGCTCGGGGATGCCGAAGAGCATCACCCCGCCGACGCCCGCCTCGACAGCCTCGTGGGCCGCCTTGCGCAGCGAGTCGCGCGAGTGCTGGACGACGCCGGGCATCGAGGTGAGCGGGACCGGCTCGGTCAGGCCCTGCTTGACGAACATCGGCAGGACGAGGTCGGACGCGTGCAGCCGGGTCTCGCCGACGAGCCGGCGCAGGCCAGGAGTGCGCCGCAGCCGGCGTGGTCGGTCCACCGGGAACGCCATGGCCTACTTCGCCCTGCGGCGAGCGCCGGCGCGGCGCTGCGACGGCCGCCAGACGGCCTCACCGGCGGCGATCGCGGCTAGCCGCTGAGCGGCACCGAAGTCCGCGAGCGCCTGGACCAGCACGGCGACCGACGGCGTCTCGGCGAGGACGTCCACCCGCAGGCCGTGGTCCTCGGCGGTCTTGGCCGTCTGCGGGCCGATGCAGGCGATCACGGTGCTGGCGTGCGGCTTGCCGGCGATGCCCACCAGGTTGCGGACGGTGGAGGAGGAGGTGAAGACGACGGCGTCGAACCCACCGGACTTGATCGACTCGCGGATCTCCGGTGCGGGCGGCGCAGCGCGCACCGTGCGGTAGGCGGTGACGTCGTCGACCTCCCAGCCGAGCTCGACGAGACCGGCGACCAGGGTGTCGGTGGCGATGTCGGCCCGCGGCAGGAACACCCGGTTGATGGGGTCGAGGACGTCGTCGTAGGCCGGCCAGTCCTCGAGGAGCCCGGCGCTGCTCTGGTCGCTCACCGGGGTGAGGTCGGGCTGCACGCCGAAGGCGCGCAACGCGGCGGCGGTCTGGTCGCCGACGGCGGCGATCTTGACCCCGGCGAAGGCCCGGGCGTCGAGGCCGTACTCCTCGAACTTCTCGCGCACCGCCCGCACCGCGTTCACCGAGGTGAAAGCGACCCAGAGGTAGCGCCCCGCGACCAGCCCCTGCAGGGCGCGGTCCATCTGCTGCGGGGTGCGTGGTGGCTCGACGGAGATCGTGGGGACCTCCTCGGCGACCGCGCCGTGCACCCGCAGGCGCTCGGACAGGGCGCCCGCCTGCTCCTTGGTCCGCGGCACCAGCACCCGCCAGCCGAACAGCGGCTTGCTCTCGAACCAGGACAGGCGCTCCCGGTGACCGACGACCTCGCCGATGACGACGACGGCCGGTCCGGTGAACTTGGCTGCCTTCACGTCGGCAGCGACCGCGCCGAGGGTCGAGACCAGGCTGCTCTGCGAGGTGGTCGTGCCGGCCCGGGTCAGGGCGACCGGGGTGGTCGCGGACCGACCGGCTGCGAGGAGCTCCCTGGCGACGTCACCGATGACGTCCACCCCGTTGACGAGCACCAGCGTGCTCCCGGTGCTGGCGTAGGCCGACCAGCTGATCCCGGGCACGGCGGCGTCGACGACCTGCACCTGCCGGGACGCGCTCGTGGTCAGCGGCATGCCGGCGTAGGCGGGAACGGCCGTGATGCTGGACACCCCCGGGACGACCTCGAACGGGACCTTCGCCTTGGCGCAGGCGGCGGCCTCCTCGCCGAGTCCGCCGAACAGGCCCGGGTCGCCGGCGAAGAGCCGGACCACCGTGGCACCCTCGCGGGCAGCGTCGACGGCGAGCTTCGCCCTGGCCGCGTGCGCGAGCGGCTGGCCGTCGTCGCCGGTGGCGACGACCACGAGCCGGGCGTCGGGGCGGGCGTGCTGCAGGAGCTCAGGTCCGACCTCGCCGTCGTGGACCACGACGTCGGCCAGGCCGAGCAGCGTGGCCGCACGCAGGGTCACCAGCTCGGGGTCACCTGGTCCCGCGCCAACGAACGCGATGCTGCCGACCACCGGTGCGGGCTTCTTGCGTGCCCGTACCACCGGCCCGTCGACAGCAGGCTGGTTCTCGCTCACAGGACTCCTCCCAAAGGTGCTCCGACGTCCTCGGCGAGGAGCTCGTCGGCCAGGCGCTGGCCTGTCCCGACGGGGTCGCTGGCGGGGCCGGTCACTGACAACCGTCGGACATCGCCGTCGCTCGTTCCGAGCGCGGCTCGTAGGTAGATGGACGGCTCGTCGCCGTCAGCGGGGTCGCCGGCGACCTCGGCCAGCGCGCCGACCGGTGCCGAGCACCCGGCCTCGAGCCGAGCCAGCAGGGCGCGCTCGGCGGTGACGGCGGTCCGGCTGCGGGGGTCGTCCAGCCCGGCGAGCAGGGCGAGAAGGTCGCTGCGGCCGGAGGCGCACTCCACCGCGAGCGCACCCTGGCCCGGCGCCGGAAGCATCTGCAGCGGGTCGAGGACCTCGGTGGCGTCGTCGAGCCTGCCCAGCCGGGCGAGGCCGGCACGCGCGAGCACCACGGCGTCGAGCTCACCGCGCTGCACCAGCGAGATCCGGGTGTCGACGTTGCCGCGGACGTCGACGACCTCGAGGCCGTAGCCGAGGGCGCGGAGCTGGGCCGCCCGGCGCGGCGAACCGGTGCCGATGCGGGCACCGGTGGAGAGGTCGAGCAGGGTGCGGCCGCCGCTCGCCGACCAGGACGTCCCTCGGGTCCTCCCGGCCGGGCACCGCGCCGATGACGAGCCCGGGTGCGTGCGCGGTGGGGAGGTCCTTGAGCGAGTGGACCGCGAGGTCGACCGAGCCGGCGAGCAGGGCGTCCCGCAGCGCCGAGACGAAGACCCCGGTCCCCCCGAGCTGGCTCAGGGACTCGCGCGAGACGTCGCCCTTGGTGGTGATCTCGACGAGCTCGACCGCGATGCCGGACGCGGCGGTGAGGGCTGCTGCCACCGCGCCGGACTGGGCGAGGGCCAAGGGGCTTCGACGGGTGCCCAGCCGCAGGGCGGTCGTCATGGCCGACCCCGTGGCAGGTCGCCCTCGTCGAGGCCGGGGATCGGGAGGGCGTCGACCTCGACGGCGTGGACGTCGGCAGTCACCACCTCGCGATAGCGAGCCGGGTCGAGGTCGAACAGGGTCTGCAGCGCCTCCGCGTAGGCGAGCCCGGACGGCTCCGCCGCGAGCTCCTTCACCCGCACCGTCGGGACGTGCAGGAGCTTGTCGACGACGCGCCGCACGGTGCGCTCGACCTCGCTGCGGACGTCCTCGGGCAGGCTGCGGCGGCTGTCGAGGCGCCCGAGCTCGGCGGCCACGACCTCGTCGGCCATCGCACGCAGCGCCACCACGGTGGGCGCCACCCGGGCGGCCTGCCGCTGGACGACGTGCCGGGCGACCTCTTCGGCCACGATGGTCCGCACGGCCTCGACGTCCGAGCCGTCGCCCTCCTCGTCGAGCATGCGGACGAGGCCCTCGAGGTCGACCAGCGTCACCCCGGAGAGGGCGAGCGCGCCGGGGTCGATGTCGCGTGGCAGGGCGAGGTCGACCAGGACGAGCGGCCGGCCGGCGCGCACGGCATGGGCACGCTCCAGGAGGTCCGCGGTGAGCACGTAACCGGTCGCGCCGGTGCACGAGACGACGAGGTCGGCCCTCGCGAGCTCGGCGGTGAGGTCGTCCAGCCCGACCGCGCTGGCGCCGAGCTCGGCGGCCAGTCGGACCGCGCGCTCGTTCCCGCGGTTCGCGATGACCAGGCTCCCGACCCCGGCGCGGGCGAGCGCGTAGGACACCAACGAGCTCATGGAACCGGCACCGACGACGAGGGCCGAGGCCCCGGCGAGCCCACCGAGGACCGTGTCCGCGAGCGCGAGCCCGGCGCTGACGACAGCGGACCCGGCCTGGTCGATGCCTGTCTCGCTGTGCGCCCGCTTGCCCACACGCAGGGCGAGCTGGAAGACCTCGTTGAGGCTGCGCCCGGTGGCCTCGGCCTCTTGGGCCGCCTTGAGCGCGGAGCGCACCTGGCCCGAGAACCTGGCCTTCGCCGACCACCATCGAGTCGAGCCCGCAGGCGACGCCGAGGAGGTGCTGGACCGCGCGGTCCTCGTAGTGCACGTACAGATGCGGGCTGAGCTCGTCGATCGGGACGCCCGACTCGGCGGCGATGACCGCGGACAGCTCCGCGACGCCCGCGTGGAAGGCCCGGACGTCGGCGTAGAGCTCGATGCGGTTGCAGGTGGAGATCGCGACAGCTTCCGCCACGTGCGGCGAGGCCATGGTGCGCGCGAGGAAGCCGGGCAACGCGTCGGGGCCGACCGCGACGCGCTCGAGCAGCGTGACGGGGGCGGTGCGGTAGGAGACCCCGACGACGACCAGGCTCATCCGACGGCCTCCACCCTGGCCGACCGGGCGTTCTGCTCGACGAGCTTGCGCTGCTCGTGGAAGGCCAGGATCTGGAGCTCGCTGGCGAGGTCGACCTTGCGGACGTCGACCCCGGGCGGGACCTGCAGCGGCACCGGCGCGAAGTTCAGGACGCTGGTCACGCCGGCCGCCACGAGGCGGTCGCAGACCGTCTGGGCCGCCGGCGCCGGGGTCGCGATGACGCCGATGGAGACGGCGCCCTCGTCGACGATGCGCTCGAGGTCGCTGAGCGGATGGACCTGCAGCCCGTTGACGATGGTCTCGCTGATGGTGGGGTCGGCGTCGACGAGGGCGGCGATCCGGAAGCCGCGGCTGGCGAAGCCGCCGTAGTTGGCCAGGGCGTGCCCGAGGTTGCCGACCCCGACGATGACGACCGGCCAGTCCTGGGTGAGCCCGAGCTCGCGGGCGATCTGGTAGACGAGGTACTCGACCTCGTAGCCGACCCCGCGGGTGCCGTAGGAGCCGAGGTGCGAGAGGTCCTTGCGGAGCATGGCCGAGTTGACCCCGGCGGCCGCCGCGAGCTCCTCGGACGACACCGTCGCGACACCGCGGTCGCCGAAGGCGATCAGCGCGCGGTGGTACAGCGGTAGCCGCGCGACGGTCGCCTCGGGGATCCCGCGCACGCGGGTCACCGAGCGCTCCACACGGCTACGACTCACCGGACGGCTCCTCGGGCTGCGACGCCGTGACCTAGTCGGCCTCGGTCGTCCGCGAAGGCAGCGTAAGCCTTTGTGAACGTACGCACAAAGTTGATGGACGTCCTCTCACGTAGTGAGACGCAACATGGGCGTAACCGCCGCGTGAAGTAAGCAAGGACGGCCTCAGCCCAGCGCCGCCGCCCACGACTCGCCTTCGCTGACGCCCGGCGGGACCGCGAAGATCGCGCTGCTGGTCTGCCGCAGGTACTCGTTCATGGAGTCCTTCGCCGAGAGCATCGTCTGGATCGGGACGAACTGCCGGCGCGGGTCCTGCTGGTAGCCGATGAAGAAGAGCCCGGCATCGAGCTCGCCGGTGACCGGGTCGATGCCATCGGTGAACGAGTAGCCCCGGCGCAGGATCCGCTGGCCGCCGTGCGACTTCGGGCTGGCGAGCCTGATGTGCGCGTCGGCCGGGATCACCAGCGCACCGGCAGCGGTCTTGGCGGTGAGGTCGACGGGGTCGTGCTCTGCAGTCGCACCCAGCGGAGCGCCGCTCGCCTTGTGCCGGCCGATGACGTTCTCCTGGTCCTGCAGGTAGTCCCGGTCCCAGGCCTCGATCAGCATCCGGATGCGGCGGGCGACGACGTACGCGCCGCCCTTCATCCACGGCTGATCGGTCTCGTCCCCGACCCAGACGTAGTCGTCGAGCCCCGCGGCGTCCTGCGAGGTGATGTTGTTGGTGCCGTCCAGGAACCCCATGAGGTTCCGCGGTGTCTGCTGCGAGCTGCTGGTGCTGGAGGTCCGGCCGAAACCGAGCTGGGACCAGCGCATCGCGACCACCCCTCGACCGAGCCTGGCGAGGTTGCGGATGGCATGGAAGGCGACCTGCGGGTCGTCGGAGCACGCCTGGATGCAGAGGTCGCCGTGGCTGATGTCCTCCTCGAGCTGGTCCCCGGGGAAGGTCGGGGTGTCGATCAGCGCGGCCGGGCGGCGGGACGCGAGCCCGAACCGGTCGTCGAACAGGCTGGGCCCGAGCCCGAGCGTGATCGTCAGCCGGGCCGGCGAGAGCCCCAGCGCCTCGCCGGTGTCCAGCGGCGGCGACAACGGCGACTCCGTGCCGGGGGCGACGCTGAGGCCGGCAGCCATCCGGGCCGACGCTGCGGTCCAGACGGTGAGCATGGCTGCGAGCTCGGCCTTGCTGTCGGTCACGACGTCGAACGCGGCGAACGCCAGCCGGTCCTGCGCCGCGGTCGCGATGCCGGCCTGATGCTCGCCGTAGAACGGCACCTGGGCCACGACGTCGGCCGCGGCCTCGTTCGAGGCGTCCGCCGACGTCGTCGTCGCCTGCCCGATCGCGACCCCCGCCGCGCCTCCGACGGCGAGACCGGCCCCGCCGAACCCCAGCGCGCCGAGGAACCCGCGACGGGTCACCGTCAAGGGCTCGACCGCGCGAGCAGGCTGGGCAGGCACCGGGTCGTCAGGCATTGGCTCGTCAGGCATTGGCTCGTCAGGCATTGGCTCGTCAGGCACTGACGATCTGCCCGGCAACCGTGGACAGGGGCTCCGCCAGCGCGTCGACCGCCACGGCGAGCGAGCGGACGTCGTCCTTGGTGAGCGTGCCGTACAGCACGTAGCCCGAGCCCGACTTGTACTTCTGCAGCGCCTGGTCGACCTCGTTGAACCGGGTGGTCACCGTGGTGGCGAGCGCCGGGTTGACCAGGGTGAGGGCCGGCACCAGCAGGTTGTACGCCTCCTTGGAGCCGTCCACGTTGCCCTGGAAGTCGAGGAGGTCGAGGTGGCTGTAGCGCTCCTCCTCACCGGTGATCTTGGACTGCGCGACCTCGTCGAGCAGCTCGGTGGCCCCGTTCGCGAGCTGGGCGGGCTGGTACGTGAGGTCCTGCACGAGCGTCTGCAGCTTCGTGACGTCGGCCAGCAGCTTGGCGCCCAGAGCCTCGGTGCCCGCCGTGGTGCTCTGGGTGTAGAGGATCTTCTCGATCGGATGGAAGCCGGTCCACTGGGCCGCGGGCACGTCGCCGGCCCGGGCGTCGATGGCGGGGTCGAGGTCGCCGAAGCTCTCCGCGACGGGCTCGATGCGCTCGTAGAAGACCCGGGCCGGACCGTAGGCCGCCTTCGCCGCGGCGACGTCACCCGACTTGAGAGCGTCGACGAACGTCGTCGTGGCCTTGGTGAGCTGGGCCGACTGGTCCTTGACGTACGCGGCGTAGCCCGTGGTCGCCGTGGCCAGCGCCGCCTTGACCGCCTGCGCCCGGCTCGAGGTCGGGCTTGCCGAGGCGCTGCCGGCGACGACCGTGAACGGCGTGCTCTCCGTCTTGGCGCCCGGGCAGTAGGTCGTGTAGTCGCCGGGGGCCAGCGACAGCGAGAAGCTGCCCGACAGACCGGGGGCGAGGTTCTCCTTCTCGCCCATGATGACGTCGCCCTTCTTGACCTCGAGCTCGCTCACCGCGTCCGCCGAGGTGTTGGTGACGTTGAAGGTCGTCGGTCCCTCGACGATGGTCGCGGTGGGCAGCGGGCAGCTGTCGTTGGTCAGCGTGATCGCGACCTTCGCCGCTCCCGCCGCGGCCGCCGCGCCTTGGCTGTCGGACTTGGCGCAGCCGGCGGTGACCAGCGCCAGGCCGACGACGAGGACGGCGCCTCGGGTGAGGACAACACTGCGCGAGCGGGGCTGGGCGTGCATGACGAAGGACTCCGATGCTGGTGGCGGCACGATGCCGCGGAACGATGCCGGTGGCGGGTCGATGCTCGGTGGCGGATGAGGAAGGTGGGGACGGCAGGGCTCGCTGGTGCGCGCCGTCAAGCGGTGGAGGGTTGGTTCAGCCGGTCGCCGACTTGCTTGGCGCCGGGGCTCGCCGGCTTCTTGCGATGCAACGACGGCCAGAGGACGTACAGGCTCATCGGGATGACGTAGGCCAGCCACACCACGACCTCGACGACGGTGGGCTTGGGCTGCAGGCCAAGCACGCCGGTGAGCAGCGAGGCCAGCACGGTGCCCGGCCGGACGAGCCAGCTGAGGTCGACCGCCGTCGTCTGCCCGAAGTTGATCAGGTCGGCCTCGTGCGCGGTGTGCATGGCCGAGGCGAGCAGACCGCCGGCGACCAGCACGAGCACCAGCCCGGTGACGGTGAAGAAGCGGCCGAGGTTGAACGAGACGCCACCGCGGTAGAGGCCGTACCCGAGGCCGACCGCGACCAGCACGCCGAGGACGGCACCGAGCCCGGCCGCCGCCGGGTTCACGCTGGCCTGGAAGGCGGCGAGCAGGAAGACCGCGGTCTCGAAGCCCTCCCGGAGCACGGCCAGCACGGCCATCCCGACCAGCGCCCAGGCCGAGCCGGTGGCCAGCGCGGCGCCGGCGGAGGCCTCGAGGTGGCCCTTGATGTCGCGGGCGTGGCGGCGCATCCAGACGATCATGTAGGTGACCATGGCGACGGCGACCAGGCCGATGATCGTCTCGAGCGTCTCCTGCTGGCGCTGCGGGAGCTCGGCCGAGGCGACCTGCAGGGCGACGGCGAAGGCGACGCACAGGACGAC
This sequence comes from uncultured Actinomycetota bacterium, assembly GCA_963819215.1. Lineage (GTDB taxonomy): Bacteria > Actinomycetota > Actinomycetes > Prado026 > Prado026 > CAWFVK01. Next base: position 85,973 of record CAWFVK010000003.1, on the reverse strand, counting down.
CGCGATGGCGACCCCGGCCCACATGAACTTGAGCTTGTCGGCGCGACCCTGACGGCGCAGGAAGGCCGCGACGATGCCGACGATCAGGGCAGCCTCGAGCCCTTCGCGTAGACCGATCACGAACGTGGGAAGCACCGGATCCTCCGAGTTAGGTTTGCCTAACCTAAAGGCAGATCCCCTCGGACGACAAGTCGTGCAGGTCTCGACTTTCTATCGATTGGCTACAGCTTGGCTGAGCCGGGCCTCGTCGACGTGCCAGAAGTCGTGCTGGACGCCGTCGACGAGCGTGACCGGGATCTGCTCCCAGTACTGGTCCAGCAGCGCCTGGTCCGCGGTGATGTCGACCTCGCGCCAGCCCACGCCCTCCCGCGCGCACACCCGTTCCACCACCACCCGTGCGTCGTCGCACAGGTGGCAGCCCGGCCGGGTCAGCAGGGTGACGCGCTCGGTCACTTTGCGCCCGCGCTCATACCCGTCCCTCGCGCAGCCGACCCTTGGCGACCTTGCCGGTCACCGAGTGCGGGAGGGTGTCGACGACCTGCACGATGGTCGGCCACTTGAAGCGCGCGAGCCTGGTGCTCACGAAGGTGGTGATCTCGTCCGGCGTCACGCTCCGACCGTCACGCGGCGACGACGAACGCCTTGACCGCCTCGCCGCTGTACGGGTGCTGGACCCCGACCACGGCGACCTCCGCGACGTCGGGATGGGCGGCGACGGCGTCCTCGACCTCGCGCGGGAAGACGTTGAAGCCGCTCACGATGATGAGCTCCTTGCGGCGGTCCACGAGCACGAGGTCGCCGTCGTCGTCGAAGTAGGCGACATCCCCGGTGGCGTACCAGCCGTCCTGGTCGGGGCCACCGCTGCCGTCCGGCCAGTAGCCGGAGAAGAGGTTCTCGCCGCGCACCCAGATCTCCCCGGTGTCGGCGTCGTCGCTCTCGTCGCCGTCCGCGTCGCTGGCGTCGTCGACGTCTTGCGGGCGGCCGCCCTCCTCGCTCACCAGACGCACCTCGACCCCCGGCAACGGCTTGCCCACCGAGCCGGGTTTGGCGTTGCCGTCGACCAGCGTCGAGGAGACGCCGGGCGCGGCCTCGGTCAGCCCGTACCCCTCGAACACGGGCAGGCCGGTCGCGGTGGTGATCTGCTCGAGCACCGCCGGCGACATCGGGGCGGCCCCGGTGAGCAGGATGCGGACGCCCGACGAACGCCTCGCGCAGGTCGGGCTGCTGCGCCCAGGCGACGAACATCGGCGGGGCGCCGGGGACGTTGGTGACGCCTTCGTCCCTGATCAGCTTGAGCGACTCGACGGGCTCGAAGCGCTCGGCGAGCACCAGCGTGGCCGCCGCCCGAGCCGCGGCAGCCAGCGTGCCGTTGAGGGCGTAGACGTGGAACAAGGGCAGCACCAGCAGCACGACGTCGTCCGGCAGCACGGCCGGTGTGGCCAGCCGGTGGACCTGCTCCACGCTGGCGAGCAGCGCCCGGTGGGTCAGCATCGCGGCCCGCGGCCGCCCGCTCGTGCCCGAGGTGTACAGCAGGAGCGCGAGGTCCTCGGGGTCGGTGGAGTGCGGGTGCGGCGAGCCGGAGAAGCCACCGAAGGCGATCTCCCCCGGCGCGGGTGCACCGACGACGATCCGCGTCACCGCGGCATCGGCCGCGAGCGAGCGCACCGTCATCGCCGACGTGCGGTCGAACACGACGGCACGAGCGCCGCAGTCGGCCAGCATCGGGCCCAGCTCGGAGGCGGTGAGGCCGGTGTTCACCGGGACGGCCACCAGCCCGGCACGCAGGGCGCCGAAGTAGGCCGACACGAACTCCGGGGAGTTGCCGAGGATGAGGGCGACGCGCTCGCCGGGCGACAGGCCCAGCGCCTGGAACCCGGCGGCCGCGGTGTCGATCGCGGCCTCGACCTGCGCCCAGGTCGCGCTCCGACCGGACACCACGAGGGCGGGATGGTCGGGGCGTTCGGCAGCCGCCGACCGCACCAGATCAGCCAGGTTGGCTCCCACGCGCGCAGTCTCCCATACCCTCGACAGGTGACCATGTTCAACGAGGCCATGCTGCGCGAGAGCACCTTCGCCGCAGCCACTGACCTGGCGCCCGCCGTCATCGCCGGCCGTGCCGCCGCCGCGGTGGCCGAGGTCGAGGCTGCCCTCTCGGTACCCCCTGACCCGACGGCCGCGGCGTTCTTCGACATCGACAACACGGTGGTCCAGGGCGCGTCGATCTTCTACCTCGCCATGGGACTGGCCAAGCGCAAGTTCTTCACCCGCAGGGACGTCGTCGGCTTCATGCGCAACCAGGTGAAGTTCCGGATGTCCGGCGCGGAGAACATGCACGACATGGCCGACGCGACCGAGCTGGCCCTGAGCTTCGTCCAGGGCCACGCGGTGTCCGAGGTCGTGGCGATGGGACGAGAGATCTTCGACGAGTCCATCGCCGGCAAGGTCTACCCCGGGACGCTGGCGCAGGCCCGGGCCCACCTGGACGCCGGGCAGCGCGTCTGGTTGGTCTCGGCCGCGCCCGTCGAGCTCGCCACCATCATCGCGAAGCGGCTGGGGCTCACCGGCGCGCTCGGGACGGTGTCGGAGATCGAGCGCGGTGTGTACACCGGCCGGCTGGTCGGGCGGCCGCTGCACGGGCCGGCCAAGGCCGAGGCCATCAAGGCGCTCGCCGGGCGCGAACGCCTCGACCTCTCTCGGTGCGCGGCCTACTCCGACTCCGCCAACGACATCCCGATGCTGTCGCTGGTCGGCGACCCCTGCGCGGTCAACCCCGACACCGCGCTGCGCCGGCACGCCCGCGACCTCGGCTGGCGGGTCGTGGACTATCGCTCGACCAGGAACGCCGCCAAGCTCGGCGTGCCCGCAGCAGCTGCCCTCGGCGCCGCCGCCGCGATCAGCGCGATCTCGATCGCGGTCGACCGCAGGCATCGTTCGTCCCGCTGATACGTCGCTGCCGTCGTGGCGACCCAGCTTTCGGTTAGGTAGTTCTTCCGATGTGAGCGCTCCCGCCGTTCGGGCACTGTCGTCATCGCTTCCCCTCGCACTCGGAGTTTCGCGCTCCAGGAGGAGGGGTTGCTTTCTGTTCGACACACTCGTTCTCGAAGGAGCCCCGCCGCACTATGAATCGCCGCATCGCAACCATTGCCAGCGCCTTCGCGCTCGCCCTCGGACTCGCCGGTATTGCCGCTGGCACCGCCTCCGCGGACACCACCTACCCGGTCGTCGTCGCCAGTCCGCCCGCGCCGTTCGACGTCTGGGGCAACGTTTCCTGGGCGCCGGTCCACACCTTCTCGCCCGGTTTCAGCCAGACCAACGCGAACGGCTGCATGACCTTCTCGGTCAAGACCATCTGGGTCAACGGCGGCCGAGCCGGGCAGAGCGGCTACAACACCTTCCTCGTGATCCACAACAACGTCCGGAACAAGGACGTCTTCGTCTCCGACCAGGGACTCGGCCAGGTTGGGCTGGGCGCCAACCTCCGATTCGAGGCCGATGGCAATCTCGACGGCTACTACTACGACATCCCGGCTAATGCGTGGCAGAGCGATTCGCACACGACCGACCCGAATGTCCGCCTCGTGTTCCAGTGGGACGGCAACCTGGTGATCTACCCGAACAACCAGGCCAAGGCCATCTGGTCGACGCACACGAACTCGACCGACTGCACCAAGCCCGCCTGGGTCTCCTGACCGAGGCACTCGAGGGCAAGGGGCCGCGCCGCTGCCGGCGCGGCCCCTTGCCGCTCGCTCGGTCCCTCGCGGGTATTCAGAAGCGAAGGTCTAGAAGAAGACGCTGCGTCGCTGCATGAGCAGCTTGTAGAGCGTGTGCTGGATCGTCTCGCGGACCTGGTCGGTGAGGTTGAACACCAGCATCGGGTCGTCGGCTGCGCCGTCGTCGTAGGCGTCGGTGCGGATGGGCTCGCCGAACTCGATGATCCACTTGCTGGGCAACGGGATCAGCCCCAGCGGCCCGAGCCAGGGGAAGGTCGGCGTGAGCGGGAAGTACGGCAGCCCGGCCAGCCTTGCGATCGTCTTCGCGTTGCCGATGATCGGGAAGATCTCCTCGGCCCCGACGATGGACACGGGAATGATCGGCACCCCGGTACGCAGCGCGGCCGACACGAAGCCGCCCCGACCGAAGCGCTGCAGCTTGTAGCGCTCGGAGAACGGCTTGCCGACTCCCTTGAAGCCCTCGGGGAAGACCCCGACGAGCTCGCCCTGGCGCAGCAGCCGCTCGGCGTCGGCGTTGCAGGCCAGCGTGCTCCCGGACTTGCGGGCGAGCTCGCCGATCACCGGCGTCGAGAAGACGAGGTTCGCGCCGAGCAGCCGCAGCGTGCGGTGAGCGGGGTGCTCGTCGAGCACGCCGAGCTGCGTCATCAGCGAGTCGACCGCGATGGTCCCCGAGTGGTTGGCGACGATCAGCGCCCCGCCGGTGTCGGGGACGTTCTCCAACCCCTGCAGCTCCACCCGGAACCACTTGCGGTACAGCGGCCGGAGCGCGGCCATGAGCACCTTGTCCGAGAGCTCCTCGTCGAAGCCGAACTCGTCGACGACGTAGTCCCCGGTCAGCCGGCGGCGCAAGAACGCGAGCGCGGTCGCGACCTTGGTGTCCCAGTCGGCGCCCACCCCGGCGTCGCCGTCGACCTCGGTGAACGCTGCGACGGCTTCGGGCTCGGCGACGGGCGGAGCCGATGCGTCGGTGCGGGGCTTCGGGGACGTCCGCTTGGGTGCCACCCTGCGCACTTTCGCGGTCTCGCCGTCGGAGATGGGGATGACCTTGGCGACCTTGGGATCAGGCATGCTCGGGCTCCTCGGAGGGCCGCAGCCGGGTGAGACCGGAGATCAGCTGGCGTTCGAGCTCGGCGACGGCGCGGAGCACCACGATCTTGTTGAGGCCGCGGGACGAGACGAAGTCGTCGAACGTCTCCTTGGTGCTGTACCGCGGGGTGAAGCCGAGCTGCTCCCGCATCCGTGTCGTGTCCACGACGCGGCCGTAGGTGAGGAAGCGCGACCTGCTCCGGCGAGAAGTCGACCAGGTGCGCCCGCCGGACCAGCCCTCCGGCGGAGGACACCAGCGGCGAGGGCAGCGGCAACGGCGGGCGGCCGAGCCGGCGGATCGCCTGCGAGAGCAGCAGCACGCCGTCAGCCCGCGACGTTGAAGGTGCCGGGGTGGTCGCCGATGGCGCTGTGGCAGATCGCGCCGAGGCCGTCCTCCTGGTGCACGAACTGCATTCGGGGGTCGAAGCCCAGCACCGTGGGGATCATCGGGAGCTCGAAGTAACGCCGACATCGGGGTCGACATCCGGGAGCCGATGAAGTTCGCGAAGCGCAGCACCGTCACCGAGACGTCGGGGCGACGACGGCGAGAAGCCACGGACGTAGCCCTCGACCTCGACGGAGTCCTTCGCGATACCCCGACCGCGGCAGCGCGTTCGGCTCCAGGTCCTCGGTGAACAGCGCGGGGTCCTTGGCGGATGCGCCGTAGACACGGTCGTCGAGGACTTCACGACCAGCTCTGCGCACCGACGGGGCCTTCTGGCAGGCAGCGAGCAGCTGCATCGTGCCGATGACGTTGACCTCTTTCATGATCGTGCGGCCGCCGGCACTGCCGGGCTGGGCCAGCACCGCCATGTGCACGACGGTGTCGACTGCCGCGGACGCGATCACCTTGGAGATGATCGGGTTGCGGATGTCGGCTCGCACGAACTCCACGGCGCCGAGGTCGACGTCAGGCGGGACGACGTCGACGCCGATGACACGGTCGACCCCTGGCGCCTCGGAGAGCATCCGGGCCAGTCGACCACCGAGGTAGCGCGCTACCCCGGTGACGAGCACGACCCGAGCCATGGGCGGCTACTTCTTGTTACGGCGCTGGACGCGCGTCTTCTTGAGCAGCTTGCGGTGCTTCTTCTTGGCCATGCGCTTGCGGCGCTTCTTGATGACGGAGCCCACGGAGACCTCTTCGACGTCGTGTTCGCACGGAGCCGCGATGGCGGCTGAGGTTGGCCAGCGTACCCGTCGAGCCGACCGGTCGCCGAACCGCTGCCTTGATCAGAGGCCCTGATCAGGCTGAGTCGTCAGGCGGTCTCGACGAAGGAGTCGCGAAGGTACTCGTGCACGGCCTGCTCGGGCACCCGGAACGAGCGGCCCACTCGCACGGCCGGGAGCTCCCCGCCGTGCACGAGGCGGTACACGGTCATCTTGGACACCCGCATGATCGCGGCGACCTCGGCAACCGTGAGGAAGCGCACCTCGGCGAGAGGACGCTGACCTGAACCTGTGGCCATGAGGCACCCGACCTTCTGAGAGCGGCGGCGGCACCGGACTTCCCCTCCGGCGCAGCGTCACCGTCCGCTTCGGTGCCGATCGTAGCGAGGTCCGGCGGCCTGGTGCATGCGGATCAGGGAAACCGGTGCCGACCGCAGCCGGACGAGCCAGGCGCCAGCACCGTCGCAGCTCGCCGGGCGAGCTAGAGGTCCAGGTGCGGATCGAGGCCGTGCAACGGGAACACGGCCATCCTGGTCTGGTGGATGGCGCGGTCGAGCGCGTCCGCCTCGGGGTCGAAGCCGGCGGCCCACGGTCGCAGCCTCGGTGCGCGACCGTCGGTCATCCGCCCGGGAGCGACCCGCCCGAGCCGGGACCGGACGTAGTCGCGCCAGCCCTCCGGCACCGCGGTGCTCGGGGGGACCGGGCGTCCGACCAGCGTCCCCACCAGGTGCGCCCAGGTCCGCGGCACGACGTCCACGAGCTCGTACCCGCCACCACCGAGGGCCACCCAACGGCCGCCGGCGTACCGGTGCGCCAGCTCGTGCAGCTCGCGGAACGCCTGGGCCTGCCCGTCGACCGTGAGCGCGAGGTGGCGCCAGCGGGTCGAGCAGGTGGCTGTCGCAGCCGCCCTGCGTCACCAGCAGGTCCGGCTTGAACTGCTCCAGCAGCTGGGGCACCACGGCGTGGAAGGCCCGCAGCCAGCCGTCGTCCCCTGTCCCCGCGGGGAGCGCCACGTTGACCGCCGCGCCCTCGGCGTCCCGACCACCGACGTCGGTGGGAAACCCCGTGCCAGGAAACAGCGTCTGGCCGCTCTCGTGCAGGGAGAGGGTGAGCACCCGGGGGTCGTCCCAGAACATCGCCTGCACGCCGTCGCCGTGGTGGACGTCGACGTCCACGTACGCCACCCGCTGCGCGCCGTGGGCCAGCGCCCAGGCGATGACGGCCGCGGCGTCGTTGTAGACGCAGAAGCCGGACGCCGCCGCCGGCATCGCGTGGTGCAGGCCGCCTGCCAGGTTCACCGCGTGGTCGTGACCGCCCTCCCAGACCGGCTCTGACCGCGGCGAGCGAGGCACCGACGACGAGCGCGGACGCCTCGTGCATCCCCGCGAAGGTGGGGACGTCCGGGGTGCCCAGCCCGTGTCGCAGGTCGACCGAGCCCGGGCGCTCACCGGCGGCCCGGACCGCCGCGAGCAGCTCGGGGCGGTGCACCAGGAGCAGCTCGTCGTCGGAGGCAGCCCTCGCACCCACCTGGTCCACGCCGTCGAGCAGGCCCAGGTCGCCGACCAGCCGCACCGCGAGCTCGACGCGGACCGGGGCCATCGGGTGGTCCGGCCCGAAGTCGTAGCCGGCCAGCCGGTCGTCCCACACGAAGGTGACGCGCTCGCTCATCACAGCAACCTATGCGGCCCGGGCGCCGACGGCATCACTCGGTCCGCAGGGCGACGACCGGGTCGAGCCGGCCAGCACGGCGGGCGGGGAAGACACCGAAGAAGACCCCGACGCCGGCCGAGACGCCGAAGGACAGCGCCAGCGACCACCAGGCGATGCTCACCGGCAGCGATGGGATGAAGTGGCCGGCCACGGTCGCGCTGCCGCAGCCCAGCCCGATGCCGACAAGTCCCCCGATGCTCGTCAGCAGCACGGCCTCGATCAGGAACTGGGCCAGGATGTCGCGCTGGCGCGCACCGAGGGCCATGCGCAGGCCGATCTCCCTGGTCCGCTCACGCACGGACACCAGCATGATGTTGGAGACCCCGACACCGCCGACGAGCAGCGAGATCCCTGCGATCGCCGCCAGCACCGACGTCAGCAGCCCCAGGATCGTCCCGATCGTGCCGAGGATCTGGGTCTGGGTGAGCCCGGTGAACTTGTCCCCCGGGTACTTGGTGCCGAGCGCGGCGACGAGCTTGTCCTTGAGGGCGTCGATGCCGTCGACCGTCGGTGACTTGATCGCGAGCGCGTCGATGCGCTGCACCCCGAACAGGCGTTGCGCTGCGGTGACCGGGATGTCGACCTCCTCGTCCCTGTCCACCCCGAACGTCGACCCGAGCGAGGTGAACACGCCGATGACCCGGAACCGCACCCCGCCGATCGACACCTGGCGTCCCAGCGGCTCGAGGTCGCCGAACAGCGCTTTCGCCGTGCTCGGCCCCAGGACGGCCACGCGCTGCAACGTGTCGACGTCGATCTTCGACAGGTAGCGCCCCTTGGCGAGCGGGCGGTCGAAGACGTTGGGGACGTTCTCGTTGGTGCCGTCGACAGTGACGTAGACCTGGTTCGTCCCCACCGTGATCTCGGCCGACGACGCGAGGGTGGTGGCCACCGCGGTGGGATCGCCGACGACCCGGCCGAGGTAGTCGACGTCGGAGAGCTGCAGCGGGCTCACGGCCGGGGCCGTGCCGAACGACCCGGTCCCCGGGTAGACCAGGATGATGTTCGAGCCCAGGCCCTCGACCTGCTGCTCGACCTCCTGCTTCGCGCCGCTGCCGATCGCGACCAGCACCACGACCGCAGCCACGCCGATGACGACGCCGAGCATGGTCAGGGCGCTGCGCAGGCGGTTGGCCCGCAGGGCGTCGACCGCGGCACCGAAGGCCTCGGTGAACCTCATCCGGTGTCCCGCTCGATGAGCCCGTCCCGGACGAACACCTGCCGGCGGGCTCGCTCGGCGATGTCGCGGTCATGGGTCACCAGGACGACGGCCACGCCTTGCTCCTGGTTGAGCCGCTCGAGGATCCCCATCACCTCGGCCCCGCTGCGGGTGTCCAGGTTTCCGGTCGGCTCGTCCGCGAGCAGCAGCTGCGGGCCGGTGACCAGCGCGCGGGCGATCGCCACGCGCTGCTGCTCGCCCCCCGACATCTGCGCCGGTCGGTGGCCGAGCCGATGCGCCAGCCCCACCGACCCCAGCGCGGCGGCCGCGCGTTCGCGGCGCTGGGACCGCGGCACGCCCGCGTAGACCAGCGGCAGCGCGACGTTGTCGACGGCCGTGGTCCGGGCAAGGAGCTGGAACGACTGGAAGACGAACCCGATGGTCGCGTTGCGCAGGCTCGCCAGCGCGTTCTTGTCGAGCGAGGCGACGTCCCGACCGCCGACGCGGAGCGTGCCCGAGGTCGGGCGGTCGAGACAGCCGAGCAGGTGCATCAGGGTCGACTTCCCCGAGCCGGACGGGCCGACGATCGCGGCGTACTCGCCCTGCCGGATGCGCAGGCTGACCCCGCGCAAGGCCTGCACCTCGACGCCCTCCAGCGTGTACGTCCGGGTGACGTCCACCGCCTCGACGGCGACCTGCTCGGGAGCGACCTGCTCGGGAGCAGCCGGCGCCGGCTCGTCCCGTGCGTCGCTGCCAGCCGGAACGCCGTCCGAGGGCGTCACTGGGTGCCTACCTGCTGCCCCTCGCTGACGTGGTCCGCGCCCTTGACGACGATGCGATCGCCGACCTTCAGTCCCGAGCTGACCTGGATCGTGGTGTCCCCCTGCGCGCCGAGCACGACGTCGCGCCGGTGCGCCGTGCTGCCGTCGACGACCCACACCGCGTCGCCCGCGTCGTCGCGGAACACCGCCGCCGCCGGCACCGCGACCGCGTTCGCGACGGACAGCACGTGCAGGTCGACCACCGCGGACATCCCGGGCCGGGGAACCGGGGCCGCTGCGCCCTGCGAGGTACGGCCCGGCCCGAGCGCGAGCCGGACGACGTAGGAGACGCCGCCCCGGCTGGACGTGGTGGGCGCGAGGTCGATCGAGGTGACGGTGCCCGGGTAGGTGTCACCAGGAACGGCGTCGAGCTGGATGTCGGCCTTGACTCCGGTGCGGACGGTGAGGACGTCCGTCTCGTCGACGCTGGCGGTGACGGACAGGGACGAGAGGTCGGTGACGGTCGCCAGCGTGGCCCCGCTGGAGACCGGCGTGCCCACCGCGAGCGAGCCCACCACCGACGGTGCCGCCGAGCCGCCGGACGAGCCGAGCAGGGACTGCGCCTGGCTCTGCACGGAGGCCGGCAGCTGCGACACCAGCGACGACGTGCCGGCCGAGCCGCTGCCCGCAGCGCCGTCGCCGAAGTTCACCGTGCCGGGGATCGGGGCGCGCACGGTCAGCGCCGCCACCGTCGCCTGCGCGGCCGAGAGCGCAGCCTGGGTCTGCGCGCGCTGCGCCTCCGCGAGCGACTGCGCCGCAGCCTGCACGCTCGACAGGCCCGCGTTGGCCTGGTCGAGCGCGTCCTGGGCAGCAGCACGGGCCGCCGCGTACTGCGCCTGGGCCGCGGCGACCTGGGCCAGCACCTGCGCGCGGGTCGCCGGGTCGGGGATCAGCGCGGCCGCGGCCTTGGCGGCGTCGAAGGCTTGCTGCGCGGCCGCGTCGGCGGCGTCCAGCCCGCTCGAGCTCAGGCCGGGGACGGCGATCGAGCCGGTGCTGGCCGCCCGCGCGTCCGCCTGCTCGGCGGAGGTCAGTGCTGCCTGGGCCGAGGGGCTGGCGAGCTGCAGCAGCGGCTGACCCGCCACCACCCTCGCCCCGTTGGCCACCAGCAGCGCGAGGACGGTGCCCGTCGCCGGCGAGGTGAGGGTCGCGGTGGCTCGCGCGGCGACGTTGCCCGGCGCCTGGACGTCCTGGTTCACGGTGCCCAGCGAGACGCTCGCGACCTCGATGTCCGCCGGCGGACTGCTCGTGCACCCGGCGAGTGAGCCCACGCCGAGGCCGGCAGCCACCACGAGCGGGACGAGCTTGTTCGTCAGGTGGCGGGACACCTGGCCATCGTAGGTTTGCGGCCGCGCCCTCGCAGACCGCGGACCGCCGACGGCGGCTCGGCTCAGGCTGAGCCGGAGGCCAGCGCCCTCGAGCGGTCCCTGGCGGCCTCGAGCGCACTCAGGAAGGCTGCGCGGACCTTGTGGTCCTCGAGCTCGCGGACGGCCGCCGCCGTGGTGCCCGCCGGTGAGGTGACGTTCTCCCGCAGCACGGTCGGGTGCTCGCCAGTCTCACGCAGCATCTTCCCGGCGCCGACGAGGGTCTGGACCACGAGCTCGGTCGCCGTCGAGCGCGGCAGCCCGAGGTGCACGCCAGCCTCGATCATCGCCTCGACCACGAAGAAGATGTAGGCCGGCCCCGACCCGCTGACCGCAGTCACGGCGTCCTGCTGCGACTCCGGCACCCGGAGCACCCGGCCGACCGAGCGCAGCAGCGCCTCCGCCTCGGCGAGGTGCTTCTCGTCGCAGCTCGAGCCTGGCGAGATCGCGGTCATGCCCTCGTCGACCAGGGCCGGCGTGTTGGGCATGACCCGGATGACCGGGGTGCCGACCGCCAGCCTGGACTCGACGAACGCGGTGGTGATCCCGGCTGCGAGCGAGACCACGAGCGCACCCGGCCGCACCGATCCGCTGATCTCGTCGAGCAGCGCGCCCATGTCCTGCGGCTTCACGACCAGCACCACCGTGTCGGACTTGGCAGCGGCGTCGACGTTGCCGAGGACGTCGACGCCGTAGCGCTCCCGCAGCTCCGCCGCGCGGTCGGGACGTCGCTCGGCCACGACGATCTCGTCCCTGCCCCGACCAGCGCGCAGCAGCCCGGCGAGCAAGGTCTCGCCCATCACGCCGGCGCCCAGGACAGCGACCCGTCGGGCGCCTTCGATCTCGGTCATGTCATCACGCCTTCGAGGTCAGGGAGCGAAGGAAGAGGGAGAGGTTGGCCGGCTTCTCCGCCATCCGCCGGACCAGGTAGCCGTACCACTGGTCGCCGTACGGGACGTACACGCGCATCTTCTCGCCCTGGCTCGCCAGCCTGCGTTGCTCGTCCGGCCGGATGCCGTAGAGCATCTGGTACTCGTACGAACCCTTCGCCCGCTCGTGCCGCACGGCCAGGGCCCCGGCGATCTCGATCATGCGCGGGTCGTGCGAGGCGACCATCGGGTAGCCCGTCGCCGGCCATGAGGATCTTCAGGCAGCGCACGTACGACCGGTCGACGTCGGCGCGGTCCGCGTACGCCACGGTCGCGGGCTCGTCGTAGGCGCCCTTGCACAGCCGCACCCGTGACCCCGCGGTGGCGAGCTCCCGGCAGTCCGCCTCCGTCCGGCGGAGGTAGGCCTGCAGCACGGCGCCGGTGGACGGGAAGTCCCGACGCAGCTCGGCCAGCGCGGCGAGGGTGGCATCGGTCGTCGTGTGGTCCTCCATGTCGAGGGTCACCGTGGTGCCGTGCTCCTCGGCCCGGGCGCAGATCTGCCGGGCGTTCTCCAGCGCGATGGCCGTGCCGCTGGACGGCAACGCCTGCCCGACGGCGGAGAGCTTGACGCTGACCTCGGCCGCGGTCGCCAGCCCGGCGTCACCGAGGGCGTCCAGCAGCGCGAGGTAGGCGTCCCGGGTCGCCGCTGCCTGACGCTCGTCGAGGGTGTCCTCGCCGAGGTGGTCGATGGTGACGAGCAGGCCCTCAGCCGTGAGCTCCTCGGACGCCCGCACCGCGTCAGCCGTGGTCTCGCCGGCGACGAAGCGCTGCACCACGCGTCTGGAGACCGGTGCCTTGGCGGCGACCTGCTTGAGGGCGTCGCTGCGAGACACCGAGAGCAGGACCTGGCGGAGCACCGGCGACCTCCTTCGACTCGGGACGTGAGCGCTCAGGCTACGGCGTGCGCCGCCCGGCCGTGCGACGACGCAGCGCCTGCGGTCCCGGTCACCGGCGGCCGTCCTCGTCGGGGCCGGGGGTGGTCCCGACATCCTCGCCCCGGGCCGCCGCCTCGGCCGCGGCGATGACGGCTGCCTCGGCCTCCTGCTGATCGAGCTCGGCGTCGATGCGGCGCGCCTCCTGGGCGTCCAGCCGCATCCACTGGATCGCGACGAGCAGGATCAGCGGCGCTCCGATGAGCTCGCCGATGCCCCAGAACATCAGGCCGCCGAGGCTCTGGTCGGACAGCAGCGACCGGCCCCACGGCCGAGCCAGCTCGCGGTAGTAGTCGCCGGCGACGAGATCCTGGCGCAGCCACAGGACGATGCCCGGGACGGAGTCGAGCAGGGTCTCCATGAGGACGATCACCGTGACGGCGGCGTAGTGCAGCCGCGGCGGGTGGTCGACGCCGAGGATCGCCGAGTAGAAGCAGAAGCCCACGACGAGCAGCACGACGTGGGTCAACGCGTATAGGACGCCGCTGCGCAACGTCGCCTCGAACCAGCCCGTGAAGAACAGCAGGAACGGGAACGCGGCGAGCAGGACCGCACCGACCAGCGGGAACGACAGCACCCGCACCGGCCAGGAGGCGTTGACCCGATCCACGAGCGGCTGACGCGCGGGGTCCGCGGCCACCACGAGCGAGACCGGGCCGCCGAGCGCGAGCAGCACCGGCGCCAGCGTCAGGAGCAAGGTGATCTGCGTGGTGTAGACCCAGAACAGCGTGTGGGCGTAGACGCCGAGGAACGACTGAGTCGCCACGACGATGGTGAGCAACCCGAGGCCCCAGGCGATCGAGCGACCGACGGACCAGCTGGCGCCCCGGTGACGGACGCGGCGGACCGCGCCGACGTACCAGGCACCGAGCAGCGCGACCAGGACCAGAGCGGGGAGGTCGACGCCCCAGCTGACGAGGGCGTGCGCGGCGGTCAGGTCGGGCGGGCCGTCGTAGCTGCTCGACTGCGCGGCTGCCACGACGACCGGTCCGGCGGCCGCGGTCAAGGCGAGGTGCCCCCGGTCGCGACCGCCAGGTTCAGCCGGGCGAACGCCAGCGCCTCGGCGAGGTCGGCCTCCCGGGCGGCCCGGTTCGCCGCCTTCCGCGTCGACACCTCGACGATCACGCGTCCCGCTGAACTGCCGTCGGGCGAGCAGCTCGAGGACCTCGGCGCACGGCTGGGAACCACGGCCGGGGACGAGGTGCTCGTCCCTGTTGGAGCCGCTCCCGTCGGTCAGGTGGAGGTGGGCGAGGCGGTCGCCGAGCCCGCGCGCCATCGCGGCGGCGTCCGAGCCGGAGACAGCGGTGTGGGACAGGTCGAGGGTGACGTTCGCGTAGTCCTCGTCGCTGGGGTCCCAGGTCGGTGCGTACGCCTCGGCCTCCCGGCCGACGGCCTTCCACGGGTACATGTTCTCCACCGCGAACACGACGTCCGTCGCCTCGGCCATGCGCGCGACGCCGGAGACGAAGTTCCGCGCGTACTCGCGCTGCCAGCGGAACGGCGGGTGGACGACCACCGTGCTGGCGCCGAGCTCCTCGGCTGCGGCCCTGGAGCGGTCGAGCTTGGCCCACGGCTCCGTGCCCCACACCCGCTGGGTGACGAGCAGGCACGGCGCGTGGATCGCGAGGATCGGCACGCCGTAGTGGTCCGACAACCGGCGCAGGGCCTCGACCTCCTGGGTGACGGGGTCGGTGAAGACCATCACCTCGACGCCGTCGTAGCCCAGCTTGGCCGCGAGCTCGAAGGCGACCGAGGCGGACTCCGGGTAGGTCGCCGTGGTCGAAAGCCCGACCTTCGCGCTCGGGACCCGGACGGCATCCTGCGCGGCGCTGTCAGCCGGTTCCCCGACGTTCGAGTGGTTGACCACGGGTCCAGCGTAAGCGCCTTCAGAGGTGGTCGATGGTGCGCAGGATGATGCCCTCGCGCAGCGCCCACGGGCAGATCTCGAGCTCTCCGACACCGAGCAGGTCCATCGCGGCGTCCGCCACGACGGCCCCGGCGAGCAGCTGGCTGGCGCGACCGGCCGAGACCCCCGGGAGCTGGGCACGCTCGTGCGTGGTCATGCGTTCGAGCCGCGGCAGCCAGTCGACCAAGGCATCGTGCCGCAGCACCCGCGTGACGAAGGGCCCTTCGGCCGACGGCGCCGCGCCGGTCAGCCGGGCCAGCGAGCGGAAGGTCTTCGAGGTGCCGATGACCCGGTCGGGGGCACCGGTGCGGGTGACCCGCCCGACGTCGCGGGCGAACACGGCGCGGACGTGCTTGCGCAGCGCCTTGACCTGCTCGCGGCTCGGCCGGCCGCCGTCGCCGCCGAGGAGGTCCCTGGTCAGTCGCCCGGCACCGAGCGGCATCGAGTTCGCGGCGTCGGGCTCCTCGTCGGACCCGACCGCGACCTCCAGCGAGCCACCCCCGATGTCGAGCACGAGGACGCGACCGGAGGACCAGCCGAACCAGCGACGGACGGCGAGGAAGGTGAGCCGGGCCTCGTCCTCGCCGGAGAGCACCTCGAGATCCACCCCGCTGGACGCCTGGACCCTCGCCAGCACCTGGTCGCCGTTGCTGGCGTCGCGCACCGCAGAGGTCGCGAAGGCGAGCATGCGCTCGACGCCCTTGTCCTCGGCCTGGGCCAGCGCCTCGGCGACGAGCTCGACCAGCCGGTCCGCGCCAGGCTTCGAGATCGCCCCACCAGGGTCGAGGAGCTCAGCCAGCCGCAGCTCGGTCTTCGAGGAGAACGCCGGGACGGGCGCCGAGCCGGCGTGGGCGTCGACGATCAGCAGGTGAACCGTGTTCGAGCCGACGTCGAGGACACCGAGGCGCATGCCCGTGACGCTATCTGCCGCGGCGTAGGCCCCGTGCAAGGGTGCCAGCACGACGTGAGCGGGCGGCCGCCCGTAGGCTGCTGCGGTGCCTGAGGTCGAGCTGGACTTTCCGCGTGCCTTCGTCGAGTTCGTCGATCCGGGCGATCGGCGTCAGACCTACCGGTGCGATCTCACCTGGCTGACCTCGAGCTGGACGTGCATCTTCGGCGCCGGCTGCTGCGGCATCATCGAGGACCGCCCCGACGACGGCTGCTGCACGCTCGGGGCGCACTTCTCGGAGAAGAAGGACGAGAAGCGCACGTTGCGCTTCGCCAAGCAGCTGACCGCGGAGAACTGGCAGCACTTCGGCACCAAGCGGCTGGTCGAGACCGACGAGGACGGCGCCCGCAAGACCCGCGTGGTCGACGGCGCCTGCGTCTTCCTCAACCGGCCGGACTTCGCCGGCGGTGCCGGGTGCGCGCTGCACGGGCTCGCGCTCGAGCTGGGCAAGCACCCCCTGGAGACCAAACCCGACGTGTGCTGGCAGCTCCCGATCCGGCGGACCTTCGAGCGCGTGACGAGGACTGACGGCAGCGAGACGCTGCTGGTGACGATCGGCGAGTTCGACCGGCGCGGCTGGGGTCCGGGCGGGCACGACCTCGCCTGGTACTGCTCGGGTGCGACCGAGGCGCACGTCGGCGCCGTCCCGGTGTACGTCTCGAACGCGCCGGAGCTGGTCGAGCTCATGGGCGAGGCCGGGTACGCGGAGCTCGCTCGGCACTGCGAGGAACGGCTCGGCGCGCGACCCGCTGGCCTCGCCGACGGCCGTCGCCAGCTGCCGCTGCTCGCCCCCCACCCCGCCGACGGCTGATTGTCGGGCGGGGGCCGTACGCTCCCCCGCATGGCCAAGACCACCGGTGCACCCAAGCCCGCCTACCGCTGCACCGAGTGCGGCTGGCAGACGGCCAAGTGGGCGGGCCGCTGCGGTGAGTGCCAGGCCTGGGGAACGGTCGACATCACCGGCGGCCCCCGGCTCCGGCAGGTCGTCGCCGGGCCGGTGACCGCGGCCGCCGTCCCCATCGGCGAGGTCGACGTCGCCGCTGCGACCGCACGGCCCACCGGGGTGGCCGAGCTCGACCGCGTGCTCGGCGGCGGGCTGGTGCCCGGGGCGGTCGTCCTGCTCGCCGGCGAGCCCGGCGTCGGCAAGTCCACGCTGCTGCTCGAGGTCGCCGCGCAGATCGCGCCCGCAGCGGTCGGCGCTCGTCTGTACGTCACCGGCGAGGAGTCCGCGGCCCAGGTGCGGCTGCGCGCCGGCCGCATCGGCGCGCTCGACGACGACCTCTACCTCGCCGCCGAGACCGACCTGGCCGCCGTGCTCGCCCACGTCGACGCCGTCCAGCCCGAGCTGCTGGTCGTCGACTCGGTGCAGACGATCGCCACCCCGGAGTCGACGGTGCAGGCGGGCGGCGTCACCCAGGTCCGCGAGGTCGCGGCCGCGCTGATCCGCATCGCCAAGGAGCGCAGCATCGCGACGGTGCTGGTCGGGCACGTCACCAAGGACGGCTCGATCGCCGGACCGCGCGTGCTCGAGCACCTCGTCGACGTCGTGCTGCCCTTCGAGGGCGACCGCCACTCGCGGCTGCGGCTGGTGCGCGCCGTCAAGAACCGCTACGGCCCCGCCGACGAGGTCGGCTGCTTCGACCTCAACGACGACGGCATCGTCGGCCTGCGCCGACCCCTCCGGGCTGTTCCTCTCGCACGCGCGCGAACCCGGTGCCCGGCACCTGCGTCACCGTGGCGATGGAGGGCCGGCGCCCGCTGGTCGCGGAGGTGCAGGCGCTGGTCGCACGCAGCGCGCGCCCAGCCCGCGCCGCGCGACCTCCGGCCTCGACGGCGCCGCGGGTCGCCATGGTGCTCGCCGTCCTCGAGCGCCGCAGCGGGCTCCCCCTCGGGCTCCCCACCAGCGACGTCTACACCGCGACGGTCGGCGGCGTCCGGCTCGTCGAGCCGGCCGCCGACCTCGCGCTCGCGCTCGCGATGGCGTCGCGCCGCGCTCGACCAGCCGCTGCCCGTCGGCCTCGTGGCGATCGGCGAGGTCGGCCTCGCCGGCGAGGTCCGGCGGGTGCCCGGCATCGGGCCCGAGGCTGGCCGAGGCCGCCCGGCTCGGCTTCACGCACGGCGCTCGTGCCGACCGTCGGGCCCGCCGCCCGACAGGCTTCCGCGTCATCGAGGTCGCCGACCTGCGAGGCCGCGCGTCCGCGCGCTCAGCGCCACTGCCGACCGGCCCGCGCCGGATCGACTGATGCTGAGCCGGCACAGGCCCTTCGCGCCGCAGGCGAGTGGCAGACCCTAAACTCAAGGTCAACGTCACAGGCGGCAGGAGCAACGGGTGTCTTCGATCGAGCGACCAGCCTCCGACCGACAAGGGCGAACAGCTGCTGCGCCAGACCCTCGCCGCGGTCGCTCCCGGGCACGCATGCTGCGCGACGGCCTCGAGCGGATCCTGCGCGGCCACACCGGCGCGCTGATCGTGCTCGGCTACGACAAGACCGTCGAGTCGCTGTGCACCGGCGGCTTCCCGCTCGACGTCGAGTTCTCCGCGACCCGCCTGCGCGAGCTGGCGAAGATGGACGGCGCGATCGTCCTCGACCGCGAGGCTCACCCGGATCGTCTGCGCGGCGACGCCACCTCGTGCCCGACCCGACCATCCCGACCGAGGAGTCCGGCACCCGGCACCGCACCGCCGAGCGGGTCGCCAAGCAGACCGGCTCCCGGTCGATCTCGCGTCAGCCAGTCGATGCGCATCATCGCGCTCTACGTCGACGGGCCGCCGCTACGTGCTCGACGACTCCGCCGCGATCCTGTCCCGCGCCAACCAGGCGCTGGCCACGCTCGAGCGCTACAAGATCCGGCTCGACGAGGTCGTCGGCACGCTGTCCGCGCTGGAGATCGAGGACCTCGTCACCGTCCGCGACGTCGCCGCGGTGGCCCAGCGGCTGGAGATGGTGCGCCGCATCGCCGCGCGAGATCGAGGGCTACGTCGTCGAGCTCGGCACCGACGGCCGGCTGCTCGCGCTGCAGCTCGACGAGCTGATGGCCGGCGTCGACACCGAGCGCGAGCTCGTCGTGCGCGACTACCTGCCACCGCAGAGCGGCCGCCGCCAGCGGACGGTCGCGGACGTCCTCACCGAGCTCGACGGCCTCGACTCGGCCGACCTGCTCGACCTCGGCGTCGTCGCCAGGGCGCTCGGGCTCAACAGCTCCGGCGACGCCCTCGACGGCGCGGTCGCCCCGCGCGGCTACCGGCTGCTCGCCCGGGTGCCGCGGCTGCCCAGCGCGGTCGTCGACCGGCTGGTCGAGCACTTCGGCTCGCTGCAGAAGCTGCTCGCCGCCGGGATCGACGACCTGCAGGCGGTCGAGGGCGTCGGCGAGAACCGCGGCCCGCACGGTCCGCGAGGGCCTGTCCCGGCTGGCGGAGTCCTCGATCCTCGAGCGCTACGTCTAGCCACGGATCGGTGCTAGCTGCTCAGCGCTAGCTCATCGCGTTGGCGGACGGCGGCAGCGCGGGGCTCAGCCCGGCGAGCAGTCGCAGGTCCACCTGCAGCACCGGGCGGTACTCGATGTCGGCCGTGCGGAGCACCGACAGGACGTAGGCCGGGAGCCCGACCGGCCGTGGTCCGAGGTCCTCGGCGAAGCCCTCGGGGCCGACGACGGCGAGCACCTGGTCGACGGCGATGCCGACCGGTCCCTCAGGGCCGGGCATCATCACCACGACGTCCCCGGTGGCACCGGGGTCGGCCTCGCCGCGAAGGTCGACGACCGGCAGCGGGTCCCCGCGCAGCTCGATCAGGCCGGTGACCGGCGCGCGGACGCCCCGCAGCGGGGTCACGCCCACCGCGCGGATGATCTCGCGCACCTGGTCGAGCGGGGCAGCGAGGTCCCGCCCTCCCATCACGAACGTCAGGTAACCGCTCACGCGCGCCTCCGGATCGGATCTGTTCCTGCTTCAGCAGCATCGGCCAACCGGCGGCACAACTGGACCAGCTCCTGCAGCTGACGTCCGTCGAGCATCCGGCGCAGCGCCTCCGCGGAGACTCCCGGCAGCGTGTCGGCGGCAGCGCGGTACGAGGGCGCGGCCTGCTGGGGCCGACCGACCGCGGACAGCGCGACCGCGAGCAGGAAGTGGGCGTGGCCGGCCAGCGGTTCGAGGTAGACCGCCTTCTGCAGCGGCTGCACGGCACCTTCGAGGTCGCCCGCGTTCAGCCGGGCGTGACCGAGCAGCACGTACGCGTCGAAGGACACCGCGTCCGAGTCGAGGACCTTCGACGCCGCGGCGGCCGCAGCCGCGTAGTCACCGGCGTCGAACGCGGCCTGCGCCACCGTCATCGCGGCGGCGCTGGGCTGCGTCCCTGCTTGCGGCCTGCCCGTACGGATCGGCACCGGCAGGCGAGCCGGCAACGGGCGGGCACGGCGAGCAGGCAAGGGGCTGGGCTGCCGGTCGGAGGCCGACGAGCGCTGCGCAGGAAGCGGGGTGGGGGCCGTCGCCGACGTGACGCCAGCCCGCGAGGCCGGCACCCGCGTGGCTCGCGCCGTCCCTGGTGCCGGGCGCCCGAACCGGGTGGCGGACCGGTAGGCGAACGCGTCGCCGACCGCCTCCAGCGTCAGCGCGTCGCTCACCTGCCACAACGACTCGGCCGGTCCCATCAGCAGCCAGCCGTCGGGGACCAGGACCTGGCTGAACCGCTCGACCAGCGCGCGCGTCGTGCTCCGCGAGAAGTAGATGGTGACGTGCCGGCAGACCACGAGATCCACCTCGGCCGCCAACCCCCGCGCGCGGTCCTGGACCGGGAACGGCGGCGGGTCGGTGACCAGGTTGTGGTGACGGAACTCCACGATGCGCCGGACCTCGTCGTTGACGACGTACGAGCCGTCGGGGTCCCGCGTGAGCCAGCGGGCGACGGCTCCCGGCTCGGCGAGGTCGATGGTCCGGCCGGTGTACGTCGCGGCGCCGGCCACCTGCAGGGCAGCGGTCGAGACGTCGGTGCCAAGGACGCGCATCGGCGGGGGCGAGACCATCGTGCTCGCGATCTCGAGCATGAGCATCGCCAGCGTGAAGGGCTCCTCGCCGGTCGAGCAGCCGGCGCTCCACACCACGGCCTCCCTGCCCTCGGCGGCAGCGCGGGCGAGCACCGCCGGCAGGATCCGCTCGCGCAGCGCGTCGATCTGCGGCCTGGCACGGTGGAAGTGCGTCTCCTGGATCGTCACCTCGTCGAGCAGCAGCTGACGCTCGCCCGACCACTCCACGAGATCGAGGCAGCCGAGGTAGCCGACGACGCTCGAGTGCCCGGTGGCGGCCATCCTGGTCTGCATGATCGTGGCGAGCCCCGCGCGCCTGCTCTGGTCGAACTCGAGCCCGGCCGTGCGGCGCAGGTAGGCACGCAGCAGCTCGAAGTCGCCGTCGACCAGCGCGTTGCCGGTGCGGCCCGGGGCGGTCACGGCCGCACCTTCGCCGGTGCCGTGCGCTGCTGGACGGTCATCGTGACCGCGCCGCAGATCGAGCCGAGCGGGAGCTCGCGGTCGACCGCGTCCAGCGCCTTCGCCGCGCCGGGCATGCCCCACACCACCGAGGTCGACTCGTCCTGGCAGAACGTCCTGGCCCCCGCGAGCCGCATCGACCGGAGCCCCGCGGCACCGTCCCGCCCCATGCCGGTGAGCAGGACGCCCACCGAGCGCGGCCCGAACGCCTCGGCCACGCTCGCGAACGTCGCGTCCACCCCGGGCACGTGGTACTGCCCGGGCAGCGGATCAGCGAGCTCGACGACCCCGCCGGCACGCAGGTAGAGGTTCCGCCCGGCCGGCGCGAGGTAGACGGTCCCCGCCTGGAGCTTGTCCCCGTCGACCGCCACGACCACGGGCAGCGGCCCCACCCCGTCCAGCCACCGCGCGAGCCCCTCGACGAAGCCCTCGGCCATGTGCTGGACGACCACCACCGCGGCGTCCAACGTCTCGGGCAGCTCGCGCAGGATCGTCGCGAGCGCCGGTGGGCCGCCAGTCGACGCCCCGATCGCCACCACGAAAGGACCGCGGCCGGCGGTCCTCGGCTGGTCGGCGTCGTCGCCCTGTCGAGCCAGCCGTTCTGTCCCCTGACCAGGGGCGGGCTGCCGACCGCTTGCCTGGTTGCGGGCGCGGAGCTTGGCGCGTGGATGGGTGATGACCGAGACCCGGCTCGCCATCTTCAGGTGCCGGCGCAGCGCGTCGGCGAAGTCGGGGGTCCCCGAGGGGGCGTCGAGCGGACCGACGACGTCCACCGCGCCGGCTGCCAAGGCCGCTTCGGGGTGGTCCGCGGCCGAGCCGCAGACGACGATCGGGGTCGGGGCGGACGCCATGATCCGCTCGATCGCGTCCAGGCCGCCGCTGAAGAGCTCGAGGTCGACGAGGACCGCGGCCGGCCGGTCACGCTGGACCAGCTCCTCGGCCGCCTGCGCGTCTCGGGCCGTGCCGACGAGCACGAACCCGGGATCGTCGAGCAGCTTCTCCAGCTGGGCGATGCGCGTCCTGGTGCCCGCGACGACTGCCACCGTGACGGCTGTCCCGACCTCGGGACGCGCCACGTGGGCTGTCGACACCTGCACCTCATCTCGGCCAGTTCCGCAGCAACCATCGACGACGGAGGCGTAGCCAGAGTGTCGTCCTGCGAGAGTCCTGGCTTGAGCCTGGAGGCCGCCTCCGACGGCGGTGCGAACCGCCGGTGCGGGCTACGTCAGCGCGAAGGGCGAGCCGGCCGAGATCAGGGTCAGGTTCCGCCCGAGGACCTCGTAGCTGCCGGACTTCGCTGTGGGCTCGCCGCTCGGGCAGCCCGCGCTGGACTGCACGCGCTGCCAGGTCACCGAGCTGGCCGCCGACTGGCCCGGCCCCAGCAGCGTGAGGTCGGTCGGGCCGCCAGGGTTGCAGTCGTCGGACGACCACACCCGCACGCCCCCCGGAGATCACCCTGCAGCTCGGACGCCGCCTGCCCGACGTCGCGTCGGCACGCCACCGAGCCGGTGTTCGTCACCGTCACCGTGAGCCGCGGGTCCTGCCCGGCGGGGTAGGTCGTGTGGTCGCGTCGAGGCCACGACCTTGATCACGGAGTCCGGGCACAGCGCGGTCCCCGTGGTGGTGGCGCGTCGGGGACGGGGTCGTCGTGTGGGTCACGGTCGGCGGTCGGGGTCGGCGTGGGGGTGGGCTCACGGTCACCGACGGGCTGGTGGACGACGCTGGGCGCCGGGGACTGCGTACCCGACAGCGGCTGCCGTTCCTCCGCCGCCACCGAAGAGCTTCCACCCGCCCGACGATCAGGAGCACGACCAGCAGGACGATGAACCGGCGCAGCCAGTACGCGCCTGGTCGAAGCGGTCCCACCGGGTGCATGAGCGTGCTCATGCGGGGCAGCCTACGGTGCGACGCCTGGGAGCCCGCCGGTACACCGCCGGACACGTCCCCGGCGCGCCGCAGCGCCGCTCTGCCAGGATCCTGCGGGATGCCCAGCAACGACGACCAGCCGCGACACGAGCGATGCGCAGCGCCAGCTGCTCGACTGGTACGCCCGGCACGCCCGCGACCTTCCGTGGCGCGCGCCGGCCGCGGCAGCCGGCACGTCGGTGGCTGGCCGGTCCTGGTCAGCGAGGTGATGCTCCAGCAGACGCCGGTCGCCCGGGTGCTCCCCGTCTTCGAGGCCTGGCTGCTCGCGCTGGCCGACGCCGGCCGACCTCGCCGCCGACGCACCCGGCGAGGCAGTGCGGATGTGGGGCCGGCTCGGCTACCCCCGCCGCGCGCTGCGGCTGCACGCCGCGGCGCACGCCGTGCGTGGACCGGCACGGCGGCGCCGTGCCGAGCAGCCTGCACGACCTGCGGGCGCTGCCCGGCGTCGGCGACTACACCGCCGCCGCGGTCGCGACCTTCGCCTTCGGCCAGCGGCACGCGGTGCTCGACACCAACGTCCGCAGGGTGCTCGCTCGCTGGGACGCGGGCGTCGAGTTCGAGCCCGCCGGCGCCCCCACCGTCGCCGAGCGCCGGCGCGCCGAGGCGTTGCTGCCTGCGGACGACCGCGACGGCGGCGCGCTGGGCGATCGCGCTGATGGAGCTCGGCGCGCTCGTGTGCACGGCCCGGACGCCGCGCTGCGAGGCGTGCCCGCTGGCCACCAGCTGCGCGTGGCTGCTCGCCGGTCGACCCGAGTGGACCGGCGCACCGCGCACCGGCCAGTCGCTACGCCGGGACCGACCGGCAGGTCCGAGGCCTGCTCCTCGCCCTGCTGCGCGAACGCACCGAGCCGGTGACCGCCGCGGACCTCGCCCAGACATGGCACGAGGCCGTCCAGCGCGGGCGGGCGCTGGACGGCCTCGTGGCCGACGGGCTGGTCGAGCCGCTCCCCGACGGGCGTTACCGCCTGCCGGGACCGCGGCTCACGAGCTAGCCGAGGGTGGGCTCGGCCGCTCCGCCGGTTCCCGCAGTCTCGATCGGCGGGGTGTCCGGCAGGGTGGCCTTCTCCGAGCCGGCGAAGGTGAACGTCGTCGCCGGGTCGTCGATGTCGCCCTGGACGTCGACGAGCACGAGCTGGCCGGGCCGGAGCTCACCGAAGAGGATCTGCTCCGACATCGGGTCCTCGATCTCGCGCTGGATGGTCCGGCGCAACGGCCGGGCACCCAGGACGGGGTCGTAGCCACGCTTGGCCAGCAGGGCCTTCGCCGCCGTGGTGAGCTCGACGCCCATGTCCTTGTCACGCAGGCGCTGGTCGAGCTTCTCCACCATGAGGTCGACGATCGTGACGATCTCTTCCTCGCTGAGCTGGTGGAACACCACGATGTCGTCGATGCGGTTCAGGAACTCAGGACGGAAGTGCGTCTTGAGCTCGTCCTGGACCTTGGTCTTCATCCGCTCGTAGTTCGTCTGCGTGTCGGCGCTCCCCGCGAAGCCGAGGTTCTGGCCCTTGGAGATGTCCCGGGTGCCGAGGTTGGTGGTCATGATGATCACGGTGTTCTTGAAGTCGACCACCCGACCCTGGGCGTCCGTGAGACGACCGTCCTCGAGCACCTGCAGCAGCGAGTTGAAGATGTCCGGGTGCGCCTTCTCGATCTCGTCGAAGAGGACCACCGAGAACGGCTTGCGCCGCACCTTCTCGGTCAGCTGGCCACCCTCCTCGTACCCGACGTAGCCGGGAGGCGAGCCGAACAGCCGCGAGACGGTGTGCTTCTCGGAGTACTCGCTCATGTCGAGGGCGATCAGGCTGTCCTCGTCGCCGAACAGGAACTCCGCGAGCGTCTTCGAGAGCTCGGTCTTACCGACGCCGGACGGGCCGGCGAAGATGAACGAGCCACCGGGACGCTTCGGGTCCTTCAGGCCGGCCCTGGTCCGACGGATCGCCTGGGCGAGCGCCTTGACCGCCTGCTGCTGACCGATGACGCGCTTGTGGAGCTCGTCCTCCATGCGGAGCAGTCGCTGGCTCTCCTCCTCGGTGAGCTTGAAGACCGGGATGCCCGTCTGGGCAGCGAGGACCTCGGCGATGAGCTCCTCGTCGACCTCGGCGACGACATCCATGTCGCCGGCCTTCCACTCACGCTCGCGCTGGGCCTTCTCGCCGAGCAGGGTCTTCTCGCGGTCGCGCAACGACGCGGCCTTCTCGAAGTCCTGCGCGTCGATCGCGGACTCCTTCTCCCGGCGCACGCCGGCGATCCGCTCGTCGAACTCCCGGAGGTCCGGCGGCGCGGTCATCCGACGGATGCGCAACCGGGAGCCGGCCTCGTCGATGAGGTCGATCGCCTTGTCGGGCAGGAACCGGTCGCTGATGTAGCGGTCGGCCATCGTCGCGGCACCGACCAGCGCGGCGTCGGTGATCGAGACGCGGTGGTGCGCCTCGTACCGGTCCCGCAGGCCCTTGAGGATCTCGATCGTGTGCGCGATCGTCGGCTCGGCGACCTGGATGGGCTGGAAGCGGCGCTCCAGGGCGGCGTCCTTCTCGAGGTGCTTGCGGTACTCGTCGAGCGTGGTGGCACCGATGGTCTGGAGCTCGCCGCGGGCCAGCATGGGCTTCAGGATGCTGGCGGCGTCGATCGCGCCCTCGGCCGCACCTGCGCCGACGAGGGTGTGGAGCTCGTCGATGAACAGGATGATGTCGCCGCGGGTGCGGATCTCCTTGAGGACCTTCTTCAGGCGCTCCTCGAAGTCACCGCGGTAGCGGCTGCCGGCGACGAGCGCGCCGAGGTCGAGCGTGTAGAGCTGCTTGTCCTTGAGCGTCTCAGGGACGTCACCCTTGACGATCGCCTGCGCGAGGCCCTCGACGACGGCCGTCTTGCCGACGCCCGGCTCCCCGATGAGCACC
Source organism: uncultured Actinomycetota bacterium (assembly GCA_963819215.1). GTDB lineage: Bacteria > Actinomycetota > Actinomycetes > Prado026 > Prado026 > CAWFVK01. The sequence goes on along the minus strand of CAWFVK010000003.1, from coordinate 59,924 downwards.
GGGTTGTTCTTGGTGCGCCGGGACAGGACCTGCATGACGCGCTCGATCTCTTTCTCGCGTCCGATGACGGGATCGAGCTTGCCCTCGCGCGCGGCCTGGGTGAGGTTGCGCCCGAACTGGTCGAGCACCAGCGAGGTCGGACGGCGCCTCGGCCGGCGGGGCCGCCGGAGGTCTGCGGCTCCTTGCCCTGGTAGCCGGACAGGAGCTGGATGACCTGCTGGCGGACCCGGTTGAGGTCGGCGCCGAGCTTCACGAGCACCTGGGCGGCGACGCCCTCGCCCTCGCGGATCAGGCCGAGCAGGATGTGCTCGGTCCCGATGTAGTTGTGGCCGAGCTGCAGCGCCTCGCGGAGGCTGAGCTCGAGGACCTTCTTGGCGCGCGGGGTGAACGGGATGTGCCCGCTGGGGGCCTGCTGGCCCTGGCCGATGATCTCCTCGACCTGCTGGCGCACGGCCTCGAGCGAGATGCCGAGGGACTCCAGGGCCTTGGCGGCGACGCCCTCGCCCTCGTGGATCAGCCCGAGCAGGATGTGCTCGGTCCCGATGTAGTTGTGGTTGAGCATCCTGGCCTCTTCTTGGGCCAGCACGACAACCCGCCGCGCGCGGTCGGTGAACCTCTCGAACATGTCTCTGCGCTCCTCACGCGTGCGGCCGAGGGGGGCTCGAACTGCGCCCCACTTCCGTACCGATGCTAGCCCCGGGAAGCGGGTGGCTCACCCTCGTCCCAGCCGGAACCCCTGTCAGGGGCTACGTCGACTCCAACGGGCCTGGACTTCACCTTGTTTCGCTCCCGCGTACGCCGGGGGCGAACACGGGAGCGAACCGGGCGCCGAACCCGCCCGATGGCCTGGTACGTGTCCGGCAGATGTCAGACGCATGTCGGGCGCTGGGCGGTTCCCGCCGGCGTCCGGCTGGCTCGACGAGGCCAGTCGTGACGTGGTCCGGGCGTGTCGGGCTTCCACCCGCCCGGGTGCTGGGAATAGCGCGGCGGCAGAGGTACGTTCTGTCTCGCGTCGACCCGTACGTATCCCCGGGCCCCATCAAGAGCCGCTCCGAGCGTGCATACCGCCGAGAGGCGATCGGACGGGTCGGCGCACCAAACGCAGGAGGGCTACCCCGTGTGGGTAGCCCTCCTGCGTTGTGCTGCCAGTCCCCGTGGCAGTGCTGCTCGCTCGCTAGTGAGCGGCCTCGTACTTGGCGACGACCTCGGCGGAGATCCGGCCGCGCTCGTTCACCGGAACCTTGTTGGCGCGAGCCCACGCGCGGATGGCCGCGGTGTCCGTCGCCGCAGCCTTGCTGGAACGACGACCGCCGCTGGCGCGACGCGCGGAGCGACCGCCCACCTTGCGGGCCGCCCCGACGTAGGACCCGAAGGTGTCGCGCAGCTTCGCGGCGTTCTTCGACGAGAGGTCGATCTCGTAGGACGTGCCGTCGAGCGAGAACGCCACCGTCTCGACCGCGGCACCGCCGTCGATGTCGTCGACCAGAATTACCTGGACCTTCTGCGCCACTTTGACTCCTGTTGAACTCGATTGTCAGGGACGCTCTATTTCACCGTGCGGTTGGTCAGCTGCGCAAATCGAAACGTGACGGCGGAAACTGCGGCGCGTCGGACGCGGCCGCCGGCGCAGAACTCGAGCCGACAACTGGGAGCTTCGAGCGCAGCTGCGCGAATGCCACCGGGACGACCTGGCGCGCCAGCAGTGCGAGCGCGACGATCACGACGAGCTGGGCGAGTGCGAGCAGGAACCGCCCACGAACCAGCGCGAGCACGAGAACGATCAAGAGCACCAGCCCAAGGATGCCCAGCGTCCAGGCATCTCGGTCCTTGGCCTGCTGCGGGGTCGGGCAGAAGGCCGTGCCCGCTCCACAGGTTTCTGAGCCGAGAAACCGGTCGACGCCGATGACCGCGACCGCGGCGGCCACCGCAATGACGTCGATCGTGACGGTCAACGTCCAGGCAGCGGCAGCCGTGACGGGATTCGGGCTCATTCGATCAGCAGGGCGCGGCGAGCGCGGGAGCGGTCGGCCGGCTGCGGGATGCGGTCACAGCATTTTCAGCATTCGCGCATTGCCGAGGGTGTTCGGCTTGACCCGTTCGAGGTCCAGGAACTCGGCGACGCCTTCGTCGTAGGACTGCAGGAGCTGGGAGTAGACGTCATGATCGACCGGCGCGCCTTCGATCTCGACGAAGCCGTGCCGCCCGAAGAATGCCGTCTCGAAGGTCAGGCAGAACACCCGCTGAACGCCGAGCGCGCGGGCCTGGTCGAGCAGTCCCCGCAGGATCAGGCTCCCGACCCCGTGCCCCTTCACCTCCGCGGCCACCGCGACGGTGCGGACCTCGGCGAGGTCCTCCCAGAGCACGTGCAGCGCGCCGCAGCCCACCACCCGACCGTCGAGCTCGGCGACGAAGAACTCGGGGACGTCCTCGTACAGGGTGACCGTCGCCTTGGACAGCAGCCGGCGGTTCTCGGCGTAGGTGTCCACCAGCTCCCGGATAGCGCGGACGTCCGCCGTGCGGGCCCGCCGGACGACCACTCCGGCGAGCTCGGTCCTGGGCTCTGACGTCACCGCACCTCTGGGTCACGGGCTCTGGGGTCACTGCGGCTTGACCAGCGGGAACAGGATCGTCTCCCTGATGCTGGTGAGGCCGGTGAGCGCCATGAGCAGGCGGTCGATCCCCATCCCGACGCCGCCGGTCGGCGGCATGCCGTACTCCAGCGCGCGCAAGAAGTCCTCGTCGAGCTGCATCGCCTCGACGTCGCCCCCGGCTGCCAGCCGGGCCTGCTCGACCAGTCGCTCGCGCTGCACGATCGGGTCGACGAGCTCGCTGTAGCCGGTGGCCAGCTCGAAGCCCGCGACGTAGAGGTCCCACTTCTCGACGACGCCGGGCAGGCTCCGGTGCTGCCGGACCAGCGGCGCGTTGTCGACCGGGAAGTCCCTGACGAAGGTCGGACCCACGAAGGTAGGGACCACGTGGTGCTCGAACAGCTCCTCGACGATCTTGCCGTGGATCGCCTTCGGGTCGAGCTGCAGCCCGGCGTCGGCGGCGAGCTGCCGGAGCTCCTCGATGGGTGTGTCCGGAGTGATGTCGCGACCCACCGCGGCCGAGACTGCAGGGAACATCTCGACGTGCGGCCAGATCCCGGAGAGGTCGTGGACGGTGCCGTCCGGATGCTCGACCTGCAGCGAGCCCGAGGTCGCCAGCGCGGCCTCCTGGATGAGCTCACGGGTCAGCGTGGCCATGTCGTCGTAGTCCGCGTACGCCTCGTAGAACTCGAGCATCGCGAACTCAGGGCTGTGCGTGGAGTCGGCGCCCTCGTTGCGGAAGTTCCGGTTGATCTCGAACACCTTGTCGATGCCGCCTACCACGCACCGCTTGAGGAACAGCTCGGGAGCGATGCGCAGGTACAGGTCGATGTCGTAGGCGTTGATGTGCGTCACGAACGGGCGCGCGGCCGCGCCGCCGTGCAGCGTCTGGAGCATCGGGGTCTCGACCTCGAGGTAGCCACGCGCGTCGAACGAGTCCCGCAGCGAGCGCACCGCACGGCTGCGGAACCGAGCGTTGCGGCGAGCCTCGGGTCGCACGATCAGGTCGACGTAGCGCTGCCGAACCCTGGTCTCCTCGGAGAGCTCCTTGTGCGCGACCGGCAACGGGCGCAAGCGCCTTGGACGTGATCACCCAGCGGCTGACCAGCACGGACAGCTCGCCGCGACGGCTGGAGATGACCTCGCCCTCGACGCCGACGTGGTCGCCGAGGTCGACCCTGGCCTTCCAGGCGGCGAGGCTCTCGGCGCCCAACCGGTCCAGCGACAGCATGATCTGCAGCTCGGTGCCGTCTCCGTCGCGCAGGGTGGCGAAGCAGAGCTTGCCGCCGTTGCGGATGAACAGCACCCGACCCGTCAGGGCGACCTGGTCGCCGGTGCTCGTGTCAGGGGCGAGGTCCGGGTACGCCGCGCGGACAGCAGCGATCGTGTGCGTCCGCGGGAAGCCGATCGGGTAGGGCTCGATGCCGTCGGCGATCAGCTGCAGACGCTTCTCCCTGCGGACGCGGAGCTGCTCCGGAAGGTCGGGGTCGACGTCAGGCTCGACGCTCTCGGGGGCGCCCTCTGGCGTGGCAGGCGGCGGTGTGGTGGACATGGGCGCAAGGCTACCGACCGATCAGGGCGGCGATCCGGGTAGCGTCCGGCGGGTGAACGACGACCCCGATCCCGGCGGCTCCCCGCGTGACAGCGGGACCAGTGGCACGCGCACCAGCGACAGCGACGCCGTCGAGGACGCCTTCGAGCGTCGGCGGCTCTCGTTCGGCAGCACGGCCTCGGGTTACGACCGCTACCGGCCCGGCTACCCGATCGCAGCGGTCCGCTGGTCGTTGGGTGACCCCGCCGACGGCGTCCGCCTCCGTGTCGTCGACCTCGGCGCCGGGACGGGCCGGCTGGGGCGAGCGGTCGCCGACCTCGGTCACGAGGTCACCGCGGTCGAGCCGGATCCCGGCATGCGGGCCGTGGCCGAGCGCGTCCTTCCCGGTCGGGTCCTGGCCGGGCAGGCCGAGGCGATCCCGCTGCCCGAAGGCTCGGCTGACGCCGTCGTCGCCGGGCAGGCCTACCACTGGTTCGACCCGCTGGTGGCGCTGCCGGAGATCGGCCGGGTGCTGGTGCCGGGCGGCACGATGGCCGCGGTCTGGAACATGCGCGACGACCGCGTGCCCTGGGTGCGCGAGCTCTCCTTGCTGCTCGATGACAACCAGCAACGCACCTCGACGAAGGTGGCTGACCTGGCGACCGGAGGGACGTTCGTCCGCGCGGCGCACGCCCAGTTCGAGCACACCACGACCCTCGACCTGGACCAGCTGCTGGGGCTGGTCGGCACGTTCTCCTACGTCGCGCTGAGCGAGGACCGCGCCGAGCTCGAGGAGGCCGTCCGCGAGCTCGTGCTGACGCACCCGGACGTCCGAGGCAGTGACCGGTACGAGCTGCCGTACCTCACGCACGTCTTCCGAGCCGTCACACGTTCCGCTCGAACACCATCCGCAGGCCGACCAGCGTGAGGTCCGGCTCGTAGTGGGTGATGGTCTCCGACTCGGGGACCACGATGGGCGCGAGCCCGCCGGTGGCGATCACCGCGGTCACCGGGCCGACCTCCGCGACGATCCGCCTGACCAGCCCGTCGACCTGGCCGGCGAAGCCGTACAGCGCGCCGGACTGCAGGGCCTCGACCGTGTTCTTGCCGATCACCGAACGCGGCCGGACCAGCTCGACCTTGCGCAGCTGGGCCGCCCTGGCCGCGAGCGCGTCGATGGAGATCTCGATGCCCGGTGCGAGCGCACCGCCGAGGAACTCGCCGCGCTCGGACACGACGTCGAGGTTGGTCGAGGTGCCGAAGTCGACGACGATCGAGGGGCCGCCGAAGAGCTGGTGGGCGGCGAGGGTGTTGACGATCCGGTCGGCACCGACCTCCTTCGGGTTGTCGGTGAGGACCGGGACACCGGTCTTGGTGCCGGGCTCGACGATCACCGTGGGCACGCCGGCGTTGTACCTGGCGAACATCGTGCGCATCTCCCGCAGCACCGCGGGGACAGTGGAGCAGAGCGCGATGCCAGTGATCTCCGGCGAGCCGTGCAGCAGGCCGCGGAAGATGAGCACCATCTCGTCGCCCGTCGTGCGGGCGTCGGTCTTGACCCGCCACGAGTGGCGGAGGACCTCCCCGTCGAACAGTCCGAGCACGGTGTTCGTGTTCCCGACGTCGATCGCCAGCAGCATCAGGCGTGCTCGCTGTCCACGAGGGGCGCGCTGGCCGCCAGCGCCGCGGGTGCCCGAAGATCCAGCCCGATGTCGAGCACCGGGGCGGAGTGGGTGAGCGCGCCGACCGCGATGAAGTCCACGCCGGTCTCGCCGACCGCCCTGGCGTCCGCGAGGGTGAGCCCGCCCGAGGCCTCGAGGCGGGCTCGACCAGCCGTCCTGGTCGACGGCCTCGGCGAGCAGCGCCGGCGTGAAGTTGTCGAGCAGGATGAGGTCGGCGCCGGCGTCGAGGCCCTCGTCGAGCTGCTCGAGCGAGTCCACCTCGCAGCTCGACGGGCAAGCCGGGCCACATCGCCCGGACGGCCTCGAACGCCGCGCGGACACCGCCCGCGGCCACGACGTGGTTGTCCTTGACCAGTGCGGCGTCCGACAGCGACATGCGGTGGTTGACCCCGCCGCCGCAGCGAACCGCGTACTTCTCCAGCGCTCGCAGCCCGGGCGTGGTCTTGCGGGTGTCCCTGACCGCCGCCCTCGTGCCCTGCAGGGCGTCGGCCCACAGCCGCGTCGCCGAGGCGACCCCCGACAGGTGGCAGAGGAGGTTCAGCGCCGTCCGCTCCGCCGTCAGCAGGTCACGGGTACGACCGGTCACCGAGAGCAGGACCTCCCCCGGCTGCACGCGGGAGCCGTCCGCGACGGGCCGCTCGAACGTCGCCGACCCGTCGCTCACGAGGTCGAGCACCGCCTCGGCCACGAGCAGGCCGGCCACCACGCCGGGTGCCCTCGCCACGAAGTCGGCGGTGCTGACCTGCTCGGCCGGCACCGTCGCCGTCGAGGTGACGTCCACGCCGCCGTCGAGGTCCTCCGCGATGGCCGAGCTCGCCAGCCGCACGATCTGGCGCGGGTTCAGGCCGGCCGCTTCCAGCCGGCTGGCGAGGTCAGGGGTCAGTCCCATCAGGTCTCCTTGGCCGGCTGGTAGCTGAGGTGGGCGACCCCGCCGACGAGGGTGCCGATCAGGTGACCGCCCCACCCGGCGTCGTCACGCTCGGGGAAGTCCTCGCGCCAGTGACTGCCTCTGGTCTCCTCGCGCTCGCGGGCGGCGGTCGCGAGCAGGGTGGCGACGGTGTGCTGGTTGGTGGCCTCCCAGGCGGCGGTCGAGGGCTCGTCGGTGGTGAGCAGCCGGAGCTCGACGAGCCGGCCGAGCGTGCGACCGAGGCTCTGCCTGCTGCGCAGCACACCGGCACCGTCACCCATCGTCGTGGCGACGTGCTCGCGGATGGACGCGTCGTAGAGCAGCATCGGGCGGTCGTCGTCGACCGGCGGACCGGGGATGCTCGGGTCCGCGCTCGCGAGGTCGGCGAGATCGGTGCCGATGCGCTCGGCGAAGACCAGGCCCTCGAGCAGCGAGTTCGAGGCGAGCCGGTTGGCGCCGTGCACCCCGGTGCAGGCGCACTCACCGCAGGCGTAGAGCCCCGCGACGCTGGTCCGGCCATAAGTGTCGGTGCGAACACCACCGCTCGCGTAGTGCGCGGCCGGCGAGACCGGGATGAGCTCGGTGACGGGGTCGACGCCGTGCGCCCGGCAGGACTCCAGGATCGTCGGGAAGCGGTGCTGCCAGACCTCCGCGCCGAGCCCGCGACCGTCGAGCCAGACGTGCGGCGAGCCGGTCTCGGTCATCCGGCGCATGATCGCCTTGGCGACGACGTCGCGCGGTGCGAGGTCGGCCAGCGGGTGGGTGCCCACCATGAAGCGGTCGCCGCTGTCGTCGACCAGGAAGGCGCCCTCGCCGCGGACGGCCTCGGACACCAGCGGCTGCTGCCCGCGGGCCGAGGGACCCAGCCACAGCACCGTCGGGTGGAACTGGACGAACTCGAGGTCGGCGACCTCGGCGCCGGCGCGCAGCGCCAGCGCCACACCGTCGCCGGTGGCGACCGACGGGTTCGTGGTCTGCGAGAACACCTGCCCGAGGCCGCCGGTGGCCAGCACCACCGCCCGGCCGCGGGCGGCACCGACGCCCTCCTCGGTGCCCTCGCCCATGACGTGCAGCGTGATCCCGGCCGCCCGCCCGGCGGCGTCGCGCAGCAGGTCGAGCACGAGCGCGTGCTCGATCACCTCGATGCCCTGGTCGGCGCGCACGGCAGCCACCAGCGCCCGCGACACCTCGGCCCCGGTGGCGTCCCCGCCCGCGTGCGCGATCCGGTTGCGGTGATGGCCGCCCTCGCGGGTGAGGGAGAGCGCGCCGTCGGGCTCGTGGTCGAACCCGGCACCCAGCGCGATCAGCCGGCGGACCGCGCCGGGCCCCTCGGTGACCAGCACCCGCACCGCCTCGATGTCGCACAGCCCGGCGCCGGCCACGAGCGTGTCCTCGAGGTGCTGGTCCGGGGTGTCGCCATCACCGAGCGCCGCGGCGATGCCGCCCTGCGCCCACCGGGTCGAGCCCGCCTCGAGCTTGGCCTTGGTCACCAGCAGGACGGTCAGGCCGTCGGCCCTGGCCGAGAGCGCGACGGTGAGCCCGGCGATGCCGCTGCCGACGACGATCACGTCGGCGGCGGTCGACCAGCCCGGAGCGGGCGCGCGCAGGCGCGCGGGGAGGGGAAGCCGGCGTGGTCACGGGTGGGCTCCTTGCGACGGTGCGGGCAGCTCGAGGACAGCGGCGTCGATCAGCCGGGTCTCATCGGCGACGACCTGCGCCGCCACCAGCAGCAGGCACGGACCGCCATGGTCGGCAGGCACGTCAGCGAAAGTATCGGGATCGACCGAGCACGCAGTAGTCCACCGCCAGGTCGGCCGAGGAACCCAGCTCCGTCGACCGCCGCGGACAGCACGGCGCCCGCGCCGTCAGCCTGCTTCGCGGTGCCGGCCGCCAGCGCACGGGAGAGGGCGAGCGCCGCACGCCGGCCGCCCTCGGACAACCGGCTGTTGCGGCTCGACAGCGCGAGGCCGTCCGCCGACCGCACGGTCGGAACGGCGTCGATGCGCACCGGGACGTCCAGGTCGCGCGACCAGCTGGCCGACCAGCGCGAGCTGCTGGGCGTCCTTCTGGCCGAAGACGGCCACCTGCGGCTGGACGAGGTGCGAGCAGCTTGAGCACCACGGTCAGCACGCCGTCGAAGTGCCCGGGCCGGCTCGCGCCCTCGAGCCGCGCGCCCACCGGCCCGGCGTTCACCGTCACCGCGGGCAGCCCGGCGGGTACATCTGCTCGACGTCCGGCGCGAGCACCAGGTCGACGCCCTCCGCCGCGCACATCTCGAGGTCGGCCGACAGCGACCGCGGGTACCGGTCGAGGTCCTCGCCCGGCCCGAACTGCAGAGGGTTCACGAAGATGCTCACGACGACGACGTCGCAGGTCGCCCGGGCGTGAGCGATCAACGCGCGGTGACCGTCGTGCAGCGCGCCCATCGTCGGGACCAGCGCGAGCGTGCCCGGCTGCGCCCGGAGATCGGCGAGGGCAGCCGCGAGCTCGGGCCTGGTGGTGGCCACGACCGGACGCTTCACTCCTGGCCCGCCAGGACGTCGAGCAGCGCCTCGGCGTCGGCCGGGTGCAGCCGCCTGCTGGCGATCGCTCGGTCCGCGGTGGCCCTGGCCAGCACGCGGTAGGTCGCCAGCGTCTGCGGAGCGGACTCGGCAAGCGCACGGACGTGCTCGGCCACCGTGCCGGCGTCGCCGCGGACCACCGGGCCGGTGAGCGCGGCGTCCCCTGCGCGCAACGCGTTGTCCAGGGACGCGCCGCAGGAGCGGACCCAGCATCCGTGCCGGGTCCTCGACCCCGGCGAGCGTCAGCAGATCCATCACCTGGCTGACCAGGATCACGAGATGGTTCGAGCCGTGCGCCAGAGCCGCGTGGTAGAGCGGGCGCGCGGACTCCTCGATCCAGACGGGCTCCCCGCCCATCTCGAGCACGAGCGCCTCGGCGATGGGTCGCAGCGGCTGCGGCGCGGTCACCCCGAACGCGCAGCCGGTGAGCCTGCCGAGGTCGAGCGAGGTGCCGGTGAAGGTCATGACCGGATGCAGGGCGAGCGGCAAGGCATGCGCCTTGCGGGCCGGTTCGAGCACGGCAGTGCCATGGCGGCCCGACGTGTGGACGATCGAGCTGCCCCGCGCGCACCGCACCGGTCGCGGCGAGGCCGGCGACCAGCTGCGGCAGGGCGTCGTCGGGGACGGTGAGCAGCACGAGGTCCGAGGCCTCGAGCACCTCGGGCGGGGTGACCAGCGGCACCCCTGGGAGCAGCGCCTCGGCCCGCGCCCTGGCCAGCTCGGAGACGCCGGAGGCGGCGACCACCCGATGACCCGCGCCGGCGAGCGCCGCACCCAGGATCACCCCGACCCGACCGGTGCCCACCACACCCACGCTCAACCGCGCGGGGCGGGGGTCCTGCGGCGTGGTCATGGCAGTCCAAGTCCTCGGTCGTTCCGGTCCGCATCGGGTACCGGACGGTGGGGACGCCAGCCTACGACCAGCCGGGCTGGGCGGTACCGTCGCGGGTGTGGCAGGGCCGGAGCACGCGGGGCGCTTCGTCACCTGGTCACGGGCCATGGAGATCGCCCTCTACGGTCACGGCGGCTTCTTCCACCGTCCCGAGGGCCCGGCCGGCCACTTCCGGACCTCGACTGCACGTGTCTGCGGAGTTCGCACGCGGCGTGCTCGAGCTGGTGCGACGGGTCGATGCCGCGCTCGCTCACCCCCCGCGCTTCGACCTGGTCGACGTCGGTGCTGGTCGAGGTGAGCTCCTGTCGCGCGCTGCTGGACCTCATCGAGCATGAGCCTGAGCCCCGCGACGCCGACCTCGGGCGGCGCCTGCGCCCTTGCGCCATCGAGCTCGCCGCGCGACCGGCCGCGCTCCCGCCGGTGATCGAGTGGGTCGACGAGATCCCCGTCGAGGTCGTCGGCCTGGTGCTGGCGAACGAGTGGCTCGACAACGTGCCGCTCGACGTCGTCGAGGTCGGCCCGGACGGCCCCCGGCAGGTGCTGGTCGACACCCGGAGCGGCGCCGAGTCACCGGGTGGCCCGGCCGGCATGCGCGACGGCGCCTGGCTCGATCGATGGTGGCCCCTGCTCGGCTCCGCGGAGGGCGACCGGGCCGAGGTCGGCTTCACCAGGGACGACGCGTGGGCCGGTGCGGTGCGCAGCCTCGCCCGGGGCGTGGCGGTCGCTATCGACTACGGGCACCTGCACCGCGAACGCACCGCCCGCGCCTTCGCCGAGGGCTCGCTCCGCGGCTACCGCGGCGGGCGGCTCGTCCCACCGGTCCCGGATGGCAGCTGCGACCTGACGGCGCACGTGGCCATCGACGCGTGCGCGGCGGCTGGTCAGGAGGCCGGGGCGACCACGACGGTCCTGCTGCGGCAGAAAGACGCCCTGCGTCAGCTCGGCGTCGTGCACGGCGAGCTCACGGACAGCAACGGGCTGGGCGCCTTCTGGTGGCTGGTGCAGGCTGTGGACTGCACCGCACCGCTCAGCATCGTGGCGTCAGCCAGCCAGCGTCAGGCGGCGAGCCCGGACCGTCGCCTGCCGTAGCCACGCGCGAGGCGACGCAACGCCGGCACGGCGGCGAACACGGTCCCGCCGACACCGATGACGCCGACGCCGACGTCGACGGACAGCCGGCCCTGCTGGCTCCAGTAGACGTCCTTGAGGTCCAGCAGCAACGCGAACTCATCGACGATGAGCGCGAGCCCGAGGCCGTAGGTGACCGCGACCACCGGGTTCCGCCGGGCCTTCTCGCCCCCGCGCACCGCCACGCCGCCCACCCCTGCCAGCATCGCGATGCCCCACAGGTAGTGGTGAAGGTGCTCGCCGCCCACGCTCAGGTTCCGGAAGGGACCCCAACCGTCCTTGATCGCGTAGGTGATGCCGCGCACCGAGGCGAAGCCCACGCTGAAGGAGAGCCAGGCGAGCAGGGCCTGCCGCTGGCCGTCGTCGAGCTCCTCGGCGAAGGCGCGGACGACTTCGCTGTCGCTCAGGTGGCGACGGGCGTCCGCCCCCTGCCCGTCAGGCTGCTCCTCGCTCTGCTGGCTCATCGCGACAACCTATCCGCTGCGCGCGCAGCAGGCCCGGGACGACCGGTTGGCTGGGGCAGCGTGACCAGCGGTCGGCCGCGGGTCAAGGGTGTCCGCTGGCCCTGGCTCGGGTCGCCAGCGCGACCTGGGCCTCGGCGAGCACCCTGGCGTCGACGGCGTCCCGCTGGGCGGCTCGCGGGCGGATGGGTCCAGGCGTGGAGTCGACATGCGTCGTCGCCAGCCCCAGGGCTCGTTGCCACGGACCCTGGGTGACGCGCACGCTCTGCGTCCGTGCGTGCGGCACGACGTCGATGAACCGGGTGAGCCATCCGCCGCGCGAGACGAACACGTCCGGGTTGGAGCCGGCGGCGAGCTGGCCGTGCTGGAACGGCGCGCGCCATCGAGCCGTCGGCGGCGCCTTGACGAGGATGACCTGGTCGATGTCCACGCCCGGCAGGACCCGGGTGAGCAGCAACCGCACCACCGGGTAGGGCGCTACGGGCAGGAGCACTGTCCCGCCTTTCTTGTCGTTCTGGCCACGGCCGCCGCTGCCCGCCACGTTGATCTGCACGCGGTACCAGCCCTTGGTCCGCCACAGCAGCGTCTGCGAGATCTGCACCGCCTGGATCCGTCCTGGCCGGACCGTCTGGTGCGTCGTCGAGAGGAGCCCCGAGCTGAGCCGGAGGCCGTCCGCGGACTCCGCGACGGTGAAGTCGAACGACGACAGCAGACCGGTGACCGCGGAGAGCCCCGGGACACCGCCCGCGATCACGATCGCCAGCAGCACCTCCGAGTGCCCGCTGCCGACGGTGATGCCGATGAACGTGAGGATCAGCAGGAACACCAGGATCCGGTTGTGGTTCAGCAGCAACGAGAGCGCGAGGTCCTTCGTCGGCACCTTGATCAGGGTGTGCTCGGCGGGCGCCAGCACCGAGGACGGGTGAGCGGTCGGCGGTCCCGGCGGAAGGCCCGGGGCGGCGTCCCCGCCGGGTCCCGTCCCTGGCGGGGCCAGCGGGCGCCGCAGCCAGGCCCGCCCGCAGGCCGGCCGCCCTGGCGAGCAGGTCGGCACGCAGGGTCTGCGCGTCGGCCTCGGACAGGAACTGCAGCGACACCTTGCTGTTGTCGGTCCCGGCGACCTCCGGGCGCAGCTCGGCCAGCCCGACCAGGCGGGCGACCAGCGGTCGGACGACCTCGACGGACTGCAGCCGGGACACCTGGATCCGGCGCTCGTTGCGGGTGAACAAGCCCTTCGCGATGCGGAAGTCGCCGTCCTCGTCGAACCAGTAGGTGGTACGCCACCAGCTGATCCACGCCAGCGCGGCGACGACGAGCAGCAGCCCGAGGGCCAGCGCGAGCCGGGTGAGGGCCCCGCCGGGCAGTCCCTGCCCGATCGCGAAGGCGGCGAACACCACCGCGGCGCCGGCCTGCCCGGCGTGCGCCAGGGGGCTGAGCGGGTTGGTGCGACGAGGCTCGGTCACAGACCAGCCGTCCGGGCCTCGCCGAGCGCCGCCAGCCGGTCGCGCAGCCGGCGGGCCTCCTCGACGGGGATGCCGTGGATGGTGGCGTCCGTGGTCGCGGCCGCGGTGTGGAGCTGGAGCCGGGCGATCCCGAAGGCCCGGTCGAGCGGGCCCGCGTGGACGTCGACGAGCTGCATGCGGCCGTACGGCACCACGACCAGGCTGCGGAACATGATCCCCCTGGTGACCATGAGGTCGTCCGCCGCGCTCGGCGTACCCGATCGCGCGCGCCTGCCGCCCGAACAGCCACCAGGCCCATGCCCAGGGCGACCACCGCGAGCCCGACGAGCGTCCATCCCAGCCAGTCCGCCGACGTCGCCAGCAGGAGCAGCCACCCAGCGCGGCCACCACGAGCGCGCAGACGCCGGCGACGATCCGGCGTGCCGTCGCCAGTCGCGGCGAGACGCGGACCCAGCCGCCGTCCGGTGGCTCGAAAGCGCTTCCGAGGCGCGGCGAGGATGTCACCCGCTCAGGCTAGTCGGGACAGCTGGCAGCAGATTTCGTCAGACGTGGCCAAAGTCACACATTCGAACCATTGATCCGCTATACAGCCTTCAGGGAGTGCGGAGCCGACCGCCTCCCCCGTGCTCTCGGGGCCTCCGAGGGAGGGACTGTCGTGGTCGATACCAGCAACCTCAACGCAGACGAACAGCGACTAGCCGAGCTGGGCTACAAGCAGGAGCTGAACCGCTCCTGGTCCGGCTTCTCCAACTTCGCCATCTCGTTCTCGATCATCTCGATCCTGGCGGGCTGCTTCACCACCTTCGGCGTCGGCTGGAACAACGGCGGCCCCGCCGCGATCGCCTGGGGCTGGCCGATCATCGCGGCCTTCATCCTCATCATCGGCTTCTGCATGTCGGAGCTCGTCTCGGCCTTCCCGACCTCGGGCGGCATCTACTGGTGGGCCTCCAAGCTCGGCGGCCCCAAGGCGGGCTACTACACCGGCTGGCTGAACCTGATCGGGCTGCTCGCGATCGTGGCGTCGGTGGCCTACGGCGCCGCGACGTTCCTCGACCTCACGCTCGGCGTCGTTCTCGACGTCGCTGGCCTCGGGCTACTCGCTGACCCGGATCTTCATCATCTTCGTCGTGATCCTGCTGGTCGCCGGCGTCGATCAACATCTTCAGCAGCCAGCTGCTGGCCGTCGTCAACAACGTCTCGGTGTGGTGGCACGTCGCCGGCGCGGCGGTCGTCGTGCTCATCCTGATCGTCGTGCCGCCGAGCCACCTCAGCGTGAACAAGGTCTTCGCGCACCTGGGTCAACAACACCGGCTTCTTCGGCGGCCACACGACGCCTCGGCTTCCTCTTCTTCATCCTCCCGCTGGGCTTCATCCTGACCCAGTACACGATCACCGGCTACGACGCCTCGGCGCACCTCTCCGAGGAGACGCAAGAGCGCGGCCGACGCGGCGGCCAAGGGCATCTGGCGGTCGATCTTCTACTCCGCGATCGGTGGCTGGATCCTGCTGCTGGCCTTCCTGTTCGCCGTGCAGAACGTCGACGACGTGACCAAGCGGCGGCGGCGGCGTCGCGGTCATCTTCGGCCAGGCGCTCACGCCGCACTGGGCCGGCACGGTGCTGCTCATCTCGTCGGCCGGACAGCTGTTCTGCACGATCGCCTGCATGACCAGCGCTTCCCGCATGCTGTTCGCGTTCAGCCGCGACGGCGCGGTGCCCGGGTCGAGCCTGTGGTCCAAGCTCAGCAAGAACCGGGTCCCGGTCAACGGCGTGATCCTGACCGTGATCGTGTCGCTCATCATCACGGCGCCGGCACTGGTCAAGGTCGACATCAACGGCGCCCCGGTCCCGGTCGCGTTCTACGCGGTGGTGACCATCGGCGTCGTCGGGCTGTACCTCGCGTTCGCGATCCCGATCTACTGCGCTGGCGAGCCGGCGACAGCTTCGTGCCCGGGCGGTGGACGCTCGGCAACAAGTACAAGTGGATGGCGCCGCTCGCGCTCATCGAGATCATCGTGACGTCGATCATCGCGCTGCTGCCCGGCTCACCGCTCGCCATCCCGTGGAACCAGGCTTCGCGCTGAAGTACGTCAACTACACGCCGATCGTGGTGCTCGGCGCGCTGATCCTGCTGTGGATCTTCTGGCACGCGTCGGTGAAGAAGTGGTTCACCGGCCCGAAGATGACGATCGACCTGCCCGCAGGCGTCTCGGCGTCCGACGAGATCGCGGCCGAGCACGAGGGTCGCAACCTGCACGGCGGAGGCGCTTCCGCCTAGCCGGCCGACGTACGTCGCTCGGCCCCGGGTGAGCACGCTCGCCCGGGGCTCAGTCGCGTGGTGGCAGGATCGCAGCCGTGACCACGGGTGAGCAGCTGACGCAGGTGGTCGTCGCCACGGCCGCCGTGCAGACCTCCGACCTCGTGCTCGACATCGGTGCCCAGCACCCGTCCACGCACGGCGCGATCAGGCTGGTGCTGACCCTCGACGGCGAACGCATCGTGCACGCCGAACCCGTCGTCGGCTACATGCACCGAGGCGCGGAGAAGCTCTTCGAGGTGCGTGACTACCGGCAGATCATCGTGCTGGCCAACCGCCACGACTGGCTCTCGGCGTTCGCCAACGAGCTCGGCGTCGTGCTCGCGGTCGAGCGCATGCTGGGGATGGAGGTGCCCGTCCGGGCCGTCTGGGCGCGCACGCTGCTCGCCGAGCTCAACCGCATCCTGAGCCACCTCATGTTCCTCGGCACGTCATCGCTCGGCCTGGTCGCCGCCCGCGGGGTCGCGGCGACCGACGGCGGACCAGGCGACCGGCTCGGCTGGCGTTCCGCGAGCGCGAGGCTATCCAGACGGTGATGGAGGAGGTCTCCGGCGGACGCATGCACTACATGTTCAACCGCGTCGGCGGCCTGAAGGAGGACCTGCCAGCAGGCTGGCTCGCCCGCGCCTCCGGCGCGCCGCGGGAGGTCCGCGAGCGGCTGCCGGAGCTGACGGCGAGCGGTGCTGGACGACTCAGGACTTCCAGGCGCGGACGCGTGGCGTCGGCGTCCTGCGACGCGAGCAGGTGCTCGGCGTACGGCGTCAGCGGGCCGGTCGCTCGGGCCAGCGGGGTCGCCATGGACCTGCGGGTCGACGAGCCTTACCTCGCCTACGGCGAGCTGCTGGCCGACGGGGTGCTGCGTCCGGTGCTCCGTACCGGAGGGTGACGCCTTCGCCCGGTTCGACGTCCTCGCCGAGCAGATCCTGGTGTCGCTCGACCTCGCCGAGGCCTGCCTCGCCCGGTTCGCCGCGCTGCCGCCAGGGCCGGTCAACCTGAAGCTGCCGAAGACCGTCAAGGCGCCCGAGGGCCATACCTATGCCTGGACCGAGAACCCGTTGGGCATCAACGGCTACTACCTCGTCTCACGCGGGGAGAAGACCCCGTGGCGGCTCAAGCTCCGCTCGGCCTCGTTCAACAACATCCAGGTGCTGCCCGAGCTGCTCGTCGGGCGCCCGCTCGACGAGGTGGCGACGATCGTGGCGAGCCTGTTCCTCGTCGTCGGGGACGTCGACAAGTGAGCGAAGCGAGCGAGGAGACGGTCCCGACGACAAGCGAGAAAAGGTTGAGCTAGGCCGGGCGCGCGAAGACCTGCCACGGGTCAGCCGGCCGAGGGTCCGCGGACTCAGGTGATCCCTGCGGCTCCGTGACCTGCGAGGCCGGCCCCTGCGAGGCTGGCCCCGGCTTGACCGGGTCGGAGGTGAGGTCGAGGATCCGCATCGTCAAGGCGGTCGCTGGCTCGTCGACCTGGATCTCCCTGACCACCCAGGTCGACGGCGGGACGCTGGCCGGCAGGTCCGCGGCGGGCTGGGCCGCAGGGACCGGCTCCACCGTGGGCACCGGCTGGGAGGCCGCGGCAGGCTCGAAGGCCACGGGCAGAGCCTCGGGGCGGGGAGGGCGCCGTCCGCAGCCTCGGCCGCCGCGAAGGTCCGCTGGACGAGCGCGACCTCGAAGGTGTGGGCCTGGTTCGCGACCTCGGCCAGCACCGGCTGCGGCAGCTCTGGGGCGACGACGACGGGCACGAGCTCCGCCCCCACCGGGACGACGAGCGCGTCGATGGAGGCACGCAGCAGGGCGAGCTCGTGATGCATCGCGATCAGCGTCTGCTGGAGCACGCCCTCGCGCTGGATGCTCTCGAGCGCGCGCTGGTGGAGGTTGTCGCCCTCCTCGCGGGTACGCAGGTCGAGCAGCGCCAGGCGCTCCTCCGAGCGCGCGAGGGCGCGGGACCCGACGCGCTGGTTCCGAGAGATGAAGGCGAACTGGATCGCCGAGAGCGCGCCGAGGCCGACGAACAACCACTTCATGGCATCGGTGGTCACGGTGCTCACACCGACGGCTACTGCGGCCCCTGCGGTCGCCAGAGCGAGGAACGCGGCTAATCCCCCACCATGGGCCCGGGGTCGCGAGTGACGACCACGACTGCTCATGCGGCGAGCGTAATTCCTTGCAGGGCAAGGACGTCGCCGACTGGCAGCAACACGCAGCGAGAAATCCGAAATGTCGGAAATCTCCCTCAGATCCTGTGGCCGTCCTCACCCGGTGGCAGCTCGTCGACCTTGGGCGGAGGCAGCCGGCAGGCGCGTTCGAGCAGCATCCCGCCGACGATGAGCAGGATCGAGGCGAGCGCGCAGGCGCCACAGACCCAGCCGAGCGCATGCCAGGAGTCCACGTCGAGGTTCGGGATGGCGCTGACTGCCAGCCCGCCATAGACACCCAGGAACAACGCCCCGCCGCGGGACGACGCCTGCGACAGGACCGCGAACCGCGCAGCCACTAACGGATCCAGCGGTCGGTAACCCTCCCGCCGGCGGAGCCGGGGCCGGAGGACCAGGGCCGAGACGAGCACGACCAGCCCGGCGACGCCGATGACCAGCGCGCTCGCCCAAGGCACTCGCGGGACGTCCTGCCCCTGCGCGATCCACACCCGCAGGAACCCCCAGGACACCGCGAACGCGAGGACGGCGATGGCCACGAGCAGGCGCCAGGTCGTCGCCTTCATCGGGGCTGGTCGCCGAGGTGCAGCGAGCCGGCGACACGGTGGACGCCGAGCAGGTCATCGCGGGGGATCCCTGCGAGCAGGTCCGCCACCTGCCCGAGGCCTGGGACGTCGAAGGTGGGGTCGACATCGGTCCAGGGCACGAGCACGAAGGCGCGCTCGGCCGCGCGCGGGTGCGGCAGCGTGAGCCGCTCGTCCGTCCGCACCAGGTCGCCGAACGCGAGCAGGTCCACGTCCAGCGTGCGCGGTCCCCAGCGGACGTCGCGCACCCGCCCGTTCTGCTGCTCGACCTGCTGCGCCAGCACGAGCAGCTGCTCCGGTTCCAGCGTGGTCTCGACGACGAGCACCGCGTTCAGGAACTGCGGCTGGTCGGGCGGCCCGCCGACCGGCTCGGTCTGGTACAGCCCGGACACGGCGACCGCAGCCACGCCAGCCGCGCCGCCCAGCGCATCGACGGCTGCCTGCAACGCTTCCTGCCGGTCGCCGAGGTTCGCGCCGAGACCGAGCGCCACCCGGTGCGAGGCCTGCGCAGCGCTCACCCACGGCTCCGGACGATGCTCACGGTCACGTCGTCGAAGGGGACGGTCAGCGGGGCCTGCGGCTTGTGCACCGTGACGGCCACCCGGTCCACCCGCTCGTCGAGCAGGCAGGCGTCGGCGATGCGCTGCACCAGCGTCTCGATCAGCCGGACCGGCTCGCCCTCGACGACGGCGAGCACAGCACCGGCCACCGCGCCGTAGTCGACCGTGTCCACCAGGTCGTCCGAGGCGGCAGCGGGTCGGGTGTCGAAGGACAGCTCGACGTCGACCACGAACTCCTGGCCGGTCAGCCGCTCCTCCTCGAACCACCCGTGCCGACCGACCCCACGGAGTCCGACGAGCCGCACCGTGTCCCGGCGTGCCCTCATCGCCCAGCACCGCCCTCGCCGGCTTCGGCGCTCGGCTCGTCGTGGTTCGGCCCGTCGTCGTTCGACTCGTCAGCAGCGCCGGGCTCGTCGTCGTTCGGCTCGCCAGCAGCGCCGCGAGAGTCGTCGAACACCGTGTCGCCCAAGGCCATCACGGGCGAGGCATGGTGGAGCCAGAGCTTCCAGCCGCGCTCGGTGCGCCGGAACACGTTGGTGGCGGCGACCTGTCCGCCGGGCAGCCCGTCATCGCCCTCGATGCCGTCCGCGAGTGCGCCGCCGACGCCGGTGAGGATGTTCTCCACGCAGGTCACCGTGCCGATGTCGCCGCTCACCGTCGTCTCGATGTCGGTGAGGAAGAACTGGATGTACGACGTGTTCGCCATGATCAGGGCCCACGCCCTCAGCACCCTGCTGCGGCCCTTCAGCGGCGCCCAGCCGGGGTGCACGCAGACCGAGCTGTCGCCGAGCGGGCCGGCGACCCACAGCTCGGCCATCGCGTCGAGGTCGGCGGCCTCGACGGCGGCGTAGAGCGCAGCGTTGGCGGCCTCGACGTCGACGTACGCCTTGCGCGGCTCGGCGTCGCTCACGTGCGCCCGCCGGCCTCGCGCCAGGCCCGCGCGACCACGCAGGCGTCCACGCTCGGCCTCGGCTCGTGCACACGGACGCACCACACGCCGGCTCCGGCCGCGAGTGCCGTCACCGCGACCGTCGCGTCGTCGCGCTCATCCAGCGGGCGCGGCTCGCCTTCGCAGGCCAGCAGCGACCCGAGGAAACGCTTGCGGGAGGCACCCACCAGCAAGGGCCGCCCCAGCCCCATGAGCTCGTCGAGACGAGCAAGCAGGGACCAGTTGTGGTCGCCCTCCTTGGCGAAGCCGAGGCCGGGGTCGAGGATCACGAACGCAGGATCGACGCCCGCCTGCACCGCGGCGTCGAGCCGGTGCGCCAGCTCGACGCGGACGTCGCGGACGACGTCGTCGTAGACGGCGAGCTGGCTCATCACCGTCGACGGTCCCCGCCAGTGCATGGCCACGTAAGGCCGGTCCGCCGCCGCGAGCAGCGGCAGCATCTGCGGGTCGGACAGACCGCCGCTGACGTCGTTGACCAGCACGGCCCCTGCCCGCAAGGCTTCGTCCGCGACCTCGGCCCTGGTGGTGTCGACGCTGACGTGGATGCCGTCGGCGGTGAGCGCCTGGACCACCGGGACGACCCTGCGGAGCTCCTCCTCGACGGGCACCCGGTCGGCGCCCGGACGGGTGGACTCGCCGCCGACGTCGACGAGGTCGGCGCCCTGCGCCCACAACCCGCGTCCGCGGGCGACAGCATCGTCAAGGGCGAGGAAGCGGCCGCCGTCGCTGAAGGAGTCCGGCGTGACGTTGAGGACGCCCATGACCAGCGTCCGACCCCGGTCGCGGAGCTCCTCGGGCAGCCCCGCAGGACTGATCGGGGCAGCGGCCATGGCCCCAGCCTAGGCTGAACGGCATGGTCGCGCCGACAGCCGCCGAGGCCTGGCTGGGGCGGGCCGAAACCCTGTGGTCCGCCCTGCTCAGGACCTGCACCGAGCCCGCGGGTGGCGGTGAGCTGCTGCTTCGCTCGAACCCGGACGGCCCGGTGGCGACGTTGTGGCCGTACACCCAGGTGCTGCACGCCGCCGTGCTCGTCGGTGCGCTGCGCGGCGACCGCACCGCTCGGGGCTGGGGCAGCGGCCTGGAACGATTCAGGCGTGGGCGCGCCTACCAGCCCAGCCGCGGGGTTCGGCCCGGCTGGCGCTTCTACGACGACAACGCGTGGGTGGGGCTGGCGGCCGCGCAGGCCTGCCAGCTGGCGGCCGGCAGGACCGGGCCGGAGGAGCTTGCTCGCAGGGTCGAGCACTGGGTCGCCGGCGGCGAGGATCCGCGCGGTGGGGTGTTCTGGCGCGAGCGGCTCGCCGGCCGGCACGCCTGCTCCACGGGCAGCGCGGGGCTGCTGGCGCTGCGGGTCGCGCCGCACGATCCTGCGGCGGTGGCGTTCGCGCGTCGTTGCAGCGACTTCCTGAACGGCCCGCTGCGCCGCCCGGACGGTCTGGTCGCCGACAGCGTGCGCGCGGACGGCTCGGTGGACACCGCCGTCTACAGCTACAACCAAGGGCTGAGCGTCGGTCTCGACGTCCTCCTGCACGAGACCGGCGACCGGCTGGCGTTGGACCGAGCCAGGACCAGCGCGGCAGCCACGCTCGAGTGGTTCGGCACGGACGACCGGCTCTGGCTGCACGAACCTTGCTTCAACGCCATCCTCTGCCGGCTGCTGCTCCTGCTGCACGCCCACGACGGCGATCCCGCCTGGCCGGCGGCGGTCGACGGGTACCTCGAGCGCGTCTGGGCCGAAGGCTTGCGGGCGGATGGGCTGGTGGGCGCCGGCGGCATCGGCCACTACGGCACCGAGACCGCACTTGATCAGGCGGGCCTCGTGCAGCTCGCCTGCCTACGTGGGCTCGAGCCGGCCGTCCTCCGGCTCGTCTGCTGACCGCCTGTCCTGGAGGTCGTCTGCTGGGCCCTCCGGCGCGGGCCCAGGAGCGGCCTCCACCGTGGCCATCCCGCGGCGGTTGACGAGGTCGCCGGTCAGCGGGAACAGCAGCACGGACAGCGCCCCGGCCCCGATGAGGGCGGCGGCGTTCTCCGGCCGCATCACGCCCTCGGCCTGCTCGACGGTGGCGATGGCCACCAGGATCGGCAGTGCGGTCGCGACGTAGAACGTGAACTGCACGCGCTCGGCGAGCGCAGGGATGGCGCGGCGGTACACCAGGAGCTGCGGCAGGCCGCGCACGACCAGCAGCAGGACAAGGAAGAGCACCAACCTGGCCGGGTTGGCGGCGATCGAGCGGACGTCCAGGGTCACCCCGGTGACCACGAAGAACATGGGGATGAAGAAGCCGAAGCCGAGCGCCTCGATCTTGTGCGTGAGCTGGTTGTCGGCGTGGTCCGGCGAGTAGCGCTTGAGGATCACCCCCGCGACGAAGGCGCCGAGCACCGCGTCGAGCCCGAACTGGCTGGCCAGCACCAGCAGGGCGAGCAGCAGGACCACGGTCCACCGCACCGCCGTCTGCGCGCTGGTGTGGTGCCCGCGCTCGAAGAGCTGCTGCACGCGCGCGGTCGCCAGCCGCATCGGACCCCAGGCCACGGCCAGCGCGATCAGCCCGAAGACCACCAGCGCCCCGATCGCGAAGAGGTGGTCCTTGCTGCCGAGCACCAACGAGATCGCGAGGATCGGGCCGAACTCGCCCGCCGCCCCCGCGCCCATGAAGTACGTCCCGAACGGCGTGTGCAGCCGGCCGGAGTCCCGGATCACGGGCAGCAGCGTCCCCAGCGCCGTCGACGTCAGGGCGATCGCGACGCCGGCGACATCATGGACGACACCGACCTTCCACAGACCGAGGACGATCACCAGCGACAGGACCACCGACGACACCCAGCCGATCCCTGCCAGCCGGCCGGACCGCCCCACGATCGCGGCCTGGTCGAGCTCGTAGCCGGCGAGGAAGAACAGCAGCCCCAGCCCGAGCTCGGCGAACGTGTTCACCGTGTTGGTGAGCTCCACCCACCCCAGGACCTGCGGGCCGAGGATGACGCCGGCGACGAGCAGCAGCACGACCTCGGCGATGCGCAGCTGGAGCAGGCCGACCACCAGCGGGACGAGGGCCGCCACGAGCGCCATGATCAGCAGGTAGCGCAGGTTGTGCGCGAGGTCGGAGGGCACCGGCGCCACGGCCGCGAGCAGCCTGGTCCCCGCGAGGTCCATCGACGTGACTCCCCGGCCCGCGCTAGGACTTGTCGGCGCGCCAGCGGCCGCGCTGGAACATCCGTCCGTAGTAGTCGTACATCGCGGTGCCGGGCTCGAAGTGGAAGGTCTCGGCTGCGGCCGGCTCCGGGAGGGCGTCGGCCTGCGCGAGGGTGAGATCGCAGGTGACGGCCGTGTCGGTGATCGTCTGCACCTGGTCTCGGTCGACGAAGCGCAGGCCGTGCTCGGTCTTCACGACGATGCCGTCGAAGAGGTCTTCGGACGGGATCTGCAGGACGTGCTCGACGGTGCCGATCTCGTGGCCCTGAGCGGTCCGCACTGGCGTGCCCTTGGCCAGCGCGCCGTAGGCGATCGGTGTGCCATCGGTCATCGGGGCTCCATCACCTCTCGCAGGGTCGCGGTCGCTGGACGAACGCTACTCCCCGCCGGCGGACCGGCTCTGAGACGCCGCCGGATCAGCCGCCGAGCTGTGCGCCGCTCGCCTTTCAGCCGACGGAGACCTTGGTCCTCGTGCCGGCCACCTTGCGATCGCGTGCCCGCCAGAAGACGAGGTGCGGGTAGGTGATGAAGGCCTCGGCCTCGAGGTAGGCCACGGTGACGCGCGGCAGGCCGCTCACCCCGGGGTAGAGGATGAAGCGTGGCTCCCAGGCAGGCTGGAACTTGGCGTTGAACCGGTAGAGCGACTCGATCTGGGCCCAGCGGGAGGCGAAGATCAGGATGCGCCGCCAGGCCCTGGTGAGCGGGCTCGCGCCGATCTTCTCGCCCCGGGCGAGCGCGCTGCGGAAGACGGCGAAGTTGAGCGAGACGTGCTCGACGCCGAACGCGGAGGCGCCCAGCAGGGTCTCGACGATGAGCAGCTCGTTGAGGCCAGGGTCGGAGGTGTGGTCCCTGCGCATGAGGTCCAGCGACAACCCGTTGGGCCCCCAGGGGGCGAACGAGAGCAGCGCCTTGACCTCGCCCTCGTGGCGCGCCACCACGACCAGGCACTCGGCGTCCGTCGGGTCGCCGAACCGACCCAACGCCATCGAGTAGCCGCGCTCCACGTCGCCGACGCGCCACACCGAGACCAGCCGACGGAGCTCGCTGAGCTCGTCCTCGGGGATGTCCTTCATCCGCCTGAGCTCGCAGGTGTAGCCGGCCCGCCTGATCCGGTTCAGCATCTGCCGGACGTTGCGCATGGAACGGCCCTCGAGGGAGAACTCGTCGACGTCGACGATGGCCTCGTCACCGATCTCGAGCGCGCTGAGGTCGAGCTCGCGGCACCAGATCTCGGCGGCCGTCTCGCTGCAGGCCACCACCCCCGGCAGCCAGGCGTGCTGCTTCGCCTCCGCGGCGAAGACCGCCATGGCCCCGGGCCACGCGTCCGGATCACCGAGCGGGTCACCGCTGGCCAGCATCACGCCCGAGGTCACCCGGTAGGCGATGCAGGCCTTCCCGGTCGGCGACCACACCACGGACTTGTCCCGGCGGAGTGCGAAGTAGCCGAGGGAGTCACGCTCGCCGTCCTTGGCGAGCAGCTCACGCATGCGCTCCTGGTCCTCCAGGGTCAGCAGCGGGAGCGGCTTGGGCGACCGCAGCAGCAGGAAGAGCGTGACGCCGAGGGTGAGCAGCCCCAGCGAGAGCAGGCCGTAGTAGACGAGGTCGGCGCCGAGCGAGTCCCGGCTGTCGACGCCGGTCGGGATGCCGACCAGGCCGGCCAGCACGGTGCCGAGGATGTCCCAGAAGCTGTGGTTGTCCGCATACCGGTCGCGGAAGGTGTAGATGATGACGATGCCGAGGATGACGCTGGTCGGGAAGAGGATGAGGAACGCCCTGAGCGCCGCCCACCGGGTGTACGGGTCGGCCTGGGCGTAGAACTCCTTGCGGAAGAAGATCAGCAAGAGAAGCAGCACGATCGAGGCCACCCGCAGGCCGGCGTGCAGCACCGTGAGATGAGCGATGATCGACGCCACCAGCAGCACGACGCTGAGCTGCCAGGCGCGCTTCTTGCGTCGTGCGAGGCCCGCGGAGAGCGCGACGAACCCGATGCCGGTCACCAGCAGCGCCGCGACAGTGGCGTGCGACAACGCGCCAGGCAGCAGGTCGGTGAGGACGTGGAAGCGGTCCCAGAGGCGGGGCTCGACGGCAGCGATGATGTTGAGCACGCCGATCAGCAGGCTGATCGCGGCGATGCCCCGAGGCACCCAGACGTGCTCGTGCCAACCCTCGGACTGCGACTTCGTCTTGTCGCTCTTGAGGTCTGTGGCGGTCATCGGCCCAGGATGAGGCTCATGGCCTCGGCCCGGGTCGCGCCGTCGCGGAGCTGGCCGCGCACGGCCGAGGTGACGGTCTTGGCCCCTGGTTTGCGGATCCCTCGCATCGACATGCATAGATGCTCGCACTCGATCACGACGATCACACCGCGCGGCTCCAGGATCCGCGTCAGCGCGTCAGCGATCTGGGTGGTCAGGCGCTCCTGCACCTGCGGTCTCCTGGCGAAGACGTCGACCAGCCTCGCGAGCTTCGACAGACCGGTGATGCGGCCGTCGGCGCTGGGGATGTAGCCGACGTGCGCGACGCCGTGGAACGGCACCAGGTGGTGCTCGCAGGTCGAGTACACCGCGATGTCCTTGACCAGGACCATCTCGTCGTGGCCGAGGTCGAAGGTGGTGGTGAGGACGTCCTCGGGTTCCTGGCGGAGCCCGGCGAAGATCTCGGCGTACGACCGCGCCACCCTGGCCGGGGTGTCAACAAGGCCGTCGCGGTCCGGGTCCTCGCCAACCGCGATCAGGAGCTCGCGCACCGCGGCCTCGGCACGGGCCTGGTCGAACGGAGGTCGTCGCCCCACCTCACCGTCCGACAGCGCGATGCGGTCGGTCACCGGCTACTCGACCCGGTCGTCGTCGAGCGGCGGCAGGGTGTGGCTCTCAGTGTCGCCGCTGCCGGACTGACCGCCGGACTGTCCGTTGCCGGCCCCGTTCCCGTTGGCGTTGCCGTTGTTGCCGAAGGCGTAGGGCGAGCTGCCGTTGCCGTTGCGCGCCGGGGTCGCGACCGGCGGGCGGTCCGAGACCGGCCGCTTGTCCGAGGACAGCCAGACGTCGCGACGCGCGCGCTTCTGGATGCCGGTGAACACCTGCGCGACGGCCTCCTTGTCGAGCGTCTCGCGCTCGAGGAGCTCGATCACCAGGTTGTCGAGCACCTCGCGGTTCTCGACGATGATCTCCCAGGCTTCGTCGTGCGCCGTCTCGATGAGCCGCCGGACCTCTTCGTCGACGATCTCGGCGATGCCCTCGGAGTAGTCGCGGGTGTGGCCGAGGTCGCGGCCGAGGAACACCTCGCCCTGCTCCTGCCCGAGCTTGATGGCGCCGATCTTCTCGCTCATGCCGTACTGCGTGACCATCGCCCTGGCGACCGAGGTGGCCTTCTCGATGTCGTTGGCCGCACCGGTGGTGGGGTCGTGGAACACGAGCTCCTCGGCGACGCGGCCACCAAGCATGTAGGCGAGCTGGTCGAGCATCTCGTTCCGCGTCGTGGAGTACTTGTCCTCCTCAGGGAGGACCATCGTGTAGCCCAGCGCCCGGCCGCGCGGCAGGATCGTCACCTTGTGCACCGGGTCGGTGTCGTTGAGCGCAGCGGCGACCAGGGCGTGCCCACCTTCGTGGTACGCCGTGATCTTCTTCTCCTTCTCGTTCATCAACCGGCTGCGCTTCTGCGGTCCGGCGAGCACCCGGTCGATGGCTTCGTCGAGGGCCTCGTTCGTCACCAGCGTCGCGCCGGTCCGCGCAGTGAGCAGGGCTGCTTCGTTGAGCACGTTCGCGAGGTCGGCCCCGGTGAAGCCCGGCGTCCGCTTGGCCACGGCGTCGAGGTCGATGCCCTGCGCCAGCGGCTTGCCCTTGGCGTGCACCGCGAGGATGTCCTTGCGGCCCTTGAGGTCGGGGCGCTCGACGGCGATCTGGCGGTCGAAGCGACCGGGACGCAGCAGCGCGGGGTCGAGGATGTCCGGCCGGTTCGTGGCGGCGATCAGGATCACGCCGCCCTTGACGTCGAAGCCGTCCATCTCGACGAGGAGCTGGTTGAGGGTCTGCTCGCGCTCGTCGTGGCCACCACCCATGCCGGCCCCGCGGTGGCGGCCGACGGCGTCGATCTCGTCGACGAAGACGATCGCGGGCGCGTTGGTCTTGGCCTGCTCGAACAGGTCGCGCACCCGGGAGGCACCGACGCCGACGAACATCTCGACGAAGTCCGAGCCGGAGATCGAGTAGAACGGCACGCCGGCCTCGCCGGCGACGGCCCGAGCGAGCAGCGTCTTGCCGGTCCCTGGCGGGCCGTAGAGCAGCACGCCCTTGGGGATCTTGGCCCCGACGGCCTGGAACTTCGCAGGCTCCGCCAGGAACTCCTTGATCTCCTCGAGCTCCTCGACGGCCTCGTCGACCCCGGCGACGTCGGCGAACGTGGTCTTGGGCATGTCCTTGCTGGCGAGCTTGGCCCTGGACTTGCCGAAGCTCATGACCCGGGAGCCGCCGCCCTGCATGTTGTTCATCAGGAAGAGGAACAACCCGATGATCACCAGGATCGGCAGGAAGGTCGCGATCAGGCCGAGGAGCGGGTTGCTGGTCGGGAAGACGTCGTCGTAGCCCTCGCTCGGCGGGTTCGCCCGCAACGTGTCGGCGATGTAGTCGCCGTTCTGCTGGACGAACTGGGCCTCGACGCGGTCACCGTTCGTCAGCGTGAGCTGGACCGTCTGGTCAGCGACGTTCGTCTGAGCGGACTTCACCAGGCCGTGGGTCTGGATGTCCTTGATGATCTCGGACGTGTCCTTCTTGGTGTAGCCGCCGGACGAGGAGAGGAACTGAACGACGGCGAACACCACGATGAGCGCGACGATGAGCATCGCCGCGGGCCCGCGTAGGTATCGCCTCACATCGAATCGGGGCGGCTGGCGCCCGTTCCTCCTGCTCAGGATCTGCTGAGACGCACCTGGAACACCACGTCTCGGGGATTCGACGGTACACCGCTCGCGCGGCCGATGCTCATGCGCCGTGCATGCGCGGGGCCAGCCTGCCGACGAACGGCAGGTTGCGGAACCGCTCGTCGTGGTCCAGCCCGTAGCCGACGACGAACTCGCTGGGGATCTCGAACCCGACGTACTTGACGTCCACGGCGACGCGGGCGGCTCCGGTCTTGCGGAGCAGGGTGAACACCTCGAGCGAAGCAGGCTCCCTCGAGCGCAGGTTCATGAGCAGCCAGGACAGCGTGAGCCCGGAGTCGATGATGTCCTCGACGACGATCACGTGGCGCCCGGAGATGTCGGTGTCGAGGTCCTTGAGGATGCGGACCACGCCGGAGGACTTGGTTCCCGAGCCGTAGGACGACACCGCCATCCAGTCCATGGTCACGGGGCTGTGCAGCGCCCGGCTGAGGTCGGCCATCACCATCAACGCGCCCTTGAGGACCCCCACGAGGAGCACGTCGCGGCCTGCGTAGTCGGCATCCACCTGGGCGGCCAGCTCGGTGATCTTGGTCCGGATCTGCTCGGCACTGACGAGGACCTCCTCGAGATCGGGTCCGAGGTCGCTCTGATCCACCCTCTAGCCTCCGGCTCGCTCGCGTGGCCCGGGGGTCGTCGAGTGCGCCCGCCTGCCCAGGAGCAGCCTGTCACAGTCCCGGCGGCCCTCCACACCGCCCGGCAGGTCGACGCTTCCTTGCCCGTGCCAGCGGACCACCAGGGCGTCGAGCGCGTCCACGTGCACCCAGCCGAGCTCACCGGCGGGCGAGCCGGCACGCACGGCGGCAGCGCGAAGCACTCTGGTCCGCACGGCCTCCGGCAGCGCGCCCAACGCAGCGGTGTCGAGGCCGTCCGGGGTGCTGACCTCCTGCTCGGCGACGGCCGCGGCGTCGTCGAGGGCGTCCGCGTCGGCGCGTAGCTGCCGCGCGGTCCTCGCCAACGCAGCGGCCACCCCGGGCCCGAGCTCACCCTCGAGGACGGGGAGCACGGCATGCCGCACCCGCACCCGGGTGAAGCGTTCGTCGTCGTTGTGCGGGTCGTCCCAGGGCACCAGGCCCTGCGCTGCGCAGGCCGCCCGCAGCACGGATCGGTCGAGGTCCAGCAGCGGGCGGAGGTAGTCGGGCCCGGCAGGGCTCCGGCGGACCGATGCGGCCATCCCCGCCAGGCTGCGCGCCCCGGACCCGCGGGCCAGGCCCAGCAGCACGGTCTCCGCCTGGTCGTCCTGGCTGTGCGCGAGCAGCACCGCCGCGGCGCCCCGCTCGCGGGCGGCGTCCTCGAGCGCGTCGTACCTCGCGGTCCGCGCCGCGGCCTCGGGACCACCCTGCGCGCCCACCTGCACCCTCGTGGCACGGACCGGATCCAGTCCCCGTCCCCGGAGCAGCTCGACCAGGGCGGTGGCCCGTGCTGCCGAACCGGGCTGCAGACCGTGATCGACGGTGACCGCGCCCGCACGCAGGCCCATCCGCGGAGCGACGAAGGCGGTCGCCGCCGCCAGCGCCAGCGAGTCCGCACCGCCGCTGCACGCGACCAGCACCAGCGAGCCCGACGCGTACCCGGCCAGGGCGTGCCGGACGGCGGTCCGAGTCCGGGCGACCGGGACCTCAGGTCCGCTCACCCTGGCGGGCTCGCGAGCCCGACGCGCGAGATCCAGCGGGCTGGGTCGACGATGTCAGCAGGCTCGGGCAGCGTCTGCGGCGAGGTCCAGACCCGGTTGAAGCCCGCCATGCCGACCTGGTCGACGACGGCCCGCACGAAGCGCGCGCCGTCCCGGTACTGCAGCAGCTTGGCGTCGAACCCGAGGAGCCGACGCAGCACGGCCTCGGCCCTGCCTGGCTGCTCCCGTCGCTGCTGGAACTTGGCCCTGATCGTCGCCACCGTCGAGATGACGTCGGGGCCAACTCCGTCCATCACGTAGTCGGCGTGCCCCTCGAGCAGCGACATCACCGCCGTCACCCGCTCGAGGGCGGCGCGCTGCTCCGCGGACTGCATGGCCTCGGCCAACGACGGGCCCGGGATCCCGCGCACCGCCGCCACCACGGCTCCCGCGAGGTCGCCCACCCGCGAACCGAGGTCCCCCAACGAGCCCGCCGTGCCTCCGACGAGCTCGCCCACCTGCGCCACCAGGTGCTCCCGAAGCCACGGGTTCGCGCCGAACTGGACCCGATGCGTCTCCTCGTGCAGGCACACCCAGAGCCGGAAGTCAGCCGGCACGACGCCCAGCTCGCGCTCGACCTGGACGATGTTGGGTGCCACCAGCAGCAGCCGGCCTGGCCGCTGCGCAGTGCCGGCATCGGCAGCATCGCCGGCTGGGCCTGTCGGGAAGAGCTCGTACTGCCCCAGGACCTTGCTCGACAGGAAGGCCAGGCCAGCGCCTGCCTTCACGGCGTTCATCCGGGCGCTGGCGCTCCGGACGACGTCGGGGGTCTTGGCGAGCGACTCGCTCATGCGCTCGGCCAGCGGCTCGATCACCGAGCGCAGCCCGGCGGCGTTCGAGCGGATCCACTCCGGCCGGTCCACGACGGCGACGGGAGCATCGGTCGCCGGTGCGTCCAGCCCGGTGAAGCGTCCGGACGTGCCCGCGAGCCTCCACCGCGAAGGCCCGCAGCTGCTGCACGGCCTCCCGAGCGACCTCAGGGCCGACCTGCGGCCCGCTGCGTGCCAGCCGGACCCCGGTGCTCGTGGCGAGGTCCCAGTCGACCAGCGGCGCGCTCACGGCTCGACGCCCATCAGGCCCTGCATCCGCACGCGCTGACGTCGGCAGCGAGGCGATCGAGCGCGTCCCGCGCGGCCAAGGTCCCCCCGCTGGGCACCTGGTCGGCGAGGAACACGAACACCAGGACCCGCCCGTCCGCGTCGTCGACCACGCCCGCCAGGGCCGAGACACCGGTGAGCGTGCCGGTCTTGGCCAGGACCATGCCGGCGGCGGAGCGGCTGCCGGCGATGGTGAAGCGGTCCTCGAGGCTGCCGTTGAACCCAGCCACCGCGAGCCCGGTCACCAGGCTGCGCAAGGTGGGGTGCCCCGCGCTGGACGCCAGCTGCAGCAGCTGGGCCAGCGAGGACGGCGGGGCGGCGGTCGTGCTGGTCAGGCCGCTGCCGTCATAGAGGTGGAGCGTCGACGTCGGCACGCCCAACGTGGACATGGCATTGGTCACCGCCGCCACGCCCCCGGCGAACGACGCGCCGTCCCCGGCGACCAGCCCGGTCAGGTGGGCGAGCGCCTCCGCGAGGTCGTTGTCACTGGTCGTCAGCATCCACTGGACGAGGTCGGACACGGCCGGCGACGAGACTGCCGCGAGCTGGGTGGCGGTCGAGCCCGCCGTCACCGAGCCGGCCGTCCCCGTGATCGTGATGCCGTCCTGGCCGAGCAGCCGGGCGAAGGTCTTCGCGGCGGAGGCCGGCGGGTCGTCGACGCGGTCTCCGGACCCCTCGACCATCGCGCCGGTCCGGCCCTCCTCGACGGTGAGTGCGGTGATCGGCGAGACCTGGCCGGAGGTGACGTACTCGGGCGGCCAGGTCGGGGCGGTGCGCGGGCCGGTGAACAGCGTCGTGTCGTAGTCGAGGTGCACCGAGGTCCGACCCGCGGCCTTCAGTGCCTTGGCCGTCGCGGCGGCGAGCGCGGGCAGCGAGGCCGGAGCGGGGATGAACCCGGCCGGCTGGCTGAGCGCGAGCGTGGGGTCCCCACCCCCGACGATGACGATGCTGGCGGGGGTGGGGCCTTGCACGACCTTGGTCACGATGCGCCGGTCCGGCCCCAGCACGGTGAGCGCGGCGGCGGCGGTGAACAGCTTGGTCGTCGAGGCCGGGGCGAAGCCGCCCGCGGCGTTCGAGGCGAGGTAGCTGGCGCCCGACGTCGCGTCGAGGACCGCGGCGCCGACGTGGCTGCCCAGCGCTGGGTCGCTCAGCCCGCTCTTCAGCGCAGCCTCGACCCCCGCGGCCGTCGGAGGGGTGCCCGGCGTGCCGGCCGGAGGCAGCGCCGGCGTCGCCGGCACCGGCGTCGGACCGGTGGAGAACCGAGGCACCGGCGGCGGTGCCGCAGCGCTGCCGTCGTGATGACCAGTGAGCACGACGCCGACCACGGCCGCGACGGTGACCAGGACCAGCGCGGCGATCGCGCCGGTACGCCAGCCACCTGGGACGTGCACGTCTCGCTCCGATCGCTGCCTGGTTGCCGCCGGTCATCCGGGTACGGCTCGTCATGGAACACTAGGTCAACTGTCAGGACACCGAAGGGAGTCCCCGTGGAGTTCGACGTCACGATCGAGATCCCCAAGGGTCAGCGCAACAAGTACGAGGTCGACCACGCCACGGGCCGCATCCGGCTCGACCGCATGCTCTTCACGGCCACCAGGTACCCGGCCGACTACGGCTTCATCGAGAACACCCTCGGGCAGGACGGCGATCCGCTCGACGCCCTGGTCCTGCTCGAGGAGCCCACGTTCCCCGGCTGCCTGATCCGCTGCCGGACCGTCGGCATGTACCGCATGACCGACGAGGCCGGCCGCGACGACAAGGTCCTGTGCGTGCCGGCGAACGACCCCAGGCTCGAGCACCTCCGCGACATCCACCACGTCCCGAAGTTCGAGCGACTGGAGATCGAGCACTTCTTCAGCGTCTACAAGGACCTCGAGCCCGGCAAGTCCGTCGAGGGCGCGACCTGGGGCAACCGCGCGGACGCCGAGCAGGAGATCCAGGACTCCTTCGCCCGCCTGCAGCACGACCCGCACGAGCACGCCGCCACCGGCGGCCTCGTCGTCGAGTCCCCGCAGGAGGACCTCGCCGACGACTCAGCCGCCGAGCGCACCGCAGACGAGGCCGAGGTTCTCAGCTAGTTCGAGCCGCCTCGTCAGCCCCCCGCATTCATCCGCCCGGCCAGCCGCCCGAGTCATCCCAGGCGCGCGCTGCGCGTCAGGGACGCCCGAAGCCGATCAGGCCGGCCATCTCGTCGATGGTGCCGTAGCGCACGTTCGCCCCGGTGTGCGGCGCCTCGATCATCACGCCGCCGCCGAGGTACATCGCGACGTGGTGGATCGTCGTGTAGTCGTTGACGTTGTTGGCGTAGAAGATCAGGTCGCCGGGCTGCAGGTCGGCCCTGGACACCCGGGTGGTCTCCATCCACTGCGCGACGGACCAGTGGTCCAGGTTCACCCCGCCCGCCCGCCACGCGGCCTGGGTGAGGCCCGAGCAGTCCCAGGTGTTGGGGCCGGTGGCAGCCCACTCGTACGGCTTGCCGAGCTGGGAGAGCGCGAAGGCGATGGCTGCCGAAGCGCTGCGGCTGTGGCCCAGGGTCGGGCTGCCCGACGAGGACGACCCGCCGCTGGAGCTCGTCGGGTTGTTCGACGACGAGGACGATGAGGACGAGGACGCGTTCGCCGCTGCTGCTGCCGCCGCTCGGGCTGCTGCCGCTGCCGCCGCTGCGGCCCGCGCTGCCGCGGCACGTGCGGCGGCTTCCCGGGCCAGGCCGTCCTTGCGGGCCTGCGTCAGCTGGGCTGACTTCGCCGTCAGGGCCGTCAGCTGCTTGTTCAGCGCGGCCGTCTCCGCGTTGAGACCGGAGACCGCTGCCGCCTGGGCGTCGACC
Source organism: uncultured Actinomycetota bacterium (assembly GCA_963819215.1). GTDB lineage: Bacteria > Actinomycetota > Actinomycetes > Prado026 > Prado026 > CAWFVK01. The sequence continues at coordinate 26,452 of CAWFVK010000003.1, read as the reverse complement.
TTGGCCTGCACCGCGTCCTTCGCGGCCTTCGCCGCCTGCGCGGCCTGGTTGACGGCGACCAGCGCGTTGGTCGCCTGGTGACGCAGCACCCCCGCGACGACCTGGGAGGCGTGCATCTGGTCGAGGACGTCGTTCTGGCGCCCGGCCAAGGCGGTCAGCGTCGACGCGGCGTCGAGCGCGGCATCGGGCGAGTCGGCGGTGAGCACCGCGGTGAGGCCCAAGGTGGCACCGCCGCCGCGGTACGTCGCTGCTGCCAGCTGACCGACTGCGGTCCGCGCGGACGCCGCCTGCTTGTCGGCACCGGCCGCGGCGGCGTTCGCCGCAGCAGCAGCCGCCTGGGCCTTCTGCAGCTTGTACATGGCGCCGTCGTAGGCCTCGGACGCGGTGTCGATCGCGGTGCCGAGGGCGTCGAGCTGGGCCTGCGCCTTCGCAAGCTTGGCCTGCAGCGCGCCGACCTGCTGCGCGGTGGTGGCTACGGCGGCCTTGGCCTTGGCTACCTGGCCGGCAGAGGGCGTCGTGGGGTCAGCCGATGCGCCCGTGGCCGGGAGGGCGCCGACCAGCAGCGCGAACCCCACCACGGTGACAGCCACGGGCCTCGACAGACGACCGATCCGCACGGGCTGCTCCCTTGAAGGTCTTGCGCCTGGGCGCTTCTTGCATTCACGCTGGAGGCCCTCACGAGGGTCATCCAGATAAACGCGAGTATCTGTCGTCTATCGGCAACAACCCGGCCGACGCTAACCCGTTCGGATGAGGCAAGTCACCCCCGTCACACCAGTCACATCAACAACATTCGGCGTGTTCGGTCGACACGCCGGGTACTACAACGGTGTTGTTCGGGAAATGACAACCGTGTAATTCGGGTGCGGCGTTCACCGCCAGCGAATTCGGCCGAATTCGGTGCAGATCAGCGCGCGGAAAGCGCGCCGGACAGCTCCTCGACGGCCTGCGGACCCAGCCCGCAGCAACCCCCGACCAGCAGCGCTCCTTGGTCCAGCCACTCACCTACGGCGGCCGCGGGAAGCCGCTCGGTGCCCTCGTCGGTCCACTGTCTGGCCGGGCCGTCCCACACCCGGCCGGCGTTGGGGTACACGACAAAGGGAAGGTCCGTGCTGCTCGTCGACAGCAGACCGGCCACGTGCTCCGGCCGCGTGCAGTTGACGCCGACGGCCACCACGGACGGGCTGGCGGACACCACGCGCACCGCGTCTGCGAACCTCGTCCCGTCGCAGAGGTGCTCGCGGTCGGAGCAGGCGAAGCTCACCCACGCCGGAAAGTCGGGGTGCTCGGCGAGCGCCTCCACCAGCGCGGCGGCCTCGTCGGCGTCCGGGATCGTCTCGACGGCGAAGAGGTCGGGGCCGGCCGCGGCGAGCACTCCCAGCCGCTCGCTGTGGAACTCCACCAGCCGCGCCCGCGGCAGGCCGTAGCGCCCGACGTACTCCTGGCCGCCGGCGAGCACCGCGCCGTACGGCCCCACGCTGGCCCCCACCAGCCTGCTGACGCCGTCGACCGCAGCCTCGTCCCTGGCCGCGCGGGCGAGCTCGACACTGCGTCGCAGCAGCAGGTCGGCCGTGCCGTCTCCGAGGCCGGCCGCCGCGAAGCCCTGCCGGCTGACCTGGTAGCTCGCCGAGATCGCCACCCGGGCACCGGCCGCGAAGTAGCTCGCGTGCACGGCCTGGACCTCCTGCGGCGCGTCGAGCAGCAGCTGAGCCGACCACAGGTCACCGGAGAGGTCGTGCCCACGGGCCTCGAGCTCGGTCGCGAGACCGCCGTCGATGGGCACCGGACCGTCAGCGAGCAAGGCCCGGAAGGCGTCGAACCGGTCAGTCATGGCAGGTCAGCCGTCGCGGCACGAGCACCCCCGTCAGGGACGGGACGCGGCGCGCACGTCCGGGCTCACCCTGACGTCCACGACGGGCGGTGCGGCCACCGGCAGCGGGTAGGAGGAGTCATCCGGGTCCGGGAAGCCGAACCTGTCCCTCAGCTGCGCGAGGTAGGCGACGTAGGTCGCCGCGTCGACGTACGCGGCGTGCCTCGGCGAGCTGACGTACTCGTGGCCGCCTCGCAGGTCGGGGTGGTCCTCGGCGCGCAGCCTGGTGAGCTCGGCGAGCCCCTCACCGGTCGCGTGCGCGTGCGCGTCCATCACCACCAGGCCGGCCATCTCGTCGAAGCGTCGGTAGGCGGCGTCGGCCAGCTCGATGAAGCCCAGCACGTACAGGCCGTCCAGCGAGCGGTGGAGGACGTTGAGATAGAGGTCCGGGCGCCCCTGGTTCCAGGTGAACAGCGCAGGGTCGACGTACGGCACGAGGTAGTCGTACCCCGTCGCCAGCAGCACGAGGTCGATCTCCTCCTCGCTGCCGTCCGCGAACACGACCGAGTGCGCGCCGAACGAGCGGACGTCCGGCTTGGCGGCGAGGTCGCCGTGGGCGAGGTGATGCAGCACCTGAGTGTTCATGATCGGGTGCGAGGCGAGCAGCGCGTGGTCCGGAGCCGGCAGGCCGTAGCGCGTGAGGTCTCCGACCAGTGCGTCGACCAGCGCGGTCGGGTCCTCCGGCACGACGACGCCGTCGGGCGGCATCACCCCTTGGCTGATGAAGACGTCAGTGGGCACGCCGAACAGGTGCTTGGGGACGAACCGGTAGCCACGCCGCACCGAGAGGAACGCCTGGTCCGCGGCGCGGGCGGCGTCGCACGCGATGTCCACGCCCGAGTTCCCGGCCCCCACGATGAGCACGCGGCGGCCACGCAGCTCGTCGGGCGACACGTAGGTGCTCGAGTGCCGCACCTCACCCTGGAAGGCCGCCATCCCCGGGTAGTCGGGCATCGAGGGGTGCCAGGTGACCCCGTTCGCGCAGACGACGCCCGTGTAGGAGCGGACCTCGCCGGTCGACAGCGTGACCTGCCACCCGCCGTTCATCGGCTCGGCCGAGACGACGGCGGTCCCTGTCCGGGCGCGAGCGGTGAGGCCGTACGCGTCGGCGAAGGCCCTGATGTACGCGAGGACCTGCTTGTGCGTCGGGTAGTCCGGGTAGTCATCCGGCATCGGGTAGCCGAAGAAGCCGGACGTGTACTTCGACGAGATGAAGTGCGCCGAGCTGTACATCGGCGTGCCCGGGTTGGTGGTGTCCCAGATCCCGCCGAGGGCCTCGTGCCGCTCGAAGAGGTCGTACCCGATGCCTTCCGCGTCGAACGCCCGCGCCATCACGAGGCCGGCCGGACCGCCACCGACGATGCAGTAGCGGACGTCGTCGCCGTAGTCGTGCACGCTCGCGGTCCGGCTGCCGCTGCGCCGCAGCGAGGTCTGGGCGAGCTGCCGGTACACCTCCGGCCGGTTGCGGCGCAGCCAGAACGCGTAGAGCACTCCCCCGCAGGCCACCACGACCAGCAGCAGCGGCAACCAGTTGACCCACGGCGATCCGGTGCCGGTCAGCGTCGAGTAGTTGACCGTGATCAGCACGGCGGCGCCTACCAGCCCAGCGCCACCGATCAACGGCGCGAGCACCGTCCGCCACCAGTCGCCGTCGGTGCGCCTGGCGAAGAAGGCGATGATCGAGACCGCGGCGACGGCCTGCAGGAGCACGATGCCGAGGGTGCTCAGGCCGACCATCGAGGCCGCGAGGTTGAGGTACGGGTCGAGCCCGCTCAGGGCGAACGCCGCGACCACGACGAACGAGATCGCGGACTGCGTCATGCTCGCGATGTACGGGGAGTAGCGGCGCGGGTGGAAGGTCCCTAGCGCCGACGGCAGCAGGTGCTCGCGGCCCAGGGCGAACATGTACCGGCTCGCGGCGTTGTGGATCGCCAGCAGCGAGGCCAGCACGCTGGTCACGAAGAAGACCGCCATCACGTCGTGCGCGGTGTCGCCGCCGGCGAAGTCCCTGGCGAGGTTGAGGACGACCTCGCCCAGGTCGTCCTTGCTCGCGCTCTTCGCGACCTCCACCCCGCCGGCCCCGACGATGCACCACGTGGTGAACGTGTACAGGACGCCGATCACGAGCACCGAGGCATAGGTAGCCCGCGGGATGTTGCGCTCGGGGTTCTCCGACTCCTCGCCGTAGAGCGCCGCCGACTCGAAGCCGATGAAGGACGCGAACGCGAACATCAGGGCGAGGCCCAGCGCACCGGAGAAGACCGTCGAGGGGGAGAACACCGACAGCGGCAGCGCGGCGCTGCCCTTGTGCCCGATCACCCCGAAGTCGAGCACCAGCAGGATGAGCACCTCGGCCGACATCAGGAACGCGAGCACCTTGGCGCTGACGTCCACCGAGCGGTAGCCCAGGAAGGCCGTCAGGGCCCACCCGACGAACGCCACCACGATCCAGGACACGTCGACGCCGACGCTCGCGAGCACCAGCGAGCCGAAGTAGCCGAAGGCACCGGCGAGGCCGGCGGCCAAGGCGTTGTAGGACAGCACTGCCAGCAGCGCCACCGCGACGGCCGGCGGCTTTCCCAGACCGCGCGCGACGTAGGTGTAGAAGGCCCCGGTGTTGACGACCTTGCGGCTCATCGCGGCGTAGCCGGTGGCGAAGCAGAGCAGCACGACGGTCGCGACCACGAAGGCACCAGGCAGGCCCGGGCCGTTGCCCAGCTTGAGCGCCAGCGGGACGTTGCCCACCATGGCGGCCAGCGGGGCCGCCGCCGCGACGACCAGGAAGACGATCCGCGGGGTGGTGAGCTTCTTCTGCTGGCCGGTCATGCGGACATGGTGCGGCAGGCAGGCCCGCCCCGGTGCCGATTCCGGCCAAGTTCCACCATCAGGCGTCGCCCAGCCGGCGGCCGGCGAGGTGCTCCACGGCCTTGACCAGGGCGTGGTTGCCCTCGGCGCCCAGCCCGGCTGCCTGCAGCGTGCGGTACATCTGGAAGATCGAGGCGGTCCCGAGCAGCGGGACACCGAGCGAGTCCGCGGCCTCCAGCACCAACCGCAGGTCCTTCTGCTGGAGATCGATGGTGAACCCGGGACGCCAGTCGTCGGCGACCACCTGCGGCCCACGGTTCGCCAGCATCCATGACCCGGCCGCACCGCCCTGGACGGCCGCGATCGTCGTCGAGAGGTCGAGCCCGCCGGCGGATGCGAGCAGCAGCGCCTCGGCCACGGCGAGCATGTTGCCCACCACCAGGACCTGGTTGACGAGCTTGCACGTCTGGCCCGCACCGACCGGACCGACGTGGGTGATGGTCCGCCCGATCGCCTCCAGCACCGGACGCCCACGCTCGAAGGCCGCGGGCGTGCCGCCGACCATGATCGACAACGTGCCGTTCACCGCACCCTCACTACCGCCGGAGACCGGGGCGTCGAGGTAGTCCACGCCGGCCTCGGCCAGCCGAGCGGCGAAGGCGCGCGTCGCGTCGGGTGCGATCGTGCTCGCGTCGATCAGCAGGCTGCCGGACCGGAGCCCCGAGCCGGCGCCGTCCGGACCGAAGAGCACGGCCTCGACGTCAGGGGTGTCGCTCACGCAGACGAGCACGACGTCGACCGCCGAGGCCAGCTCCGCGGGCGAGGAGGCGACCGTCGCACCGACCGCGGCCAGCGGCTCGCTGCGGCTGACCGTCCGGTTCCACACGGAGACCGGATGACCTGCCTTGACCAGGTTGTGGGCCATCCCCGAGCCCATGATTCCCAGCCCGATCACGCCGACCCGAAGGCTCGTCTGCTCGCTCATGCGCAGAACCTACCGAGCCAGGACGCCCCCGGTGACCACGAGCGTCGGTAGCATCGCGCGGGTGAAGCCAACGACCCGCACGGTCCTGCTCGCGGTGCTCGCCGCCGGGTTCCTGCTCCTCGGGATCGTCAACCTCGCCCGCAGCGTGTTCATCGCCGGCGTCGCCTACCTCGTCTGCGCTGGCGTGCTCGGGCTGCTGGCCGCCAAGACGAACGCTGAGTCCGGACGCAGGCACTAGCCCCGATCCTGCCTCGATCTTGGCGCGGGCACGCCGACTCGTTGGCTACGGTTGACCCGTGGCCAACCAGCAGGAGTACGACGAGCACGTCCAGCAGCTTCTTGCTGAGTACCAGGCGCTCCCCCCGGGGGCGATGGTCCGGCTGAAGAAGCGCACGTCCAACGTCTTCCGCACCAGGGCCGCCGCCACCGCACCCCGGCTGGACGTCAGCTGGTTCGACGGCGTGCTCTCGGTCGACCCGGTCGCGCGGACCGCCGACGTCCTCGGCATGACCACCTACGAGCACCTGGTCGACGCCACGCTGCCGTACGGGCTGATGCCGCTGGTGGTGCCTCAGCTCAAGACGATCACCCTCGGCGGGGCGGTGACCGGGATGGGGATCGAGGCGTCGTCGTTCCGCAACGGGCTCCCGCACGAGTCGGTGATCGAGATGGACGTCCTCACCGGGGACGGCCGGATCGTGACCGCGCGGCGCGGACAACGAGCACGCCGACCTCTTCTTCGGCTTCCCGAACTCCTACGGCTCGCTCGGCTACGCCTTGCGGCTGCGGATCGAGCTCGAGCCGGTGAAGACCTACGTCCGGGTGACGCACGAGCTCTTCGACGACCGGGCCGCGTTCGTCGCCCGGCTCGACGAGGTCTGCACCACGCGCCGGGACGCCGACGGCGAGCAGGTCGACTTCGTCGACGGCAGCGTCTTCTCGGCCACCGAGCACTACCTGACGATCGGGACCTTCGTCGACGAGGCGCCTTACTCGAACAGCTACTCCGGCCAGCAGATCTACTACCGCTCGATCCAGGCCCGCAAGCGCGACTACCTCACCGTCCGCGACTACATCTGGCGCTGGGACACCGACTGGTTCTGGTGCTCGCGCGCGCTGAAGGTGCAGAACCCCGCGGTGCGCAGGTTCGTCCCCAAGCGCTACCTCCGCTCGGACGTCTACATGAAGATCATCGGCTTCGAGCGCGAGCACGGCTGGATGGCGGCGCTCGAACGCCGCCAGGGCAAGCCGGAGCGCGAGGTCGTCATCCAGGACGTCGAGGTGCCGGTCGGCAGGACCCAGGAGTTCCTCGACTTCTTCGACCGCGAGATCGGGATCGAGCCGGTCTGGGTGTGCCCGCTGCGCCAGCGTGATCCCGACGTCCGGTGGGAGCTGTACCCGCTGGAGGCCGACCAGCTGTACGTCAACGTCGGCTTCTGGTCGACGGTGGCCCTGCGCCCGGACGAGGTCGACGGCGACCGCAACCGGCTCATCGAGGCCGAGGTCGCCAAGCTCGACGGTCGCAAGTCGCTCTACTCGACGGCCTTCTACTCCGAGGACGACTTCTGGGCCGCGCTACAACGGCCCCGCCTACTCGGTGCTCAAGAAGGAGTACGACCCGGAGTCCAGGCTGGCCGACCTGTATGCGAAGGTCGTCGGCCAGCAGTAGCCTCGCCGGCTCGTGCGCTGCCCGAGCCTCTGTCCAGCCGCCCGGCATCGTCCGAACCTGCACGCACCCGCTCCTGCACCCCCTGCACCTGCACCGCACCCGCAACCGCTTCAACCGAGAGGTCCACGCATGCGTCTGGCCGAGATGTTCGAGACCTTGGTCGGCACCGGTACCGGTGTCCGGTTCGAGGCGTACGACGGCAGCAGCGCAGGGCCCAAGGACGCCATCGCCACGGTGCGGCTGCGCACGCCGCTCGGCCTTCGCTACATCGCCACCGCCCCTGGGGACCTCGGCCTGGCGCGGGCCTACGTGACGCGCAACCTGGAGATCGAGGGCGACCTGCACCTCGCGCTCCGCACGCTGATCGGGTCAGTCCGCCAGGAGATCTCGCTGTCCGAGCGCGCCGAGCTCCTCAAGACGCTGGGCACGACGGTGCTGCGCCGACCGCCGCTGCCGCCCGAGGAGGCACCGGCGCCGCTGCGGCGTGGGCGCCGTCACTCCAAGGCCCGCGACGCGGCCGCGATCTCGCATCACTACGACGTCTCCAACCGCTTCTACGAGATCCTGCTGGGCCCGTCGATGGCCTACACCTGCGCGGTGTACCCGGAGCTCGGGTCGTCGCTCGAGGACGCGCAGGCGGCGAAGTTCGACCTCGTGGCCCGCAAGCTGGGGCTCCGGCCGGGGATGCGGCTGCTGGACGTCGGCTGCGGCTGGGGCGGGATGGCGATGCACGCCGCCCAGCACTACGGCGTCAACGTGCTCGGCGTGACCCTGTCGCGGCAGCAGGCCGAATGGGGCGCGAAGGCGTCCGCGGACGCCGGGCTCAGCGACCTCGTCGAGATCCGCTACTCCGACTACCGCGACGTCACCGAGAGCGACTTCGACGCCGTCTCCTCGATCGGCCTGACCGAGCACATCGGCGCGGCCAACCTGCCCGGCTACTTCGGCTTCCTGCACGGCCGGCTGCGGGCCGGCGGGCGGCTGCTCAACCACTGCATCACCCGGCCGAACGACATCGAGCCGGTCCGTGCCGGTGGCTTCATCGACCGCTACATCTTCCCGGACGGCGAGCTCGAGGGCGCCGGCACGATCATCAGCGCGATGACTGGGCAGGGCTTCGAGATGCGGCACGCGGAGAACCTGCGCGAGCACTACGCCATGACCCTGCGCGACTGGTCAGCGAACCTCGACGCCGGCTGGGACGAGGCTGTGGCGGAGGTCGGGCCGGGCAAGGCACGGGTCTGGCGGCTCTACCTCGCGGCGACGCGGGTGGGCTTCGAGATCAACAAGGTCGAGCTCCACCAGGTGCTGGGCGTCAAGCTGCCGAGCGAGTGGGGAGGCGGCGATGCCGCTGCGACCGGACTGGCTCAGCTGAGCTTCTCCAGAAGCGCTGACCGGGCGGGGCGTCTCGCCGGCTAGGCCTAGTCCTGGCCGCCGATGTCGCTCTCGTAGCCCTGGTACACCAGGTCGGCGCCAGCCTGGCGGTGCCGCACCAGCCGCCCCAGGAGCTCCACGCCGTCGTGCCGGACGGCATCGATGTCCACCTGCGGCGACTCCACCATCGTCAAGAGCGCGGCGACCATCGCGTCGATCCCGGCGTGGTCGTCGGCGAGCCGGCGGGAGTAGATCGCCAGCCTGGGCTGCTCGGCGACGATCTGGGCGTGCAGGCCGTCCGGACCCTCCATGAGCGCGACGTGCAGACGGAGGTCGCCGTCGAGCTCGACCAGGGCGACGTGCACGCGCTGGGCCCACTGCTCGCTGCGGCCGGGCGCCGGCGCAGCCAGGGCGGCCTCGAGCGCGACCATGGACTCGCGGAGCTCGGCCCGGCGTGCCCGTACGGACTGCAACGTGTCAGGAACGAGCTGAAGGACAGGCTCCATGGCGGACCTCCACTGGGGTCGCGCTTATTTACCCATTCCGCAGCTCGCTGACACCTTCGAGGCCCGCCACGACGACGACCGGGTTCATGGCGACGAAGAGTCCGACCGCCATCACCCCGGCCCGGGCGTCCAGCTCCACCAGCAAGGCTGCTGGGTCAGCGATCGGACCGAACGAGGCGTCGAGGATCCAGTTGCCTTCGTCGGTCACGAACGGCTGGTCGCCGGCCATCCGGCGGGTGGCCGTGGCACCCAGCCCGACCAGGTAGTCATGCTCAGGCCGGAGCGCTCCCTGGACCACCTCGACCGGCACCGCGAAGTGCGTTCCCAGCGCGGGGACGATCTTGGTGTCGTCCACCACGATCACCAGCTGGTCGCTGGCCTGGGCGACCAGCTTCTCGTGGAGATGGGCTCCGCCACCGCCCTTGATCAGGTCGAGCGCGGGCGACACCTCGTCGGCGCCGTCGATCGTGACGTCCAGGCGGGGGTGGTCGTCGAGGGTGGTCAGGGGGACGCCGCACTGCGTGGCCTCGGCGGCAGCAGCCCGGGACGTCGGAACGCCGAGCACGTCGGTGAGGGTCCCGTCGGCGATGAGCTCCCCGATGCGGGCGATGGCCCACACGGAGGTGCTGCCGGTGCCCAGCCCGACGCGCTGGCCGGAGCGGACGTAGCGCTCGGCAGCGCTGCGTCCAGCCGCACGCTTGGCCTGGGTGCGGGCGTCCAGCTCGCTCACGCGGCTCCTCGGTGGTCGGTTGCTCGCTGCTTTGCCGGGCGGTTCCCGTGGCCGGTAGCCTAGGCGGCGGAGGCGTCGCCTAGAGGCCTATGGCGCCGCACTGCTAATGCGGTTGGGGATTAACGCCCCTCGAGGGTTCAAATCCCTCCGCCTCCGCCACGCCAGCAGACCCCGGTACATGCCGGGGTCGGCTGGCGTTCTGCCGGGTCTTGGCGTGGCTCGCCGCACGGCGCAGAACGCGTTTCAGCGGGCTGTCGCAGGTCCGGTACAGTGTGCGGCTGGCGGTCCAGCAGGCCGGCCACGCGCCCGTAGCTCAACGGATAGAGCATCTGACTACGGATCAGAAGGTTAGGGGTTCGAATCCCTTCGGGCGCACCCACATAACCGCAGGTCAGAGGCCTAAGAGCCTAGAATCCTTGAACCAAAGAAGCCCACGTGAGAACCTCGTGAGAACCAGTCGTTCTCACAAGGGGTGGCCGCCATGCCAGCGAGGCCCGAAGGTGTCTACCCAGGCTTCCGCGGCGGCTGGTATTTCAAGGTCTCGTTGGGGCCCGATCCGCTGACCGGACGCCGCGTCCAAGTCACCAGACGTGGCTTCCGGACCGCGACCGAGGCCAGTCGTGCGCGGCGAGAAATCGTCGGCCGAGTCGACGCAGGTCTGATCCGGCCATCGTCGGCAGTACTGACCGTGAACGAGTTGCTGGACCTCTACCTCGATGGTCTGGATGCGGACGAGCGGCTCTCCGCCAAGACCAGGTTCGACTACCGGCACTACTCAGACGACTACGTCCGGCCCTTGCTGGGCCCGAAGAAGGTCCGAGACGTGACGCCCGAAGCCGTTGTCGCGTGGCAACGCGCGCTGTCCAAAAGAGGGGGCAGGAAGCAGGGCAAGCCGTTGGCAGCGAACACCATTCGGCTGGCCCGCTCCCCGCTCTCGGGGGCCTTCAAGCTCGCTCTGAGCATGGGAGTGGTCGGCGTCAACCCGGTCGCTGCGGTCCCGCGGCCCCGCGCGCCTCGGTCGATTCCCAAGCACTGGACGCCGGAGCAGGCCAGAGAGTTCCTTGACCTCATGCAGGGTGACCGCACGTACCCAGTCTGGGCGTTCCTCCTCGGGTCGGGGTTGCGCATCGGTGAGGTGGTGTGGCTGCGGTGGGCCAACGTCGACCTGACGCGCCGAGTGGTCCGCGTCGTCGACTTCGCCTCCACCCTTGGTCATGACCTGGTCCCATCCTCTGGGAAGAGCCGAGAGGCGGTACGGACCATCGAGCTTGACGACGGGCTGGTCCGAGTGCTTCGTGCTCAGCGTGTAGCGCAAGACGTGGAGCGGCTCGCTTCGGCGACGTACGAGGCGAGCGACTTCGTGTTCACCAAACCCGACGGTGGTTCGTACCACCCCCAGTACTTGTCGCGGCTGATCGGGCGGTACTCCGAGGAGTTGAAGCTGCCTCGGTTGACTGCCCACGGATTGCGACACACGAGCGCAACGCTGATGCTCGCGAGCGGGGTGCCGGCCAAGGTTGCAGCGGAGCGACTGGGTCACGCCGATCCAACCTTGTTCACAAATCTCTATAGCCACGTCACTCCGACGATGCAACGCGAAGCGGCCGACAAGATTGGCTCAGCACTGTTCGACTGACGTGTGCCGCGAGCTTGGAAGCCTCGACGAGCTGCTCACCCGCTTTCGTGCAGGTGCCCCCAGTCGGGCTTGCGTTCGATCCGTCCTTCTTGGATGAAGAGGTCGAGGTCGGCGGGGTCGATACGGACGTAGCGGCCGATCTTGTAGAAGGGGATGCGGCGTTCGGCGATGAGGCGGCGGATGAAGCGGACGGGTGTGCCGAGGTGTTCGGCGGCTTGGGCGACGTCGAGGAGGTCGCTGGGGACCGGTGGGCGCCGCTCCGCGTGAGCGTCGGTGGGGTCCGGGCGGTGGGTCATCTCGTTCTCCTTCGTAGTGGGCGTCGCGGGTCTGTTCAGAAGCCGATGGCGGGTGGGTCGTGGGTGAGGGCGGCGTGGTTGAGCTGGCTCGACCAGTCGTGGCCGGTGGTGAGGTTGGTGGCGAGGGTTTGCCGTCGGCTGGTCGACAGGTGGCGGCGGGTGTCGGCCAGGGCGTGGTCGTGGATCCACGCTTGAGCGGTGTCGTCTCGTGGGTCCAGTGGGGTGTCGGGGGCCAGGTAGAGGTGGTTGGTGGCGCGTCCGCGGGACAGCGCGGTGTAGGTGGTTTCTCGGGTCAGGGCGGCGCTTCCGGCCATCAGGGTGACGTCGACGGTTTGGCCTTGGGCTTTGTGGCAGGTCAGGGCGTAGCCGTGTCGGAGGTGCTCGGCGGCCCATGCGGCGTTGACGGTCAGGTGTCGCTGGTCGGGGGTGGCAAGGGTGAGCTCGCCGCGGGCGACATCGACGGCGGTGACGTGGGCATGCTCGCCGTTGAGCAGCCCGCGAGGGTGGTCGTTGGCCACGACCATCACCAGGTCCCCGGCGCGCAGCGGCAGCGGGTCGGTGGGGGTGCCGGCGTCGAGCTCGGGGCCGGTCAGGTCCCCGCGGGCGGTGAGGTGTTCGCGGATCCGGGTGTTGATCTGGGTGGTGTGCCGGCGGGTCGCAGCCACGACCAGCACACCCCCGGACCGGCTGGTGTGGTTGGTGTGGTGGAGGTGGTCGCGCCAGGTGAGGTAGGCGGCGGCGACCGCGTCCTGGAGCTGCTGGTGGTCGGGGGAGATGTGGACGCGGTGGTGGGCGAGGTAGGCGTCCAGTGCCGCGGGGACGTCGCCGTCGCGGAGCTGGGTCAGCGCGTCCTGTTCCCACCGGTCGGTCTGCCGCTGGTTCCCGGACAGGACCGTGGTGGCGGTGTGCTGGGAGAGGTGGGTGAACAGTCCGCCGGCGCCGATCTCGGGCAGCTGGGCGGGGTCCCCGACCAGCACCAGGGTCATCCGGCGGCGGGCTGCCTGGTCCAGGAGGCGGGCGAGGTCCCGGGTGCCGACCATGGCGGCCTCGTCGACGATCAGGACCGTGCCCGGTTGGACGTGGGGGCGGCCGTGCTCCAGCTCGTTGAGCATCGCGGCCACCGAGGTGGAGGGGATCCCGCTGCTGTTCTGCATGCCGCGGGCGGCCAGCGCGGACAGCGCGCAGCCGTGCACGCTGCGGCCCTGAATCCGCCAGGCCCGGTACGCGACCGCGAGCGCGGCGGTCTTCCCGGACCCGGCGGGCCCGATGACCAGGCGCAGTGACCCGCCGTGGGCGGTGAGCTCGCGCACCATGTCAGCCTGCTCGGCGGTTAACGTGGACTCCTCGATCCAATTCTCCACCCACTGCGCGTCCAGGCCCGGGTCCAGGGTCGTGGCGAGGTGCTCGGCGAGGTTCAAGGCGCGGGCCTCCACGGCGAGCAGCTCGCGCGTGGTCCACCGCGACGGCGGCCCGGGCTCTGGGCCCGCGGTATCCACCTCGGCGCGGCCGGCGGTGAGGGGGACAGCGGCGGGGTGAGACAGCACGTGGTCAGCGAGGTCCTGCAGCTCGTGATGGCTGGTGGGGGCGCCGGGTGGCAGGTGCTCGCACAGGCCACGCACCAGGTCGGCCCGGTCAAACGATGTCGCGTGTTCGGTCAGACCCGAAGGCCCGAGCAGGGTCTGGGTCAGCCGCGCGGGCAGGGGCCGCCGCTCGCCCGGGTCGGCGGCGAGGATGGTGCCGCCAGCGGCGGGGGTGAGGGCGTCGCGCACGATGCGGTCGGGGTCCAGTCCGGCGTCGGCGGCCCGGCGCGCCCACAGCTCCCGAAGCCCGCGCGTCCCGGTCCCATCGACGGTCCCGGTCCCGTCCACGGGTTGGGGTCGCGGTTTGGGTGGTCGGGTGGTCAGGCAGGCGACTTGGGCGGCCCGCCCCCCGGACGTGACGGCCGACTGGAGCTGTTCGTCGATTTGGGCGCGCCGGGTGGAGAACACCCTCAGCGCGGCGGCGGGGATCCCCGTCAGGTCGGCCTGCCCGCGCCGCACCGGCCCCCACTCGACGCCGAGGGTATGGGTGAGCTGCCCGCGCAGGACCGCCTGGTAGAGGTACCCGGCGGTGCGGGCGTGCCGGTGCAGCGCCCGGGTGTCGAGCGCGGACCACTGCCCGTCAGCACCGTGGACCAGGTTGGGGACCACCACGTGGGTGTGGAGCTGGGGGTCCATCGCCCGGGAGGTGCGGTGCTCGAACCCGACCCCGACCAGCCCGTCCGTCGTCATGTGGTGGGCGCGCCGGCCGTCGCCGTGGTGTCCCCGCACCCCGTGCCCGGCGACCAGCTGGAGGTAGGCCAGGGCTTCACTGATCGCGGTCTGGTGTGCGGCGCGGACCGCCGCGACCGTGGCCGGGTCGCCGAACGCGAACAGCAGGCTGACCGACTTCGGGGCGGAGAAAGTCAGGTCCAGCCCCGCCCGCCGGGCGTCGACCCGCTCCCCGACATGGGCGAGCGCGTTTGTCAGCAGGTCCGGCCGGTCGGGGGCGGCCGCGGCGTAAATGGCGTGTGGGTCCAGCCCGGCCGCGACGGCGACCCGCACCGCCACATCCGCGCGGACCCCAACCGTCCGGCGGGTGGCCCGGGTCAGCCCCCTCGCCATTCGTGCGAACTCCGAGGCGGCAGCCGGGGCCAGGAACACCCCGGGCGGTAGCCCGGCGGTGGTGGCGGCGGCGCGGACCGCGGCGACCAGCGGCGCGGCCGGGACCCGGGCCCGCGGGTCTGCCCGTCGGACCTGCCCGACCAGTGGGTGGCCGTCGGGGCCGGTCCCGGCGAGCAGCCCGCGCAGTACCTGCTCACCGGCCGGGTCGAGCCCACCGCCCAGACCCAGGGCGGTCGCGCCGGACCCGGCCCAGTACCCGGAGCGTTCACCCACGCCGGTGTAGTAATCGATGGCGGACCCGGCTTGGCGGGAGAGGTAGTAGTCCGCGGCGCCCCGCCCGTGACCGACCAGCCCGATCGACAACACCACCGTCTCCTTTGCACTCCCATGCCCAGGGGTGCAGCGCAGCAGGAGGGGCTTGCCCTAAGGCTTGCCCGGCGCGCGACCCAGGTGGCAAGGGGTTGCAACGAGGCTGCCGCGACACCGCCGCGAAACCGCCGGCGGACAGCAGCGGACAGCAATGGATGAATCGGGCGGTCGTCCGAAGGCGTTAGGAATTCGTTACCTCGCGCGCCACGCACACCCGTCCGTCGACGCGGGACGACCGCCTTGCCCGGACACTTGCCCGAGCCGGCCACGCGCGGCCAGAACCTGGCAACGCCGTGACTACCGGCTCAGTGGCCATCACCGCTAACCCGTTGTCGCCGGCGATCAGGCAGCAACCGCGCCGGGCCGAGCGCCCTGGTGGGGGCAGGATCCGTGAAGAGACAGCTTCACCGTCGGAAGCGAGGTCGGCGAGGGGGATGTCCCGGCCACACCACGGCAACGCAATCGCGGCGCGTCGCCCGCCTTGCCCAGCACCGGCCGCAGTCCCACCACGACGTGGGCAAAGCCATCCGAGAACGAGCGCCGGATCCACCCACCACACGAGCTCACCCAAGCAACCCCAGGCACCCCAATCTCGAGGCACACACTGGTATCTCACGATGACACGGCGTCCGCGGTGGTGCCCGCTCGGTGCCGTGAGCGGCAACGAGGACCTGATGGAGGAGGGGCGTCTCCAGCAGGCAGCGGCCCGCAACCGGAAGGCCGCCCTCGCCGACGAAGCCGTCGCCGACGCTCAGGCCGAGCAGGCCGCCCGGGAGATGCGCGAGGCCAGCGGTGAGGCCGCCAAGCAGAAGAGCACGGCACGCGCCGAGGCCGAGCACGAGAAGTCAGTCGGGCAGCGTCAGCGGGAGAGCGAGCACCGGGTCGCTTCCCGGCAGGCCGCCATCCAGGAGGCTGCCGGTCGCGAGGCCGCCGAGCGGCGGGCCGAAGATCTGGCCGGGTCCCGGCTGCGCGACGCTGAGACCATCGCGGCCCACGCGGACGTCACCGAGCAGCAGGCCGGCGCCCAGGCGCGTCGCCTCCAGCGGGAGGCTGCCGCCGCCGACGAACAGGTCGCGCGGCTGCGCGCCGAGACCCACAAGTGAGGACCACCATGATCAGCACCGTCATCGCCCTTCCCTACGAGCTCACCCGGCTACCCCTGGCCATCGTCGACACCTTGTCCCGCGAGCTGCCGCAGACGTCCCGCCCGCGGGTGACCCTGGATCGGGTCATCGGCTCGTCGGGCAAGCTCGCCGGGGCCCTGCTGCGCGACGACGACATCGCCCAGCGCGGCGCCGACCGCCTTGAGCGCTCCGGCAGGCTCCTGACCGCGACCCGGCTCGAGCAGGACGCCGCAACGCGACGCGCGCAGGCCCGCCAGGCCGCCACGGCCGGCCGTCGACAGGCCGCAGGGCTGCGCGGCACCGCTCAGAGGACGCTGGTATCGGGCCTGCGGGAGGCCGATGCCGTCGAGGCGCAGGCCAAGCGGGAGGCCAAGACCGAGGCCGCCAAGACAGCCTCGGCGAAGAAGGCAGCCGCCACCAGGCGGGCAGCCGCCCGCACCGCCACCATCGAGCAGGCTCAGGCGCGCGTGGACTCCGCAGGACAGGCCAAGAAGGCAGCCACCCAGCGCGCCGTGACATCCGAGCTCGACGCCGCCCGCGAGACCAAGCAGGCAGCCGCCACCAGGCGGGCAGCCGCCCGCACCGCCACCATCGAGCAGGCTCAGGCGCGCGTGGACTCCGCAGGACAGGCCAAGAAGGCAGCCACCCAGCGCGCCGTGACATCCGAGCTCGATGCCGCCCGCGAGACCAAGCAGGCAGCCACCAAGACTCGCGCCGACGCCGACCGCCTCAGTGACCTCGCCGAAGCCAAGACGCGAAAGCGCAAGCAGGGCTGAACATTCCGAACACCCCATCGCGTCGGGACGGACGGGTACGGCCCGGCAAAGCACTGCGCCGAGCCGCAGAAGGCAATATCTAGCCTCATTCGCCCCGTGCAGGCACGCATGCTCGTAGCTAGTGCCCTCGTCGCCGTCCGCACCCGGAAGGGCCACGCACCGCGGTGCGCAAGGCCCAAACCGAGGCCGCAGGATGCACCCTCGAACGGCGCGTCGG
Source organism: uncultured Actinomycetota bacterium (assembly GCA_963819215.1). Classification (GTDB taxonomy): domain Bacteria; phylum Actinomycetota; class Actinomycetes; order Prado026; family Prado026; genus CAWFVK01. The sequence continues at coordinate 9,453 of CAWFVK010000003.1, read as the reverse complement.
TGCGGCGTGGGCAGCACTTCGGGTGCGCAACCTCAGGGCTGCGATCGCAGGACGGCGACCTCGGCGAACTTCTCCGGCGAGCCGTGGTCGTTCTCGGCAAGCCACCTGATCGCGGTCAGGCTTCGGAACGCCCCCAGGCGCGTATCAAGTCAACATCGACGTCGGCGCGGTAGCCGGGCGATGAGATCGTCGAGGTGCTCTTCGTGTGCGAGCGTGAGCGTCGCCAGGTCGTACGGTCCGTCGCCTGGGGATCGGACCCATCTAGGATGCCGGTGACCTGGTCGTCGTCGACGAAGACATGGGTGACTCGAAGGTCGCCGTGAATGAATACTTCCGTCCGTGGACGTAGCACAGTCGCGGCGAGTCGGCGGTTGCGCGTGACCAGGTCGCCGGGTAGGACATCGTGGGCGACGCAAACATCCGCGCGAGGACTTCGCGGTCATGCTGCCACATCCGGGCGTTGAGGACGACGGGAGGCGCGGTAGATGACGTCCTTGTCCAACACGCCCTACCTCAAATGCCGGGTAAAGAAGTCTGCCGCGGCCTGCCCAGCAAATGCCGGAACGCCGGTGTGCCCGCCCATGTTGGCGAGCAAGGTCTTCTCCCGGGAGCCGAATGCGTCGAACAGATCCAGGGCTGCTTGCCTGTCGTTCCCTTCGTCGTCCCATTGCAGCAGGACTTGCAGCGGGATGGTGACGAGGCGCGCCTCCTCGAACATGATGCGGGGCACGAAGCTCCCGGCGAACAACCCCGCTGCCACGATGCGCGGCTCAACTACGGCCAGCCGGACGCCTATAGAGATCACCCCTCCCGAGTACCCGAAGGGGCCGCTAATCTCGGGCAGCGCGAGCAGGGCGTCCATGGTGGCCTGCCATTCCGGCACCGCCTGCTCGACAAGCGGCAGGATCAGCCGGTCGATGATGTCAGCGTCAACTAGTTCGCCCGCCCCGAGCGCCCGACGCAGATCGGCGCGGGCATCCTCAACGGCGGCAAGCCTCGGGCGATCGCCACTTCCAGGGAGTTCGATAGTCGCCGCAGCGAACCCGGTTGCCGCGGCCTGCCGAGCTCGGGCGACCAGCCGGGACTTCATCTTGTTCAGTCCGCCGGGGTGGCCGAGCAGGATCAGCGGGCCAGCTCTTGAGGCCGACTCCCGCGTCCACAAAATGCCCGGAAGATCGCCGAGAGTGAAGTCCCGTTCGATCACCCCGTCGTGGAGAGAAGGTCCAGAGGTGAAGTGCATGATCGTGCCTCTCAGGAGAGCGCTTGGGATGGCGCTCCCGGACGACCTATCGCCCGGCCGTGACCTCAGGCGGGAGCACCCACGTCAATACGTTCACGGGTCTCACCTCCTCGCTCTGTAGTACGGCCTGCAGAGACTAGCAACGACGGTTCTGAGCAGGCAAGGCACATGGGAACCTGTTCACCTGGGAGCACCCGCACATCCTGATGCTCCTAGGGGTGTCATGGAGTTGACCCGCTTCGGTGGACACCCTGAACTTGGGTGATCTGCCCGAGGAAGGGGTCCTGATGGGCCGTCCGAGCAAGTACTCACCGGAGTTCCGGGAGCAAGCGGTCGAGCTGGTCCGGGCGAGCGGTAAGGCGCGACATGCGCCCAGGCCTTGGCCCGGGCGCGGGGAACACGCAGGGCACGACCCGTGCGCAAGCACGCCACCAGTTCACGCTTCAGCGCCCCGACGACCTTCGATGAAGAGGGACTGGTAGATAGCCTCGTGCGAGATCCGCATGGACTCATCATCGGGGAATTCGATACGCAGCCTGTTGCTGATCTGCTCAGGGCTCCAGGCTGTCACCCATGGCCGGTCGGCACGATCGGGCTTGCCGCGGCCCTTCCATGGCCCGGTCGCCGGGCCGCTGATCTTGGTGCCGTCAGGTCGACGAACAACCCCGGCCAACCGTTCTTGCACATAGTCCCGCAGTTCAGGGTTGGCGACCAGCTTCGCGGTCTTCGGCCGACGGGCCTCTAGCCCGGATCGTTCACGGGTTGTGATCTGACGCGGTGCCTGGACGCGCGAAAGTGCCTGCCACGTAAGGGAAACTTGGTCTTGCGACAGAACAAGTAGACCTACGAGAGAGGCACTTCGCAGGTGAAGCATACGACGTGGTCTTCTGGGTTGTCAGTCACGGCGGATGGCACGGGTGTGGTGGCGCATGCGGGGTCGGTGGCGGTGCGCCTGCTGGCCGATCGGACCGGGCTGACCGCTGAGCTGTCGAAGGCGTTGACCAGGGCATCGTTCGTCCCGGTCCACGACCGGGGCCGGGTCCTGGTGGACGTCGCGGTGATGCTCGCCGACGGTGGTGAGGCGATCGCCGACATCGACGTGCTGCGCCATCAGGGTCAGGTCCTGGGCCGGGTGGCTTCGGCGCCGACGGTGTGGCGTGCCCTGTCCGAGCTGACCCCGGCCGCGCTGGCCCGAGTCGAGCGGGCCAGGGCGAGGGTCCGCCGGCACGTGTGGGCCCAACTGCCGGTCCTGCCTGCGTCGAAGGTCGCCGGCACCGACCTCGGACCAGTCGTGGTGCTGGATGTCGACGCGACTTTGGTGACCGCGCACTCGGAGAAAGAGTTCGCCCGGCCGACGTTCAAGGGCGGGTTCGGTTACCACCCGATCGGGGTGTGGTGTGACAACACCACCGAGCTCCTGGCGGTGGCGCTGCGGCCGGGGAACGCCGGGGCGAACACCGCCGCAGACCACATCGACGTCCTGGGCCGGGCGATCGCGCAGGTCCCACGCTCCTACCGCAGGAACCTGCTGGTCCGCGCCGACGGAGCCGGGGCCTCCCACGACCTGCTGGACTGGCTCACCACCCAAGGCCAGGTCCGTGGGCGGCGCCTGGACTACTCCGTCGGCTTCGCGGTCACCGAGCGGGTCCGCGACGCCATCGCCCTGATCCCCAAGACTGTGTGGGTGCCGGCGCTGGACGCCGACGGCGCCGCCCGTGACGGTGGGGACGTCGCCGAGCTCACCGACCTGCTCGACCTGTCGACATGGCCGCAGGGGATGCGGGTCATCGTCCGCCGTGAACGCCCCCACCCCGGCGCGCAGCTGTCCTTATTCGAGGAACGCGACGGCTACCGCTACCAAGGGATCGCGACGAACACCGCGACCGGGCAGCTGGCGTTCCTGGAAGCCCGGCACCGCGCCCACGCCCGCGTCGAAGACCGCATCCGGCACGCCAAAGACTCCGGCCTGGGCCGGTTCCCGTCCCGGGAGTTCGCCATCAACCAGGCCTGGACCCAGATCACGGCGATCGCCGCAGACCTGATCGCCTGGCTGCGACTGCTCGCCCTGGCCGGTGACCTGGCCAAAGCCGAACCCAAAGCGCTGCGCTACAAGGTGCTGCACGTCCCCGCCCGTCTCGCCCACGGCGGGCGGCGAAGACACCTACGCCTGCCCGCTACATGGCCGTGGGCCGCCGCGATCCTGGCCGCCTTCCAGCTCATCGCCGCGATCCCAGCACCGGGCTGAACTACGGCCTCACCCCAGTCCGACCACGACCAAGGACCCGGAGCACCACAGGCACCCGACTACGTCGGGAACCACCTCACGCCCTCGAGCCGAGCCAGTTCGCAGCACCGAAACGATCAACGCCATGAAAGACCGGGGCTAGGCCCCGTTCGAGTCGTCCGTGGGACAATGACATGCGGCGCGTCCCGCGCCAGGTGGCCGAGGGATCTTGAGAGCCCGCGAATGGGTCAAGGAGGTCAGTGATGGATGACCTGCTCAGGCCGACGTCCGGCGCGCCGAGCGATGGCTGGGAGGATTGGTTGCGCGCGGGTCTGCTGGAGGCGATCGGCGGCGCCGTCGTCGTTACCGACCGGCTGGGCCAGATCCGCTATGTCAACGGCGTCGCGGAAAACCTCTACGGCTATCCCGCTTCACAGATGCTTGGTCGAAATGTGGCTGATTTGCTGGTATCCGCAGGTGACCTCGCCGACGCTGAGTCGATCATGACCACGGTGCTGGCTGGAACGTCTTGGTCCGGTGAGTTCCCGATTCGGGTCCGCGATGGATCGACGGTCACAGTGCGGGTCACTGACTCACCCTTGAGGCGCGATGGACAGGTGGTCGGGGTAATCGGGGTGGCCGATGTCGTCCTGGCCGGGGACGCGCAGGCCACCGCCGCCCGCGTCGCAGAAGCCCGCATCACCCGCCTGGCAATGGTCACCGCGGAACTTGCGAGCTGTGCGGACACCGACCAACTCACCCGGGTCGTGATCTCGCACGCCGCCGATGCCGTCGGCGCCACCGTGGCCTCGTTGTCGCTGCTCGACGATCCCGAAACGTTGACGCTGGTAGGCCTGCGGGGTGGGTCCCCAGCGGCTGCCGGGTGGGCCGCTTACCCCCTGGCCGCCAACCTGCCCACGAGCGATGCACTGCGCTCGCTTCAGCCGGTCGTCCTGGGAAGCCGCGAGGACATCGAGGACAAGTACCCGGCCCTGGCGGGTGCGGTCAGCGCTGACCGCGCGATGGTCTGTCTGCCGCTAGGCGTGGACGGCAGACGGCTAGGGGTCATCTCGCTGGGCTTCCCGGAACAGCGGATCCCCGATAACAAGGAACTCCAGTTCCTCACCGTGTTCGCGGACACCTGCGCCCAAGCACTCGAACGTCTACGTGCCTTAGAGGCCGCTCGGACGGCCGCGGCGCGGATCGGGCTGCTCGCCGACGTCTCCATCGCGCTGGCTCAGAGCCTGGACTACCGCACCACACTGACAACCGTTGCCCGGCTGACCGTGCCGACCTTGGCCGACTGGTGCGCCGTGGAAATCCTGGACAACGGCACCCTCACTACGCTGGCCGTCGAGCACTCCGACCCAGGCAAAGTCGCGATGGCCCTGACCTACCAGCAGCGCTACCCTCCCGACCCCGCCGCAACCACCGGCCCCTACAACGTGGTCAAGACCGGCCGGCCGGAGCTCTACCCCGAGATCACCGACGAGATGCTGGTAGCCACCGCCCGCGACGAAGACCACCTCCGACTGACCCGTGATCTAGGCTTGGCCAGCGTCATCGTGGTACCGCTGACCGCGCGAGGACGGACACTCGGGGTAATCACCCTGGTTTCCGCCGAGTCCGGCCGACGCTTCGGACGGGCCGACCTCGCCTTCGCCGAAGACCTCGCTCAGCGCGCCGGCGCGGCGATCGATAACGCCCACCTGTTTACCCAGACCCAAGAGACAGCTGTGCGACTCCAGCGAGCCATCCTGCCCCGCGAGTTGCCAATGTGCCCCGGGCTCGAGATCAGCTCCCACTACGCACCGGCTGGACACTCCGAGGTCGGCGGGGACTTCTACGATGTCCTCGCCCTCCCTGGCGGCCGTATCGCCGCGTTCCTCGGAGACGTGGCCGGACGTGGTATCCCCGCCGCCGCAGCCATGGCGCAGATCCGTGCCGCCATCCGCGCCTACGCCGCCATCGACCCTGACCCCAGCGTTGTGTTCACAAAACTCGACAGCCTCACGGCCATGATGCCCGTCAGCGACTTCGTCACCGTCATTTACCTCCTCATAGACGCCAACCTCGACCAGTTCTCGCTGATCAGCGCCGGACACCCACCAGCCCTACTGATTGACGCCGATGCCAACGTGACGGTGCTGAGACCTCCGCCAGGAACACCCCTGGGGATCTCGGCCGATCGGCGCTCGGTCGTTATCAGCCTCAGCCGAGGAAACACAGTGCTGCTCTACAGCGACGGGCTCATCGAACGCCGCACCGAGGCCATCGACATTGGCATCGACCGTTTGACTAAAGACGTGCAAAGGCTGGGACCCGGGCGCGGGGCCGGCGAGCTAGCCAGGCTAGCCGCCGCGGCGGGCCAGGTCGAGGACGATGTAACGCTCTTGGCCGTACGACGGCGATACTAGGTGCCTCTGCTCGAAGGGTTCGGCTACGGGTGCAGGAGCACCTTGGTCCAGCCATCTGCGCGCTCGTCGAAGCGGGCGTAGGCATCGACCGCGTCGTCGAGGGTCAGCTCGTGCGAGACGATCATCGACGGGTTGGCCTGCCCGTGAATGATCATGTCCCGGAGCTCACGGTTGTATCGCTTCACGGGGCACTGCCCGGAGGCGATGCTGATTCCTTTCTCGAAGGCCGTGCCGTAGTCGAACTGCACCCGGCCGTGCCGGGCAGGCTCCGTCGCCTTGGGGTCCTCCGGCACGTAGATGTTCTGCCCACACAGGTTGGTAGCGAGGCGGCAGGTACCCCGGTAGGTGACATCGGGAGGACCTCCGGGTGAGGTGTGTAGCGACCAAGCAGCACACCGCACCCTGGAGGTCCTCATGCCACACGCTAATGCCCCGTTGTCCGAGCTCGGCCGGCTGCGGCTGGCTCGTTGCATCGTGGACGACGGATGGCCGGTCCGTCGCGCCGCGGAGCGGTTCCAGGTCTCACCGACCACAGCGCAACGATGGGCGGACCGCTACCGCCTGGAGGGCCGGGACGGGATGGCCGACCGGTCCAGCCGCCCTCTTCGTCAGCCAGCCCTGACACCACGGCCGACCGTCCGCCAGATCGTGCACCTGCGCCGCTCGAAAGGGCTCGGGCCGGCCATGATCGCCGGCCGGTTGGGGATGCACGCCTCAACCGTGCACCGGGTGCTGCGACGCGAAGGGCTGCCCCGGCTCGCCGACACCGACCGGGCCACCCGCGAACCGATCCGCCGATACGAGTGGCCCCGGCCCGGTGACCTGGTGCACGTGGACATCAAGAAGCTGGGCAACATCCCCGACGGCGGCGGAGCCCGCATCCACGGCCAGCTGATCGGCCAGGCACACCGCCGCGACACCGCCACCACCCGAGGGAAGGGCTACAAACCCGTCATCGGCTACAGCTACGTCCACACCGCCATCGACGACCACTCCCGGCTGGCCTACAGCGAAGTCCTGCCTGACCAGACCGGTCTGACCGCAGCCAGGTTCTGGGCCCGCGCGCACGCCTGGTTCAACCTGCGCGGGATCATCGTGCAGCGGGTGCTCACCGACAACGGCTCCAGCTACGTCTGCCATGAGTTCCGCGACGCCTTGGCCGCGACCGCGGTCACCCACAAGCGGACAAGGCCCTACCGGCCCCAGACCAACGGCAAAGTCGAACGCTTCAACCGAACCCTGCTCGCCGAATGGGCCTACGCCAAGCCGTACCGATCTGAATCAGCGCGTCGCGCGGCCTTGCCAACCTGGCTCCACATCTACAACCATCACCGACCACACACCTCAATCGGAGGCCAACCACCCGCCAGCCGCGTTCCTAACCTGTCAGGGCAGAACACGTAGACGCCAACCACACCTATGTGGGGTGATCTCAACGGGTCGATGCAACACCCTGTTCTTGGTGGGAGTGGCATCGATTGGAGGGTGTGATGTTGAGGTTGACGCCGGAGCAGAAGTTGGTGATCGCGGAGCGGTCCGCGGCGGGGGTTCCGTCGCGGACGATCGCGCGGGATCTTGGCCGGGCTCATCGCACGGTGCATGACTACGTGGTGGCGTTGCGCCGCAGGCCACCGCGGGTTCGTCATCGGTCGGGGGGTCAGCTGTTGTTGACCGAGCGGGAGGAGATCTCTCGGGGGCTGGCCGGCGGGTTGTCGTTGCGGGTGATTGCGGCCGGGTTGGGTCGTTCTCCGTCGACGGTGTCTCGGGAGGTGGCCCGTAATGGTGGTCGGCGCCGGTACCGCGCCGCTCGGGCCGAGCATGCGGCGTGGGTGCGGGGGCGGCGGCCGAAGCCCGCGAAGTTGGCGGTGCGGGGTGAGCTGCGGATCGTGGTGGACGCCAGACTGAGGATGCAGTGGTCTCCGCAGCAGATCGCGGGGTGGCTGCGGGTCCAGTTCCCTGATCGGGCGGAGATGTGGGTGTCGCACGAGACGATCTACCTGTCGTTGTTCGTGCAGGGCCGGGGGCGCTGCGCCAGGAACTGACCCGTGAGCTGCGCCGCGGTCATGCGCACGCGCGCGGCCGCGGCATCACTCGACGTACAACGGGCAGGGCAAGATCCGCGGTGCGGTGTCGATCTCCGAGCGTCCTGCTGAGGTCGAGGACCGGGCGGTGCCCGGGCATTGGGAAGGGGACCTGCTGCTGGGTACGTCCTCGACTGTATCGCCACGCTGGTGGAGCGGCACTCCAGGTTCGTGATGCTGGTGAAGATCCCTGGGCGGCGGGCCGCTGAGGAGGTCAACGACGCGCTCACCGCGAAGGTTCAGGAGCTGCCGCAGGAGCTGCGCCGGTCGTTGACCTGGGACCGCGGCCAGGAGATGGCCGACCACAAGCGAAGTTCACCGTCGACACCGGGGTCCAGGTCTACTTCTGCGACCCGCGTAGCCCGTGGCAGCGCGGCAGCAACGAGAACACCAACGGGCTGCTGCGCCAGTACTTCCCGAAAGGCAAAGCATGGCCGGCTTCACCCAGCCGACCTCGACGCGGTCGCCGACCAGACTCAACGACCGACCTCGACAGACCCTCGGCTGGATGACACCGTCACAGAAACTAGAGCAGGCGTTGCGCTGACCACCTGAGTCCGCTGGCCCGTTGCGCGGACGACCTCGACCAGGCGGTCCAGGACCCTCTCGGGGTGCTCCTCGCCATGCGCGTCGTGAGCCTGGAAGCCCACCGCCTCGACCCCGCAGTCCACGCCGAAGCCGGCGGTGGCGTCCATGATGATCTCGGTCGGGTCGGCCCGGCTGAAGTCGACAGCCGTAGCGCCCATCTTTTCCGCGAGCCCCGGCCGGGCGGCATGTTGATCGACGACGAACACCTGGGCGGCGCCGCGCAGGAACGAGCTGTGGGCGGCCATCAGACCGACCGGGCCCGCACTGAAGATCGCCACCGACTTCCCCGGTCGCACCTGCGCCATCTCGGTCCCGTGGTAGCCGGTCGAGAAGATGTCGGACAGCAACGCGAAGTCCGACTCGTGCGCGCTGCCCGCGGGCAGCTCAAGGAGGTTGAAGTCGGCCCAGGGCACGAGAAGGTAATCCGCCTGCCCACCAGTACGGGCCCATCTTCGGATAACCGCAGCCAGCGCCCGGGGTCCCCGAAGGGTTCGCGCGCAGGCACGCCGAGGTCCACCCGTCGTTGCAGTTCCGGCACGTTCCACATGCCAGGTTGAACGGCACCGACACCCGGTCGCCGACCTTGACCCGGCCGACCCCGGCGCCGATCTCTTCAACGATCCCCATGTTCCCGTGACCGAGCACCATGCCCGCCTCCAGGTCAGACCTGCCCTCGTATGGGTGCAGGTCCGAGCCGCAGATGTTGGCGGTGGTGATCCGAATGACCGCGTCGAGTGGTTCCTCGATGGTGGGGTCCGCCACGTCCTGCACAGCGAGCTGCCGCGGGCCCTTAAACACGACTGCTTTCATTGTGCCTCGCACGTTGATTCAGGCGCTCGCCGCGTCGAAACGTTGATTGAGCGGCTCGCCCCATCGAAGCCGGACCCTTACCCGCGTGACGGC
>CAWFVK010000002.1:0-217542 GCA_963819215.1 uncultured Actinomycetota bacterium | reverse complement strand
CTCTCTGTTGTCAAGACGCCTTTGCTGCGGCGGGCGTAGCGTGTGGTCGGGGCCCGGGTTGTGGCTTGATCGAAGAGTCGACCGTCGGGGTTGGGTTGGCCGCGCTGATCTTCGTAGTCGCCCCCATGTGCCCTCCCGGGCCCCGCTGTTCTGCTTTGGTCTTGTCGTTGGCCAGGTGCCGGTCGACGGCTGCGCTGATCTTGCGTTTGAGGCAGCGCAAGGCTTCCTTCTTCGTCTTTCCCTCGGCGAGCTTGCGCCGGTAGTAGGCGCGCCCTGGGGTGTCGTTGCGGATCTGGGTGACCGCGGCGATGTGCAGGGCGTGGGTGAGTCGGCGGTTCCGCCGAGGTTCAGGATGAACGGGCCTTGTCCGCCGCCGCTGCCCCACTCGATCGGCGCGGTCCCGTTGTAGGAGGCGAAGTGCGCCTCGTCGACGAACCGGGACACGTCGAGGACCTCACCGAGGATCAGCGCCGCGGTGATCGCGCCGACCCCGTAGATCTCGGTGACGCTCGTCTCGGTGGCGGCCACCAGCTCCTTGATCTGCGCCCCGACGGCCTTGATCTTCTTGTCGACGGCGACCAGCTCAGTGTGCATGTCGACAGCTATCGACTTACGCATCCGACCGACCTCGTCGCGGGGCCGGACCGAGGCCAGCAGGGTCTTGGTCCGGGCTGCGGTCAGACCCCGTTTCGTCCCACCGGGCAACAGGATCAGCAGCTCACGCTGGAGCCGGCAGACGATCTGGGTCCGGGTCAGACGAGCTCGGCGCGGCGGTGCGCGAGCAGCCGCAGCGTCGCGGCCCGCTCATCCGGAACCACCTCAGCCAGCCGCGGGGCGTGCAGCCCCACCAACGCGATCGACAGCGCGTCAGTGTCATCCGACTTGCGTCCGTTCCCACCGGCGAAGACCCGCACCAGTGCCGTCGCTGGTCGGCACGTCCAGCACCCGCTCACCGGAGGCCACCAGGCGCTGCGACAGCGGCTTCCCGACCCCGTTGCAGCCCTCGATCGCCCACGTCCGCGTCTTGAACCGGCGGGCGAAGACCCCGAGCTGGCGCAGGCCAGCAGTGGACGTCGGGAACGTGCCCCGATCCAGGACCTCACCGCGGGCATCAACAACAACGACGGCGTTGATCCGCTTATGCGGATCCACTCCGATCACGACCGGCTTGCTGACTCCCCGCATCCCAATGCTCCCTTCCGACGGCGGACAAGAACCCGCGGGAAGGGCAGTGCTACTTCGGGCGTAGCAGTCCTCTCGAGCCGCATTCCCGCACGGCGCCTGCCGGTCGCTAGCCATTCGCGAGCCACAGCAATCACGCACTGGGCAGCCGGTTCGCGAGCGACCGCCAGGCACCTAACCCGAGCCTCGCGCAGGCCCGGGCATGCAAGGAAGTCTCAAGTAGCCAGTTCTTGCGCTATCGGGAAGCTCAGCCCAAGGCCCGGAGCACGGCCAGGGCCAGGCCCACGCCGCGCACTGACCCGAGGCCCGCGGAGGCCCGGCGCTCGCGGCCTCCGGCCACGCGAGCCGCCAGCCCTCCCGGCCGGTCTCCTGGGGCTCCCGTGTGCGCCGGACGTGCGCCAGGACCAATCGACGGCTGCCATCTCGCAGGTCAGCGGCCCGCATAGGTCGCATGCTCGTTCCTCTACTACAACATCTAGGAACTGGACGCGCCAGGCATCTCGTTCCTGCTCCGCTGCGTCAGGTGGCGAGGAGGGCGACCGCGCGGACGGTCAGGCCTCAACCGGCTACTCGCTGTCCCGGATCTCTGGCCACGCGTGAGTGCGATCAGGGTGCAGCCAGGGACGGGCCGGGGTGATCCCGGATTCCGATGAACCTCGGCCGGACGCAGGCTCAGCCTGTGAGCGAGCTACGCAGGCGTCGGACCGTCGCGCGAGCCGTCGTGCACGTTGGTCTCATCGGATCGGTCGTGGCATCGTTGGCGCTCGAGCCTGTGCTCGGCCTGCACATCCTTCTCGGTCTGGCATTCGTCGCCCTGGTGCTTGTCCACCTCGGGCAACGACGACGGGTGTCGTTGCGACTTCTCGCGCGGCTGGGAGCCCGCCCCTCGCCCGCGTCCGCCTCCAGCCGCATGGCCTTCTCGGACTTGCTTCTTCTGACCGTCGCCACGGCCATGCTCGCCTCTGGCCTGTGGGACTGGCTGGCGGGACATCCGACCCGGATTCGGTGGCATGCCATCACCGGTGTGGTCCTTGCCGGGTACCTCCTGCTGCACACGCTGAGACGGCGTCGACGGCTGCTGAGCTCACGGATTCGATGATCGGTCAGAGGCTGTTCTCGAGGCGCGGTAAGCGCTACCTAGTCGGCAGCCTCGGAGCGACAGGTCAGTGGGTCGTCGGACTAGGGGGCAGCCGAGTCCGCGCAGTCTCTCCACGCTACCTTCTGAACGCTCTGCTCGTCGGCCTGATCGCCGGTGTATGTCACCTCGACGCAGGCTCCCACCGTGAGACTGCTGCCGCCGTGATCGGTGGCCCAGCCGGAGGAGGTGCAGAAGCCCGTGCCGCCGGCAAGGCCGATGCAGAAGCGCGCCGGGCCACCTTGAGTCACGAGCCCCTGCGCTTCGCTCGACGTCGACGAGCACGCCACCAGGAGCAGGGTCGCGAGAGCAAGCCAGCCGAGACGGCGCACGCCTGAGGATCGCACGATCACGAGTTGTTGTCAGCGGTCTGCCAGGCCCTGGGAACGCGCACCGTTGGCTCGCCTGAGGGAAGAATGCCGAGATCATCTGGTCGGGCAGGACTCGCGCCGCGGCCTCTAGCGATTGCCTGGGCGCCCGCATAGCGTCGTGACCGCCGAGGCACAGGCTCGTCGACGCGACTCGCGAGAGGTGTGACATGACGAAGTACATGCTGTCGTTCGGTGCCCGCGCGATGGACCACATCCCCGAGCACGAGATGGCGGCCGTCGCCGAGGCCGCGCACGCGGTCTGCCAGGAAGCCATCGACGCCGGCGTCTATGTCATGGCCGGGGGCCTGGCGGAGCAACCAGCGAGCATCGTCTCCCCGGACGGGACGATCACCGACGGGCAGAACCCGGAGGCCGTCAGCGGAGTCACTGTCATCGACGTGGCCACCCGCGAGGAGGCGCTGGCGTGGGCATCCAAGGTGGCCGCCGCATGTCGTTGCGCTCAGGAGGTGCGGGAGATCGCGTCGGACCCGGACCTGGACGAGATGCAGCGCAGGGCCGCTCCCGGGTCCTGAGCGACCACTCTCAGTCCATGGTGGGGACGTCGAGATCAGTACTCGCACGGTGCCTTTCGGCCTCCTTGGTTGCCACGAGGCAATGCGCCGACCACCTGGAAGCCGCCGCACGTCGGCGGGCTGGTGAGCTTCGTGGGCCAGCGTTTCGAGCGGCTCTAGGGGAAGTCGTCGCCGATCGAGGTCACCCTCCACGCGCCGTGCGGTCCGGTCGGCGCGAAGGCGACAGTGAAGGACGTGGTGCCGTCCGTGGTCTCAGGGTTGTCGTTGGCGATGTGGATGAGGACCGAATTGTCGCCGCCGAACCCGGGGCCGACCGACAGCAGCTTCACGTGGTCATACGGCGTCAGCGGCACATTGCCCTCTTCCGCTTGCCAACCTGGCGAGTACAGGGCTCGGACGGTGTCGGCGTCGTGCGCGTCCCAGGCAAGGACCAGGGTCCGCGCGACCTGGGCGGGACTGGCGTTGTCACTCGGGAGCGGGACATGACCGCGAGGGCCAGATGGCCAGAAAGCCACCGCTACGGCGACGGCTACCACGCATGCTGCCCCCGCCTGCACTGCCCATGCTGCTCGCTGCACGCCGCCCCCGACCCTTCAACTCGTTCGACCCGGTCAGAAAGGATACCTAGGCAAATCGTGCGTCATGCTTGACGCGGTTGGCGGCAGCCCGAGCGAGGTCAGACGCACATCCGACGTGCGTGGTCGGATCCAGGAGAACGCTGATCTGCGCCTCAGTCAGGTGCTCCCGGATCCGAGGATCACCGGCCAGGACATCGCTGAAGGGCACGCCCGACATCCGCGCTACCTCTGCCGCTTCGTGAACGATCGCATGGGCCCGTTGCCGGCCAAGCGCCCGGCCGAGCCCGAGCATCACCGCCTCGGAGTTGATGAGACCCCCGGTCAGCGACAGGTTCGCGAGCATCCGATCGGCATGAAGGTCCAGGCCACCTAGCACCAGGTGCAGTCTGGCGAGCATGTCCGCGGTGAGCACACAGGCCCGGCGGACCGCATCATCAGTCATGGCCGTGTGTGCGCCGTCCACTTCATGACTGTGCAGCATGCCTTCCAGCGCCAGAGGGACACACGCACGAATCTGCGCCGAGATGGTCACGACGTCCATGGACAGTTGCGGGTTTCGCTTCTGGGGCATCGTCGAGCTCCCCACGACGCCGGGTGGGGCAGGCTCTTCCACCTCGCCGAACTCGACGCCCGAGAGCGTGATCAGCTCCTTGGCGATCGAGCCACCGGTCGCGGCAAGCAGAGCCAGCACGCTGACGAGCTCGGCCTGTGGGTCCGCGATGGCGCGAGAAGCGACGCGCATCGAGCCGAGGCCGAGGCGAGCCGCTAGCGCGTCCTGAACCGCGGGCCCCTGCGCACCCAAGGCGGCGTAGGTTCCGGCCGCGCCGCCGAGCATGGCGACGAACAGGCGGTCGGCGACCTCGTCCAGGCGGTCGAGATGGCGCAGTAGTTGGTCGATCCAGGCAGCAACCTTGAACCCAAAGGTGATCGGGACAGCCTGTTGACCGTGGGTGCGACCGGCCATCACCATGTCGGCTCCACGCTCGGCGAGCTCAGCCGACGCTGTGAGCACGTCAAGCAGGAGCCGCCGCAGAACCGCGTGCACCTCGCGCAACGCCAGCACGTCCCCGGTCTGAGTGACGTTCTGGGTGGTGGCGCCCCAGTGCACCCAACCGCCGTAGGGCTCGCCGACGACGCGGTCCAGCTCCACCAGGAGCGCCATCAGCGGATGGCTCGTGCGTGCGACCTCTGCTTCGATGCGGTCGACGTCGAGCAAGCGAAGGCTGGCAGCGGCGGAGATCGCCGGCCCCGCCGCGGCCGGGATCACCCCCAGGTCCGCCTCCGCCATGGCGAGCGCGGCCTCAACATCGAGGTAGCGCTGCCACCTCGACCGACCATCAAGCAATTGCTCGACCCCATGGACCGGAACACGGGAATCAGTGAACCGCACAGTTCGCATACCAGGATTCTGCCCGTTCACCCACGGCCTGTGGTCTCAGTCGTGCCAGCCGGCATCTCCCGTCCTGCGCTGCTAGCTCATGCATCAGGGTCCGGCAGCAGAGCATGCTCAGCGCAGTCGGGGACGGATCGCGTTCGTAACCCGCCGTTTACTACCCGTCGGGGATGCTGGGCTGGTGGAGCAGAACACGGTGATCGCGCGACCGGTCGAGGCGATGCTGCGACGCGCCATCCTGGTGTTTGCGGGCCTGGCGGTGGCCATCCTCGTCGTGCGGTACCTGACGCTCGCTGCGCTCAACGACCAGGTCGACTTCCAGGTCTACCGCGCCGGTGGCGGGGCGGTGCTGCGCGGACATGAGCTCTACCAGCTGCGGGTCACTCCGTTTCGTCTGCGCTTCACCTATCCGCCGGCATCGGCGGTGTTGTTCCTGGCGTTTTCCTGGGTACCGCTGCGGGTGGGCCAGGTCGCGTGGATGGCCGTCAACCTGGCGGCGCTGTGGTTCGTGGTGACCATGGCGGTGCGCCGCTATGGGCCGCGTCGGTGGTCGGCAAGCCTGGTGGCGATGCTGGCGGTGGTCGTGCTCGTCGCGGTCAGCGACCCGGTTCGCGTCGGGATGCAGCAAGGCCAGGTCAACATTCTGCTGGCGCTCCTGGTGGTGGCCGACCTGAGCGGCGCGGTGCCCCAGCTGCCACGCGGCGTGATGATCGGCATCGCCGCGGCGCTCAAGCTCACCCCGCTGTTCCTCATCGGCTACCTGCTCGTGGCGAGGCGGTTCCGGGACGCCGCAACGGTGGCGGCCACGTTCGCCGCGGCGCTGGTGGGCTGCTTCCTCATCGCACCCGGCGCGTCGTGGGACTACTGGGCGCGCGGTCTGTTCATCGATCCCAACCGGGTCGGCGGGATCGCCTACATCAGCAACCAGTCCATCAACGGGCTGGTCGTGCGGCTCAGCGGGTCGCCAACCGGTGGCCGGCTCGTCTGGGTGCTCGCGGCCGCTGTACTTGCCGCGGCAACGCTGTGGACCGCAAGGAGCGTCCTGCCGGCTCGGCCGTGGCTCGCCGAGGCGCTGACGCTCGGCACCATGCTGGCGATCTCACCGGTGAGCTGGGTGCACCACTGGATCTTCGTGCTCCCCCTGCTGCTCGCGGCATGCCGTCTGGGCCGGCGACCCGGAGGATGGCTCATCGCAGCCTTCGCAGCAGCCCTCGGGACGGCTCTCCTGCTCGGAACGGTTTGGCACGTCCCGAACACGCATGGCGCCGAGTACCACGAGAATGCAGCACAGGTTCTCGTCGGCAACAGCTACCTCCTCCTGCTCCTCGCCCTCCTCGTCACGACCATGATCGAGACACGGCGGGAACTACTCGCGACCAAGCGCACCAAGGGAGCGGCGACCCGCGGGCCGTTCAGGCTGCCAGCAGCTGGGCCTGGGCGCTGAAGCCAGCGGCGCTGCGTTTGCTAGGTCGGCGTGATGTCGCCGAGGACCCAGGAGCGGTCGAAGTAGGGCTCGAGTGGTCCGTAGAAGCGCATGTACGAGAACCAGTGGCGCCCAGGGATGGTCTGCACCCAGTTGGCTCGAAGCCGGTGGGCGGCGCGTCGGGCCCGAAGTAGAGATCGACCGACCCGTCGTCGTTCGTCACCAGGTCGGGGTCGCGGGACCCGCGGTCCCCGCGCTGCTGGGCGTTGTCGATCAGACAACGCGTGGCGACGTCGTAGACCGTGGCCGACCAGAACAGCTTGGCGGGTGGGTCGGCCGGGACGTGAAGGGTGTAGGACCTGCGCCGCCGTCCAGCCAGTTGCCGGCGCGTCGGTGTAGGCGGAGAGGTACGCCTGGCCCATGCCCGGGGTCTGGCTCTTCATCGCCGCCGAGAACCTGACCGCCTCGTAGAACCACGAGGCGCGCTCCAGCAGCTCCTCGTAGCACGTCGCCGCGCTGAGCTGGAGTTGTCGAGCGCGAGGACCAGATCCCACTGCCGGTCGGGCCAGTACCGGCTCCCGCGAACCGCT
The DNA here is from genome assembly GCA_963819215.1 of uncultured Actinomycetota bacterium. Lineage (GTDB taxonomy): Bacteria > Actinomycetota > Actinomycetes > Prado026 > Prado026 > CAWFVK01. Next base: position 210,337 of record CAWFVK010000002.1, on the reverse strand, counting down.
TGGCGAAAGAGTTAGCCTGCGCCATCAGCTCGCCGGCGGCGGCGCCTCGGTCAAGATGCCGCCAGCCGCTCATCGGGCGCGAACGGCTTGCCCTCCTCGATGCCGAGCTGGCTCAGCATCGCCAGGTAGAACCGATCCCGCTCGTCGACGACCTCGCGCTGGTAGATGTCGTGCAGCCGGGCCCAGTAGTCGATGCCCGCGCGGCTGGTCGCCGCTCCAGGGTCGCCCCATGGGCGACACGATCCGGGTCGCGGGGAGCTGCCCGGCCGCCGACCGGGGTGATCCGCACCGCCCGGCGACGAGGGCCTGCGCCCGCTTCGGGTCGGGATCGAGGGTGCGGAACCCGAACATCACGTTCATGCCGGTCGCCTGGTGCACGTAGAGCCGTCGCCGGCGCGTGGCGCGCTGCTGGCCCGGCGGGACGACGAGATGCCGGCCGCCCTGCCCCTTGTCCGGGCCCATCTCGCCGAGGACGCCGCACTCGCGCTGCCAGAAGTCGGACACGCCGCCGGCCGTCGGGCCGGCGGGCAGCTCGATAGACCAGGGGACCGGTCTCCGCCAGGTCGATGAAGTCCAGGATGTACGGCGTCGTCGCGTTCGCCGTGATCAGACCCAGTCGTCGCGGTAGCTGACGTAGTGCACCAGGTCGGTAGTTCGTCGCGCCGAACGTCTCGCGGTGCGACCTTCTGCCACTGCGCGTAGGAGACCAGTGGGAGCGCCCACAGGTAGACCTGGCAGGCGAGCTGGTAGTCAAGCTCGTCGAACACCAACGGCAGGTCCACCCGCCGAGGGAGCTCGCCGTCGAACCCCACTGAACCCAACCGACCTGACAACACCACGGCGTGCCCCTCACCTTCGATAGCGATCGCACGGCTTCGATCCTGACACGGATGGTCCAACCCTGAGAACGCACAACGTGCCGTTGTTGTGCTCCGGACTTGGATGTCTGGGCCGGCGCCACGACGCACCCGCCACACGGGGGCCGTGCCTCACAACAAACCCGACGAGCCTGGCTCAACCCCGGGCGTGGAGCTGAGCCAGGCTCTGACCTGCAGCGTCGCGGTCCTACTTCGTGGCGAAGACGCCGAGCGGCTCGAAGTCGTACGTCGTGTCACCGAGCACGAGCGCGTCGACAGCGCCGGAGAAAGCGAAGTCACGCCCCTTGGTGATCTGGACGGTGAGCAACGTGGCGTCGCCCTGGGCCGGGTCGTTGTTGGCCGACAGGTACGCGAGCACCTCGTCGAAGGTGCACCTGCCGACATTGAGGCCGCAGCGGTCGGGCTGGGCGTTGAAGAACGAGCCGGTCAGACCCCAGTGCTTGCCCGGGTCGCCCTTGGCGTCGATCTTCGTCCACACGTCCGGTGCGCTGTTGTCCGGCACGTAGACCAGCGAGGCGTAGTTGCCGGAACCGATCACGTTCGGGTCGATCTCGAACGAGATGGAGGGCATGTTGCCCGGGGCGATGGCGTTGTTCTCGGCCGTGGTGAACACCGAGTACGCGATCGCGGACAGGCTCGACAGCTTGGTGCCCACGAAGTCCGTCTCGTTGCCGAACGCCGCCTTGTCCGTCGCGGATCCCGTGCGGATGTCCAGCGCGCCCTGACCCATCGGGGGCGCAACGGTCGAGGCGGCCAGCTCGGCGTCACCGTTGCCGATGACGTTGCGGTGCACGACGCCCCAGTGGCTCCCGGTGAAGGTTGGTGTTGCCGGTGAGAGATACCCCGTCACATCGATGATCACGTTGGTCTTGCCCATCGAGTTGTAGACGCTCAGCTGGCCGTTCGTCCCAAGTCCGAAGACACCGGCGCTGGCCGAGATCGACCCAGGGGTCGCGTTGTTCGCCGAGGCGAGTGGCCGCGGCTGACCTGTTGGCCAGACGGTCACATAGCTCCGGGAAGTGGCGTCCTTGTCGATGGTCACGTTCACCGAGACCGAGGTCGCGGTGGCGGGGATGCCATGGATACCGGCGACGCTGACGTCGACGGTCGTGGCGGGGCCCATCGGGAGGTCTCCTGGGACGCCGATCGCGTGCCGGGTGTCGAGCACGCGCACCGGCGTGATGCCGACGAAGTTCGACGGGACGGTGGGTGGGCCAACCGCAGCGGCCGCAGTCCTTGCCTGCCCGGCCTGCGTGGCGGCTGCGAGTGCTGTGCCGCCGACCAGGACGACAAGCACGGTTGCTGACACCACGGCTGCTCGGACCAGCGTGGCTCGTGAGGTGGGTACCGAACGATGCGCGGGCACATGGCTCCTCTATTTGCGTGACGTGATCGCGCGCCACGAACCAGGGGTGGAGCCGTCCGAAGACGGTTCCGCGGAAGCGAGGGCGCGCCTCCGGCAGACGAGCCTAGACATCGCCGCACGTGTTACCTGGCAACCCGATCAGCCCGCGCGTCGCGACCACGCGTGCTCTCCGTCCGCTCCAGATGTCTGGCTTCGAGGGTCCTGCGCGGCGCACCGGACCGGGCTTGCCGAAGCGGCAAGCCAGCTGGCGCGGCCGGCCCACGGGCGCCCAGGATTGGTGTCATGACCAACGACTCCGGCACGACGCCCGCTCCCCCGCATGCCACCGACGGCTTCGCCGGCAACCCGGCGGTGCAGGCAGTGTGGGACGAGCGCTACGCCGAGCAGGACCGGATGTGGAGTGGCAACCCGAATGGTGCGCTGGTGGCCGAGGTCGCCGGGCTCACCCCCGGACGCGTGCTCGACGTCGGTTGCGGTGAGGGCGCTGACGCGGTCTGGCTCGCGACGAGGGGATGGCAGGTGACGGCGCTCGAGGTCTCGGGCCTGGCGCTCGAACGAGCGAAGGGGCACGCCCGTGATGCCGGCGTGAGCATCCGGTGGGTCCACGCCGAACTCGAGCAGGCTGAGCTGCCCACCGGCGGCTTCGACCTCGTCTCAGCGCAGTACCCCGCACTCCTGCGAACTCCCGACGCCGCAGCCGAGCACGCTCTGCTGGCCGCGGTTGCTCCAGGCGGCGTCCTCCTGCTCGTGCACCACGCGGGGATGGACAACCCCGAGCACGACCACGACGCCCGGTTCGACCCCGCCGACTACGTCTGGCCCACGATGATCGCTGCCCTGCTCGACGACGACTGGGAGATCGAGGTGGACGAGCAGCGCCCCCGCCTGGTCCCGGAGAGCGGGGCCGGCGCCCACCACGTCGACGACCTCGTGCTGCGAGCGCGACGGCTGCGCTAGGTCCTCAGCGGATGGGCGCCCGGATGCCGCGGAGCTCCCAGTCGCCGCCGAGCGCGGTCGACCGGACTTCCTCGGACTCCGTCGGCTGCGCTCCGACGTCCGTACGGATGGGCGTCGGCCCTTCGACGATGTGGTTGCTCAACGTGCCGAGGCCCTCGACCTCGACCTCGACCACATCACCGGGCTGGACCGGCCGGGAGTTGGCCGGTGTCCCCGACAGCAGCACGTCACCGGGGAACAGCGTGATCGTGCGGGCGATGTCCGCGACGAGGTAGTTCATGTCCCACGTCATCTCGTCCGTGGAACCGTCCTGCACGACGACGCCGTTGACCAGCGTGCGCAGCTGCTTGTGGTGGAAGTCCCAGCCGGTCACCAGACCAGGCCCGAGCGGGCACAGCGTGTCGGAACCCTTGACCCGCAGCATCGAACCGGCGTCGGTGTCCCTGAAGTCGTGCAGGCCGTAGTCGTTCGCGACGGTGTAGCCGGCGATGTAGTCCGAGGCTTCGGCCGGGGAGACGTTCCGCGCGGTCCGGCCGATGACGATCGCGATCTCGCCCTCGTAGTTGAGCCACTTGCAGCCGGCCGGACGCACCACGGCCCCGCGATGAGAGTTCAGCGAGGACGTCGGCTTGTGGAAGTAGGTCGGCGTCGACGACAGGCTGATCTGGAACTCGGTCACCCGGCTCACGTGGTTCAGGTGCACCGCGATGATCTTCGACGGTTCGACGGGTGGGAGGTGGACGGCGTCGTCGACGCCCACCTCCCGCCCGTCTCCGGCGACCAGGGCGTCGCCCCGGCGCACGACCTGGACGACCGCACCGTCCAGCAGGATCCGTCGGTGCTCGACGGTGCTGCCCACGGTCGATGTCATGCCTGGCTCCCTGTGGTCCACCCGGTCGGCGCGAAGCAGGTGTTCTTGACATCGCAGTAGAAGTCGAACGACCAGTCGCCACCCTCGCGACCGATCCCGCTCTGCCCGTTGCCACCGAACGGCGCCCGCAGATCCCTGACGAAGAAGCAGTTGACCCACACGGTGCCGGCGGACAGCCGAGCCGAGACGCGCTCGGCGCGCTCCGGATCGCCGGTCACCAAGGTGGCCGCCAGGCCGTAGGCCGTCCTGTTGGCCAGGGCGATCGCCTCCTCGTCGGTGCGGAAGGTCTGGTAGGTGAGCACCGGACCGAACACCTCCTCGGTGAGGATCTCGCTGCCCGCGGCCGCGCCGGCGAGCACGGTCGGTCGGTAGTAGAGACCGCCGAGGTCCTCGTTCGGGCCGCCACCAAGGATGGCCTCGGCGCCGTCCGCCTTGGCGCGCTGCACGAACCCGTCGACGCGCTCGAAGTGGCGGCGGGCCACCAGCGGCCCGATGTCCGTGCTCTCCTCGCGCGGGTCGCCCTGCGTGATCAGCGCGGCCCTGGCGAGGAACCGCTGCAGGAACTCGTCGGCGAGGCTCTCCGCGACCAGCAGCCGCACCGCGGCGAGGCAGACCTGGCCGGAGTTGTCGAACTGCTCGACGGCGAGGGTGACAGCGAGGTCGAGGTCGGCGTCGTCCAGCACGAGCAAGGGCGACTTGCCGCCGAGCTCGAAGGACACCGGGGTCGTCCGCGCGGCGGCGGCTGCACCGATGGTGCGTGAGGTCGGGACCGAGCCGGTGAAGCAGATCCGACGTACCCGCGGGTCGGACGACGAGGGCGGCACCGGCCTCGGCCCCGATGCCCTGCACCACGTTGAGCACCCCGTCCGGCAGTCCGGCCTCGGCGGCGATGTCGGCCAGCAGCGAGGCCGTCAGCGGCGCCCACTCCGGGCGGCTTGGCGACCACGGTGTTGCCGGCGGCGAGCGCGGGCGCGATCCGCCACGTCGCCAGCATCAGCGGGCGCGTTCCAGGGCGTGATGATCGCGGTGACGCCGGCCGGGTCCCAGGACACGTGGTTGCGGTGGCCTCGGGTCTCGAAGTCGTCGTGACCGAGCGCGCAGCAGATGATCGGCGAAGAACCGGAAGTTGGTGGCGACCCGGGGCATCACCCCGCGCCGGTGGGAGCGGATCAGCGAGCCGTTGTCCCTGGTCTCGACCTGCGAGAGGTCCTCGAGCCGCTTCTCGACGCCGTCGGCGATCGCGTGCAGGACGGCGGCTCGCTCGGCCGGTGGCGTGCGGCTCCAGCCGTGCGAACGCGTCGCGCGGCCGCGCCGACCGCAGCGCCGGCCTCGGCGGCGCCGCCGCGAGCCACCTCGCGCGATCACCGTCTCGTCGATGGGCGAGATGTCCGTCGAAGGTGGCCGCGGACGCCACGCCGCCGCCCGCCGATCCAGTGCCGGGTGTCGACCTCGACTCCCTCGACCTCAGCCATGGCTGCGCCTCCAGACAACTTGTTTGGTCCCGAATGATTACGTGCGAGCAGGTCATGGGTCAAGGGACGGCGCCGGTCGGTGCGCTCCTTGCACGACCCGGCAGCCTCCAATATCGTTCGGGCCCTAACCATTTTGCGGAAGGGGTCCGTCGTGGCAGACCAGGGACCGAGCGGATTCTTCTACCCCAGGACACCGACGGGTCGGGCGAGCCTGCTGCCGTCGCCGCCCTGGTCGTACTCCGGCGACCTGCTCACCATCGAGTACCGCACCGATCCCGAGCGCGTCGCGGCGCTGCTGCCCGCTCCCCTGTCCCCCGCGCCGCGACGATCCTGGCGCCGTGGCGCTGATCTGGGCGGACTGGCAGTCCTGCGGACCGAGCCGGGAGGAGCTGCTCGACCCGATCCGGGCCCAGTACAAGGAGGCCTTCGTCGTCGTGCGCTGCGCCTTCGAGGGCCGCACCTACTCGCGGTGCGTGTACATCTGGGTCGACAAGGACTTCGCGATGCTGCGCGGGATCCACCAGGGCTACCCCAAGAAGCTCGGCTCGATCCACATGACCCGGCCCCACCCCATGCCGCAGGGCGCACCCGCACTGGCGCCGGGCGGCCGTTTCGGCGCGACCCTCGCCGCTGCCGACCGACGCCTCGCGCAGGCGGTCATCACGCTCCGCGAGCCGAGCAACGGGAACGGCTTCGTCAACGGCCACCCCATGGCCCACCACCGCTGGCTGCCCGCTATCGCCGGCCCCGGGGACTCCTACGTCGAGCTGATCGAGTCGGGTGCGGCCGAGGTCGAGGTCGGCCTCGACCTACGCGGCGGACGTGGACGAGCTGACGCTGTTCGCGTCCCCCACCGAGGAGCTCGCCGAGCTGCCGGTCCGCGAGATCATCGGCGGCTACTACCGGCAGGTCGGCGTGGTCTGGGACGGCGGTCGCACGCTCTGGACGGGCTGACCCTTCGCCCGGCCGAGGCGGCGGCTTCAGGAGCCTGACAGCCGGACCGGGAACTCCTTGATCCCGTTCACGAAGTTGCTCCGCACCCGGCGCAACGGGCCCGTCTGCTCGGCACTGTCGACCCTGGCCAGGATCTCCTCGAACATGATCCTGATCTCCATGCGAGCCAGCTGGTTGCCCAGGCAGAGGTGCGGTCCACCCTTGCCGAAGGCCATGTGCTCGCGGGCGTCCCGCTCGATGTCGAAGCGGTAGGGGTCGTCGAAGACCGTGCTGTCACGGTTGCCGGCCGCCCACCAGACGACCACCTTGTCGCCGGCCCGGATGACGCGGTCGTGCAGCTCGACGTCCTTCGTCGCGGTCCGGCGGAAGTGGTAGACCGGCGAGGCCCAGCGCAGGAACTCCTCGACCGCGTTCGGCAGCAGCTCCGGGCGCTCCTTCAGCAGGGCGAACGCCTCGGGGTGGTCGATGAGGGCCTTCATCGAGTGGCTGATCGTGTGCCGGGTGGTCTCGTTGCCGGCGACCACGAGCAGCAGGAAGTAGTTGTGGAAGTCCCGCTCGGAGAGCGCCACGCCGTCCTCGGGCACCCGGTTGACCAGCTTGGAGACGATGTCGTCACCGTCGGCCCCGCGCCGCCGCCGCGCCAGCTCGTCGCCGTAGGCGAACACCTCCAGCGCGGCCGGCGAGCGGAACGGCAGGTCGCGGTAGGCCTCGCTCTCGGGCGAGTCGAGCAGCACATCGGCCTCGTCGGGGTCGGTGTTGCCGACCATCCGGTTCCCCCACGAGATGAGCTGCCCGGCGTCCTCGTCCGGAATGCCGAGCAGGCGGACCAGGACGCGGATCGGGAAGTCCGCGCTGATCTCCTGCACGAAGTCGATGTCGCCCTTCGGCAACGCGGCGTCCAGCGTGCTCGCGGTGAGCCCCCGCAGGAACGTCTCGTACTGACCGAGGGCCCGCGCGGAGAAGTCCCGCTGCAGCAGCCGCCGCAGCGCGAAGTGCCGGGCGCCGTCCGTCTCCAGCATCGACTTGCGGACCTCCAGCTGGCCCTCGTCGAGCTCCTCGAGGTTCACCGCGCCGGTCTCGGACGAGAAGGTCAGCTCGTCCCGTGTCACCTGCACGATGTCGGCGTGCCGGGTCAACGACCAGAAACCGTGGTTGGGCTCGCGCTCGGCGTTCCAGTGACACGGCTCGTCACGCCGGAGCGCGTCGAAGGCGGCCCAGGGCGGCCCGTCGAGGAACAGGTCGAGGTCCGAGAGATCGGTCTGCGCGGCCGAAGGGACGAGCGGGGTGCTGGTCATGCGAGGTCTCCAAGGACTGGGCGCGTGTGGTGGCTCGGCTGGCGGTGGTGCGGGAGTCCCGGCGGGTCAGAGGTGGTACGCGTACTCGGTGAACTCCCAGTCGGTGACGAAGCGCTCGAAGCGCTCGACCTCGTTGCGCTTGTACTGCACGAAGGAGCGGCAGAAGTCGGCGCCGAGCACGGAGACGAGGTCGGTGTCGGCCTCGAGCGCGTCGAGCGCATCGGGCAGCCGCTGGGGCAGCAGCTCGGCGGTCGTGGGGTCATAGCCGTATCCCTCGAGGGCGGCCGGCGGGCTGAGCGCGTCCCTGATCCCGAGGTACGCGGCGGCGAGCGTGCCGGCGATCGCGAGGTAGGGGTTCGCCGTGGCGTCGCCCAGCCGGACCTCCATCCGGGTCCCCTCGCCCCGCTCGGGCGGGATCCGCACCATCGCGCTGCGGTTGTCCAGGCCCCAGTCGACGAGCCACGGCGCGAGCGTGTCCGGCCCGAACCGCTTGTACGAGTTGATGGTCGGGTTGAGCAGGGCCGCGAGTCCCTTGGCGTGGGCGAGCACCCCGGCGACGGCCTGCTGGCCGATCTTGGACAGGCCGTGCTCCCCTGCCGGATCGCCGAAGACGTTGTGACCGTCCTCGTCGACGAACGAGACGTGCAGGTGGAAGCCCGAGCCGCCCTCGTCGTTGAACGGCTTGGCCATGAAGGTCGCGAGCAGACCGTCGAGCCGCGCGATCTCCTGGATCGCCGACTTGAGCCGGAACGAGCGGTCCGCCGCGTCCAGCGCCGACGAGTGGTCGAGGTTCATCTCGAACTGCCCGCCGCTGAACTCGTGGTTGGCCGCGGTCACCCGCAGCCCGGCGTCCCGCAGCATCCGCAGGGAGTGGATCAGGTGGCGCTTGGGGTCGCCCTTGCTGCCCACGACGTAGACGTTGCCCGGTGCGTCGGCGTAGCGCTTCCAGCCGCGCGCCGACTCGTCCGGCTCCAGCAGGAAGTACTCGAGCTCGGGCCCGACCACCCCGCGCACACCCTCGCTGGCCAGCAGCTGCTCCACGGCACGAAGGACTGCCCTCGGCGACTCGTGGTGCGGCTCGCCGTCGACGTTGCTCGACGTCACCGACGACCCAGGCCGTCCCTGGCTCCCACGGCATGGAGGTCAGCGTCGACAGGTCGGGGCGCACGCTGACGTCCGGCAGCCCGGCCTCAAGGCCGCCGTCGACGGGCACGACGTCGCCCTGCGGCGAGGTGTGGAAGATGGCCCGGCAGAACGCCAGCCCGTGCCCCATCGCGGTCGGGAGCTCATCGAGCAGGACGTCGCGGCCTCGGTCGACGCCGATCATGTCCGCGTACGACACCCGGACGACGTCGACCCCCTGCGCGCGCAGGGTCTCGATGACGTCCTGGACGTCCGGAGCGTGCTCGGACACTCGTGCCTCCACAGAGTCGTTTGGGAGCGAACAATACGACCGACGGTCCGTGCCTTCAAGAGGTTCGGGCTAGTGTTTCTCAGTCGTCACAGCCTCGTGCGGCGGCTCTTGACCACACCACGAGCAGGGCCTATCGTTCGGGACCAAACGTTCTTCGGGAACGGGTGAGGATGTGGCTATGGGTGAGGTCGTCGGGGCGGGCCTGCTGGCTCACGTCCCCACCATCATGCTCCCCGAGCAGGTCCGCCGGGAGCTCAACCACGGCGAGGACAGCACGCTGGTCGCCGGGCTGGAGCGACTGCGTACCGAGGTGTTCGACGTCCTCGACTACGACACGGTGGTCGTGCTGGACTCGCACTGGGCCACGACGGTGGAGTACGTCGTGACCGCGCAGGACCGCCGCGCCGGCCTGTTCACCTCCGAGGAGCTCCCCCGGGGCATGTGCCGCATCCCGTACGACTACCCCGGCGATCCCGAGCTCGCCCTGGCGATCGCCGGCCGGGCCGAGGACAACGGCACCTGGATCACCGCGATCGACGACCAGTACCTCCCGGTGTTCTACGCGACGATCAACCTCTGGCACTACCTCGGCCGCGGCTTGCCGGACAAGCGGTGGATCTCGGTGAGCGTCTGCCAGACCGCGTCGACCGAGGACAACCTCCGGGTCGGCCGAGCCCTCGCCGAAGCCATCGCCGCCACCGACCGCAAGGTCGTCCTGCTCGCGTCCGGAGCCTTGAGCCACACCTTCTGGCCGTTGCAGGTCATCCGGGACCACGAGGCCGCGAGCATCGACCACATCTTCACCCCGGAGGCCGCGAAGGCTGACCTCGAGCGGCTGGACTGGCTCGCCCGCGGCGATCACGCCCGGATGCTCGACACGATGCCGGAGTTCCTCAGGTTCAAGCCCGAGGCACGGTTCGCGCACTACCTGATGATGGTCGCGGCGCTGGGCGAGCATGCCTGCACGGCCTCCGGTCGGCGTTTCAGCGAGTACGAGAACTCGGTAGGCACCGGACAGGTCCACGTCTGGTTCGACCGGCCGCAGTCAGGCTGGACCGGTGCAGTGGCCGAGCAGGCTGCCACCTCCGACGCAGAAGGGGATCAGCAGTGAAGGTCTACGTCGACAACGGCAAGTGCGCCGACCACGGTCAGTGCGTCTTCGCGGCGCCCGAGGTGTTCGAGCTCGACGAGAACGGCAAGCTCGTCTACGTGAGCGACCCCGACGAGTCGCTGCGGGACGCGGTCGAGGAAGCCGCGGACGTCTGCCCGCTGCAAGCCATCACGATCGAGGGCTGAGCACACCTTCTCGACGCTAGGCCGGTGCGGGCGCGCCCTTCTTGCGCCCGCCCGTGCGCGCCTTGGCCTTGTTCGTGGCTGGCTCGGGCACCTCGCCCTCCTCGAGGCCGAGGACGATCTTGCGCAGCGCCGTGGACAGCACGGCCATCTCCTCGGCCGACAGATCCCGGGTGGCGAACACCTCCTGCGCGTTGAACGCCGGGAACACCTTGTCCATCAGCCGCTGCCCCGCCGGGGTGAGGGTGAGCAGCACGCGGCGGGCGTCCTCCGGATGCGTGCGACGACGCATCAGCTTGCGCCCCTCAAGCGTGCCGACGACGCCGGTCAGGGTGCCCTTGGAGATCCCGGCCTCCGCGGCGACGTGCCGGCTCTCGATGTCCTGCCAGATCCAGACCACCCAGAGCACCACCCAGGCGGTCCAGGTGAGCCCGTACGGCGCCAGCACGGTGCGCTCGAAGTGGTTCCGGACGGCACCGGCGGCCCGGTAGATGTTGCTCACCCCGGCCATCGCCGTCATGTCGATCGGCAACGTGCTCAGCCGGTCGGAGACAGCCTTCTCGGTCTCCGAAAGGGTGTGCGGGCCTGGCATCAGCGCGTCGTCTCCGTCCACGGTTGGCGGTGCGTCGGTCGAGCGCTACCAGGGTCCCACGGCTGATCGCGACACGAATCCCCGGACCAGTCGGCGGGCACGGCCGGCGGCCTCCTCGGTCCGACGACCGGTCTCGTCGACGAGCTGGTCGGGATCGACGCCCAGGGCGCGCGCATGCGCCTCTCCCCCGTTTCGGAGCCAGCCGTCGAGCATCGTGGACGTCAGCTCCGGGTGGAACTGCAGTCCGGTGGAGCGCCCGTGCACGAAGACCTGCTGCGCGCTGGACGTGCGTGCCACGGCAGTGATGCCCGCGGGGAGCACCCAGCGGTCGCTGTGCCACTGGAACCACGGCCCCGGCTCGACGACCGCCGGATCGTCGGTCTCGATCTCGCGCCAGCCGATCTCGGGCTCGGGCGAACGCTCGACGCCACCACCGAGCGCCGCTGCGAGGGCCTGGCCGCCGAAGCAGATCCCGAGCACCGGCACCCCCGCGTCGTGCGCTCGGCGGAGGAAGTCCAGCTCGGCGCCGATCCAGCGGCCGATGCTGGCTTCGTCGTACACCGACCAGGGAGCCCCCATCGGCACGATGGCGTCGTAGTCCGTCGGCTCCGGGAAGGTGAAGCGGACGTCGGGGCTGTGGAACCGCTCCTCGGGCACGACCAGCACGTCGTCCACGTCGTACCCGAGCTCGGCGAACGCCTCCCCGACCGGCCCGGTCGGGGAGACGTGGTCCTGGCGGACGAACAGCACTCGCATAGTCAGGACCCGTTCACAGCTTCTGCGGACCGCGGTCCGTCTCGCTCAGCCCGGCGAACTCCTCCTCGGCGGACTGGTCGGCGCTGACGATGAGCCCGCTTCCGGGCTTGCCCGGGAAGGCGTAGGTCAGCAGGAAGCCCACGACCAGGATCACGACCGCGGCCTCCGGGGCCCAGATCGTCGGCGAGGCGACCTTGTAGACCGCACCGAAGATCGCACCCGCCGTGACGAGGATGCCGACGACCGCGGCCAGCACGACGACCGGGTACCTCTCGTGGTCACGCAGACCGCGCAGCGCGCCGATCGACATGAGGAGGTAGATGGCCGCCAACGCGAAGCCACCGAACGTCGAGCCCCAGGCGAACATCGCGAAGTAGTGCGGGGTCGCGGGCAGCGCGAACAGGCCCTTCCAGAACTGCGAGAGCAGCAGCGTCAGGACGTAGAACGACAGCACCACGACCGTGGCGGTGAACGGCGTGCCCCGGCCGGACACCTTCGAGAGCGGCTTGGGCAGGCGCTCGTCGCGGGCCATCGCGAAGAACCCGCGCGAGGCCGCCACCGAGCAGCCGATCAGCACCGCCATCATGTCGAGCAGCACGACGAGCTCGAGGACGCGGCCGATCGCGACGCCGCCGTACCCGCCCGCGCTGGACGGCGCCGCGAGCGCGAAGAGCGGGGCGCCGGCGGCCTTGCCGATGGCGTCGAGGTTGAAGCCGAAGCCGGCGACCTGGGCGTACGCGCCGATGATGTAGAAGCCGGCGATGGCGACGACAGCGATCAGCACCGCCCGCGGGATGTCGCGCTTGGGGTGGGCCGTCTCCTCGCCCAGGTTCGCGGCCGTCTCGAAGCCCGTGAAGAGCAGCACGCCGTACAGCATGCCGAGCAGGACACCCGTGAAGCCGTTCGGCGACGAGGACGGGTTGAACGCCTTGCCGACGTCGTTGTTGCCGCCGACGCTGATGATCACGTGGATGAAGAAGATGAGGACCACGGTGATCGAGATCAGCGCGAGGATCAGCTGGGCGCGGGTCGAGAGCGCGACGCCGAAGTAGACGATGACGGCGAGCACCGCGAGCACGATGATCGTCCAGGCCGTGATCGGCAGCGGGTCCTTGCCGAACTCGCTCTCGATGGTGTCGTGGATGAAGCCACCCATCAGCAGCAGCAGGCCGGCGCCGAGCACCATGATGCCGATGTAGTAGAGGTAGCCGGCGGCCGCGCCGGCCCGGGCGCCCGAGGCCGTCGGTGACGTAGTCGTAGAGCGAGCCGGCGGCCTGGATGCGCTTCGGCGTACTGGGCGACGATCCAGCCGAGCGCGAACACCCCGATCGCGGCGAGCAGCACCGACAGCGGAGCCGCGACGCCTGCGCCCTTGCCGGAGGCCGAGATGATGCCCACCAGCAGCGGGACCAGGAAGGCGATCGAGAAGACGGGCCCCATGAAGCCCACGGACTGAGCGACGGCGTCGACGAGCGTGAGCTTGCGCGCACCGCCGAGCCGCTGCGGTTCGCTGCTGACCTCTTGCGTCACGGGACTACCTCCTGGGCGTCGTGGCACGGGCGCGGCCACGGTGGACTCCATCGTTCGTACCCGAACGATGATGGCGGGAGGCTACCGCCACCATGTGGCCCACGTCACGGATTCCAGCAATTTTCTTCTTGGCGGAGCGTGCAGGTAGTTCGGGTCCGAACGGTTGACCCGGAACCAACGGACCTACGAACGGCGCTGCACGGCGAAGTCGAAGGCCACGGTGCCGGGGTCGACGAGCACCGTGCCGCCGTCGACGACCAGGCAGGCACCGTTGACGTAGGTCGAGCCATCGCCGGCGAGCCAGAGCACGGCGTCGGCGACCTCCGCCGCCTCGCCAGGTCGACCCTGCGGCACGAGCCGGGTGACCTCCGCGTACGCCGCGGCCTGGTCCAGGCCCGCGCCCGCACCGAAGGCGGCCATCTCCTCGTCGGCCATCTCGGTGCGCACCCACCCGGGGCAGACGACGTTCGCCCGCACCCCCTGCGCCCCGAAGTCGCGGGCGATGCTCTGGGTCAGCATCACCAGGCCTGCCTTGCTGACGCCATAGGCTGCGGCGCCGCCGGTGACCCGCAAGGCGGCGATGGACGACACCGCCACGAACGTCCCGCCGCGGTCGAGCAGCGCAGGCAGGGCCGCCCTGGCCAGCAGGTAGGGCGCGGTCAGGTTCGTGCGCAGCGCGCGGTCCCAGTCCTCGGGCGGGCAGTCGAGGACGCTGCCCTCGGTCATGACCCCGGCGTTCGCGACCACGCTGTCGAGCCGGCCGAACCGCTCGACCGTCTCGGCGACAAGGGCAGCCACCGCCCGCTCGTCGGTCACGTCGCAGACCACCGGATGAACGCCCTCACCGAGCCGCTCGACCACCGCATCGAGGGCGCCCCGTCGTCGCCCGCAGATCACGACCGACCAGCCGGCGGACCGCGCGCGCTCGGCGACCGCCGCCCCGATCCCGCTGCCGCCCCCGGTGACCAGCAGCGTGCGGGCTCCCTCCGTCGCGGTCATGAGGCGATCGCCTCCACCTTGGCCGCCAGCGACCGGCAGAACGCACCGAGCTCGCGGACGTCGTCGAGGTACATCGACGGCTTGAAGCAGATCGTCGTGAACCCGGCAGCGAGCTGAGCCGGCAGCGCCTCCAGCGCCTCGTCGACGTCCGCCGGGCCGACGGAGTCCGGGAAGCGCCCGCGGATCCCTCCGATCATCTCCATCTCGGCAGGGTCCCGTCCGGCCGCGAGCAGCCCGTCGCGCAGCGCCTGGAGGTCCGCAGGCGGTGGGCGTGCCCAGCGGGTTGAAGCCGCTCCCCCAGCGCACCAGCCGGCGAAGCAGGGGGCCGTGCATGGTCTGCCCGCCGAACCAGAGGACAGGCCCCTCCGGACGGTACGGGCGCGGCTCCACCCAGACCTCGTCGAACGAGAAGTGCGTGCCCTGATGCCGGACCGGACCCGGTCCCCAGCACTGCTTCAGCACCTCGAGCTGCTCGTCGAGGATCGCTCCGCGCTGCCGGTAGGGCACCCCCAGCGCCGCGTACTCCTCCTCGTGCCAGCTCACGGTCGGGATCACCACGAGCCGACCTTCGCTCAGCAGGTCGAGCGTGCCGAGCTCCTTGGCGAGCAGCAGCGGGTGGCGCAGCGGGGCGATGATCGCGCCGCCGACGAGCCGGAGGTGCTCGGTGGCCGCCGCGATGGCCGACAGGAGCACCACGGAGCTCGGCCAGGCCATGTCCGGCTCCTGGTTCCCGGGCAGCGCGTAGTCGCGCGGGTTCGCCATCACCCCGGCGGCGCCGGCGGCCGGCCCGAGCACGACGTGCTCGCTCAGCATCACCCCGTCGACGCCCGCCTGCTCGGCCTCGACGGCCAGCCGGACCAGGCCACGCAGGTCACGCGGCGAGGTGAGCGTCCAGTTCTCGGTCAGCACCATCAGCAGCCTGGGTCGCACGCTCCGGACCTCCAAGTTCGTTTGGTCCCGAACGTTAGGTGCGCGTGGCGCTGTCGGTCAATGTCTGGCTGTGCTGCCTGCCGATCAGGGCCGGCGAGCCGCTGCGACGAGCGCGTCGAAGGCGGCCTGCTGCGCCGAGTCGCCGGCTGCGGTGTCCTCCGGGTGCCACTGCAGGCCGAGGAACCAGCCAGCGCGCGCCGGGAGCTCGACGGCCTCGGGCGTCCCGTCGTCCGCGCGGCCGGTGACGACCAGGCCCTCGCCCAGCCGGTCGATGCCCTGGTGGTGGTAGCACGAGGCAGTGACCTGCTCCCCCAGGGTCGTGCGCGCCAAGCCGCCGGTGAGGGCGACGTCGTGCACGTGGTGACGGTGGTCGGTCGCCATGTGCTGCACGAGCGTCCCGCCCAGCGCGACGTTGACCACCTGGGCTCCCCGGCAGACGGCCAGCAGCGGCACGCCTGCCCCCAGCGCCCACCGCGCGACTGCGAGGTCGAACGCGTCCTGCAGCGGATCCACGTCGTACACGTGCTCGGAGGTGCGGTGATCGCCGTAGGTGCGAGGGTCGAGGTCACCACCGCCCGGCAGCACGACGGCGTCAGCCCACGCCAGCCGGTCGTCCAGCTCCGCTGACTCCCCTAGCTCGACCGGGAGGACCGTGAGCGGTTCCCCGCCGGCCCTGACGACGCCCTCCAGCAGAGCGCGCGCGTTGACCACAGCGCGGTAGCGGAGGGCCGAGGCCGACTCCGAGAACCGGCCAGGCACGGCCACCAGCGGGCGCGAGGCGCGGGCATGGCGCACGACCGACCCCCGATACTTCGGATCCAAACGAACCAGCTCATGCTAGCGGGCGGTAGCGGACGGGGCAGGTTTCCGAGAGCGACGGGGTCTGCTCCGCCGCAAGGTTCGCGCGGCGGCCACCTGCCGGCGACTACCTGCACGGGCGCGTCACGGTACGAGGACGAGGCGTTCTGCCGTCGCCGCTGCCAGCCACGCGGACTCGACGTCGCGCAGCGGCACCGCACGTGCCCCGACGGCGAACGCTCCCCGGGTGATCTCGGTGGCGAGCGCAGGAAGCCCGGCGACGATGTCGCGGGCGGAGACCGACCCCTGGCCGCTCCCCACGATCTGCAGCCGGGTCGCGCGGAGCGCGGCCGAGGGGATGGGGGCCGTCCGTCCGGCGACCGACCCGATCTGCACCCAGGTCAGCGGCTGAGCGTCCTCGGTGCGGCGCGTCACGAGCGCGATGATCGCGTCGGCCGCCGGTTGGCCCCACAGGTAGTCGAGGACGACGTCGACGTCCCGCGCCGCCTCACCCAGGCGGGCTGCGGTGTCGTCGGGTGCTCCGTCGAGGTCGACCACGACATCGGCACCCAGCTCTGTGAGCGCTGCCAGCCGAGCACTGCCACGAGCTGCCGCCACGACGTGCCCCGCCCCGAGCAGCCGGGCGACCTGCAAGGCCAGCCGACCGGCGTTGCCTGCAGCGCCCAGAACCAGAACCCGCTGACCCGGCTCGAAGCCGACCCGCTGCCGAAGCGCCACCCAGGACGACATCGCCGGGTTCATCGCGGCGGCCAGCAGCACCGGGTCGCTGTCCGACGGCAGGACGATGCTGCGCCGGAGGTCGACCACGGTCTGCTCAGCCATCGCGCCCAGCGTCGTGTCAGGCAGCACGAAGTAGCGCAGCGAGCCGTCCGGGGCACGACCCACTCCGTCGATGCCCGGGACCAGCGGGAGCTCGGCAGTACTCGTGTAGTGCGACCCGTCCGCCTGGGACCGCACGCGCGGATGCAGGCCGGCCGCCAGCACCTCGACCACGACCTCATCAGCCGACCGGGCGACCGGAGCCTCGATCTCCTGGTAGCGCGGGGGCTGGTCGAACGCCGTGACGACCGCAGCATGCATGAGCACTCCCGATCCTGGTGATGAGTGGTCCTGGTGATAAGTGGTAGTACGAACTAAAGTAGATCGCATCACGAACTATCGCAAGGGAGCTACCGGGATGCCGAACCGATCCGCAGCTGACGTCGCGGTGACGGACAGCCTCGTGCAGGCCTCCTTCACGGTGACGGCGCTGCTGAGCCAGGTCGCAGCCGAGCACGACCTCTCCCTCACGCAGCTGCGGGTGCTCGCGATCCTGCGGGACCGACAGCCGAAGATGGCGGAGCTGGCGGAGTACCTCGGCCTCGAACGCTCGACCGTCAGCGGTCTGGTGAACCGGGCTGCGGCCCGCGGCCTGCTCCGCCGCGGGACCAGTGATGACGACGGGCGAGCGGTCACGGTCAGCCTGACCGCCGAAGGTCGGCGGCTCGCGGCGCTCGGGACGGCGCAGGTGGCTGCCCTGGTCGGCCCTCTCACCGCGCGCCTCACGCGCACCGAGCAGGACCGTCTCAGCGCCCTCCTCGGCAAGCTTCTCGGCTGAGCGGGCGCAACGTTTGCGCCGGACCATTGAGGGGCATTGTCGGCTTCGCACGACCGACGTACGCTCGACTGAGTCGATCAACCAGAGCCTGACCGCGGCACATGCCGGCGGCCCGCGAACCTAGCGGCGAGGAGTCTGTGACATGGCGATGACAGAACCTGAGGTAGACCCGACCGGAAGTGCGAAGTCGACCGGCACCCTGCTCCGCGAGATCGGTCTCATCGGCCTGCTGTGGGCGTCGGTCGGCTCCATCATCGGCTCGGGCTGGCTCTTCGGCGCCCAGGGGGCGCTGGAGACCGCCGGGCCGGCCGCGATCATCTCGTGGGTGATCGGCGGCGTGGCCATCCTCATCCTGGCGCTCGTCCACGCCGAGCTCGGCGGGATGTACCCCGTCTCGGGCGGCACCGGCGCGCTTCCCGCACTACGCGTTCGGCGGCGTGGCCGGCGCGTCGTTCGGCTGGTTCTCCTGGCTGCAGGCCGCGACGGTCGCGCCGATCGAGGTGCTCGGCGATGATCACGCTACGCCGGCAGCACTACTCCTTCGCGAACGGCTGGCTCAAGACCGCGGAGTCGACAGGTGAGACCGTGCACGTGCTCACTAGCTCGGGTCTCGTCGTCGCGATCGTCCTGATGGCCCTCTCACGTCGGTGAACTTCCTCGGCATCCGCGCGCTCGCGCAGCACGAACAGCGCAGCCACCTGGTGGAAGGTCGGCGTCCCGCTGCTGACGATCTTCGTGCTCGGCCCTCGCCAACTTCCACACCAGCAACTTCACCGCCGCAGACGGCTTCAACCCTTACGGCGCGCACGGCATCCTCGCCGCCGTCGCCACCAGCGGCATCATCTTCGCCTACCTCGGGTTCGAGCAGGCCGACCAGCTCGCAGGTGAGAGCAAGCGACCCGAAGCGCGACATCCCGCTCGCCGTCATCGGCTCCATCGTCATCGGCATCATCATCTACATCGCGCTGCAGGTCGTGTTCCTCGCAGCGCTGCCGCACTACGCGATCGGCGAGACCTGGGCCAAGGGTGCGTACACGCTGTTCACCGGACCGTTCGCCGAGATCGCCACCGCCGTGTCCCTCGGCTGGCTCGCGACGATCCTCTACTTCGACGCCGATCATCTCCCCGGCGGGAACGGGGCTGATCTACACCACGGCACGTCGCGCGTGTCCTACGGCCTCTCGCGCAACGGCTACGTCCGCACCGTGTTCGAGCGGCTGAACACAGGCCGGGTGCCCTGGTTCGGGCTGCTCACCGCGTTCATCGTCGGCTGCGTCTGCTTCCTGCCCTTCCCGTGCTGGCAGCTCGCTCGTCGGACTCATCACCAGCGCCTGCGTGCTGATGTACGCGGGTGCACCGCTGTCGTTCGGCGTCTTCCGCAAGCACCTGCCCGACCGAACCGCGTCCAGGCGCCTCCCAGGTGGCGAGGCTGCTCTCGCCGCTGGCGTTCATCGTGGCCAACCTGATCATCCTGTGGTCTGGCTGGGACGACCGACTGGAAGCTCGGCGTCGCGATCCTCATCGGGTACGTCCTGATCATCGCCAACGCCGTGCTGCACCTCAACGCCCGCACGCCCGTGTGGGACTGGAAGGCCGCGCAGTGGCTGCCGGTCTACCTCGTGGGTGTCGGCCTCATCGTGTACTTCTCGGACTACGGCCCGCTGAAGAACCCGCCGATCAAGCTCTGGTACGACATGGGCGCGGTCGCGATCTTCTCGTTGATCATCTACTACTGGGCGATCGCGGTCTCGCTGCCGGCCGACAAGATCAAGGCCATGATCACCGAGGTCGTGCCTGACGAGGACGTCGAGTTCGCCTCGATGTCCTGAGTCGGCACCTCCCACATCTCGGCGGCAACGACGCTCGGTGGACACCGCAGCGGCGATGATCAGCGATAGCGTGGGCGCCGCGGCGACTTCACCCGTGCACGGTCGTAGCCCCAGATGAAGGAGTGAGCCCATGGCTCGTTTCTCCCCCGGCTTCCACGGTCGCCGGAGCCCCGCGGACGTCGCGCTCCCTCCGGGGCAGTACCTCACCGAGGACTTCCCGGTGCTGTCCGCCGGACCGACCCCGCGGGTGCCCGTGGACGCCTGGGAGTTCGTCGTCACCACCGAGACCGGGCCAGACGCACCGATGGTCCTGGAACGACCTCCTCGCCCTGCCTGCGGCGACCCCGACCGTCGACATCCACTGCGTGACCCGGTGGTCGAAGTTCGGCACGACCTGGAAGGGCGTCTCGATGGACACCCTGCTCGCCGGCGTCGAGACCGAGGCCGGCTACACCATGGTCCACTCCTACGGCGGCTACACGACCAACGTCCCGCTCGAGGACCTGCTCGACGGCAAGGCCTGGATCGTGCACACGTTCGACGGCAAGGACCTCGCCCCGGAGCACGGCGGCCCCGCGCGGATGATCGTGCCCCACCTCTACTTCTGGAAGTCCGCGAAATGGGTGCGCGGCCTGACGCTGATGCTGCAGGACCAGCCCGGGTTCTGGGAGACCGCGGGCTACCACATGTACGGCGACCCGTTCCGCGAGCAGCGCTACCAGGGCGACTGAGTGGTCAAGCTCGGCGAACGCCTGACCTGGCGCACGGCCACGCTGGCCGAGACCAACGACGAGACGACCACCGCGCGCACGTTGGTCCTCGACGTGGAGGGCTGGCCCGGCCATCTTGCTGGTCAGCACATCGACGTCCGGCTCACCGCGGACGACGGCTACACCGCGGTGCGCAGCTACTCGATCGCCGCGCCGAGCGACGGGCGACGGGTGGCGATCACGGTGCAGCGGGTCGTGGACGGCGAGGTCTCGCCGTACCTGACCGAGGGCCTCGCGATCGGTGAGCCGGTCGAGCTCCGAGGTCCGCTCGGCGGCTGGTTCGTCTGGCGTCCGACCGAGCCTGCCCCCGTGCTGCTGGTCGCCGGTGGCGCCGGGATCGTGCCCCTGATGGCGATGGTCCGAGCGCGCCGGCAGGCCGCCAGTCGCGTGCCCTTCCGGTTGCTGTACTCGGCCAGGACGGCGGCCGACATCTACTACGCCGACGAGCTCCGGCGACCCCGTCCCGGGGACGGAGGGCTCGACGTCCGCTACCTCTACACCCGGTCAGCCCCGGACGGCGCCGCCCGACCGGTCGGGCGCCTGCGCGCCGACGACCTGGTCGCGGACGGCTGGCCGCCGGACTTCGAGCCCAGCTGCTTCGTGTGCGGGCCGACCGGTTTCGTCGAGGCGGTGGCGGACCTACTCGTGCAGCTCGGGCACCAGCCGGACCGGATCAAGACCGAGCGCTTCGGACCCAGCGGAGGCTGACATGACCAACGACGACGGCACCGGCGCGAGCCTCGCCGCGCTCGACGACAGCTTCGAGGACGGCAACATGCTGGCCGGCCCGCTCGCGGAGATCTTCGCCGTCGACGTGACGGCGGCCATCGGCACCTGTGCCGGCTGCGGCCGCACCGGCGCCGTGGCCACGCTGCGGGTCTACGGACGGGCGCCGGGCTTCGTCGCGCGCTGCCCCGGCTGCGATCTGGTGCTGCTGCGGATCGTCCGGACCCCGGACGCGGCCTGGCTGGACCTCACCGGGACGAGCAGCCTGCGCATCCCGCTGTAGCCCGCGGCCTCACACCGCCCGCGCGATCGCATCCGACGGCCAGACCGCGCGCAGCACGGCCACCAGCACCAGTCCGCCGGCCCCAGCCAGCGACACCGCGCGCGCCGGCCCGATCGCGGTCAACGTCGCGAGGTACCCGACGAGGGCGAACGAGCACGCCGAGGCGATGTTGAAGCCCGCAGCCGCCACCCCCATGACCCGACCCCGGCGATGCGGTGCCGTGAAGAGGGTCACCGCGGAGATCACCGTGAGCACGAACGCCTGCAGGAAGCCCGCGACGAACCAGAGGGCTCCCGCGACCAGCGGCGGCGGGTCGATCGAGGTCGCGAACAGCGGCAGCGCCGACAGCGCGGCGAGCGGCAGGAGCAGCCTGAGCTGGTCACGCATCGGCAGCCTGGGCATCATCAGCGCCCCGACCGCCGAGCCGGCCGGGACAGCAGCCAGCAGCACGCCACCGACCACCGGCGCGAGGTCAGGGCGATAGGCCAGGGCCACGGCTTCGGGTGCGACCAGGAACAGCCCCGCGCCCCAGCCCAGCAACGTGATCGAGCGCCGGACCGGGTCCCTGAAGAGCTCCCGGGTGCCGTCGATCGCGTCGTCGAGCGCGCGCCGCGGGCTGGTGGGCATCGGGTCCGGTGCTGGACGACGCCGGACGAACAGCGTGACCAGCAGCGCGGAGAGCAAGAAGCTCGCGCAGTCCACGGCGAGAGCCGCCGCGGGACTCAACCAGCCGACCAGCGCACCGCCGACTACCGCTCCGACGACCTGGGTGATGAGGTGCACGCTGCGCGAGAGCGCCTGGCCTCGGACGTAGACGTTCCGCTCGGTGAGGACGTCCGGGTACAGCGCGCCGCGGGCCGCCCCGAACGGCATGGCGACGAACTCGGCGACCAGCAGGAAGGCGAAGAGCCACACCAGCGGCGAGGACTTCGCTGCGAGCACGACGAGAGCCGCCATCAAGGCTGCCCGGATCAGGTCGCAGACGATCATCAGGGTCCGGCGCGGTAACCGGTCGGCCAGGCCCGACAGCGCTGCGGCGCCCAGGAAGCCAGGGAGGTAGGTCAGGGCGAGCACCAGCGCGCTGTACAGGGCGCTGCCGGTCTCCTGCAGGACCAGCAGGGCGATCGCGACCCGTGCTGCCTGGTCACCGAGCTCGGAGAGCGCCTGCCCGATGAGCAGGCCGCGGGCTTCCCGGTTCGCCCACACCTTGCCGTAGGTGCTGGTGCCCGAACCCGTCTGTTCGCTCACCCGTAGAAGACCCTCTCAACAACGCCGCGGGCTCGACGGGTTGCCCGTCGATAGTCCTCGACGAGATCGCCGGTATGCCCGGGAGCGTAGCCGACCACCCGGGCAACCCCGGCGAGCTCACGGGTGTTCGAGGGGAGCGTGTCGGTGGATCTGCCGCGCACCAGCGTGACGACGTTCCGCAGCCGGCTCGCCAGTCGCCACGCGTCCGCCAGCGTCTGGGCGTCGTGCTCGTCGAGCAGTCCGGCAGCCGCGAGGGCGGCGAGCGCGGTGAGGGTCCGCGTCGTCCGCAGGCTTGGCAGCTCCGCCGCGTGCCGGAGCTGGAAGAGCTGCACGGTCCACTCGACGTCGGCCAGGCCGCCCCGGCCGAGCTTGAGGTGGAGCGACGGGTCGGCTCCTCGCGGCAGGCGCTCGGCCTCGACCCGCGCCTTGATCCGACGGATCTCGCGGACCTCCGCCTCGGTGAGCCCCTCGGTCGGGTACCGCAGCGGGTCGATCAGCCGGGTGAAGCGTGCTCCCACCTCGAGGTCACCGGCGATCGGGCGGGCCCGGAGCAGCGCCTGGCTCTCCCAGACGTCCGACCAGCGGGCGTAGTAGGCGGCGTAGGAGGCCAACGTGCGGACGAGCGGCCCCTGGCGACCCTCCGGACGCAGGTCGGCGTCCACCAGCAGCGCCGGATCGGGCCCGGGCGCGGCGAGCAGGCTCCGGAGCTCGTTGGCCACCGCGTGCGCGGCCTCGCGTCGCCAGCTTCTCGTCCGCGTCGGGCAACGGCTCGTGCACGAACAGCACGTCCGCGTCACTGCCGTAGCCGAGCTCGTCGCCGCCGAACCGACCCATCGCGATCACCGCGAAGCGGGTCGGCAGCGGCTCGCCCAGCCTGGTCTCCACCGAGCGCTGGGCGATCGTCAGGCCGCCGGTGAGGGTCGCGCGCGGCGGTGCGCGAGAGCGCCCAGCCGACCTCCTCGACGTCCGCCTGCCCGAGCAGGTCGGCTGCGCTGGTGCGGAAGAGCTCGCGACGCCGAAGGCCGCGCACGGCCGCGACGGCGTCCACCGCGTCGTTGCGTCGCACCGCTGCGGCGATCTCGGCGTCCAGCGACTCCCGCGTCCGCGGCACCAGCTCGGCGTCGTCGGCGAGCATGTTCACCGCCTCGGGCGCCCGCATCAGCAGGTCGGTGGCGTAGCGCGAGGACGCCAGGATCCGGGCGAGCCGCTCGGCGACCGCGCCCTCGTCGCGCAGCAGCCCGAGGTACCAGGCGTGTTGCCGAGCGCGTCCGACACCCGGCGGAAGCCGAGCAGGCCCCCGTCCGGGTCGGGCGCGTCCGCGAACCAGCCGAGCATCACCGGCAGCAGGGTCCGCTGGATGGCTGCGCGCCGGCTCACCCCGGTCGTCAGCGCCTCGAGGTGGCGCAGCGCCCCTGCCGGATCGGCGTAGCCGAGCGCCGCCAGCCGGGCCCTCGCCGCCTCGGGGGTGAGCCGCGCCTCGCCGGGCTCCAACCGGGCGACGGCGTCCAGCAGCGGCCGGTAGAACAGCTTCTCGTGCAGCCGGCGAACCTCGCGCGCGTGCTTCCGCCAGGCCTCGGTCAGCTCGGTCTCCGGGTCCCGCCGAAAGCCCATCGAGCGAGCGATCCGCCGCAGGTCCACCGCGCCGCGCGGCACCACGTGCGTGCGCCGCAGCCGGAACAGCTGGATCCGGTGCTCCAGCGTGCGCAGGAAGCGGTAGGCGCGGTCGAGCTCGGCGGCGTCGTCGCGCCCGACGTACCCCAGCGTCGACAGCTGCTCCAGCGCGACCAGCGTGGTGGGGCTGCGGACGAAGATGTCGGTGCGGCCGTGCACGAGCTGCAGCAGCTGCACCGCGAACTCGACGTCGCGCAGCCCACCCGAGCCGAGCTTGAGCTGGCGGTCGGCGTCCCTGGCTGGCACGTTCTCCTCGACCCGGCGCCGCATCGCCTGCACGTCCTCGACGAACCCGGGCCGCTCGGCTGCCGTCCACACCAGCGGCGCCACCGCGTCGACGTAGGCACGTCCGAGCTCGAGGTCGCCGGCCACCGGCCGGGCCTTCAGCAGCGCCTGGAACTCCCACGTCTCGGCCCAGCGCTCGTAGTACGCCAGGTGGCTGGCCAGCGTCCGCACGAGCGCGCCCGACCGTCCTTCGGGCCGCAGGTTCGCGTCGACCGGCCAGATGGTGCCTTCCGCGGTCGGGACCGAGCAGGCCCGCATCATGGCGGCGGCCAGCCTGGTCGCTGACGCCAGAGCCGCCTGCTCGTCGCCGCCGGGCAGCGGCTCGGCGACGAAGATGACGTCGACGTCGCTGACGTAGTTGAGCTCGCGACCTCCGCACTTGCCCATCGCGATCACCGCGAGCCGGCAGGGCTCATCGTCGACCGGGGCCTCGCCGCGGGCGATCGCGAGCGCCGCCTCCAAGGTGGCAGCGGCCAGGTCGCGAGGTCCCCGGCGACTGCCTCCACCGGCTCCTCGGACGCGAGGTCGTGCGCGGCCAGGGCGAGCAGGCAGCGCCGGTACTGCACGCGCAGGACGTCCAGCGCCACCGAGCCGGTCACCGAGGCGACGGGCTCCGCGGCGCCAGGGTCAGCGCCCAGGACGACCAGGAGCTCGGTGCGGTAGTCCTCTGCGGTCGGCCGGGTGGTCTGGCCCTCCAGCACGTGCCAGTGGTGCGGGTGACGGGCGAGGTGCTCCCCCAGCGCGGCGCTCGCGCCGAGCACGGCGAACAGCCGGGTCCGCAGCACGGGGTCGGCGTCGACCGCCTGCTGGATCGCCGTGCGTTGCGGTCCGGCGGCCTCGAGCAGGCGAAGGTACGAGCCCAGCGCGAGGTCAGGATCAGGGGCGTCGGCGATGGCCTCGACGACGTCCGGGGGGTCGAGCGGGACGCGGGCACGCTCCAGCAGCTCGAGGGTGTCGGGGGCGCCTGCGAACCCCAGCCTGGCGAGCCAGCCTGCACTGGTGGTCCGCCCCCCTGCGGCCCACGGATCCGTCACGCTGCGACCCTAGCCGGGCAGCGGCTAGAGGATCGGGCAGGTACCGGTCCCGCTCGAAGGGCGTGACCTGGCCGCGGTACTCCTCCCACTCCCCGCGCTTGTTGCGCAGGAAGAAGTCGAAGACGTGCTCGCCGAGCGTCTCGGCGACCAGCTCGCTGTTCTCCATGGCACGGATCGCCTCGGTGAGGTTCTCGGGCAGCGGCTCGATGCCCAGCGCCCGGCGCTCGCCCTCGGTGAGCGACCAGACGTCGTCCTCGGCCCCGCGCGGCAGCTCGTACTCCTGCTCGACACCCTTCAGGCCGGCCGCGAGCAGCAGCGCGTAGGCGAGGTAGGGGTTGCAGGCGCTGTCCAGGCTCCGGACCTCGATGCGGGTCGACTGGCCCTTGCTCGGCTTGTACATCGGCACCCGCACCATCGCGGACCGGTTGTTGTGGCCCCAGCAGACGTACGACGGAGCCTCTCCGCCGCCGTACAGCCGCTTGTAGGAGTTGACCCACTGGTTGGTCACCGCGGTGATCTCCGGCGCGTGGCGCAGCAGGCCGGCGATGAAGCGACGCCCGGTCTTCGAGAGCTGGTACTCCGCGCCGGCCTCGAAGAAGGCGTTGCGGTCGCCCTCGAACAGGGAGAGGTGGGTGTGCATGCCGGAGCCTGGGTGCTCGGTGAACGGCTTGGGCATGAAGGAGGCGTAGACGCCCTGCTCGAGCGCGACCTCCTTCATGACGAGCCGGAAGGTCATGATGTTGTCGGCCGTGGTCAGCGCGTCGGCGTAGCGCAGGTCGATCTCCTGCTGGCCAGGGCCGCCCTCGTGGTGGCTGAACTCCACCGAGATGCCCATCGACTCCAGCATCGTGATGGCCTGCCGGCGGAAGTCCTGCCCGAGCGCGTGCGGGGTGTGGTCGAAGTAGCCGCTGTGGTCGATCGGGACGGGGACACCACCGGCCGGTGGGCGCTCCTCGAAGAGGTAGAACTCGATCTCGGGGTGCGTGTAGAAGGTGAACCCGAGCTCGGCGGCCTTGTTCAGCGCGCGCTTGAGGACGTAGCGCGGGTCGGCGTAGGACGGCGTGCCGTCCGGCAGCAGGATGTCGCAGAACATCCGCGCCGCGCCCGGAGCCTCCGACCGCCACGGCAGGACCTGGAACGTCGCGGGGTCGGGCTTGGCGAGCATGTCGGACTCGTAGACCCTGGCGAAGCCCTCGATCGCGGAGCCGTCGAAGCCGATGCCCTCGGCGAAGGCC
This sequence comes from uncultured Actinomycetota bacterium, assembly GCA_963819215.1. Lineage (GTDB taxonomy): Bacteria > Actinomycetota > Actinomycetes > Prado026 > Prado026 > CAWFVK01. Next base: position 183,533 of record CAWFVK010000002.1, on the reverse strand, counting down.
CCCTCGAGCTCGGCCGGGGCGACCGCCACCGACTTGAGGAAGCCCAGCACGTCCGTGAACCACAGCCGCGCGAACCGGATGTCCCGCTCCTCCAGCGTCCGGAGGACGTACTCCTGCTGCTTGTCCATGCCGGCGAGTCTGTCCGTGCCGTGTTAACAGCATGTTTCCGGCCGCCACACCCTGACCACACGTCGCACGCTGCGACGTGACTACGCTTGAGGCGTGCCTCTTCTCCGGCTAGCCATGGCCCAGGCGGATGCCACCGTCGGCGACCTCGAGGGCAACGCCGCGCTGGTCCTGCACCACGTCCGCGAGGCCGCGGCCGCGCGGGCGCACCTCGTGGCCTTCCCCGAGATGTTCCTGACCAGCTATCCCGTCGAGGACCTCGCGCTGCGGCCGTCGTTCATCGCGGCGAGCCGGGCCACCCTCGCCACGCTTGCCCCCCTGCTGGCCGACGAAGGACTGGGCGAGCTCGTCGTCGTCGTCGGGTACCTCGACCAGGTCGAGGCCACCGACCGCCTCGGCCGCCCCGCCGGCAGCCCGCAGAACGCGGCGGCGGTCCTCCACCGCGGCAAGGTCGTCGCCCGCTACGCGAAGCACCACCTCCCGAACTACGGCGTCTTCGACGAGGCGCGCTACTTCGTGCCGGGCGAGGAGCCCTGCGTGGTGCGGGTGCACGGCGTCGACGTCGCGATCGCCATCTGCGAGGACCTCTGGCAGGAGGGCGGCCCGGTCGCCGCGACGAAGGACGCCGGCGCCGGGCTCCTCCTCGTCATCAACGGGTCGCCCTACGAGGTCGCCAAGGACGACGTACGCCTCGAGCTCTGCCAGCGGCGTGCCGCGGCGGCCGGGTGCACGTTGGCCTACGTCAACCTCGTCGGCGCCCAGGACGAGCTGGTGTTCGACGGCGACTCCTTGGTCGTCGCCGAGGACGGCACGGTGCTCGAGCGCGCGCGGCAGTTCTACGAGGAGCTCGTGGTCGTCGATCTCGAGCTCCCCGCGGCGCGGCAGGACCGCACCCCGTCCGTCGTGGTCAGCGACACGCCGGTGCCGCCCTACGCGACGCTGCCGGGCCGGGTGGCCGAGCGGCTGAGCGACGACGCCGAGGTCTACGCCGCGATCACCGTCGCGCTACGGGACTACATCGCGAAGAACGGCTTCCGGTCGGTGACGCTCGGGTTGTCGGGCGGCATCGACTCGGCCCTGGTCGCGGCCATCGCCTGCGACGCGATCGGGCCGGAGCACGTCTTCGGTGTGAGCCTGCCGAGCGCCTACTCGTCGCAGCACTCGCGGGACGACGCCGCCGACCTCGCGCGGCGCACCGGCTGCCACTTCCGCACCGTCGAGATCGCGCCGATGGTCGACGCGTACCTGAAGGAGCTCGGCCTCACCGGACTGGCCGAGGAGAACCTGCAGGCGCGGGTGCGCGGAACCACGTTGATGGGGATCTCGAACCAGGAGGGCCACCTCGTGCTGGCCACCGGGAACAAGAGCGAGCTGGCCGTCGGCTACTCCACGATCTACGGCGACGCCGTCGGCGGCTACGCACCGATCAAGGACGTCGCCAAGACGCTGGTCTGGCAGCTCTCCCGGTGGCGCAACGCTGAGGCCGAGCGCCTCGGACAGGTCCCCCCGATCCCGCCCAACAGCATCGACAAGCCGCCGTCGGCCGAGCTCCGCCCCGGCCAGCTCGACACCGACTCGCTGCCCGACTACGCCGAGCTGGACGCGCTCCTCGAGCAGTACGTCGGCCACGACGTCGGGGCGGCGGAGCTCGTCTCGCGCGGCTTCGACCAGGTCCTGGTCGAGCGGGTGCTCCGGCTCATCGACGCCGCGGAGTACAAGCGGCGGCAGTACCCGCCCGGACCCAAGATCTCGTTCAAGGCGTTCGGTCGGGACCGACGCCTCCCGATCACGAACCAGTGGCGCGAACGCGTGGTCCGGCCCGCTTGACCGGTGGCTTGACGGGTCGGTTGGCTGCGAGCTCGCTCGAGCGCTGGCAGCGTGCGCCGTCGAGCACGAGATCCACGATCGCCTCGCTCGTGCCGGGCTGGGTCGGCCCCATCGCCGTCGCCATCATGTGCAGGTAGATCATCGGTGCTGCCAGCGCGGTCGCGGTGAGGTTGACGTCGAGGTCGGGCCGCAGCTCGCCGCTGGCGACGGCCGCTCGGAGCACCACCCGATAGCGCTCCCGGCGTGGGTCCAGCACCTTCTCGTAGAACAGCTTGAAGAGCTCGGGGTGCCGGTCCCCGTGCGAGATCAGCTGGGTGAGGATCCGCCCGCTGAGCGTCTCGCCGGACTTGCACCTGATCTGCTCCAGGTAGGCCACGAGCAGGTCTCTGGTGCTGACCCCGCTCCCGAGCTCGGGAACGACCGGCAGCTCGTCGTTGATGGTGGCCAGCGCGTCACCGACCATGGCCTCCTTGTTGGGCCACCGACGGTAGATCGTCGACTTCCCCACCCCTGCCCGCGCAGCCACCGCCTCCACGGACAGGGCGGTCAGGCCCTCGGAGGCGATGAGCTGCAGCGTGGCGTCGAGGATCGAGGAGTCGGCTGCCGCACTGCGTGGACGGCCCATCAGTGCCTTGCCATCAATGCGCGGCGGAGGCTGCTTTGGCAGCGGCCTCGTCGTCCGACTTCTGCGTCGGCGGCTTGATCGCCGGCAGCATGAACCAGACCACCGCGGAGGCGATGAGCACGACGATGCAGGAGATCCAGGTCGCCGTGTGCGAGGCGAACAGGAACGCGTTGTACGCGGACGCCCGGATGACCTCAGCCTTGCCCGCCGGCAGGCCCGCGTTCTGCAGGACCTGGTCGGCCGTGGCGACCGACTGCGAGGCACGGTCACGAAGCGCTGGTGGCAGGCCGTCCAGCGCGGCCGAGACGTGCGAGGAGTACCGGGTCGCGAGCACCGTCCCGATCACCGCGACGCCGAAGGCGCCGAACACCTGACGCACGGTGTTCTGCACCGCGGAGCCGGCACCGACGCGGGCGAGCGGCAGGACGTTCTGCATGACGGTCGAGGCGGGCGCGATGACGTTGCCCATCCCGAAGCCGAAGAACAGGAACAGCACCAGCACGAGCCAGATGTTGGTGTTCAGGCCGAGCTGGGTGAGACCCAGCAGCGAGAGCCCCACGAGCAGCAGCCCGAGCGACATCACCGGCTTGTACCCGAACCGGGCGACCATCTTGGCGCTGCGCGGAGCACCCAGGAGCTGCCCGAGCGCGAACGGGAGGAAGCAGAGGCCGGCAGCCAGCGTGGAGTACCCACGCAGGATCTGGAGGTAGAACGGGAAGGTGAACGTGACGCCGGACAGCGCGAAGAAGGCCAGGCTCACGGCCGAGAGGCTGACGGCGTAGCCGCGGTTCTTGAACAGCGACACGTCGAAGGACTTGTGCGAGCTCCGAGCCTCGTACACGACGAACAACGCGATCACCGCCGCGCCGAGGAACATCGGGATCAGCACGGACGGAGCCGTCCACGAGAGCGTCTCCGACGCGTGGATGATGCCGTAGACGAGCAGCACGAGGCCGGCGAAGGAGATCACGAGGCCGATCACGTCGAGCTGCTGCGCGTTCGGGTTCCGGGACTCGGGCACGAGCCGGACGATCCCGATGATGCCGATGATCACGATGGGCACGTTGATCAGGAAGACCGAGCCCCAGTCGTTCCCGGTCAGCCAGTGCGTCCAGCTCGGGTTCTGCAGCAGGAGACCGCCGAGCACCGGTCCGAGCGCGACGGCGCCACCGACCGCTGCGGCCCACAGGCCGATCGCACGACCGCGCTCGTGCGGCGCGAAGACCACCGTGATGATCGCGAGCGTGACCGGAGTGACGGCCGCGCCGCCGATGCCCATCAGCGCGCGGTAGGTGATGAGGAGCTCGGGGCTCGGCGCGAAGGAGCAGATCAGCGAGCCGATGCCGAAGATGCTCAGTCCGATGATCAGGATCTTCTTGCGGCCGTACCGGTCACCGAGGACGCCCCAGGTGAAGAGCAGCGCGGCGAAGACCAGGACGTAGGCGTCCACGGACCAGACGAGCTGGCTCTGGCTGGCGTCGAGGTCCCGCTGGATCGTCGGCAGCGCGATGTTCAGCACCGTGTTGTCGAGGACCACCACGAGGAGGCTGACGACGAGGACGCTCAGGATCCGCCAGCGCTTGGGGTGGCCGATGTTGTCGGGCACCCAGTCGCCGGACGCCCGGGCCAGCTGGGCGGCGTCAGCGACCTGCGCCTTGGTCAGGGGGTCGGCGACCGGCTCGGCGGGAGGAACGGGTTCAGACATCAATGCTCCACAAGGACGGGCTCCACATGGAAGAGCTCCGCATGGGAGCTCCACAAGGAAGGGCAGGGGCGTTGTTTCGAAGGCGTGGCGTCGGTGAGCGTAGACCTGATCATATCGATACGCAACTGTGCCGTTTCGGTTCACGACACGCGTGTGACACCCAACCACTGGAGTGCGACACAAAGCCGTGACATGCTCGACACATCCGTACGGGGACCCCGGCCTGGGGCCTCGAGATGGGAGGCTCCACATGTCGTCTCTGTATGCACCGCAGACCCCGGACGCGCCTGTACGACGCGTCACGGTCCGCGACCTCGCAGCCGCCAAGCAGGCAGGCGAGAAGTGGCCGATGCTCACGGCCTACGAGCAGTTCGCAGCCGCCATCTTCGACGCCGCCGGCATCCCGGTCCTGCTGGTCGGGGACTCGGCCGGCAACAACGTCCTGGGTTTCGACAACACCCTGCCGGTCACCGTTGACGAGCTCGTGCCGTTCGTCCGTGCCGTGGTCACCAGCAGCCGGCGCGCGCTGGTCGTGGCCGACTTCCCGTTCGGCTCCTACGAAGCCTCGGCGGCACAGGCGCTCGAGACCGGCGTGCGGTTCATGAAGGCCGGTGCCGGTGCGGTCAAGCTCGAGGGCGGCAAGCGCGTGGTCGCGCAGATCGAGGCCCTCGTCAGCGCCGGGATCCCCGTGATGGGCCACCTCGGGCTGACCCCGCAGTCGGTGAACACCTTCGGCGGCTTCCGCGTCCAGGGGCGCGGCGAGGCCGGCGAGCTCCTGCTGCGCGACGCAAAGGAGCTCGAGCACGCCGGTGCGTTCGCCGTGGTGCTCGAAGCGGTGCCGGCCGATCTCGCGCGCCGGATCACCGAGACCCTCACGATCCCCACGATCGGGATCGGTGCCGGCAACGGCACCGACGGCCAGGTCCTCGTCTGGCAGGACCTCCTGGGCCTCAACGAGAAGGTCCCGAAGTTCGTGAAGCCGTACGCCGACCTCCGCTCGGTCATGAGCGGCGCGGTGCAGGCCTGGGCCGACGACGTCACCAGCGGCGAGTTCCCCGACCCGGACCACTCCTACGCCTAGCCAGCGCATCCGCCTAGCCAGCGCATCGCCGGCCGGGTCCTCAGACGTCGGTGACCCGAACGCCGGCGTGCGCCTTGTAGCGCCGGTTGACCGAGATCAGGTTCGCGGTCAACGCCTCGACCTGGTGCGCGTTGCGCAGCCGACCGGCATAGAGCCCGCGCATGCCCGGCAACCGGCCGGCGAGGGCCTGGACGAGGTCCGTGGCCGCGCGGTCGTCGCCGAGGACCAGCACGTCGGTGTCGATCGTCTCGACCGAGAGATCCAGGAGCAGCACCGCGGAGAGGTGGTGAAAGGCACGCCACCACCGTCGAGCCGGGCAGCAGTGCCGCCGCCTGCTGGGCTGCTGAGCCCTCCGGGACCGGCAGCGCGAAGGCGCCCTGCTTGTCGAAGCCCAGCGGGTTGACGCAGTCGACCACGACCTTGCCGGCCAGCTCGTCGGCCAGCGACGACACCAGATCCGCGTGGCCGTCCCAGGGCACCGCGACGATGACGACGTCGGCCTGCGCGGCGCACCCCGGGTTGTCGGCGCCGCTGACGCCATGCCCCAGCTCGGCAGCGGCTGCGGCGGCGCGACCAGCATCCCTCGAGCCGAGCACCACCTTCTGGCCCGCGACCGCGAGCCGGAGCGCGAGACCGCGTCCCTGCTCGCCGGTGCCTCCCAGCACGCCGATCGTCAGCCCGGACACGTCGACAGCTGGAGTCTCAGTCATGGCCCGGAGTCTGCCAAACGGGTTGCCCCGCGGCTGCACGGGCACCGCCTACGGCTGCACGGGCACCGCGCTACGGACTGCCCAGGGCCTGCCTACGGCAGCATGGACCCGTGGACGCCGACCGCATCGCCCAGCTCCGTGAGCTGCTGGCGCCGTCGGGCTGGGTCGACCGCACCCAGGGGTTCGCCCGCACGCTGCGGCGCTCGACCACCGAACCCGGGGGGCTGCTCATCGTCGGGACCCCGGAGGAAGAGGAGCCCTGGCACCTCACCTCGCACCTCAGCGACGAGGCCCGGCTGGCGGGGACTCCTGGCCTCGTCCCCACCTTGGTGCGTTGGCAGGTCCCGGACGGTGCGCCGCCGCACCTGTCGGTGACGCTCGCGAGGCTCGAGCAGGCCCGGCGCGGGGAGACGCTCTTCGTGGTCGCCGAGGCCGCCGCACCCGACCCGTTGCTCGAGCGCGTGTGGGACGCACGCAAGCTGGGCGCGACGATCCTGTCCCTCGATGGTGGCGACACCGAGCTCGAAGGCATCGCGCACGAGTCGCTGGCCGTGCAGCAGTCCGACCTGCTGGTCCCGAACCTCACCTTCGACTCCGTGCAGCACCTGGTGTCGATGGCCGTCGGCGAAGAAGCCCGCACCCCCGACCGACGACGCTCCGGACTGCGAGCCAGGCTGGCAAAAGCCCTCGACACCCTGAGCGGACCCGCGTGACCATGCACGGATGAGCGCCTGGCTGACCGAACGCCTGCGCCGGACCCAGGTCGACACCACGCCGGTTCGTGACTCACGCGAGTTCCGCCTGCTCTTCATCGGCGGCTCCGTCTCCCGTCTCGGGTCGATGATCACCTACGTCTGCCTGCCCTTCCAGGTGAAGGAGCTCACCGGATCGTTCGTCCTGGTGGGACTGCTCGGCCTCGTGGAGCTCGGCCCGCTCATCGTCTTCGGGCTGTTCGGCGGCTCGCTCGCCGACGCCGTCGACCGGCGCACGATGGTGCTGAGCACCGAGGCAGCGTTCACGATCCTGTCGCTCGTGCTGCTGGGCAACGCCCTGCTGCCCCACCCCTTGCTCGCGCCGATCTACCTCTTCGCCTTCGTCTCCGCGGCACTCGACGGCTTGCAGCGACCGTCGCTGGACGCGATGCTCCCGCGGTTGGTCCGGCACGACCAGCTGGCTGCCGCCGGTGCGCTCAACGGGTTGAGCCAGAGCCTGTCGACGATGGCCGGCCCCGCGATCGGTGGCGTCCTCATCGCGTGGTGGGGCGTCGCGGCCGGCTACGCGGTGGACGTCGCGACGTTCGGGGCCTCGCTGGTCGCCCTGCTCATGATGAAGGCGATCCCTCCGCTCGCACGCGAGACCAAGCCGCACCTGCACGCGATCGCGGAGGGTCTCGGCTATGCCTGGTCGCGCAAGGACCTCTTGGGTACGTACCTCATCGACCTGTCTGCGATGTTCTTCGCATTTCCGTATGCCTTGTTCCCGTTCGTCGCCGATGCCCTGCACGCACCGTGGGCCCTCGGACTCCTGTACTCGGCCGGGTTTCTCGGTGGTGCGCTGGCCACGGCCACGAGCGGGTGGACGCCACGCATCCATCACCACGGACGGGCGATCGTCTACGCATCAGCGGGTTGGGGGCTGGCCATCGCCGCCTTCGGGCTGTCCTCGAATCTCTGGCTGGCGCTGTTCTTTCTCGCCCTCGCTGGTGCCGGCGACATGATCAGCGGGCTCTTCCGGCAGCTGATGTGGAACCAGACGATCCCCGACGAGTTCCGGGGCCGGATGGCTGGTACGGAGCTGTTGTCGTACTCGGTCGGGCCGCAGCTCGGGCAGGTGCGTTCGAGCCTGGTCGCCCAGTGGACGTCGCTCCGGTTCTCCTTGACGAGCGGCGGGATCGCTTGCGTGGCAATGGCTTTCGCCCTGGCGGCCGCACTGCCAGCGCTCTGGTCCTTCGATGCACGCACCGACGAGAACGCCGTCCGCGAACGCACGCTCAGGACTCGCGAGGCCGCCCTTCGCGAGCACGACGAGTCGGACAAGGACGAAGACACGAACAGCAAGTGACAGCGCGAGACTCGCTATGCGCGTTCAGGTCTGTCACCCTCGACGCAGACACCGTCCGGCGACAGCGCCGGACCTCGCGCACAGGAGGCACTCGTGCCGGCGAAGTTTGTTATCAAGAAGGACAGGGGCGGCAGCTTCCGCTTCAACCTGCTCGCGACGAACGGTCAGGTGGTCGCGTCTTCCGAGGCGTACAAGACCAAGGCCGCCGCGAACAACGGCATCGCCTCGGTGAAGAAGAACGCCGCTGGTGCTGCTGTCATCGACCAGACCCTTGCGGCAGCACCGGCGAAGGCCGCTCCGGCCAAGGCCGCAGCGAAGAAGGCCGCACCCGCTCGCAAGACCGCGGCGAAGAAGGCCGCACCTGCTCGCAAGACCGCAGCCAAGAAGGCCGCACCGGCGAAGGCAGCCGTCAAGAAGGCCGCCCCAGCCCGCAAGACCGCTGCCAAGAAGGCCGCACCTGCTCGCAAGGCGCCGGCCCGCAAGGCCGCGACCAAGCGCGCACCCGCGAAGCGCGCTGCCAAGAAGGCCTGACCGCACCGCTCGCGCGCACCGGACCAGTCCGACGAGCCCCGACCCGGCATGGGTCGGGCTCGTCGCCGTCCGCGGTCGTAGACTGAAACACGTGTCAGCTCTCACGCCCGGACAGGTGGCGCCGCAGCTATCGGTGCCCCTCGCCATTGCCCGACCCGAGTACGTCGGGAAGAAGGGCCCGGCCAAGTTCACCGGGTCGGAGGTCAAGGACGCCGACACGATCGCGCGGATCCGGGTCGCCAGCAGGATCGCCGCGCAGGCCCTGCAGGAGGTCGGGCGCCACATCGAACCAGGCGTCACCACCGACCAGCTCGACCGCATCGGCCACGCCTTCCTCGTGGAGCACGGCGCCTACCCCTCGACCCTCGGCTACCGCGGCTTCCCGAAGTCCCTGTGCACCTCGATCAACGAGGTCATCTGCCACGGCATCCCCGACAGCACCGAGGTCAGGGACGGCGACATCGTCAACATCGACATCACCGCCTACATCGACGGCGTGCACGGCGACACCAACGCGACGTTCCTCGCCGGTGACGTCGACGAGCAGTCACGGCTGCTCGTCGAGCGCACGCACGAGGCCACCTTGCGGGGCATCAAGGCGGTGGCGCCGGGGCGGGCGCTCAACGTCATCGGTCGCGTCATCGAGTCGTACGCCCGCCGGTTCGGCTACGGCGTCGTCCGTGACTTCACCGGGCACGGCATCGGCACCAGCTTCCACTCCGGCCTCGTGGTGCCGCACTACGACGACCCTGGCTCGACCACCGTGATGCAGCCAGGCATGACCTTTACCATCGAGCCCATGCTGACCCTCGGCACCTACGAGTACGACATGTGGGACGACGGCTGGACGGTCGTCACCGCTGACCGCAAGCGCACGGCGCAGTTCGAGCACACCGTGCTGGTCACCGAGCAAGGGCACGAGATCCTGACACTGCCCTGACTGGGCCAGCGCGTCCCAGCCAGGAGCTCCCTCCGTCGCCGAAGCCGAGAGTGAAGAGGACCCGATGACCGTCGTCGCCCCCGAGTCGTTCCCCCTGAAGTGGCCGGACGACGTCAAGACGCTGGCGATCGACATCGGCGGGACCGGCTTCAAGGCCGGCATCCTCGACGCCGCGGGCACCATGATCACCGAGCGCGTGCGGGTCGAGACGCCGTACCCCTGCCTGCCCACCACGTTGATCAGCACGCTGCTCGAGCTCGTCAAGCCGCTGGGCGACTACCAGCGCGTGTCGGTCGGCTTCCCCGGCCTCGTGCGCCTCGGGAAGGTCATCAACATCCCGTCGCTGTCGCGGACCGAGTACGGCGGTCCGCCGGACGCCGACCTCGTCGCGGCCTGGTCCGGGTTCGACCTGGCGCAGGCGCTGGCGGCCGCGTTCAGCGTGCCGGTCAAGGTCGCCAACGACGCCGACGTCCAGGGATGCGCCGTGGTCGCCGGCGAGGGTTTCGAGTTCGTGATGACGCTGGGCACCGGGGTCGGCACCGCGTTGTTCTCCGCCGGGGTCCTGCTCCCCCACCTCGAGCTCGGACACGCGCCGTTCCGCAAGGGCGACACGGTCGAGGACCAGCTGGGCAACGCGGCCCGCGAGGAGATCGGCAACGAGCGCTGGTCCAAGCGCGTGCTCAAGGCCATCGAGGCCTACGACCAGTACCTCTTCTTCGACCGCATCTACCTCGGCGGCGGCAACGCCAAGCACATCAAGCACGAGCTGCCGGCGAACGCCACCATCGTCTCGAACACCGCAGGCATCACCGGCGGCCTCAAGATCTGGTCCATGGGCCAGCACAGCTGACACATTCTCCCGCGGCGAGCCGGTACCAGCGCCTACGCTGGCCGCCATGGCCGACGAGAAGTGGCTGACCACCGACGAGCAGGCCGCCTGGCGCGCGTGGCTCGCGGCGGCGTCCCTGCTTCCGGAGCGCCTCGAGCGTGAGCTGAAGGCGAGCCACGACCTCTCGCTCGCCGAGTACGAGATCCTCGTCCGGCTGTCCGAGGCCCCGGCCCGACAGCTGCGCATGTCCGAGCTCGCGACGAGGACGCTGGCGTCGAAGAGCCGCCTGTCGCACCAGATCTCGCGGATGGAGGGTGACGGGCTGGTGAGCCGCACCGGGTGCGTCGAGGACGGCCGCGGCTTCTACGCGACGCTCACCGACCACGGCTACGACCGGCTGGCGCAGGCCGCGCCGTGCCATGTCGCCAGCGTGCGTCGATGGCTCGTCGACGTCGTCGACGCCGACGACTTCGAACATCTCGGCGCAACCCTGCGCACCGTGGTGGAGCACCTCGAGGACGCCGGGGCCCAGCCCCACCGGGTGGACCGCCAACAGGTGACAGTCAGGGAACTGACCTAGGGTCGAAGGAGAGCATCCCGGCCCGTCGTGGCCTGGGCCAGCGACTCCTCGAGGAGACCTCCATGGACTACACCCATCTCGGTCGGGCCGGACTGCGCGTCAGCCGCCTCTGCCTCGGCACCATGAACTTCGGCCCCGTCACCGACGAGGCCGACGCGCACGCGATCATGGACCATGCCCACGAGCAGGGCATCAACTTCTTCGACTCGGCGAACGTCTACGGCTGGGGCGAGAACCGCGGACGCACCGAGGAGATCGTCGGGAGCTGGTTCGCCCAGGGCGGTGGCCGCCGCGAGCGCACCGTGATCGCCACCAAGCTGTACGGCGACATGGGTGAGTGGCCGAACCAGGGCAAGCTCTCGGCGCTGAACATCCGGCGTGCCTGCGACGCTTCCCTGCAGCGCATGCAGACCGACTACATCGACCTTTACCAGATGCACCACGTGGACCGGGACACCCCGTGGGACGAGATCTGGGAGGCGATGGACGTCCTGCGGATGCAGGGCAAGATCCTCTACTGCGGCTCGTCGAACTTCGCCGGGTGGCACCTCGCCCAGGCCCAGGAGGCCGCCAGCCGTCGTGGCTTCTTCGGGCTGACGAGCGAGCAGTCCATCTACAACCTGGTGGAGCGCACCGTCGAGCTCGAGGTCCTGCCGGCCGCCCAGGCGTACGGCATCGGGGTCATCCCCTGGTCCCCCCTGCACGGCGGGCTGCTCGGAGGGATCTTGCGCAAGACGGCGGACGGCACGACCGGTCGTAGCACCAGCGGACGCGCGGCCGACAGCCTCGAGAAGCACCGGCCGGCCATCGAGGCCTGGGAGGCGTTCTGCGCCGAGCGCGGCGAAGGCCCCGGCGACGTCGCGCTCGCGTGGCTGCTCCACCAACCGGCGGTCACCGCGCCCATCGTGGGGCCCCGCACCGCAGAGCAGCTCGACGGTGCGTTGCGCGCGCTGGAGATCGAGCTCGACGAGAAGGCGCTGGCACGGATCGACGAGATCTTCCCCGGGCCAGGCGGCCGGGCGCCGGAGGCCTACGCCTGGTAGCAGGGGGAACTGGTCAGGGGGTACCGGTCACGAGACGATGCTCGGGCCGGTCTCCTCGGCGCCGAACCGGCGCGCCTGCAGCAGCGCCTCGAACGCCTCGTTGGGAAAGCCCTGGCTCTCCATCGCGCGCCGCAGATGCCGCAGATAGATCTCCGTCGGGCGCACGAAGTTGGCGATCTGGTGGACGCGGAAGGTGAAGGCCTCCACCTGCCCGTCGGGGCCGTCGACGGTGACGACTTCCTGCCGCCGTGCCGAGGTGTCGCCCTGGTAGGTGTCGAGCACGGCGTAGGCATCCGCCGGCCCTTGGTAGAGCATCCCCCAGACGCGCGACCCCGGCTCTGGACGGATGTTCAGGACCCCACCGCCGAACTCGCGGTCGCGCAGCGTGAACTCGAGCGTGAAGCCGTCGAGGCTCGCCGGCCCGACCGGCTCGACGCCTGGCACGCGCTGGCTCATCCGCTCGGGATCGATGTTCGCGCCGTAAGCGAAGTACCGCTCCATGGCGCCAGGCTAGCGGCCGCCAGCCCCGCGCCGACTACCTGCGGCGGCGCATGCTCTTCATGGCCACCATCACCACGACGATGATCAGCACGACGCCGAGAACGAAGAGCCCGGGGATCCAGGTGGTGGCGAGCAGCGAGGTGGTCATGCCTGGACCTTAGACGACCAGCTACCCCAGGAGTGCACCAAGGGCGGCGACATCGTCGCTGGCTCCCCCAGACTCGACGACCTTCGCGGCCGCTGCCTGCAGCGCCGCGAGCTTCTCGTTGGCCTCATGCGTGCGGTGCTCCCAGGCCTCGGCCTCGCGGCGCCAGCTCTGGAGCTCGGTCATGTCCTCGGTGGGCGCGTGCGCGTCTTCGCTCATGCGGCTCAGTGTGGCCCTGCGCGCCACGCCTGTCATCACGAAGCCGCCGCAGGGCTGCGCCAAGCGACAGAATCGTCGGCATGAGCGACGACGACGAGGGCACGATCCGGCGCCGCGGGCTGCGCACGACCCGGATGGAAGCCTTCAGCGACGGCGTCTTCGCCATCGCGATCACGCTGCTCGTCCTCGACATCTCCGTCCCCCTGGTGTCCAGCGAGGATCTCCTGCGCCAGCTGGCCGACCAGTGGCCGTCCTATCTCGCCTACGCCGTCAGCTTCTCGACGATCGGGGCGATCTGGTTCGGGCATGCCGCGATGAGCGACTACCTGGACCACGCGAACTCGGTGTTCATGCGGCTGAACCTGCTCCTGCTCATGCTCGTCTCGTTCCTGCCCTTCCCGACGCGGCTGCTGGCCCAGCACATCGGCAACGACGAGCGCGAACGCGTGGCCGCCACGATCTACGGCCTCACCCTGCTGGTGACCTCGGTGATGCTCGCCCTGCTCTGGCGGTACGCGCAACGGGCGCACCTGGTGCGCCCGGACGCCGATGACACGGAGCTGCAGGTGCTGACGGAGCGCCTGACGCCGGGCCTCTTCGGCTACCTGCTGCTGATCGTGGCCGGGTTGTTCGTGCCGGTCGTGGCGGTGGTCGGCTACCTCATCGTCGCGCTCTACCTGATCGTGCCGCGGCGGATGGTCGTGCGACCCCGGCCGCCACGGCCTTCGCGCGCGGAGCGGAAGCGCACTACGCGGCAAGAGCGGCGTAGCGACCCGAGCTCTGGATGAGGTCCAGGTGCGAGCCTGACTCGACGACCCGACCCTGATCCAGGACCGCGATCTGCTCGGCGTGCCGCACGGTGGACAGCCGGTGCGCGATGGTGATCGTGGTGCGGCCCTCGGCGAGGGCGTCGAACGCCCCCTGCACGGCCCGCTCGGTCTCGGTGTCGAGCGCGCTCGTGGCTTCATCGAGGACCAGGACGCGGGGGTTGCGTAGCAGCGTGCGGGCGATGGCCAGGCGCTGCTTCTCGCCACCGGAGAACCGATGTCCCCGTGAGCCCACCATGGTGTCGTAGCCGTCCGGCAGGCTCGTGATCAGCTGATGGACCTGCGCGGCTCGGGCTGCCCGCTCGATCTCCTCGTCGGTCGCGTCGGGCTTGGCGTAGCGCAGGTTCTCGCGCACGGTCGTGTGCAGCAGGTAGGTCTCCTGGCTGACCACGCCGACGATCTGGGCGAGGTCGGCGAGCCGCAGGTCCCTGACGTCGATGCCGTCGATGGTGATGCGACCGCCGGTCGTGTCGTACAGCCGGGCGACCAACGCCGCCAGGGTGGACTTGCCGGAACCGGTCTCGCCGACCAGGGCCAGCGTCGTGCCCGCCGGGACGTCGAGGTTCACGCCGGCGACAGCGCTGGTGTCGCTGCCCGGGTAGGCGAAGGTGACGTCCTCGAACCGCACATGACCGGCCACCGATGCCGGGTCGATGGTGATCGGGTCGGCTGGATCGTCGACGTCGACAGGGAGGTCGAGGTACTCGAAGATCCGGGCGAAGAGCGCCAGCGAGCTGTTCAGCGAGACGCCGACGTTGAGCAGTCCCATCAGCGGCCGGAAGAGCGCGGCCTGCAGGGCGGTGAACGCGACCAGCGTGCCGATCGTCATGCTCCCCGAGGTGCCGGGCAGGCCGGCGCTCAGGTAGATGGCGGCGGGGATCGCGGCGAAGATGATGCTCATCGAGGCCATTCGCCACCGGCCTGCGAGCTCCGAGCGCAGCTCGAGGTCGATGAGGCGCTCGGACGAGCCGGAGAAGCGCTCGACCATGGCCGGCCCGGTGCCCATGGTCCGGCTGAGCTGCACCCCGTTGACCGACAGCCCCTCCTCGATGGTGACGTTGAGGTCGGCCAGCTCACGCTGCCGGTCGGCCGTGATGGCTCGGCGTAGCCGCGCCACCCGCCGGGTCAGCCAGAGCGAGGGAGGCATGACCAGCAGCGAGATCAGGGACAACCGCCACGAGAGGGCTGCCATCGCGACGACGGTCGCCACGGCGGTGGTCAGGTTGGACGCGATCGACGTCGCGGTGGAGGTGACGACGGACTGCATGCCGCCGATGTCGTTGGTGATGCGGGACTGCACCTCTCCCGACCTCGTCCGGGTGAAGAAGTCGACCGACTGGCGCTGCAGGTGGCCGAAGACGTCTGTGCGAAGCGTGTGCATGACCTGCTGCCCGACCCGGGTGCTGATCAGGGTCTGGACCACGCCGAAGGCTGCGGTCACGGCGGCGACGGCGACCATGCCGATCACCAGCCGGCTGAGCAGGGCGAGGTTCTGCTGCGGCAGCGCGGTGTCGATCACGGCCTTGAGCAGGAACGGGGATGCCATGGCGACCAAGGACGACGCGGCGATGATCGCCGTGACGAGCCCGAGCTGCCAGCGGTAGGGCGCGAACAGGCGCGCGACCCGGCCCAGCGAGACGGTTCGGGCCTGGGCGCGATCCGCTGCGCGGTCGGTGGGGCTGGTTCCGCCGGATCGGCGACCAGTGAAGGTTGGGGAGTCCATGAAGGCTCCTTTCGGCTGACGTGCTGGAGGGTCCTGCGGTGCGGCGCCTGGCAGCACCGGGACCACGCTTTGCTGAGGTTACCTCAACATGAGGTTACAACAGGGTTCGCTGCTACGCTATTCCGCGTGGCCGAGGTCGAGGACTCCCTGCCCGAGCTCTTCCGCGCCGTCTCGCGCAAGCTCCGCGAGCTCTCCAGGGCCACGCTGGCCCCGTGGGACATCGCGCCGTCGCACGCCCGAGCGCTCGGGACGCTGGACGCGCACGGCCCGATGCGTCTCAGCGAGCTCTCGGACTGGCTCCGGATCGCCGCCCGCTCCACGACCGAGGTCGTCGACGCGCTCGAGCAGCGCGGTCTGGCGGTTCGGGTACCCGACGCGCAGGACCGGCGAGCGACCCTGGTCGAGCTCACGGACGAGGGGCGGCGCGCGGCGGACAGCATCCGGGTGGCACGCGCAGCCGACGCCGAGGCCTACTTCGGGTCGCTCAGCGCGACCGACCGCGCCAACCTGGTGCGCATCCTGCACAAGCTCGGCGACTGACCGTCGGGCCTACGCCAGCATCCGCGGGTCAGCGTCGGTAGCGCGCGGCGAGCTGCGGTGACTGGCCCGCGAACGCTGCGAGATCGGCGGCGAACACGGCCTCGAGCAACCCGCTGTCCTCGACGCCCGGCGCGCACACGACCTCCCCGAGCTCGAGGCCGCGCAGGCTGGCCGTCACGACATCCTCCGCCGACATCCGGGGCACGGCGCTGAGGTCGAGTCCCTGGCGCTCGTGGAACTCGGTGGCGACCACGCCGGGGCAGACCACCTGCGCCCTGACCCCGCTCGACTTCAGCTCCTCGTGCAGGACCTGCGTGAGGGCGACCAGGTGCGCGAGGGTGGCTGTGTAGACGACCCGTCGTGGCAGCTGCGCCTGTTCGGCCGGCCCGCTGAAGGCCAGCATCCCGGCGACGTTGACGATCGTGCCGGTGCCTCGCGCCACCATCCCCGGGACGGCGGCGCGGGCGAGCATGGTCGGCGCGACGACCTTCACATGCAGGAGCTCGTCGGCCTTGTCCGCTGGCAGCTCGGCGAACGCCATGTAGTGCGCGACGCCGGCGTTGTTGACCAGCATCGTCAGCGGTTCCTCGGCGCACACGTCGGCGACCGCCTGCACCCCGGCGTCGGTGGCGAGGTCGACGACCAGCGGCGCGGACGACGACGTCCGGCAGCGACGCAGCGAGCTCCGCCAGCCGGTCGCCGCGGCGACCGACGACCACGAGGTCGTAACCCTCGGCGCCCAGGCGCTGCGCGAAGGCGCGGCCGATCCCGGACGACGCACCCGTGACCAGGGCTAGCTCTCCCACGATGTTCTCCGGTCTGCCGAGGCGTCGGGACACCAACCTCCCCAGGCTATGCGGAGCGGCGCCGCGTCCGACGCCTGCACCCTGTGCGGCGCCTGGACCTCAGAGCTGCATGATCTGGGCAGCGATCAGGTATGAGGTAGACGCGCCTTCCGGGTCGTGCAGGTCTCCGGGGTGTTCCAGCACGGCTCGCGCGCGGGCCCGCACCGCCGCGCCCGGATCTGCCACCACGAGATCGACACAGAGGCCTGCGACCACCGCGCTCGCGTCATGCTCGTCGAGGCCATCCAGCGCGAGGCCGTTGTGGAGCAGGGTGGCTGCCTCGAGGAACACCTCACGAGCAAGCTCGAGATCCACCTCGGGCCGTTCCCGTGCGACCGCTTCCGCGGTGGCCAGGAACTGATCGAACGGCGGCTCGACGGTGTCATGGGGCATGTCCTGGAGCCTCTCAACGCGGCCCGCTGCGCTCAACTGAATAAGCGTCGCGCCGAGTTCGTGAGCCGGACATGACCTTGCCTCCCCGGCGCTGCTGCGCGTCCAGTAGCGTGCCAACTTCACGAGGTGCTTCGAAGGAGACGGTCATGGGTGAGTCCTTTTCGCGGAGTGTTCTTCCGATCCCCGAGCGCGCGCACGTGGGGCTCACCACCTACGACGCGAAGGACCCCGACACCTCCTACGCGCCGATCACCCCGCTGCGTCCGCCGGCCGGCGCATCCAACGTGCTGATCGTGCTCATCGACGACTGCGGCTTCGGGGCGCCGAGCACGTTCGGGGGTCCGTGCCTGACGCCAACTGCGGACCGGTTGGCCGAGGCGGGGCTGCGCTACACCCGTTTCCACACGACGGCCCTGTGCTCGCCCACGCGGGCGGCCCTGCTCAGCGGCCGCAACCACCACACGGTGGGCATGGGCGGCATCACCGAGATCGCGACCTCCGCGCCCGGCAACAACTCGATCCGGCCGTTGAGCTGCGCCCCGCTCGCGGAGACGCTGCGGCTGAACGGCTACAGCACCGCGCAGATCGGGAAGTCCCACGAGGTCCCCGTGTGGGAGGCGAGCCCGGCCGGCCCGTTCGACCGCTGGCCGACGGGGAGCGGCTTCGAGTACTTCTACGGCTTCATCGCGGGCGAGACGAACAACTTCTTCCCGGCCCTGTACGAGGGCACCACCGCGATCGAACCGCCCAAGACTCCGGCCGAGGGCTACCACCTGAGCGAGGATCTCGCCGACCGGGCGATCGGCTGGGTGCGGCAGCAGAAGTCGCTGGCCCCCGACAAGCCGTTCTTCCTCTACTTCGCGCCGGGCGCGACGCATGCTCCGCACCTCGTCCCGGACGAGTGGCGGGACAAGTACGTCGGCCAGTTCGACGCCGGCTGGGATGTCCTGCGCGAGCAGACCTTCGCCCGGCAGAAGGAGCTCGGTGTCATTCCCGCCGACGCCGAGCTGACTGCTCGCCCGGACGAGATCCCCGCCTGGGACGACATGCCCGAGGTGCTGAAGCCCATCCTCGCCAGGCAGATGGAGATCTACGCGGCCTTCCTCGAGCACGCCGACCACCACGTCGGACGCGTGGTCGACGCCATCGCCGATCTCGGCGAGCTGGAGAACACCCTCGTCTACTACATCGTCGGCGACAACGGCGCGAGCGCCGAGGGCACCGTCAACGGCACGTTCAACGAGCTGATCATGCTCAACGGCGCGTCTGCGCTCGAGACGCCCGAGTTCATGGCGGCGCATGTCGACGAGTTCGGCACGCCCGAGGGCTACAACCACTACGCCGTCGGCTGGGCGCACGCGATGGACACCCCGTACCAGTGGACCAAGCAGGTCGCGTCGCACTTCGGCGGGACGCGCAACGGCACCATCGTCCACTGGCCGGCCGGCGTGAGCGCCCGCGGGGAGACCAGGCACCAGTTCTCGCACGTCATCGACGTCGCCGCGACGGTGCTCGACGTCGTAGGCCTGCCGCAGCCGGACTTCGTCAACGGGATCCAGCAGCGTCCGCTCGAGGGCGTGAGCATGCGCCCCAGCTTCGACGACGCGGATGCCCCGGAGTTCCGGGAGACGCAGTACTTCGAGATGTTCGGGAACCGCGGGATCTACCACAAGGGCTGGACCGCGGTCACCCGGCACAGCACCCCGTGGGTGGTGGAGGGCCTGCCCGAGCTGGACGACGACGACTGGGAGCTCTACGACACGAACACCGACTGGACCCAGGCCCGGGACCTCGCCGCCGAGCGGCCCGACATGCTGCACAAGCTGCAGCGGCTCTTCATCATCGAAGCCACCAAGTACAACGTCCTCCCCCTGGACGACCGCCGGGTGGAGCGCTTCAACAGCGATCTCGCCGGCCGCCCGACGCTGGCCAAGGGAACGACGCAGACCCTCTACGGCGGCATGCGCCGACTGTCGGAGAACGCCATCCTGAACATCAAGAACAAGTCGCACAGCATCACCAGCGAGATCGTCGTCCCTGCTGACGGCGCGCACGGCGTGATCGTGGCGCAGGGCGGGGCGTTCGGTGGGTGGGTGCTGTTCCTGATCGACGGCGTGCCCCGCTACTGCTACAACGTCTTCGGTCTGCAGCGCTTCACGGTACAGGGCACCAAGGCCGTTCCCGCCGGGACGCACGAGGTGCGCGCCCACTTCGCCTACGACGGCGGCGGCCTCGGCAAGGGCGGCACGGTCACGTTGTCCGTCGACGGCGAGGACGTCGGTTCGGGTCGGGTCGAGGCCACCGTCCCGATGCTGTTCTCCGCGGACGAGACCCTGGACCTCGGCGTGGACACCGCTTCGCCGGTCAGCAACGACTACACCCCTGAGGAGAGCGTCTTCACCGGCACCGTCAACTGGGTGCGTCTCGACCTCGGGGACGACGACCACGGCGACCAGATCACGGTCGAGCAGCGGCTCCAGGTAGCGATGAGCAAGCAGTAGCCAGAGCGCTGGTGGCTTCGTCCGTGATATCACTTGCCCCGGCAGACGCTGGACGCGCTTCGTCGTCCCTAACCTAGGAGTACACATGGCCGTAACAGACCTGGTGGCTGCGTCAGCCGGCCGCGTCCTGGTGGGCATCGTCGGCTTCATCATCTGGGTGCTGATCATCGCCTGGACGTCGACCATCGCTGCTCGCAAGGGCCGTCATGCCTTCGGCTGGGGCGTGCTCGCCTTCTTCTTCTCGTGGATCGCCCTGATCGTTGTCGCGCTGCTGCCTTCGAAGACCCGCAACGCCGTCTGACCGTCCCGCAAGCGCTCGGCTCGGGCTAACCCGGCAACGGGGCACCCGCGGCGACGAGCAGGACTCCGACGAGCCCAGCCAGGAGCAGCGTCAGGACCGCGCTCCTGCGGAGAGGGAACATCAGGGTGGCGGCGCCGACGAGGATTGCTGCCTGCCATGGTTGCCCCAGGGCGCGCGCCAACGGCACGGCCGAACCCAGGATGGCGCCGATGGCCGCGGGTCCTGAGCCGTTGAGGAAGCTGCGGACGGTTGGGTTGGCGCGGAGCCTGTCGAAGCGGCTGGCGCCGAGCAGGACGAACGCGAACGACGGCGAGAACGCGACGGCGGTCGCGAAGAGCCCACCGAGCACGCCTGCGGCGGCGTAGCCGACCACGGCGACGGTCAGCACCACGGGACCCGGCGTGACCTGCCCGAGGGCGACCGCGTTCAGGAACTGGGGCGGTGTCATCCAGTGGTAGTGGCTCACAGCATCGGCCTGCATGAGGGGGATGATGACGAAGCCGCCTCCGTAGGACAGCGCACCCACCTTGACGGCGACCCAGCCCAGCGACCACCAGACCCCGCTGGCCGCGACAACGGCGCCGGCCAGGGCTGGCGCGACGTGCGCGGACCGGCCCCGGTCGCGTCGTGGATCGACATGGCAGGCGAGCTCGACGGCTCCGCAGCCGAGGATGACGAGCACGACGTACGCGCCGAGGGTCGCGGCTGACAGCGCCCCGGCGCCGAGGAACAGGAGCCAGCGCAGTCGCGTGGCGCGTGAGTCTCCTGCTGCCCTCCTCCAGCTGCTCGGGACGAGTGCTGTGCCGGCGTGCACCGCCACCGCGGCGACGGCTGCGCCAGCGCCCGCCCCTGCCGCCTCGATCCACCGCGGGGGCGAGCCGGCCAGGAAGGCCGCGGACAGCGCGAGGATGAGCAGCAGACCGGGGACGATGAACGCGAGCCCGCCGATGATCGCGCCCGCCCGGGCGCGCACCCGCCAGGCGCAGAAGATCGCGAGCTGCGTCGACGCCGGACCGGGTAAGAGGTTGCACGCGGTGATGGCGTCCTCGAACTCCTGCGGCCCGATCCAGCTCTTTCGATCGACGCAGAGCTCGCGCAACAGCCTGATGTGCGTGGGAGGGCCGCCGAACCCGATGATTCCGATCCGTCCCCACTCGCGGAGGACTGTCGACAGCGGCACCGCCCCGCCAGGCTGGGCCTCCCCCTCGACAGCATCCACACGGACAGGATGCCGGTTTGCAGTTGCCGTTGGACGAAGACTCGCGACCTGTCCGAGCTGTGTCGGTCGGTTGCGGCAGTCCCCTGGCCCGTCAGGCCTGCGGCGCCAGCTCGCCGTAGAAGTAGGAGGCCGTGACCCCGCCGTCCATCAGGATGTCGCTGCCAGTGATGAACGCACCGTCACTGCTCATGAGCAGGGCGGCCACGTTGGCCACCTCGTCTGGCTGCAGGCGCCGTCGCTCGTGGCGACGTCACGGGCTAGGTGCACGCGGCCGGGGTGTCTCCGAGCCGGGGAAGAGTCGGGGCTGCAGCGTCGGCGTTGGCGGCGGACAGGTCGGCGAGCACGATGTGCTTGCCACTGCCCACCCGCCTGCCGATGGCCTGGCCGATCGAGCCAGGTCCGATGACGACCACGACCTCGGTCATCGCCCCACCGTGGCTGCCTGGTACTGCTCGTCGGTGACCTGCTCGCCCCAGACGGCGTCATCGCCCTCCCACATCGCCAGATGGGTCATGAAGTGCTCGGGCAGGGCGCCATGCCAGTGCTCCTCACCCGGTGGGGTGTACACCGTGTCTCCGGGACGCATCACGATCACCTTGTCGCGGGTCGCCACGATCCCGATGCCCTCGGTGACGCGGAGCGTCTGACCGAGTCCATGGCTGTGCCACGCGGTTCTGGCGCACGGCGAGAACCGGACAGCGTTGACGCGCATGCCGGGGACGTTGTCGCTGCGCACGATGGTGTCGAACCAGACATCCCCGGTGAACCACTCGGAGGGCGCCTTCACTGTCGACGGCTTGGTCAGGAGTTCCATGATGCCTTCTCGTTGATCGTCGGCTCACGCGCTGTCCAGCTCGCGAGCATGCTGAGTGCCTCGGCGGACGGCGAGTCCGGTGGGGCGGAGTAGAGATTCAGGCGCTGCCCCTGGTCGCCGGGCAGCTCGAACGCCTCGAAGTCGAGGATCAGGTCCCCGACGATCGGGTGGTGCAGCCGTTTGGCTCCGGTGCGGTGGTACCGGACGTCATGCGCTGCCCACAGCTGACGGAAGGTCTCGCTTCGAGTCGACAGCTCACCGATGAGGTCTTGGAGCTCCTTGTCGAACGGATCGCGCCCGGCCTCCGCGCGCAGGAAGGCGACCGAGTCGCTCTGCACCTTGTCGAAATCGACGAAGAACTCCGGCGCCGTTCGGCCGAGGAACGCGAAGCGAGCGCTGTTCGGAGCCTCGCCCAGCTCGTCGTACATGGGGCTATAGAGCGCCCTGCCCAGGTCGTTCGCGGCGAGGATGTCCATCCGGCCGTTGCGGAGGTAGGCCGGCATCGGCATGAGATCCAGCATCCGCTGGATCGTCGGTCGAACGCGCTTCCTGGTCGGGCTGCGCCGAGCAGCGCGCCGAGTCGTCGCGATGTGCACGAGCCGCACGAGGTGATCGCGTTCCGCGTCGTCGAGCTGCAGTGCGTGCGTGATGCCCTCGATGACGCCGTCGGAGACGGTGCCGACGTTGCCCCGCTCAAGCCGGGTGTAGTACTCGACGCTGATCCCCGCCAGCAGGGCGACCTCTTCGCGCCGCAGGCCCGTCACTCGCCGATTGGTCCCGTAGACCGGCAGGCCAGCCTGATCCGGAGTGAGCCTTGCGCGACGCGTCGTCAAGAAGTCGCTGATCTCGCTCTTCGCGTTCATGACATCCACGGTACGGGCGTGGCTGGAATGAGGGAGACCCTGTCCGTACCCCTACCGGCGCAACCCCCTTGGGGCGTGTCAGGTACGTGGACAGTCGGGTCAGAGGCGACGCGACTGACGAGTCGGCGGTACACCTGTGAGTACTTCCGACAAGGCGCTGACGTGCGGTGACTCGGTCCCATGTTCCTTCGAGCTTCAGGCGTGCCGTTCATAGCAACAGAGGCGATCGACTCGATGCCCGTACGGAAACTGCACGCTCTAGATTCGCCGTTCGGTGCGCCCAAGCCGCGTCCGTCTCAGCGCCTGCAGGGGGCGGGCCGGGCGTAGTGTCGGCGTATGGCTACCGAGGATCGCAACGCCCTCCGCGCGCTTGTCGACGAGGGCAACGAGGAAGCCGCTGACCGCCTTGCCGAGCTGGCAGAGGGTGACCAGGACGTCGCCACGCTCAAGTACCTGATCGACGCCGGGAACGAGAGCGCCGGGGACCGCCTCGCCGCTCTTGCGGCATCCAAGCGCGACGTGGTGACGCTGAACTACCTGATCGACTCTGGCAGTATGACAGCAGCGGATCGACTGGCTGAGATCGCCTTCGAGCGCGGCGACGTGCCCACTCTCCAACGCCTTGTAGACGAAGACAACGAGACCGCCAGGGCTTTGCTTGGTCGCACGATCCGTGAGACTGACTAGCTCATCCGGCAGCACGGACGTGCAGCGGTCTCAAGTGGTCAGCGCAACGCCTGCTCGAGTTCTGTGCCGGTGTCATGAAGCCGAGGGTCTGTCGAGGTCGGTCGTTGAGCCGGTCGGCGATCTGGTGCAGGTCGGCTTGGGTGTAGCGGGCCATGCTCTTGCCCTTCGGTAAGTACTGTCGGAGCAGTGCACCGTGCGATGACGGCCAAGATCCCGAGCGATCGTCCGCGACGGAACCCCGCCGCGGTCCGCTCCGGGATCACCAACTTCTGCTCCGGCGTCAATCTCAACATCAAGCCCTCCAATCGACGCGACTCCCAAGAAGAACAGGGTGTTGCGTCGACCCGTTGAGATCACCGCCACTATGTGCGGCCTCACCCCACGACTTGATGTTTGCCTCGGGCGTCGAGAGGGTGGACGTCGAGACGTGAACGTCGCGTCTCGTCGACCATGCCGGGAGATGTTGTGTCATATTCGCCGAAGGACGCGTCGCTGACGACAACGGTGACCAACCGCGAAGCCCTTGGTCTGTACGACATGGAGGACCGGCAGGACTTCGAGGATGCGAAGCGCGGGCTGATCGCACCCCTGCCGGGTGGGAAGCTAGTCGCCGCTGACGGTCATGCGCTGATCGACCTCGCCGACTTCGGCTACCTCATGGACTCGGACGCCCCAGACACCGTGAACCCGAGCCTGTGGCGTCAGGCGCAGGTGATCACGAGGCCGGTCTGTACAAGGTCGTTGACGGCCTGTATCAGGTGCGGAACAACGACATCGGCGAACCTGACCATCGTCGAGGGCGACGACGGGCTTGGTCATCATCGACTGCACCAGCCGGGGTCGAGGCCGCCGCGCAGGGGTTGGGGCTGTTCCGCGAGCACGTCGCCGACAAGCCGGTCGTCGCGGTGATCTACACGCATACGCACATCGACCACTACGGCGGCGTCAAGGGCGTGGTGGACCCGGCCGATGTGGCGTCGGGCAAGGTGCCGATCATCGCGCCGGGCACGATCGCCTCGTTCGACAAGTTCGCGATCGGCGAGAACGTCATCGCCGGCAACGCCATGTCCCGCCGGGCCGCTACGCGTTCGGCAGCCTGCTCGACCTGGACCCGAAGCAGTTCGTCACCTGCGGCATCGGGATCGCCAACCACCCAGGCGCATCGACCATCTCCTACATCTCCCCGACCGACCCGATCACCGCAGACCGGACCAGGCCCGCGAGCATCGCCGGGCTGACGTTCGAGTTCCTCTACGCCCCGGACACCGAGGCGCCGGAGGAGATGCACATCTGGATCCCGGAGCTGAAGGCGCTGACCTGCGCGGAGAACGCCAACCACTCCCTGCACAACATCCAGACGCTGCGCGGCGCACGGACCCGCGACGCCCGGAACTTCGCCCGCTACCTCGACGAGACCCTCGAGCGGTGGGGCGACCAGGCCGAGGTGCACTACGGGCCGCACACCTGGCCGGTGTGGGGCAACGACAAATCGTGCGCGTTCATCGAAGACCCAGCGCGACACGTACAAGTACATCCACGACCAGGCGCTGCGGCTGGCCAACAAGGGCTACACCCCGCTCGAGGCCGCCGAGGTGATCGAGCTGCCCGACGAGCTCGGCCGCAAGTGGTACAACCGCGGCTACCACGGCACCCTGCACCACGACGTGCGCGCGCGTGTTCACCAAGGAACTGGGCATGTGGGACGGCGACCCGTGTCGCTGCACCCGCACATCCCGGTCGAGTCCGCCAAGCGCTACGTCGACCTGATCGGCGCCGAGGAGATCATGGCCGAAGGCCAGCGGGCCTTCGATGACGGCGACTACCGCTGGGCCGCCGAGATCCTGCACAAGCTGGTCTTCGCCCACCCCGACAACCAGGACGCGAAGAACCTGCAGGCCGACGCCTACGAGCAGATGGGCTACCAGACCGAAGGCCCGCAGTGGCGCGGCATCTTCCTCACCGCCGCGCGGGAACTGCGCGAGGGCGTCCTGCCGACGCCGCCGTTCGCCACCGCCAGCCCGGACACCATCCTGGCGATGCCGATCGACATCCTGTTCGACTTCGCCGCCGTCCACGTGATCGGCGACAAGGCCGCCGAGGTCGACCTGCGCATCGACTTCGCCTTCACCGACCTCGACGAGACCTGGACCATGTGGGTCAGGCGCGGGCGTCCTCAACGCCCGCGCGCGGCGCCGGACACCCAGCTCACCGTGTCCGGTCCCAAGGCGGCACTGGTCGGCGTGATCTTGCAGCCGGCCGGGGCGCAGAAGCTAGCCCATGCCGGTACGGTCACGTTAACTGGCGACGCTGCGGTACCTTCACGACTTTCGATCCCTGATGGATAATTTCGACCCGAACTTCCCCATCGTCACCCCCTCGGGTCCGTACGCACCGAGGTGCCGATGGGTGCGCCCGATATCCGGCTACTTGAGACTTCCTTGCATGCCCGGGCCTGCGCGAGGCTCGGGTTAGGTGCCTGGCGGGTCGCTCGCGAACCGGCTGCCCAGTGCGTGATTGCTGTGGCTCGCGAATGGCTAGCGACCGGCAGGCGCCGTGCGGGAATGTGGCTCGAGAGAGGACTGCTACGCCCGAAGTAGCACTGCCCTTCCCGCGGGTTCTTGTCCGCCGTCGGAAGGGAGCATTGGGATGCGGGGAGTCAGCAAGCCGGTCGTGATCGGAGTGGATCCGCATAAGCGGATCAACGCCGTCGTTGTTGTTGATGCCCGCGGTGAGGTCCTGGATCGGGGCACGTTCCCGACGTCCACTGCTGGCCTGCGCCAGCTCGGGGTCTTCGCCCGCCGGTTCAAGACGCGGACGTGGGCGATCGAGGGCTGCAACGGGGTCGGGAAGCCGCTGTCGCAGCGCCTGGTGGCCTCCGGTGAGCGGGTGCTGGACGTGCCGACCCGGCGCACGGCACTGGTGCGGGTCTTCGCCGGTGGGAACGGACGCAAGTCGGATGACACTGACGCGCTGTCGATCGCGTTGGTGGGGCTGCACGCCCCGCGGCTGGCTGAGGTGGTTCCGGATGAGCGGGCCGCGACGCTGCGGCTGCTCGCGCACCGCCGCGCCGAGCTCGTCTCGACCCGGACCCAGATCGTCTGCCGGCTCCAGCGTGAGCTGCTGATCCTGTTGCCCGGTGGGACGAAACGGGGTCTGACCGCAGCCCGGACCAAGACCCTGCTGGCCTCGGTCCGGCCCCGCGACGAGGTCGGTCGGATGCGTAAGTCGATAGCTGTCGACATGCACACTGAGCTGGTCGCCGTCGACAAGAAGATCAAGGCCGTCGGGGCGCAGATCAAGGAGCTGGTGGCCGCCACCGAGACGAGCGTCACCGAGATCTACGGGGTCGGCGCGATCACCGCGGCGCTGATCCTCGGTGAGGTCCTCGACGTGTCCCGGTTCGTCGACGAGGCGCACTTCGCCTCCTACAACGGGACCGCGCCGATCGAGTGGGGCAGCGGCGGCGGACAAGGCCCGTTCATCCTGAACCTCGGCGGGAACCGCCGACTCAACCACGCCCTGCACATGGCCGCGGTCACCCAGATCCGCAACGACACCCCAGGGCGCGCCTACTACCGGCGCAAGCTCGCCGAGGGAAAGACGAAGAAGGAAGCCTTGCGCTGCCTCAAACGCAAGATCAGCGCAGCCGTCTACCGGCACCTGGCCAACGACAAGACCAAAGCAGAACAGCGGGGCCCGGGAGGGCACATGGGGGCGACTACGAAGATCAGCGCGGCCAACCCAACCCCGACGGTCGACTCTTCGATCAAGCCACAACCCGGGCCCCGACCACACGCTACGCCCGCCGCAGCAAAGGCGTCTTGACAACAGAGAGGTGCCATTCGGTGCGGGCGCCCGCGCGATGGCCGCTGATCGTGAACCGGCGTTCCCCTAGGGTGGTGTGCATGGCTAGGGACGTGCAGACATCGGCGCAGGCTCTCGTCGGTGCCGTATGGGACCTGCGAGATCACTGCAGTGATCATGCAGGAGAGCAATGGAAGGTCGTGAGCGCAGAGTCGGTCTTCCAGGTCATGGCCGAGATCATCGAACGGTCAGTCGATGCCGACGAGGACATCGACTGGCGGAGGTTCCCGAGCCGGGTCCAGGACGCGCTGCTTCAAGACGACCCGTAGGTGCCGATATAGTGCGGGTCCCGTGACCCGCTCGGGAGTTGTCGCTAAGACCTCTTCAGAGCCCTTCCCTGCCAGGGACTCGCGACGACAAGGAGAGTGACGATGAGCCTGCACTCTACTACGGCCCGGAACGATCTTGCTCTGGGACGTCACTGGGGCTGATGATCTTGGCTGGGACGTCGCAGGGGCATCCAGACAACGGGACATTTCCGGCGGACTATGAAAGACAGTGAGAGACGTATAAGCGCAGGTCAGAGAGGCATATCGATCTTGTTTGAGCGGGAGGCGACGGACGAGTCGGCCTGTACGCCGGGTTCTGTGGCCGCGACGCCCTACGGCAGTCGCGGTCGGCGACCATCCCTCTAGGCCTGCCGTTGCCGCAGGCTCGTGCGGTCTACCCGCAGGCTCGGGCGGGCAGCCCTCGAACGCTTGCGCAGGTACCCGAAGCACCCTGTTGACCTTGCTCCAGGTGGGGTTTACCGAGCCGTCCGGGTCACCCCGGACGCTGGTGGTCTCTTACACCACCGTTTCACCCTTACCGGCCTGGCCGAAGCCGTTACCGGCGGTCTGTTTTCTGTGGCACTGTCCCGCGGGTCACCCCGGGTGGGCGTTACCCACCACCTTGCCCTGTGGAGCCCGGACTTTCCTCGGCGCACCGGTTGCCCAGTGCCGACGCGGCCGCCCAGCCGGCTCGTCCGTCGTGCGCACAGAGTAGCCGCGATCAGCCGACCCGGGTGAACGCCACCGTGCGCGTGGCCACGTCAGCGGTCACCAGCTTCACCTGGACGGCATCGCCCAGCGGCAGGTTGCCGTCGCAGCGAGCCAGCACCGCAGGCTCGGCGAGCTGGACGGTGCCTCCGCCGCGCTTGGCATCCACGTCCACCACCGTTGCCGGAAACACCTGCCCGACGCCTGGTGCGAGGACCGCCGCCTCGACCAAGTCGACGTTCGCGTGGTCGAGCTGGTTGCCCCGATGGATGCCCTCCGCCATCTCCGCGGGCAGCGCGGGCAACGCCTCCAGCACCCACGCCGGTACCGGCGTGCCCGCGCGACAGCGCGACACAGACCTCCCCCGCGTACCGGTCGACCAGCCGGCGCAGCGGTGCGGTGCAGTGGGCGTAGGGCGCAGCGATCGCCGCATGGTGGTCAACGCCGGGGGCGCACCCTCGAACGATGCGTAGGCCGCGCCCCGGAACAGGCTGGTCGCCTCGCTGAGGAACGCCGCCTCGTGACCCTTGGTGCCGTCCATCCCCGCGAGCAGCAAGCCGTAGGAGACCGAGCCTGGCCAGCTGATGTGCAGGGCCTTGGCGATCCGACGCAGGCGGTCGACGTCCCACTGCTGCGCCGGCGGCATAGTCCTGAGCACCCCGACGCCCCCGGCGAGCATCAGCTTCGCCGCCGCGATCCCGGTCAGCAACGAGATCTGCGCGTTCCAGTCCTCGATCAGCAGACCTGCACGAAAGTGCAGGGCCAGCCGCCCGTCAGCCGTCGGCACGACCTCCTGCTCGGGCACGTTGAGACTCATGCCGCCCCGCGCCTGCTCGAGCTCCTGCCGCAGCAGCCCGACCTCGCGCATCAGCCGCACCGGCTCGGCCGCGCTGCCGGCGTCCAGCTGGGCCTGCATCGTCGGGTAGTCCTGCTGCTCACGGCTGCGCACTGCGGCGCGCTCGACGCGGGTGCCGACGAGCTCGCCCGTGCGCGTCGAGATCGAGCGTCCACACGAGCGCCGGCCGCAGCTCCCCCGGCAGCAACGAGGCCGCGCCCTCGCTGAGCACCGTCGGATGCAGCGGGCACCCTGCCGTCGGGCGCGTAGAGGGTCTCGACCCTGCGGTGGGCCTCGGCGTCGACCGCTCCCCCGGCGCGACGAAGGCCGCGACGTCCGCGATGGCGTAGCGGACGCGGTAGCCGCTGCTGGTCCGCTCGATGAAATAGGCCTGGTCGAGGTCCTTGGAGCCAGCCGGGTCCATGGTGGCGAACGGGATGTCGGTGAGGTCGAGGTCCGGGAGGCGTGGTTTCTGGGCCGCTGCCTCAGCCTCGGCCAGCACCTGCGGCGCGAAGCTGCGAAGGGACACCCAGCTCGGTGCGCAAGGCCTCGAACATGGGGGCGAGGTCTTGGCGTCGGCTGGCTGCAGGCGTAGGCGATGACGAGGCACCGGTCACGTTATCCGTCGCGGGGACGAGCACGGTCGACGTGAGGCGGACGGTGTCGGGGCGCTAGGGTCTGAGATCGTGCTCGTCCTGCTGCCGCCGTCCGAGGGGAAGGCCAGCAGTCCGCGTCGTGGGCGCCCGCTGGACCTCGACTCGCTCTCGATGCCCGAGCTCACGCCGACCCGACGACGGCTGCTCAGCACGCTCGTGACGCTGTGCCGGACCGACCCCGAGGCCGCCCGCGTGACGCTCGGACTCCCGCCGGGGCTGGCTGAGGAGATCAGCCGCAACGCGGGACTTCACGACGCGAGGGTGCTGCCCGTCGCGTCGCTGTACACCGGCGTCCTCTACGACTCCCTCGACCTCGCGAGCCTGGATCCCGCCGCCAGGCGACGGGCAGCACGCAGCCTGCTCGTCTTCAGCGGGCTCTGGGGAGCCTTACGCATCAACGATCGGGTGCCCGCCTATCGCCTCTCCGGCGACGCCAGCCTGCCGGCGCTGGGGACCCTGACCGCACTCTGGAAGCAGCCCCTGACCGACGCGATGGCCGCGATCCTGGCCACGCCGGCCGGGCGAGGACTCGTGCTCGACCTCCGCTCGTCGACCTACGCGAACCTCTGGCGGCCGGACCCGGCTACCGCGAAGCGCACCGTCACCGTGCGCGTGCTGCAGGAGCGCATCCCTGGCGACCGCGACTCCCGGATGGTCGTCAGCCACTTCAACAAGGCCACCAAGGGTCGGCTGGTGCGGGCGCTGCTGGACTCCGGCGCCGACCCGCGCACGCCAGCCAAGTTCGTCCAGGTCGTCCGCGACCTTGGCTACCAGGGCGAAGAGGGCGCGCCGCCGCGTCCTGGCAAGCCGCACACCGTCGACGTCATCGTCACCGAGGTCTGAGGCACCGGGCCCCGACCCAAGAACAGCGGCGCTAGATCGAGCGTCGGTCCGCGGCCGAGGCCGTGAGGTGCGAGGTGTCGTTGAACGTCCGCAGCGACGCGTTGCCGTCCGCGAACCAGGCCACGCTGCTCAGCGACGCGGGCCTGAGCTCCAGCCGGTAGAGCGCCGCCAGCGGGGCACCCAACGCCTGCCAGCACGAACACCTTGATCGGGTGTCACGTGGCTGACCACCACGCACGGTCCGTTCGCGGTACTGCTCGACGAGCCGCGTCCCGCGCTCGGCGGACCCGCGCATCCACCGCGTCGAACGACTCTCCGCCCGGAGGGGCGACTGCCGTCGACCCCAGCCACGCAGCCATCTCCGCCGGCCACCGCTCGGCCACCTCAGCGAAGCTGAAACCGTCCCAGTCGCCGAAGCTGCACTCGGTGAGCCCCTCGTCGACGACGACGTCGAGGCCCAGGGCGATCGCCACCTGCTCGGCGGTCTCCCGGGCCCGCAGCAGCGGCGAGGTGACGACGGCAGCGATGCCGCCGCGGGCCGCCAGCCCGGCCGCGGCCTCGTGCGCCTGCTCGAGCCCGACGGCGTCGAGCCCGGGGTCCGCACCGCCGGAGCCGCTGAACTTCTTGCCCACGGTGTGCGCCGTCTGACCGTGCCGCAGCAGCAGCGAACGCCGTCGGGGGTGCTGTCTGCGCTCCCCAGCCCAGCAGCGTCGGCGCTGGCTGGTCCGCCTGGTCGAGCCCGAGGTCCAGCTGCGCCTCGACGGGAGCAAGGGGCTCCGCCAGCGGCTCGGCGTACCCGGACCTGCCTCGGCACCGGGACGTTCGCGGATCGCGGGCTCCAGGCGAGCCCCTTCGCGGCAAGGTCGAGGGCCTCGTTGGCGAGCCGGTCCGCGTCCTTGTTCTGGGCCCGCGGAACCCAGGTGAACCGGATGTCGCCGCCGGGCCAGATCGAGAGCGCACGTTTGGCGAGCACCTTCATGTCCGGGTGCTTCACCTGCCAGCGACCGGAGAGCTGCTCGACCACGAGCTTGGAGTCCAGCCGGGCCTCGACCTCGGCCTCGGGGTCGATCTCCAGCGCGGCGCTCAGCCCCGCGATGATGCCGCGGTACTCGGCGACGTTGTTCGAGGCGACGCCGATGTGCTCGGCGATCTCGACCAGGATGACGCCGGTCTCGGCGTCCCGCACGAGCGCGCCGTAGCCGGCCGGGACCAGGATTGCCACGCGATCCGCCGTCCGCCTCGACGATGAGCCTGCGGGCCACCTACAGACCCGAGTCGGCAGTCCGCACGAGGATCCGCCGGCACTCCTCGCAGCGCAGGACCTCGCTGGGGTCGGCTGCCCTGATCCGGCCGATCTCGATCGGGGTGATCTGCAACCGGCACCCCTGGCAGGTGCCGTGCTGGAGCGGGGCGGCGCCGATCCCGCCCTGGTCCGCACGCAGCTTCGTGTACAGGGTGACGAGGTCCTCTGGCAGGCCGACAGCTGCCCGCTCCCGCTCGCCGGCGAGGTAGCCGAGGTCCTGGTCGATCGCGCTGAACGCGGCGTCCCTGGCGGCCTCGACCTCGGCCAGCTCGGTGACCAGCTCGTCTCGACGGAGCCGCTGCTCCGCGAGGTAGGTCTGGGTGGACTCGAGCCGCTCGAGGATCTCCAGCTCGACCTCCTCGAGGTCACCCTGCCGCTTGGCGAGCGAGGCGATCTCGTGCTGCAGCGCCTCGAGCTCCTTGGCCGATCCCACGCTGCCGTTGTCGAGCCTGGTCTGGTCGCGGACGGCCCGGTCGCGGACGGCCTGGACATCGCTCTCGGCCTTCGTCACCTCGCGCGAGATGTCCGACTCCTCGGTCTCCGCAGCGACCACCCGGTCGCGAACCTCGCCGAGCTCGGTCGTCAGCCGCTCGATGGTCGCGAGCTCGGGCAACGTGCGACGGCGATGGGCGAGCTGGTCCAGCCGGGAGTCGAGTCCCTGGACGTCCAGCAGGCGGAGCTGGTCGGCGTGATCGGCGTTCAGCGGGCGCTCCTTGGTGCGGCAGGTTCGGGTCAGGCTTCTGGTCGGTGCTCGGTGGGGCCGTCGAGGTGCAGGGTCCAGGGGTCGGTCACGATGCTGGACACCTGCACTCCTACCGTAGCCCGGCTCGCACGCAGGGCGGCCGCTCCCCGGTCGAGCCAGGGCCACTCGCTGGCCCAGTGCCCCGGATCCACCAGCGCCGCGGCGCCGCTCTCGAGGTACTCGCTGGTGTAGTGGTGACGCAGGTCGGCGGTCACGTAGACGTCAGCGCCGGCACGCGTCACGTCGGCGAGGTAGCTGTCGCCGGATCCGCCGCACACCGCGACGCGGCGCACCGGTCGGTCCAGGTCACCGGCCACCCGCACGCCGACCGGGGTCGTCGGCAGCGCGGCAGCCACCAGGTCGGCGAAGGCACGCAGCGACATCGCCTCGGCGAGCTCGCCGACGCGTCCGCTCCCCAACCCCGCGGGCAGGCCCGGCTCGACGGCCAGCGGCTGGGTCGATCGCAGCCCCAGCGCATCGGCCAGCGCCTGCGAGACACCATCGCGTGCGACGTCGGCGTTCGTGTGCGCCACGTACAGCGCGCAGCCGCCCGAGATGAGCCGCTGGACCACTCGCACCCTTCGGGGTCCCCGCATACACCGACGTCGTCCCGCGCAGGTACAACGGGTGGTGCGTGACAAGGAGCTGGACACCCAGCCGTAGCGCTTCGTCGACCACCGCCCGCACCGGGTCGATCGCGAACAGCACGTCGCTGACCTGCGCGTCAGGGTCACCGCACACCGGACCGACCGAGTCCCACTCCGCCGCAGTCTCGCGCGGGTAGAGCTCGTCGAGGACGGCGATCACGTCCGCAAGCCGGGGCATCCGCGCAGGCTACCGTGGCGGCGTGCCCAAGCCCCCTCGTTCCGTGACGCTGGTGCTGTGCGATCGGGCAGGTGAGGTGCTCGGGTCACTGCCTCCCTTCGAGGTCCCCGTGCCGTACTGGCAGGAGGTCGCCCCGGTGGTCGAGTCCGCGCGCTCGCTCCACGGCGTCGACGTGACCGTGCTCCGGCTGCTCGAGGCCCAGGCGCTCGCCTCGCAGCACGGCGGTCCCGTCACCTATCTCGCCGAGGTAGCCGAGGTGGCCGAGCAGCCGGACCTGAAGCTGCGGCCCTGGCACGGTGAGCTCCACGACGACCCCCTGCGGCAGACCTGGGCGCGACCGGGTGGACCCGCCGGCGACGTCACCTGGGCGCTGACGAGTCTGGCGAACGCTGGGCAGGTCCTCGCCGGGTCACCCACCCAGGAGCGCACCTGGAACCTCTCGAGCCTGTGGCGGTTGCCGCTCGCCCAGGGCGCAGCATGGCTCAAGGTGGTTCCGCCGTTCTTCGCCCACGAAGGCGCCATGCTTGCCGCACTCGACCCGGCGGCCGTCCCGCCCCTGATCGCGGCGGACGGTACCCGCGTCCTGCTCACCGAGGTGCCGGGAGGCGATCTCTACGACGCACCGGGCGCTGACCTGGTGCCGATGGTCGACCTGCTGGTGAGCCTCCAGCTGCAGTGGCTCGGCCGGACCGACGAGCTCCTCGCGCTGGGTCTGCCCGACTGGCGGCCCGAGGCGTTCGTGCCGCTCGCCGCCGACGTCGTCGACCGCACGGCCGACCAGCTCGACACCACGGTGGTGAGCCGCCTTCGCGCCCTCGTCGACGACCTGCCGCGGCGGTTCGCGGACATCGAGTCGTGCGGCGTGCCAGCCACCCTGGTGCACGGCGACTTCCATCCCGGCAACGTCTGCGCCGACCGCGGCACGCTCAAGCTCCTCGACTGGGGCGACTGCGGGGTCGGGCACCCGCTCCTCGACCAGGCCGCGTTCCTCGCGCATCGCAGCGATGCGGACCGCGTCCTGCTGCGTACCCGCTGGGCCGTGCTGTGGCGTACGGCGGTCCCTGGGTGCGAGCCGGAGCGCGCAGCCACCCTGCTGGAGCCGGTCGCCGCGCTCCGGCAGGCGATGATCTACCGCATGTTCCTGGACAACATAGAAGCCAGCGAACGCGTCTACCACGCCCCTGATCCGGCGTCCTGGCTGCTCCGGGCCGCGTCGCTCTAGGGCTGGTCCTTCGTCAGGTGGACCAACCAGTCCTGCGACGTGTTGATCAGGGCATACCGGCGTGCGCCGGTCCGGCCGTGCAGCACGAGCACGATCCGACGCTCGTTCCGGTCCTCCTGCTCCCACCAGCCGGTGTCGGCGATGGACTTCGTGGCGTCGGAGTACGTGAGGTGCTCGAGCGCGTGGTCGGCGACCGCGACGGCCAGCCGGTTCTTCGCAGGGTCGACCGGGAGGCCGCGGGGAAGCGCCCAGGAACGCAGCACTCCGTCCTCCTCGAGGCGGAGGTCGAAGTGGTACTGCGGACGGAAGTGCTCGTGCAGCACGAACGCGGGACGCCCGACGCCGGTGGGGCCACCGGTCTCGTCAGCTGGAGGGCTCGACACTGCCTGCCGTGACCTCCTGCCTGCGGCTCGCTCGGACCCCCGAGGACCAGCACCGGAGCGACCCGACCTTGATATCACGGGCCAGTGGGCCGGTGAGACGGGCAGTCGAGACGGGCAGGCAACGGCAGGTGGACGTCGCAGGTCGAGGCCCGAAGATCAGGAAGATGCCCGATACGCCGCGTGCCGCGGTTGCCTAGCGTCTCCGTCATGAACGCAAACAAGGACCTATGGGAAAAGGGCGACTTCACCAAGATCGCCGAAGCTATGCGCCGCAGTGGTGATGCACTCGTCGCTGATCTGGGGATCACCGACGGGCTCCGGGTGCTCGACCTCGGGTGCGGCGACGGGACGACGGCACTGCCCGCCGCCCGGCGCGGGGCGGACGTGCTGGGGGTCGACATCGCCAGCAACCTCGTGGCGGCGGGAAACCGGCGAGCCGAGGCGGAGGGGCTCGCGCGCTGCCGCTTCCAGCAGGGCGACGCATCCGAGCTGGACGGTCTCGCCGACCACTCGTTCGACCTGGTGGTGAGCATCTTCGGTGCGATGTTCGCGCCGCGACCGTTCGACGTCGCGGCGGAGATGGTCCGGGTGACCCGACCCGGCGGGCGCATCATCATGGGCAACTGGATCCCAGGCGATCCCACGCTGGTCGCGCAGATCCTGCGGATCGCCGGTGCCTACAGCCCACCGCCGCCGGAAGGCTTCGTCAGCCCGATGACCTGGGGGGTGGAGCACGACGTCCTCGAGCGCTTCGCGAAGGCGGGCATCGACACCGACGGGATCGACCTCGAGCGCCGGACCTATGTCTTCGAGAGCCCGTGCCCGCCCGCCGAGCTCCTCGATACTTTCCGGAGCTTCTACGGACCGACGATGAACGCCTATGCGGCGGCCGAGGCGGCCGGGCGGGCTGACGAGCTGCACGCGGAGCTCACCGAGCTGTTCACCAGGGAGAACACCAGTGGCAGCCCCGAAGCCACGGTGATCCCGGCGACGTTCCTGCTGGTGACCGTTCCCGTTTGACCCACGACCGGCGATCCAGCCGCAATAGCATCAGAAGGTGAGTGAGGTCAGCGCTCCCGCCGGGGTCAAGCTGTCCGAGCTGCTCAGCGTCCTCTCGTTCGGCGTCGACCTGGGCATGGGGCAGCCCATGGAGCATGTCCTCCGGCAGTCCCTGGTCGCGCTCGACCTGGCCGACCGGCTGGGGCTGGCCCACGAGGATCAGCAGGCGGTCTACTTCGGCTCCCTGCTGGTCTGGGTGGGCTGCCACATCGACGACTACGAGCAGGCCAAGTGGTTCGGCGACGAGTCGGTCCTCAGAGGCGACTTCCGACGGACGGACTTTCGCTCGGGTGCCTCGGGTCCGGTGTTCATGCTCCGCCACCTGGGCCACGGCCGATCCTGGCAGCAGCGACTAGGCCTCGTGCCGTCGTTCGTGGGCGGCGGCAGGCGGGACGCCGAGTCGTTGCTGGACAACCACTGGCGCGCATCTGATGACCTCATGGCCCAGCTCGGCCTGCCGCAGCTGCTACGGGACACCGTCGAGCAGACCTTCGAGCGGTGGGACGGGCGGGGGATCCCCAGGGGCGCCCGTGGCGACCAGATCCTGCTGTCAGCCCGTCTGGTCAACCTCGCCGACGTGGTCGAGGTGTACTACCGCGCGGGCGGCGTGGACGCAGCGGTGGCTGTGGCGAAGGAGCGCTCAGCCACGCAGTTCGACCCCGAGCTGGTGAAGCTGTTCACCTCCTGCGCCGCCGAGGTCTTCGCGAGCCTCGAGTCGGTCGAGCCCTGGTCCGCGGTGCTGGCCGCCGAACCCGCCTCGCGCTACTGGCTCACCGGTGACGAGCTGGACGTCGCGCTCGGGGCGATCGCGGACTTCTGCGACGTCAAGTCGCCGTTCTCCGCCGGTCACAGCCGGGCGGTCGCCGACCTCGTCGCGCGCGCTGCGCCCGCGTACGGGCTGAGCCCCGCTGACGCCACCCTGGTCCGTCGCGCGGCACTGGTGCATGACCTCGGCAAGCTCGGGGTGTCCA
The DNA here is from genome assembly GCA_963819215.1 of uncultured Actinomycetota bacterium. Classification (GTDB taxonomy): domain Bacteria; phylum Actinomycetota; class Actinomycetes; order Prado026; family Prado026; genus CAWFVK01. The sequence continues at coordinate 146,217 of CAWFVK010000002.1, read as the reverse complement.
ACGCGATCTGGGACAAGCCCACGCCCTGGACACCCGCGGAGGCCGAACGCGCCCGGCTGCACGTGTACCTCGGGGAGCGGATGCTGGCGTCGTCGCCGGCCCTCGCCCCGTTGGCGCAGGTCGCCGTCCAGCACCACGAACGCATGGATGGCTCCGGCTACCCCCGCCGCCTGACGGGTGCGGACATCACTCCCGCCGGCCGGCTGATCGCTGCCGCCGACCACTACCGCACGCTGGTCGAACCACGCCCCCATCGACCGCAGCGCGACGCGGCGCAGGCCGCGGCGCAGGCCCGCGCCGAGGTCCGGGCCGGCCGGCTCGACGCGGACGCCACGGCCGCCGTCCTGGCAGCGACCGGCAGCGGCGGGCAGGCCCCACGACGACGCGAGTGGCCGGCGGGCCTGACGAGCCGGGAGGTGGAGGTGCTGCGGTTGCTCGCCCGAGGTCAGTCCACCAAGGAGATCGCGGCGGCACTGACCATCTCCCCGAAGACGGCGGGCACCCACATCGAGCACATCTACAGCAAGCTCGGCATCACGAGCCGGGCCCTCGCCAGCCTGTTCGCTGCCAAGCACGGCCTCCTGGAGGTCCCGGCACCGCCCGCACCCCCCGCAGCGACGAAGACCGGGTGATCGCCCGATCCCGGCCGACGTCCGCCGTTCGAGCGTGAAAGACGTCCACTGGGCGTCGAGAAGTCTGGATCGAGATCCCGCTCTAGTCGATGCTAGGGGCCATGCAGCCCACCCGGACCTTGACCGCGGACTACCTCGTGATCGGCGCCGGCGCTGCTGGCATGGCGTTCGTCGACGCGCTCATCGACCACGCGGACGTGAGCGTCGTCATGGTCGACCGGCAGGACAGCGTCGGAGGGCACTGGCTCAGGGCCTATCCGTTCGTGCGGCTGCACCAGGCGTCTGACTTCTACGGCGTGGCCTCGACGGTTCTCGGTGGCGGACGCATCCAGCAAGGTGGTCCCGAGGCCGGGCTGCGCGACCGCGCATCAGCGGCCGAGATCTGCGCGTACTACCGGCGCATCCTGCTGGACCGATTCCTCGCCTCCGGCAAGGTCACCTTCTTCCCCAACGTCGACTACGTCGGACATCGGCAGTTCGTCTCTCGACTGTCCGGGCAGCGCTACGAGGTCGGCCCCGCCACCCGCGTCGTCGACGCGCGTTACCTCGAGCCCACGGTGCCGGCGACCACGCCGCCGCCGTTCGGGGTGAGCCAGGACGCCCAGGTGGTGCCGGTCGGCGACCTGGTCCGAGTCGACGGAGCCCCGTCGCGGTACGTCATCGTCGGATCCGGCAAGACGGCGACGGACGCGTGCGTGTGGTTGCTCGGCAACGGCGTCGACCCGGGGGCGATCACCTGGGTGCGTCCGCGCGATCCGTGGATGCTGAACCGAGCTGTCGTCCAGCCCGCCCCGGGGGTGTTCCTGGGCATGGTCGCGGACATGTGCGACGCGGCGACCGAGGCCGACTCCATCGATGACTTCTTCGCGCGCCTGGAGGATGCCGACGTCATGCTCCGGATCGATCCGACGGTCATGCCGACGATGGCGAGAGCCCCGACGCTCGGCCGCTGGGAGCTCGACCTGCTTCGCACCATCGACGACGTCGTTCGGCTGGGTCGTGTACGCCATGTCGAGCGCGGCCGGGTGGTCCTGGACGAGGGCGAGGTGAAAGTCGAGGACGACGCCCTGGTCGTGCACTGCGCGGCGGCGGGCCTGCAGAGTCCGCCCCCGGTCCCCGTGTGGGGCGACGACGTCATCACCCTGCAGCTGATCAGGGCCGGGTTCCCGTGCCTGAACGCGGCGCTGGCCGGCTACGTCGAAGCCACCCGGGACGACGACCGCGAGAAGAATCGTCTCGGGCCGCCGTGCTCCTACGGCAACACGCTGGAGGACTGGGTCCGGATGCAGGTGCTCGGCTACCGCGCCAGCACGGTGTTCGGCGCCGAGCCGGACATCCGCAGCTGGCTCAACTCGGTCGCCCTCAACCCGGCGCGCGTCGACCCGGAGCACGCCGGCGACGCGCCGGTCGTTGCCGCGCTGCAGCGGCTGGACGGCGACGCCGTGCGCGGCATGCAGTCCATGGCCGACCTCTGCGGGTCGGGTGAGGACGCGGTGTCCGAGCGGTAGTCGGCTGCTCGTATGGCTCAGGCGAGGGCGGACTTCACCAGCGCGATGAGTCGCTTCTCCACCGCCGGGCTCCATGCCTTGAGCGCGAAGGACACGGGCCACAGGTCGCCGTCATCGAGGTTCGCAGCGTCCTGGAAGCCCACGGTCGAGTAGCGGTACTTGAACTTGCCCGAGTCCTGGTAGAACACGACGACCTTGCCGTCCGCGTTGGCATAGGCGGGCATCCCGTACCAGGTCTTCGGCGACAGCTCGGGTGCCGTCGCAGTGATCGTCGCGTGCACGCGCTCGGCCAGGAAGCGATCATCCGGTGCCATACCTGCGATGCCGTCGAGACACGCCTGGAGGCCATCGGCGAGCTTGGCGCCCTTCTTGCCCTCGGCGCGTAGCTCGGCGGCGCGCTCCTTCATGGCCGCGCGCTCCTCGGCGCTGAATCCATCCGATGCGGTGGTGGCAGTCTTCGCGGGCATCCTGGCGTCTCCCCTGATCGGCAAGGTGGGTGTCGTGTCGAGCCTTCGCGTCGACCCTAGGCCGCGGGCGCAGGACCCCGCTTCTCGATTCCTGCTCTGCACGCCTCAGCCTGACTCGCAGGTGTGTGGGCGCAGAGGGACTCGAACCCCCGACCCCCTGCTTGTAAGGCAGGTGCTCTAACCAGCTGAGCTATGCGCCCGGAGCGCGCCAGCCTACCGGGACGTGACGAGGCCCGGCCGGGATGAACCGACCGGGCCCGACGACCACCCGCGCTACAGCGACGCGAGGACCTTCTCGTACTCGTCAGGGTCACGCGCGTCACCGATCTCGTGGATGACGGTCCAGCGGACGACGCCCTCCTTGTCGATGATGAACGTGCCGCGCTTGGCCGCACCCTTGGCCTCGACGAAGACGCCGTACTCCTGGGCGACCGCCCCGTGCGGCCAGAAGTCCGAGAGCAGCTGGAACGTGTACTTCTCCTGGTCGGCGAACACGCGCAGCGAGAAGGTCGCGTCGCAGGACACCGCGAGCGTCACCGTGTCGTCGTTGTCGTAGCTCTCGATTCGGTCCCGGATCTCGCACAGCTCGCCCGTGCACACGCCGGTGAAGGCCCACGGGTAGAAGACGAGGACGACGTTCTTGCCACCGCGGTACTGCGACAGCGTCACCGCCTCGCCGTGGTGGTTCTTCAGCGTGAAGTCGGGGGCCTGCTGGCCGACGTCGACCATATGGGTTGCTCCTCTCGGTCGTGGTTCTGCTTGAGGTCTTGTTGTGAACGCCAACCTGCAGCGTGTCATGGGTGTTCCGACCCGCGTGACCCGCCCCGTGCGGATGCGAGAAGATCACCGGGTGACGCGTCCATGAGCGAGCTGCCAGCGAGCCTTGCTCCGCGGCCGGGCGAGCAAGGCGTGCTGACCGCCAGCGCCGAGCAAGCGGGTCGCAGGGCGCTGCACGCATGGGATCTCATGCTGTCGGTCGCCGAGCAGGTCGACCTCCACGCGACAGCCCGGCACAAGCGCCGCAAGGCCAGGGACGTCCTGCTCCCCCTCGGCCAGTGGCCGCAGACGCGCACGCTGATGAGATCCTCGCCGACGCCCACAGTCGGTCACACGCTGCCCGACGTCGACATCGACGCCCAGGAGCAGGCGGTCCGCGAGGCGCAGGCCCTCGCGAGCGACTTCGAGGTTGTCGACGCTGTCCGGCGTTCGCGCGACGCGTTGGCCGCCTTCCTCACCGACCCGAGCCAGCAGCCGACGAGCCTGCTGCTCACGGCGACGCCGCTCGGCCCGCTCCCGGTCCTGACCTTCCTGCACGCCATGGCCTACCAGCTGGCGTTGAGCGCCCTCGATCTCGCGGCATGCGGGGCCGATCCGCCGCCGCAGCTGCTCGACTACGGCGTCATCGCCCTGGTCGACACCACCGGCGCGCTCGCCACCAGGCAGGGCGTCACCGGCAGCATCTGCGCCGTGCTCCCGAACACCGTGTGGGGCTTCGGCGCGGGCCCGGACGGCTGGAAGGTCGCCGAGCTGGACGCAGCGGCTGGCCCCGCGGTCGAGGCCTCGGCCGCGGTGATCATCGACGTCTCGGCCGGCAGGGTGCTCAACGTGCCCGCCTTGTGGAACGACGGCCGCCTCAAGACGCACGACCTCACCGGGCTGCTCGCGCTGGCCCCCGTGATCGAGAACGTGCCGGGGATCCCGGGGGGCGCGGCGCTGCGGACGGCCTCGAAATACCTTGGCGGCGTCAGCAGGCTGCTGGGAAAGCTGCCCTGGCCCAGCTGAGCCCAGACTGGCTACCTACGGCCGGCCTTCGGGGCGACCAGTCGTGTGCCGGACCAGTCGGGGGCCGCGGCGACGCTGGAGGTTGACGAGAGGCCGGCGGTCAACGCGGCCTCGCCGATGTCGGACGGCTCGACATGGCCCTCTCGGCCGGGCTTCGGTGTGAGCAGCCAGATGAGGCCGCCGGAGGCGAGGGTCGCGAGCGCGTCGACCAGGGCGTCGGCGAGGTCGCCCTCGTCCTCGCGCCACCACAGCAGGACGACGTCGACGACCTCGTCGTACTCGTCATCGACCAGAGCAGTTCCGGTGGACGTCTCGACAGCGATCCGCAGCTCTTCGTCGCAGTCCTCGTCCCAGCCGAGCTCCTGCACGACCAGACCCGGCTGCAGAGCCAGCTTGGACGTCGGAGTGCGGCGACCTCCGCGGCATCCGCGGGCGAGCTCACGTGGGAAGTCCTCTCGTGAGCGTCCAGCAGAGTCGACGGACCTGCAGCCTATGGCCGACAAGTCCATCTGAGCAGCGGTCCCCGTGCAAGTCCTCTGGAGCCATTCCCGGGACCGTTCGTCACCAGGCAAACTCACTACCCGCCAGTAGCGTGACGCACCCGCAGGTTGGGGGGAGAATACCGACAGAGGGCTCTACCGAGCCCGCCGCACCCGCCCGGGAGACACCACCACCGTGGCCACTGCTCGCGATCGTCGAACCCCTGATCAACGCCGGCCTCCCTAGCCAGCTCGTCGACATCGACCCAGAAGAGACCCAGGAGTGGCTCGACTCCCTCGACGCAGTCATCGACGAGCGCCGGCCGCAGACCGCGCCCGCTACGTCATGCTGCGCCTGCTCGAGCCGGGCCCGGGAGCGGCAGGTCGGCGTGCCGCCCTGCCGCGCACCGACTACATCAACACGATCCCGCCGGAGCAGGAGCCGTGGTTCCCCGGCGACGAGTGCGTCGAGCGCCGGATCCGCGCCTACTCCGGTGGAACGCCGCGATCCTGGTGCACCGCGCGCAGCGGCCCGGCGTCGGCGTGGGCGGCCACATCTCGACCTACGCGTCGAGCGCGCATCCTGTACGAGGTCGGCTTCAACCACTTCTTCCGCGGCAAGGACCACCCCGGCGGCGGCGACCAGATCTACTTCCAGGGCCACGCCTCCCCCGGCATGTACGCCCGGGCCTACCTCGAGGGCCGGCTGAGCGAGCACCAGCTCGACGGCTTCCGCCAGGAGCTCTCGCACCCGGGTGGCGGCCTGCCGTCCTACCCGCACCCGCGGCTGATGCCGGACTTCTGGGAGTTCCCGACGGTCTCCATGGGCCTCGGCCCGCTGAACGCGATCTACCAGGCCCGGTTCAACCGCTACCTGCACGACCGCGGCATCAAGGACACCTCCGCAGCAGCACGTCTGGGCGTTCCTCGGCGACGGCGAGATGGACGAGGTCGAGTCGCTCGGCGCGATCGGGCTGGCCGCCCGCGAGGAGCTCGACAACCTCACCTTCGTCGTCAACTGCAACCTGCAGCGCCTCGACGGCCCGGTCCGCGGCAACGGCAAGGTCATCCAGGAGCTGGAGTCGTTCTTCCGCGGCGCCGGCTGGAACGTCATCAAGGTGATCTGGGGCCGCGACTGGGACCAGCTGCTGGCCAACGGACGCCGACGGCGCGCTGGTCAACCTGATGAACAGCACGCCCGACGGCGACTACCAGACCTACAAGGCCGAGGACGGCGCGTTCGTCCGCGAGCACTTCTTCGGCCGCGACCCGCGCACCCGCAAGCTGGTCGAGAGCTGGACCGACGAGCGAGGTCTGGAACCTGCAGCGCGGCGGCCACGACTACCGCAAGCTCTACGCCGCCTACAAGGCCGCGACCGAGCACACCGGCCAGCCGACGGTGATCCTCGCCAAGACCATCAAGGGCTGGACGCTCGGCGCGCACTTCGAGGCCCGCAACGCCACGCACCAGATGAAGAAGCTCACGCTGGACGACCTCAAGGCCTTCCGCGACCGGCTCCAGATCCCGATCGCCGACGAGGCAGCTCGACGAGAACCTCGCCGCCCTACTACCACCCGGGCGAGGACTCGCGACGAGATCCAGTACCTGCGCGAGCGCCGCGCCGCTCGGCGGCTACCTGCCGGACCGCCGGGTCACCGCCACGCCGCTCGACGCTGCCGGCGACGAGACCTACGACGACTCGGCGCAGGGCTCCGGCAAGCAGGAGGTCGCGACGACGATGGCCTTCGTCCGCCTGCTCAAGGACCTCATGAAGGACAAGGAGCTCGGCCACGCGGTTCGTGCCGATCATCCCCGACGAGGCCCGCACGTTCGGCCTGGACTCGCTGTTCCCGACGGCGAAGATCTACAGCCCGCACGGCCAGAACTACACGCTCGGTCGACCGCGAGCTGCTGCTGTCCTACAAGGAGTCCGAGAGCGGCGTCAGATCCTGCACGAGGGCATCAACGAGGCCGGCTCGGTCGCCTCGTTCATCGGCGGTCGGCATCGTCCTACGCGACGCACGGCGAGCCGATGATCCCGATCTACATCTTCTACTCGATGTTCGGGTTCCAGCGCACCGGTGACGGCTTCTGGGCGGCCGCCGACCAGATGGCTCGCGGCTTCGTGCTCGGCGCCACGGCCGGCCGCACCACGCTGAACGGTGAAGGGCTGCAGCACGAGGACGGCCACTCGCCGCTGCTCGCCTCGACCAACCCCGCCGTCGTCGCCTACGACCCGGCGTTCGCCTTCGAGATCGCGCACATCGTCAAGGACGGCCTGCGCCGGATGTACGGCGAGGAGCCCGAGGACATCTACTACTACCTGACCGTCTACAACGAGCCGTACGTCCAGCCGGCGGAGCCCGCCGACCTCGACGTCGACGGCGCTGCTCCGGGGCATGTACCTGCTGGCCGCCGGCTGTGGACGTCCCGCAGACCGCAGCGCGGACCCAGCTGCTCGCTTCCGGCGTGGCACTGCCGTGGGCGCTGCGGGCGCAGGAGCTTCTGCGCGACGACTGGGGCGTGTACGCGCGACGTCTGGTCCGTGACGTCCTGGACCGAGCTGCGGCGCGACGGCCTGGCGGTGCGACCGGCACAACCTCATGCACCCCGACGAGGAGCCAGCAGACGCCTACGTCAGCCAGCAGCTCGCGGGCCGGCCGGGCCCGGTCGTCGCGGTCAGCGACTTCATGCGGGCCGTCCCGGACCTGATCCGCGCCGTGGGTCCCCGGCCGACTTCACCTCGCTGGGCACCGACGGCTGGGGCCTGTCCGACACCCGGGCGGCGCTGCGCCGGCACTTCCGCGTCGACGCCGAGTCGATCACGGTGCAGGCGCTGGCACTGCTCGGGCAGCGCGGTGAGATCGACAGCTCTACGCACCTGCACGCCCTGCAGAAGTACGAGCTGCACGACGTCACCGCCGCCGACCCGGGCTCGGGGCTGGGCGAGTCCTAGCTCAGGCACCCGCTGCGCCTGGCACCCGCCTCACCTGGCACCCGCCGCACCTGGCACCCGCTGGGCCTGGCACCCGCCGCACCTTCACCTGTCCGGGTCACACCACGCTCCAGCCTCGCCTCACCCGGACAGCCCCAGCCCGAGCCCTGCCTGGCACCCGCCGCACCTTTCCCTGTCCGGGTCACACCACGCTCCAGCGTCGCCTCACCCGGACAGCCCCAGCCCGAGCCCCGCCTGGCACCCGCCGCACCTTTCCCTGTCCGGGTCACACCACGCTCCAGCATCGCCTCACCCGGACAGCCCCAGCCCGCGCCCCGCCAGGCGCCCGCCGCACCTTTCCCTGTCCGGGTCACACCACGCTCGAGCGTCGCCTCGCCCGGACAGCCCGAGCCCGCGCCCTGCCAGGCACCCGCCGCACCTTTCCCTGTCCGGGCCGCACCACGCTTGAGCGTCGCCTCACCCGGACAGCCCCACCCCGAGCCCCGCCAGGCACCCGCCGCCCCCTCCCCAGTCCGGGTCACACCACGCTCCAGCATCGCCTCACCCCGGACAGCCCCAGCCCGCGCCCTCCCCAGTCCGGGTCACACCACGCTCGGGCATCGCCTCACCCGGACAGCCCCAGCCCCGAGCACCGCCAGCACCGCCCGCGCCCCGCCAGGCACCCGCCGCACCTTTCCCTGTCCGGGTCACACCACGCTCGAGCATCGCCTCGCCCGGACAGCCCCACCACGCGCCCTCCCCAGTCCCGGGTCACACCACGCTCCAGCGTCACCTCACCCGGACAGCCCAGCCGCAACCAGCCGCAACCCGCCGCACAGGCAGGGCTAGGGCTACGAGCGCTCCGCCACACCCAAGGTTGGGGGGGACCTCTTGTGCACCTCCCACAACACGGGGCACGACGGCGCGCCTAGGCTGAGCGGGTGCCCTCCAGCCGCATCGCCACCGTCCAGCGGTTCGAGCGCGCGATCGGGCAGCTCGCCGCGGCGGCCAACCAGCGGATGGACGCGACCCTGCCCTGGTACCGCGCGATGCCGCCCGAGGAGCGCTCCTGGGTGAGCCTGGTCGCCCAGGCCGGCATCGCCGCGTTCATCGAGTGGTTCCGCGACCCGACGCCAGCCCTCGCGATCACTGCCGACGTCTTCGGCACCGCGCCGCGCGAGCTCGCCAGGGCCGTCACCTTGCAGCAGACGGTCGAGCTGATCAGGGTCACCATCGCTGTCGTCGAGGAGCACGCCGACTCGATCGCCGCCCCGGGCCAGGAGCAGCTGGTTCGCGAGGCTGTCCTGCTCTACTCCCGGGAGATCGCCTTCGCAGCGGCACAGGTCTACGCGCGAGGCGGCGGAGGCCCGCGGCGCCTGGGACGCCCGGCTCGAGGCGCTCGTCGTCGACGCGCTGCTGCGCGGCGACGTCGACCAGTCCATCCGCTCCCGGGCGTCCGCGCTCGGGTGGGGGCAGCGCGGCGGCGTCACCGTCGTGGTGGGCCGCACCCGCGACGCCTCTCCCGACGCAGTCGCGGAAGGCGTGGCACGGGCAGCACGCAACGCCCGGCTGGACGTCATCAGCGCGGTCCAGGGCGACCGGCTGGTCGTGGCGATCGACGGCGTCAGCGACGCGCTGGCGGCCGCGACCTCGATGGCCGGCCAGTTCGCCGCCGGCCCTGTGGTCGTCGGGCCCGTCGTCACCGACCTCACCACCGCATCGCTGTCGGCGAGCGAAGCCATGGCGGCGCTGCGAGCGTCCGTGGCGTGGCCGGCCGCCCCGCGCCCGGTGTCCAGCGACCAGCTGCTCCCGGAGCGCGCCCTCGGACGGCGACGAGGGGGCCCGGCGCCCAGCTGGTCGAGCAGGGCTACACGGCGCTGCGGCAGCGGCGGCGACCTGCTCGAGACGGTGAGCGCCTACCTGGAGGTGCTCGGTTCCATCGAGGGTACCGCGAGGGCCCTGTTCGTCCACCCCAACACGGTCCGCTACCGCCTGCGCCGGGTTGCGGAGATCACCGGCTTCGTCCCGACGGAGGCGCGCGGAGCGTTCGCGCTCCGCGTGGCGCTCACCTGCGGGCGGCTCGACGAGGTTGGAGGAAACCTCCAATTGTAGGAAGTGAACAAAGCCAGGCGCTCATCCTGGTCCGCGTCGATACGGCCCGCGACGGGTTCGACCCACCACGGTAGAAAGATGCTCGCAATCGTCGCCCCCGGTCAGGGCTCACAGACCCCCGGCTTCCTCGCTCCCTGGCTCGAGCTCCCCGCGGTGCGTACGCGGCTCGACTGGCTGTCCAGCTGCGCCGGCATGGACCTCGCGTACTACGGCACCGAGGCCGACGCCGAGACGATCAGGGACACCGCGGTCGCGCAGCCGCTCATCGTCGCCGCCGGCCTGATCCCGCTGCTCGAGCTCTTCCCGCACCCGGTGGAGTCGTTCGGCAAGGTGGGTGTCGGCGCCGGGCATTCCGTCGGTGAGCTCACCGCCGCCGCGGCTGCGCACGTCATCTCCGCCGAGCAGGCCATGGTCCTCGTGCGCGAGCGCGGCCGGGCGATGGCCGCTGCCGCGGCGATCACGCCGACCGGCATGACCGCCGTGCTCGGCGGCGACCGGGACGTCGTCCTCGCCAAGCTCGCCGAGCACGGGCTGGTGGCCGCGAACGAGAACGGCGCCGGACAGATCGTCGCCGGCGGCACCCTGGAGCAGCTCGCCGCGCTGGCCGCCGATCCTCCCGAGGGTGCCCGGTTGCGCCCGCTCGAGGTCGCCGGCGCCTTCCACACCGTGCACATGCAGCCGGCCGTCGGCGTGCTCAAGTCCCTCGCTGGAGCAGTCAGCACCCACGACCCCCGCACCCGGTTGCTCTCCAACCGTGATGGCGCGGTCGTCCACGACGGCCGGCAGGTGCTGAAGCGCATCGTCGAGCAGGTCGCGAACCCCGTGCGCTGGGACCTCTGCATGCGCACCATGGCCGACCTCGGCGTCACCGGCATCCTCGAGCTCCCGCCGGCCGGCACGCTGGTCGGTCTGGCCAAGCGGGCGATCCCGGGTGTCGAGACCGTCGCGCTCGAAGACGTCCAGCCGACCTCGAGGCCGCCCGCGAGCTCGTGGCGCAAGCACGGCGGCGCCAACCCCGTCTCCGACATGCCCACCTGGCGCCTGCTCGTCGCACCCGCGAAGGGCACGTTCAAGCGCAGCGGCAGCGGCGACGAGCTCGAGCCCGGCGCCACCGTCGGCAGCGTGATCACGCTCCGCGACGAGCACCGCGTCACCGCACCGCACGGCGGCCACGTCGTCGAGTGGCTGGTCGAGGACGGCGACCCCGTCGCCCCAGGCCAGCCGCTCGTCCGGCTGCACCCCGAAGCGGTCCCCGCGTGACCACCCCGCGCGCCCTGAACGTCCCCGTCGGAGCACCGTTCGCCCGCATCTACGGCCTCGGCAGCTACCGCCCCGCCCGGGTGATCCACAACGACGAGATCGTCGGCCGCATCGACTCCTCCGACGAGTGGATCCGCGAGCGCACCGGCATCGTCACCCGGCACGCCGCCGCGCGGGACGAGACGATCGTGGACATGGCCGTCGCCGCCGCGGAGAAGGCCCTCGCCACCGCCGGCGTGACGCCCGACCAGATCGGTTGCGTCATCGTCGCGACCGTCACCTACCTCATGCAGACCCCGTCAGCTGCGGCGGTGGCAGCTCATCGCCTCGGCGCCACGAACGCCGCAGCCTTCGACGTCGAGCGCCGCGTGCTCCGGGTTCTGCCACGGGCTCGCCCTCGCCAACGACATGATCCGCGGCGGGTCGGCCGAGCACGTCCTGGTCATCGGCGTCGAGAAGCTGACCGACATGGTCGACCCGTACGACCGCGGCACGGCGTTCATCTTCGGCGACGGAGCGGGCGCCGCCGTGGTCGGTCCGTCCGACTTCCCCGGCATCGGTCCGGTGGTCTGGGGCGCCGACGGCGGCCAGGCCGACGCGATCACCCAGGACGTCCCCTGGGAGACCCTGCGCGACGACCCGACCCACAAGTTCCCGAGCCTGTCGATGCAGGGTCAGCAGGTGTTCCGGTGGGCCGTGTTCCAGATGGCTCCGGTGGCCCAGCAGGCCCTGGACCTCGCCGGGGTCAAGGCCGAGGAGCTCGACGCCTTCATCCCGCACCAGGCGAACCTGCGCATCGTCGACGCCATGGTCAAGAAGCTGGGGCTGCCCGAGCACGTCGCGGTCGCGCGCGACATCGTCGACACCGGCAACACCAGCGCAGCCTCGGTCCCGCTCGCCATGGACCGCATGCTGCTCAGTGGTGAGGTGCCGCACGGCGGCACCGCGTTGCTCATCGGCTACGGCGCGGGGCTGGCCTACGCCGCCCAGGTCGTCGTGATGCCGTGACGGTCAGCCGGCTGCCGGGCTCGCAGCCCGTGGCAGCAGCCCGCCGGCCGCGCCGCGAGCGATAGCCTCGACCTCTCGCCGCACCTGCGGCCGCACCACTCCGGAGCACCACCCAGACGAAGGAGCCCCACCGCATGGCCACCCAGCAGGAGATCCTCGCCGGCCTCGCCGACATCGTGAACGAGGTCGCGGGCGTACCCGTCGCCGACGTGCAGCTCGACAAGTCCTTCGTCGACGACTTGGACATCGACTCTCTCTCCATGGTCGAGGTCGTGGTCGCCGCCGAGGAGAAGTTCGACGTCAAGATCCCCGACGACGACGTCAAGGACCTCAAGACGGTCGGCGACGCCGTGTCGTACATCGAGAAGGCCGGCGCCTGAGGCGCACGGCTTCACCCGTCTCATTCCGACCTCCATCCGACGCTAGGAGGGCCTAGCCGTGGGCCAGCAGACCGTGGGCCAGCAGACCGACACCCGCCCGACCACGGTGGTGGTCACGGGGCTGGGCATGACGACGCCGATCGGTGGCGACGTCGCCAGCACCTGGGCCGCGCTGCTCGCCGGCACGTCAGGGGTGCGGACGCTGACCGAGCCCTGGGCCGAGGATCTCCCGGTCCGGTTCGCGGCCACCGCCCTCGTCGACCCGCTCGAGGTGATGGACCGGGTCGAGGCTCGCAAGCTCGACCGCTGCGAGCAGTTCGCGCTGATCGCCACCAGGGAAGCCTGGAAGGACGCCGGGACCCCGGAGGTCGATCCCTTGCGCCTCGGCGTGGTGATCGCCTCCGGGATCGGTGGCGCCGTGAGCCTGCTGAACGCCTGGGACACCATGAGGGAGAAGGGCGCGCGGCGGGTCTCGCCGCACACGATCCCCGCCCTCATGCCCAACGGCCCTGCTGGCTACGTCGGCATCGAGCTCAAGGCGCGGGCGGGCGTCCACACCCCCGTCTCGGCCTGCGCCTCGGGCGCCGAGGCGGTGACCTACGCGGTGCAGATGATCAGGTCCGGCCGCGCCGACGTCGTGGTCGCCGGCGGCACTGAAGCCTGCATCCACCCGCTGCCGATGGCCGCCTTCGCCGCGATGATGGCGCTGTCCAAGCGCAACGACGAACCCGCGAGAGCGTCTCGGCCGTACGACAAGGGCCGCGACGGCTTCGTGCTGGGCGAAGGCTGCGGAGTCCTCGTGCTGGAGTCGGCGGAGCACGCCGCCGCGCGTGGCGCCCGGGTGTACGGCGTGGTCGCCGGCTCGGGGATCACCTCGGACGGGCACCACATCGCCCAGCCGGACCCGGTGGGTGCCGGCGCGAAGCGCGCGATCGAGTTCGCGCTGCAGGACGCCGGGCTGACCGGAGCTGACCTCGTCCATGCGAACGCGCACGCGACCTCCACCCCGCAGGGGGACGTCGCCGAGGCCGCCGCGATCCGCGGGGTGCTCGGCGACGACGCCGACCACGTCGCGGTGTCAGCCACGAAGTCGATGACCGGTCACCTGCTGGGCGCCGCCGGGGCGATCGAGTCGATCGCGACCGTGCTCGCCCTGCACCACCGGCTTGCTCCCCCGACCATCAACCTCGACGACCCTGACGACGACGTCTCGATCGACGTCGTGAGCGGCACCCCACGCGCGCTGCCCGACGGACCGATCGCCGCCCTCAACAACTCCTTCGGCTTCGGCGGCCACAACGTCGCTGTCATCTTCGCGAGCGCACCGTGACGACCACGGCGACCCCCGGCGTCTCGGTGACCGAGGCCGCTCCCCCGGACCCCCGCAGCCCCAAGGTCCGGATGACCGCCTTGTTCGACGCCGGCTCGTTCACCACGATCACCGCCGAGGACGACAGCGGCATGCTCGCCGGCTGCGGCCGGATCAACGGCACCCTCGCGGTCGCGTTCGCCTGCGACCCGCTGATCCAGGGCGGCGCGATGGGCTCGGCCGGCTGCAAGGTCATCCTGGCGGCGTACGCCCGTGCGCTGGCGGACAACTGCCCCGTGATCGGGCTGTGGCACACGGGCGGCGCCCGGCTGCGCGAGGGCGTCCTCTCGTTGCACGCGGTCGGCGAGGTCTTCGCGATCATGACCCGCGCCTCGGGTCGCATCCCGCAGATCTCCGTGGTGCTCGGCGCAGCTGCCGGCGGCGGCGCCTACGGGCCGGCTCTCACCGACATCGTGATCATGGGACCGGCCGGCCGGGTGTTCGTCACCGGGCCGGACGTCGTCCGCTCGGTCACCGGCGAGGACGTCGACATGGAGCGCCTCGGCGGTCCCGAGCCGCACGGGCGCCGCAGCGGCGTCGTGCACATCACCACCGACAGCGAGGCCGAGGCGCTCGGTGCGGCCCGCGACCTCACCTCCCTGCTTGGCAACCAGGGCGTCATGGGCAAGGTCGAGGACGCCGACCTCGGCGGCCTGCTCCCCGACTCCGCCAAGCGCGCGTACGACGTCCACCCGCTCGTCAACGGCCTCCTGGACGAAGGCACCGGCGTCGAGCTCCACGAGCGCTGGGCGCCCAACATCGCGGTGGTGCTCGGCCGTCTGGGCGGTCGCACCGTTGGCGTCGTCGCCAACAACCCGCTGCGCCTCGGTGGCTGCCTCGACTCCAGCTCGGCCGAGAAGGCCGCACGCTTCGTGCGGATGTGCGACGCGTTCGGTGTCCCGCTGATCGTGCTGGTTGACGTCCCCGGCTACCTGCCCGGCGTCGCGCAGGAGTGGGAGGGCGTCGTGCGGCGCGGGGCGAAGCTGCTCCACGCGTTCGCCGAGTGCGTCGTGCCGCGCGTCACCGTCGTCACCCGCAAGGCGTACGGCGGTGCGTACATCGCGATGAACTCGCGGGCGCTGGGCGCGACGAAGGTCTACGCCTGGGACGGCGCGCTGGTCGCCGTCATGGGATCAGTCGCGGCGGTCCGGGTGCTCCACCGCCGGCGGATCGCCGACGCGCCGGAAGACATGCGGGCCACGCTGGAGCAGGAGCTCGCCGACGAGCACGAGCTCATCGCCGGCGGGATCGACCGCGCGATGGCGATCGGGGTCGTCGACGAGGTCATCGCACCGAACCTGACACGCAGCTCGGTCGCCGCCGCGATCTCGGTCGCGCCGGCCGTCCGCGGGACGCACGGGAACATCCCGCTCTAGCGACTCACCGGAACGCGGGACGGCTGACCGCCGCACCTGGACTGCGGGACGGCGGACCGCCAGAAGAGGGCAGCTCGCTCAGACCACCTGGTGCAGCCAGCGGACCGGCGCGCCCTCGCCCGCCCAGCGGAACGTCTCGAGCTCGTCGTCCCACGGCTTGCCCAGGAGCTTGTCCATCTCCTCGACGAGGTCGAAGGTGGCGTCGCCGGCCTGCGCCTTGCTGAGCAGCGAGCGCACCCGGTCCTCGGGCAGGAGCAGGTCACCGTGCAGGCCGGTCATGGCGTGGAAGATGCCGAGCGTCGGGGTGTAGGAGTAGCGCGCGCCCTCGCCGCCCTGGACGGGCTCCTCGGTGACCTCGAAGCGGAGCTGGGCCCAGCCGCGCAGCGCGGAGGCGATCTTCGCGGACGTGCCGATCTCGCCGAGCCACGAGAGCTCGGCGCGCCAGGTGCCCGGCTCGGCCGGCTGCGGGGTCCAGTCGAGGACCACGCGGATGCCGAGCACGCCGGCGACTGCCCACTCGACGTGCTGGCACAGGGCAGAGCTCGAGGCGTGGATGTAGACCACGCCACGTGTCGTTGCGCGATTCATGCCGGGCTCCTCCGGTCGGTCGGTTCGAGGGTCGCCTTCCCCAGCTGCCTCGACACGCACCACGGATCAGTCCGGCAGTTTCATTGTGCAGCACGCGCGCCGGCATCGGAAGCAACGCCGCACGCACGACGACCGGCGCGTCGCGGGCGTATCCTGAGCGCTCCGAGCGGGCGGCCTGCAGCCGTCGCCCGGTCCACCGCGGGCAGCGGGCCTGGTGGCAGCCGTCGAAGGGATTGGTGGGACTCCGGTCCACCTCGGACCTCCCAGCCGTCGAGACGACACCTGCCATCGATCTGCCGCCGACCGAGCCCGACCAGCCCGGTCCCGCTCTGACTCCTCCGGAGCCCGCCGTGCCCTTCGCCGAAAGCCCCCGCCCCTCCTCTCTGGCCGCCCTCAAGGACGCCAAGCCCACCCCCTTCTGGCTGGACGACCGCGCCCGGCCGCAGCCGACTCCGCCCTGGTCGGCGAGACACCGCTGCGACCTGCCGTGGTCGGCGCCGGCTACACGCGGCCTGTGGACCGCGCTGCTCGCCAAGGAGCGCGACCCCTCGCTCGACGTCGTGCTGATCGAGGGCAAGGAGGTCGGCTGGGCGGCCTGCGGGCGCAACGGCGGCTTCTGCGCCGCCAGCCTCACCCACGGCCTCGGCAACGGCATGGAGCGCTAGCCCGACGAGCTTGAGCGGCTGGAGCGGCTCGGCGCCGAGAACCTCCAGGCCATCGAGGACAGCGTCCAGCGCTACGGCATCGACTGCGACTGGGAGCGGACGGGCGAACTCGACGTCGCCACCGAGCCCTACCAGCTCGACGACCTGCACGAGTTCGCCGAACTGGCCGCAAGTACGGCAGCGGCCTCGGGTCCTGGACACCGACGCGATCCGCGCCGAGGTCAACTCGCCGACCTATTCCTGGCGCGCTCTGGGACAAGGACGGCGTCGCGATGGTCAACCCGGCCAAGCTCGCCTGGGGCCTCAAGGACGCCTGCCGCGCGCAGGGCGTGCGGCTCTTCGAGCACACCCCCGCCACCGACCTCGCCCGAGTCCGGCACCGGCATGGCCGTCCGCACGCCGTACGGGCGGATCTTCGCCGGCCGGGTCGCGCTCGGCACCAACGTCTTCCCCTCGCTGGTCAAGCCGCGCCCGCCCGTACACCGTCCCGGTCTACGACTACGCGCTGATGACCGAGCCGCTGAACGCCGAGCAGCTCGCCGCGATCGGCTGGCAGGCCCGGCAGGGCATCGGCGACGCGCCAACCAGTTCCACTACTTCCGGCTGTCCGACGACAACCGGATCCTGTACGGCGGCTACGACGCCGTCTACCACTTCGGCAGCAAGGCTCCGCGCCGAGTACGAGCAGCGGCCCGCAGACCTACGGCCGCTCGCCAGCACTTCTTCCAGACCTTCCCCCAGCTCGAGGGCCTGCGCTTCAGCCATCGCGTGGGGCGGCGCCATCGACACCTGCTACGCGCTTCTCCGCCTTCTGGGGCACGGCCAACGAGGGCAGGTCGCCTACGCCGCCGGCTACACCGGCCTCGGCGTCGGCGCGACCCGCTTCGGCGCAGCGGTGATGCTCGACCTGCTCGACGGCAAGCACGACCGAGCGCACCGCCGCTGGAGATGGTGCGCACGCAAGCCCCTCCCTTCCCGCCGGAGCCCGTACGGAGCATCGGGATCAACCTCACCAGGGCGGCGATGGCGAAGGCCGACCGGAGCGAGGGCAGCCGCAACCTCTGGCTGCGCACGCTGGACCGGCTCAACCTCGGCTTCGACTCCTGAGAGCGCCCGTCACGCGCCGGGCAGCACGGAACCGGGCAACATGGAACCCGGCAACCGGAACCGGGCAATGCGGGAGCGGGCAACGTTGGCAGGGCAGGCAGCCTGACCTCGAACCGGCAGCCGCCGTCGACGTTGCGGACGTCGACGGTGCCGTGGTGCGCCTCGACGATCCCGCGGACGATGGCCAGCCCGAGCCCGGCTCCGGCCGAGTCGTCGGGGGTCCGGGCGTCGGTCCCCCGCCACGCGACGTCGAAGACGTGCGACAGGTCGTCCTCGGGGATGCCGCCGCAGCCGTCGGTGACCGACAGCACGACCTCGCCCGGCGCCGCAGCGGCAACCACCTCCACGGTGCCGTCCGCCGGCGTGTGCCGGATGGCGTTGACGACCAGGTTGCCCAGCGCCCGGTGGAGCTCACGCTCGTCGGCCCGCAGCTGCACGGGGCCCGTGGCGTGGCCGGCGAGCCGCACCCCGCGCGAGCGGGCCAACGGATCGGAACCGGCCAGCGCGTCCGACACGACGTCCGCGAGGGACACCTGCTCCAGGGTCAGCGCCAGCGTGCCCGCCTGGATCCGGGAGAGCTCGAAGAGGTCGTCGACCAGGCCCGAGAGCCGGTCGACCTCGACGGTGATCTGGTGGTGGTAGCGCGCAGGGTCCTCGGCGACGCCGTCCTCCAGCGCCTCCGCCATCGCCCGCAGGCCCGCGAGCGGGGTGCGCAGGTCGTGCGACACCCAGGCGACCAGCTCGCGCCGGCTGGCCTCCACCCGGCGCTCGGTCTCGCGGAGCTCGGCCGCAGCCGCTGCCTCCGCCTGCATCTCCCGTAACCGTCGGCCGAGCACCAGGCCGATGGCGAGCGAGACGAGCCCGGACGACGCGCAGACCGCCAGCGCGACGTGGTAGTCGTGCGGCGACAGGAACATCGCCTCCGCAGTCGCCACCACCCCGGCGGTGAACGCGAGCACGGTCGTGAGCGTGGCGACGACCGCAGCGAGTCCGATCGAGCGCCGGGCGACCCACGCGAACACCGCCAGGCCCGAGCAGACCCGACCACGGCCGCGCTGCCGGCGGCGATCAGGACCAGTCCGGGCGCTCCGTTCATGAGCGGTCCCAGCTCACTGGCGGTCCCAGCGGTAGCCGACGCCCCAGACCGTGGCCAGCCTCGTCGGGCGAAGCGGGGTCGACCTCGATCTTCTCGCGCACCCGGCGGACGTGCACCGTCACCGTCGACTGGTCGCCGAACTCCCAGCCCCACACCTGCTGCATCAGCTGTCCGCGGGTGAACGCCTCGCCCGGGTGGCGGAGGAAGAAGGCGCAGCAGGTCGAACTCGCGGGCGGTCAGCGCCAGCGGCTCGCCGCGGAGCCAGGCCCGGTGGCCGATCACGTCCAGCTCGAGGTCGCCGTCGACGAGGCGCTCGCCGGCGACCGGTGCGTCCGCGGGGACGGGCTGCGAGCGGCGCAGCACCGGACTGCACGCGCAGCACGAGCTCGCGCGGGCTGAACGGCTTGGTGACGTAGTCGTCGGCCCCGACCTCGAGGCCGAGGACCCGGTCCGACTCCTCGCCGAGCGCGGTGAGCATGATCACCGGAAGGTCCGGTCGCTCGGCCCGGAGCCGCCGGCAGACCTCCAGCCCGTCGATGCCGGGCAGCATGAGGTCGAGGACGACGAGGTCGGGCGGGTCATCATGGGCACGCTGCAACGCCTCGTAGCCGTCGGCCGCCCGGTTCGCGACCAAGCCGGCTCGGTCGAGGTAGGACGCCACGACCTCGCTCACCGTCGGGTCGTCGTCGACCACGAGCACGCGCTTGGTGCGCGCGCTCGCCACTGGCTGGCCCTCGACCCGATCCTCCACGCTCGCCAGCGTAGGTGCGCCGACGCCGGTCGCACGCAGCACGGCCACGCCGTCATGGAGCCGTAAGCCGACGTCAGCCCGGTTTGCAGGTGTCGAACGCGATGCCGCCGAGGTCGACGTAGAGCGGGAGCTCGGTCGTGATCACGCCGCCCTCCCCCTGCCGGGCATCGAGCCGTACCCCCACCGGCAGCGGCTGCGGGCAGGTGGGCGGCAGCGAGAAGGTGAAGGTGACGAGCAGCTGCGCCGTCACCGCGAGCGGAGGTGGCCCGGTCGTCGTGCCCGGCGTGCCGCAGCTCCCGCTCGACAGCTCGGTGGCGAGCAGGGTCAGGCCATCCATGGGGAGCACGGGTCGAACGGACTCGAGCGTCACCTTCTGGTCGCCCCGCGGCAGCAGCGTGAACGGCAGCGCGAGCGAGGTGTGGTGGTCGGTCTGCGGAGCGCACAACGCACCGATCGCGAGTGAGGAGCCCGACGCCAGCCGGGGCGGCGTCGGCCTCGCCGCGGCGGCCCTTCTCGCGGCGTCGTCGGCGGCCCTGGCTCGCCGGTCGGCCTCGCTGTGCAGGGCGATCCCGGCCGCCACGAGCACGACCACGACACCCACGGCGGTGAGCCAGCGAGGGCGCCGCGAGACGGGGCCCGGCTCGTCGCCCTGGCTGATCTCCTCGACGCTCATCGCTGCGCCGCCCGGCGATCTCGGTCCGGCCCAGCGCCCCGCGTCCGGCGGCTCCGCACGGTCCAGTCCGTCAGGTACGAGCTCGGGTGAAGTCGATGATGCGTACCCAGGCGTCGGCGCAGGCGTCCTCCCACTCGGCGAACGAGCGGTCGAAGAACGAGTGCGGGGCGCCCTCGTAGACATGCATCTCGTACTCCTTGCCCGCGGCGTCGAGACGGGCAGCGAGCGCCTCGAACTCACTCGTCGGGGTGGCTCGGTCCGCGCCCGCCACCAGCATGAGCAAGGGGACGTCGATGTCGGCCTCGACGTCCGCGATCCGTGACGGCCGGCCGTAGAAACCGATGCAGCCCGCGAGCCCGAGGTCGCTCGCACCGAGTCCCCAGGACACGCTGCCGCCGTAGCAGAAGCCGACGCTGAAGACCGGCCCCTCGCTCTCTTGCTGCAGGAACGTCACGCCGGCGTCGGAGTCGGCGAGCAGGTACTCCGGCTTCAGCTTCCCGATCTCGGCCATGGCGTCGAGCGAGTCATCGCGCGTGCCCACGCCCAGGCTGCGACCGAAGTAGTCGATGGCGACCGTGTTGAACCCGGCCTCGGCGAACCGCACGGTGAGTGCCTCGTAGTACGGGTGCAGCCCTCGCACGTCCGGGAGGATCAGGACGTTGGCGCCGTTGGGCTCGGCTGGGACGGCGCGGTAGGCGGCGAGCTGGTTGTCATCGGTGGCCGTCAGGGTGACGAGGCCTTGCTCCGCCACCTCTCCGACGACGGGCGGGCTCGGTGGGCGGCTGTCGTCGTCGTGGCACATGGGTCAGGTCTACAGCACCGCGGACGGAAAGTCGCTGGTGCACGGCTGCTCCGCGGTGCGCTCGTCGTAGGCGGCCCGAGCGGCGTCGATGGCGTCCAGGTGCTCGTCGGTCCAGGACACCAGCGAGCACACCGTCCGCAGCAAGGTCTGACCCATCGGCGTGAGCCGGTAGTCGACGCGCGGTGGGATGACGGCGTGCTGGGTTCGCTCGACCAGCCCGTCGCGCTCCAGCCCACGCAGCGTCACGGTGAGCATCCGCTGGCTGATGCCGTCGATGCCCTGCTTGAGGTCGGTGAACCGCTTGGTGCCGACGCCTAGCTGGTGGATGACCGACACCGACCACTTGTCGCCGACGCGCGCAAGCACCTCGTGGGCTCTGCACGCCGCGGCTCCGTCGCCGGGCTCAGCGCTCGTCATCGATCCCCCTCACCGTGCCAGCCGAGGCCCCCGCGCCTCCGCTGGTGGGGGAAGCGTAGCGAACGAGGGCGCGTTGCCTTGGTTACTTTTCAGTACTAGGTTACTGTTCAGAACCAGCAGGGATTACCACGAGCCGACATCGGCGCAAGCACACAGGAGCAGCCCTATGACTTCCCAGACCACCCAGATCCCCGGCTACGTCACCGGCACCTGGCAGATCGACCCGGTCCACACCGAGGTCTCGTTCGTCATCCGCCACATGATGGTCAGCAAGGTGCGCGGCCGCTTCGACACCTTCGAGGGCTCCATCGTCACGGCCGAGGACCCGACCGCCTCGACGGCGACCGCCTCCATCGACCTGACGTCGATCAACACCGGCAACCAGATGCGTGACGACCACATCCGCTCGGCCGACTTCTTCGACGTCGAGAACCACCCGACCATGACGTTCACCTCGACCGCGCTGCGGCCAGCAGGAGATGCCTTCGAGCTCGACGGTGACCTGACGATCCGCGGGATCACCAAGCCGATCACGCTGGCGCTCGAGCTCAACGGCTTCGGCCCGGACACCCAGGGCGGGACCCGTGCCGGCTTCTCCGCCACCGGTCAGATCAACCGCCACGACTTCAACGTCAGCTACAACGGCCCCATCCCCGGCGGCGGCGCGGCGCTCGGCGACACGGTCACCTTGACGATCGAGGTCGAGGCTATTCTCCAGCCATGACCTCACCCGCCACGGCTGACGACGCCGCCGTGCTCGTCGGCTCGCTCCGGAGATCGCACGACGACCTCACCGCAACCGTCGCCGGTCTCGACCAGGCTGCGCTCGAGGCGGGCTCGTACGACAGCGAGTGGACCGTTGCTCAGGTCCTCTCGCACCTGGGGAGCGGCGCGGAGATCTTCGCGCTGCTGCTCGAGTCGGTGCTCGCTGGCACCCCTGCTCCGGGAGGCGAGGCGTTCCCGCCCATCTGGGACAAGTGGAACGCGCGCGGCCCGGTCGAGATGCGCGACGACTCGGTGACGTCGAACGAGCTCCTCGTCAGCAGGGTCGAGTCGCTGGACCCTGCCACGGCCGGAGCGTTCCGGATGGCGATGTTCGGCCGCGAGGTCGATCTCGCGGGATTCACCCGGATGCGGCTGAGCGAGCATGCCGTGCACGCGTGGGACGTCGCGGTCGTGCTCGACCCGAACGCGACGGTCGACCAGGGCGCCGTCGAGCTCATGATCGACGGCCTCGGCGCGACGGCCGGGTACTCGGGCAAGCCGAACGGCGAGCAGTTCACCGTGCTCGTCAACACCACGTCGCCCGAACGAGCCTTCCTGGTCTCGGTCGGCGAAGCCGTCTCGCTGGAGCCGGCTTCACCGGCGGATGCCGCGGCAACCGACGGCACCGTCGAGCTTCCCGCCGAGGCGTTCCTCCGGTTGGTCTACGGGCGGCTCGACCCCGATCACACGCCCGCGGGCGTCGTCGAGTCGGGCTCGCGCGGCCTGGCCGATCTGCGGGCCGTCTTTCTCGGTTTCTGACCCGTCCGACGCGGCCACCCTGCAAGGGTGGCCGCGTCGTGTCAGCTCTGGGGGTCCGCGAAGTCCCCTTCGACGAACTCGCCGGGCGCGGCGCTCTCGCTGCTCGCGTGGATCTCCCGCTCGCGCTGGCGGAGCTCCACGCGTCGGATCTTGCCGGAGATGGTCTTGGGCAGGTCGGCGAACTCGATCCGCCGGACCCGCTTGTAGGGCGCGAGGTGCGCGCGTGCGTAGGCCAGGATCGACCGGGCGGTCTCGGCATCCGGCTGCGCGCCGGCGACCAGCGTGACGTACGCCTTGGGCACGGACAGCCGGATCGCATCGGGCGACGGCACGACCGCCGCCTCCGCCACCGACTCGTGCTCGAGCAGGACGCTCTCCAGCTCGAACGGGCTGATCCGGTAGTCGCTCGACTTGAAGACGTCGTCCGTGCGACCGATGTAGGTGATGTAGCCGTCCTCGTCCCGGCTCGCGACGTCGCCCGTGTGGTAGTAGCCGTCACGCATCACCGCGGCGGTGAGGGCGTCGTCATCCTGGTAGCCGACCATCAGTGCCACCGGACGGAAGCGGAGGTCCAGGCAGATCTCACCCTGGTCACCGGGCTCCCCCGTCGCTGGATCCACCAGCGCCACGACGTAGCCGGGCAGCGGCCGACCCATCGAGCCAGCCTTCACCGACTGGGCGGGAGTGTTGCCGATCTGCGCGGTGGTCTCGGTCTGCCCGAAGCCGTCGCGGATCGTCACACCCCATGCCTGCTCGACGCGGTCGATGACCTCCGGGTTCAACGGCTCGCCCGCACCCAGCACCTTGCGCGGCGGATCGCTGATCCGGTTGAGGTCGGCCTGGATCAGCATCCGCCACACCGTCGGCGGTGCGCAGAAGCTGGTGACCCCCGCGCGCTGCATCGCGTCGAGCAGGGCGGCCGGGTCCATCCGGACGTAGTTGTACATGAAGACCGTGGCACCGGCGTTCCACGGGGCGAACACGTTGCTCCAGGCGTGCTTGGCCCAACCCGGGGACGACACGTTGAGGTGGACGTCGCCGGGCTCGAGGCCGATCCAGTACATGGTCGACAGGTGCCCGACGGGGTAGCTGGCGTTGGTGTGCTCGACCAGCTTCGGCTGCGCCGTGGTCCCCGACGTGAAGTAGAGCAGCATCGTGTCGCTGGCGAGCGTGGGGCCGTCCGGCCGGAAGCCCGGGGCTGCCGCGTAGGCGTCCCTGAAGTCGAGCCAGCCGTCGACGGGCTCCCCGACCGCGATGCGCGTGTAGTCACCCCTGACGTCGGCGAACGTCGCGGCGTCGCCGGATCGCGCGATCACGTGGCGCCCGGCCCCGCGTTCGACACGGTCCCGCAGGTCGGCCGGCCCGAGCAGGGTTGACGTCGGGATGATCACCGCACCGAGCTTGATCGCGGCGAGCATCGACTCCCAGAGCTCGACCTGGTTGCCCAGCATGAGGATCACGCGATCCCCGCGACGCACCCCTTGCTCGCGCAGCCAGCTCGCCAGCCGGTCCGAACGCTCGCTCAGCTCGGCGAACGTGGAGCGGGACTCACGGCCGTCCTCCTCGACGATCCACAGCGCCGTCCGGTCGCGGTGCTCCGGGTCACGGGCAAGCGCGTCGAACCAGTCCAGCGCCCAGTTGAACTCGGTGAGCTCGGGCCAGCTGAACTCGGCCACCGCGCGGTCGTAGTCCTCGCGATGCCGCAGGAGGAGATCGCGAGCGGCTCGGAACCGCGCGTACCCGTCGTCGACGTCAGCCATGACGCATCCCCTCCTCAGCGATCGACGGTGCACCCAGCAGGTCGAGCAGCACGTCGCGGGCCTGCGTGAGCGACGGCCCGTACCAGGTCAGCATCCGCCCGGGGACCAGCACGGTGCGAGCCGCCGGCATCCCCGCGGCCGCGCGCGGGCGAAAGGCCTCGGGGCCGTCGTCCGCAGTGAAGACGTAGGGCTCGTCCGGAAGCAGCACGAGCTCGGGCGAACGCTGCAGGATCTCGGCGACCGTGACGGCTGGGTAGCGCTCCTCGTGGTCGCCGAACACGTTGTCCAGACCCATCCTCGCCAGCAGGTCTCCGGTGAACGTCCGCGATCCTACGACCATCCACGGGTCACGCCAGATGGGCACGGCCACGGTTCGACGGGGCCCGACCCAGGGCCGGCTCCACGTGTCGGCGGCCTCGGTCAACCACGACGGCTCGGCCATGCCCAGCGGTCCAGCGAACAGCCGGCGCA
Source organism: uncultured Actinomycetota bacterium (assembly GCA_963819215.1). Lineage (GTDB taxonomy): Bacteria > Actinomycetota > Actinomycetes > Prado026 > Prado026 > CAWFVK01. Next base: position 121,054 of record CAWFVK010000002.1, on the reverse strand, counting down.
TCGACTCGACGGCCTGCGGCACGGACTCGGTGACCGTCACCCAGACGGCGACGCCCTCGGCCCGCAGCCGCTCGACGTCGAGCTTGCGGTTCTCCTCCTGGTTCGCCACGACGAGGTCGGGCTCGAGGCGGGTGATCGCGGCACGGTCCGGGTTCTTCGTCCCGCGCACCCGGGTGACGTCCAGGTCGACGGGGTGGGTGCACCAGTCGGTGGCACCCACGAGACGCCCCGGGGCAGAGACGGCGATGGCTTCGGTGAGCGAGGGCACCAGGGAGACGACGCGTCGCGCCGGGCCGGTGAGCGTCATCTGGTGACCCAGGTCGTCCAGCATCGTCGCCATCTGCCGATCGTCGCACGACCAGCCACCGGCACGCCTGGGCCGCAGGGCACGCCGCGGGGGAAGCCCTTAGGGACAGCGCGTCAGAGGGCGCGGGCGACCTGCGAGGCCTGCCGGATCGCGCGCTGGATCCCATAGCCACCCGAGGCGTCGCCGACCACGCGCACCGACCGGCCCGCCGCGGCCAGCAGGTCGGCAACGGGACCGGCTAGTTAGTAGAGATTCTCTACAGATTTGGCTGGCGCGGCTCAACCTCGGCGAGCTTGGGCAGCACCCGCTCGCTCACCTTCTCCACCCAGGCAGCCGGATCGGGCCCGATGGGCGCCATGCACACCATCTCGATGCCGAGTGCGGCGTACTCCTCCATCGCTGCGAGGAAGCCGTCGACGTCCTCGACCGGGTCGTGCTGGTTCCAGATCATCGTCTTCTCGATGGCCGAGAAGTCTCTGCCTAGCTCGTCGCAGTGCCGGGCGAGCACCTGCAGCTTGTGCGCCGCGACCGGCACCTCGAAACCGAAGAGGTTGCACGCATCGGCGTACTGGGCGACGAGCCGCAGGGTCTTGCGCTCACCGCTCCCGCCGATCATGACCGGCGGGTGCGGCTGCTGCACCGGAGGGGGCGAGCAGAGAGTCTCGGCAAGCTGGTAGTACGTCCCCTGGTAGGGCCCGTCGTCGTCGCTCCACATCTGCAGGCAGATCTGGAGGGCCTCCTCGAGACGCTCGAAGCGCTCCGACGTGGGTGGGAAGGGGACGCCCAGGCCGCGGTGCTCACGTTCGTACCAGGCAGCGCCGATCCCGAGCATCGCCCGGCCACCGGAGAGGACGTCCAGCGTCGTGACGACCTTGGCCAGCAGCCCGGGGTGGCGGTAGGTCACGCCGGACACGAGCAGCCCGAGCCGGATGCGGCTGGTCTGACCGGCGAGGTAGCCGAGCGCCGTGTAGCCCTCCAGCATCGGCTCCGTCGCCGGGGCTCGCTGCTCCATCTGGAAGTAGTGGTCCATCAGGGTGAACTGCGCGCAGCCGCCGACGTCAGCCGCGCGGGCCGTCGCGGTGAGGTCTGCAGCGATGGCGCCGGAGCCGCCGGGATGGGAGAAGTCGGGGTAGTGAATCCCTAGTTTCATACCTTCAGCCTACGACGCGCTGCGCTGTGGGCCAGCCGGGGCAGCAGCGAGGGGTGGCCGCAGGTGCGGCCACCCCTCAGTGCGGAACAGGTCGGGCTATGAAACGCCGTACTTGGTGCAGGCTGCCTGACGAGCGCCGCAGTGGTGCAGAGCTTCGCGGCGGTGGTGAAGCCGTCCTTGACGACGTCCTCCACGTTCGCCGGGAAGATGGCCTCCGGAGTGGCCAGCGCCGACTTCACATCACGGTTACCCGTGCTGTCATGCGTGGTGCCGGTCGCCAGACCATCAGCAGTCGCCGTGTCACCCTTGGCCAACGCGATCGCGATCGCCGACGCCGCGTCAGCTTCCTTCTTGATCGCCTTGTAGATCGTCACGCACTGCGTCCCCAGCAGCACCCGCTGCAGACCCGCATCCGTGGCGTCCTGACCCGTGACCAGGATCTTCCCAGCAACACCGTTCTTCGCCAAGATCGCCTCAGCCGCACCACCCAGACCATCGTTCGCCGAAGCGACACCCACGATGTTCTTGTGCGCACCATAGAGCTGCTCGAAGATCGTGCCACCCTTGACGTTGTCCCAGTCCGGAACAGCCTGATCCGCAGCCACCGTGTACCCAGCAGCCCGGATCGCCTTGTCATACCCCTGCTTGAACAACGTCGCGTTGTTGTCCGTCGGCGACCCATCCAGCTCGATCACCGCACCAGTCTTGTTGCCCTGATCCCCCATGCACTTCACCAAGCTCGTCCCGATCGCCGTACCCACCGCCACGTTGTCGAACGAGACGTAGTACGCCGCGCTCCCACCCAACGTCAAACGGTCATAGTCAATCGTCGGGATCCCCGCCGCCTTCGCCTTCGCCTCAACCGCAGCACCCGACGCCGAGTCCAAGTTCACGATGATCAGCACCGCGACCTTCTCATTGATCATCTGATCAGCGATCGTCGCGAAGTTCGTCACCGAACCCTGCGCGTTCTGGATGTCCGACTTCACCCCAGCAGCATCAAACGCCGACTTCAACAACGGCTGGTCGTTGTTCGCCCAACGAGCCGAAGACTGCGTGTCCGGCAAGATCACACCGATCGTCTTCGTCGAAGCAGACGGCGAGGAACTACCCCCAGCCGACCCACCCGACGAACTGCTCGAACACGCCGCAAGGGCAAGCACCGACACCGAGATACCGGCGACGGCAACCAATGAACGCTTACGCATAAGACCCGTTTCCCTTCGTGGACGAACGTGGCTGACCGCCGTTGGGCAGGCACTCATCGACCATACGTACTGGTCGGTAACGAAAGCACTACGCGATGTTCACGGTATGACCAGCACTTCTGGGTCGTCGGCGGACCAGGCTGCGTGCAGTGCTCCCAGCGCGGTCAGCGACGGGTCTCCTGGACCGCTCGCTTGACCAGGATGAACGGCAGCAGGAACGCCGCGACGGCGCCGGCGAGCCACACGATCAGGGACGCCAGGATCCAGGTCGAGAGGCCGGTGATCCGCAGCCCGCTCAGCAGCAGGTTCGTGAGGAACAGGGCGACGAAGGTCGAGATCAGCCCGACTCCGCCGGTGAACGCCGAGGCCTTCCCTCGCACGATCCTCAGCATGATCGGCGCCACCAGCGCCTGGATCAGCGCGAAGATGATCGCCACCGTGAGGTAGGAGGTGAAGTCGACGGTGAGGCCGGACAGCAGCAGGTCCGCGACGATCAGGCCGATCAGGGCAGACAGGAAGAAGATGAGCGTCCTGATCAAGAAGCGGATCATGCTGCGACCGTAGTCCGCGGCCTCAGCCCTGTCACGAACTTCGCCAACCTGCGCAGTTGCGTGTTCTCAGCCCCGAGGTTCGCTCGATCAGCCGTCCGGCGCGCACGGCCCGCCGGCCACGCCATTCAGGCGACGGCGATGGCGTCGACGACGTGCTTGACATCGCCGCTGGAGGGTATGTACTCGGCAGCGGTGGACTGCGGGAGGAACGATGCATCGACGAGCTTGCCTGGGGAACAGTGACGACGCCTGGACCATCGGACTGGTGGTCGGCTTGATGATCTTCCTGGCCTTGTGCCTCGCGGCCTATACCTGGGGCTGGGCGCGGGGCTCGCTGGTGATGGTCGCGGTGGTGCCGCTCGGGGCGTTCCATCTCTGGCGCCGGCGACACTGGAACCGCTTCGTCCGCCGGCAGAGCGAGGTCGGTCTGGTCGCCCTCGAGCAGATGCTCGGACGCCAGGAGCACTGACGCTCAGCTGTTTCGTCTTTCAAGCCCTCGGGCGCTAGGCGAACCGGATGATCGAGGCTCCGCCGACCACCAGGCAGTAGATGGCGAACGGAGTCAGCGTCCGCGTGGTGAAGTAGCGCGTCAGGAACCGCACGCTGGCGTAGGCGGCCAGCGCAGCGGCAAGTGAGCCCACCAGCACCTGGCCGTGGATTCCTGAACCCGCGCCTCCCGCCAGGCTGGGGAGCTTGAGCAGCCCAGCTGCGAGGATCACCGGCGTGGCGAGCAGGAACGAGAACTTGGCGGCGTCCTCGTGGTCGAGCCCGCGCAGGAGGCCGCCCACCATCGTGATGCCGGACCTCGAGATCCCAGCCAGCAGGGCCAGCGTCTGGAACACGCCGATGATGCCGGCCTCGCGGAACCTGAGCGTGTCCAGCGGGCGGTCCGGACCGACCACGACGAGGCCCGCGTCGACCGTCTCGATCTCGCCCGCTTCCCCGAGGCCGGGCTGGCCAAGCTCCCCGAGGCCGGGCTCGCCAGATGTCGTGGCGACGGCGAGGGTTCTGGCCGCCGACCGCCTCCGCAACCGTTCGCCGACGAGCAGGATCAGGCCGTTCAGCGTCAGGAAGCAGGCAGCCGCGAGCGGCTTGGCGAAGAGCACACGGAGCTGGTGCTCCAGCAGCAGCCCCACGAGACCGACGGGGATGGTCGCGACCACGATCAACCAGCCGAGCCGCTCGATCGAGGTCTCGATCCGGCGGGTACGCAGCGTGTGCAGCAGCCCGCGGACGATGGCGACCCAGTCGCGTCGGTAGAACCACAGGAGCGCGAGCGCGGTGGCGACGTGCAAGGCGACCACGAACGCGAGGTACGGCGACTGACCACTGGTCTTGTCGGAGCTCTCGGTGACGAGGTGGGCCCAGCTGCCTCCTAGCCAGGCGGGCAGCAGGACGGAGTGCCCGAGGCTGCTCACCGGAAACAGCTCGGTGATCCCTTGCGCCAGGCCGATGACGATGGACTGGACGTAGCTGATGTCGCTCATCGGGACACTCTCTGACGCAGTAGCTGGGCGATGATCGGAAGGACGGAGACCAGCACGACGCCGATCAGGATCAGCTCGATGTGCGCGGAGACGAACGCCACCTGCCCCAACCAGTAGCCGAGCAACGTGACACCCGCGCCCCACAGCACGCCGCCCACGACCGAGTACACGACGTAGGTCGACCACCGCATACCGCCTGCGCCGGCCATCGCCGTGATGAAGGTGCGCACGATCGGGACGAAGCGAGAGAGCAGGACCGCCCGTCCGCCGTACCGTTCGAAGAAGGCGTTGGTCCGCTCGACGTACTCAGGCCGGAACAGCTTCGAGTCCGGGCGTGCGAAGAGCCGGGGGCCAGCCTTGCGGCCGATCCCGTAGCCCACCAGGTTGCCGGCGATGGCAGCGACCACGACCAGGGCGCACACCAGCGCGATCGAGGACGGCAGCACCCGGCTCCCGTTCGCCACCAGCAGCCCAGCGGTGAAGAGCAACGAGTCACCCGGCAGGAAGAAGCCGACGAGGAGCCCGCACTCGGCGAAGACCAGGCCCAGCAGCCCGAGCAGTCCCACCGATGCGATCAAGTGGCCAGGGTCGAGCAGCGAAGCAGCAACGACGGAGGTCATGCGCCGACGCTAGGCATCCCTTGGTTAGACGCAGGCAAGCCCTGCTCGACATCGGGCCTGCGGACCGCCAGGTAGGAGACGAGCGCGACGATCAGGAGGGCGAGCACGACACTCACCAGTCCGTACCCGAGGTCGAGACCACCACGGTCCTTCGGCACCGCCAGCCAGTCCGCGAACGACGCCCCCAGCGGCCGCGTCAGGACGTAGGCCCACCAGAAGGCGACGACCGCGTTCAGCCCGAACCGCCCGTAGGCGACAGCCGGGACCGCGATGAGCCCCGTGAACAGGAGCCCGGATGCCAGGTAGCCGAGGTGCAGCGTGGTCGCCGTCATGTCACCGACCGCAGTCCCGAGGGCGAAGGTCGCGAGCACGGTCGCCCAGTAGAAGAGCTCGCGACGGCGGGTCCGGATGCTGTGGATGGAGAGGGTTCCCTCACTGCGGTACCAGCCGTAGAAGATGGCGGCGAGCACCAGCGCGAAGAAGGTGCTCGACACCAGGTACGGGATCCCCAGGCCGACGTGCAGGGCGTCCGCCGCCATCGTGCCGAACACGCTGACCATCGCGACCGCCGTCCAGTACGGCCACGCCTGGTAGCTACGGACACGGAACTGCCAGGCCAACGCGGCCAGCAGGGCGAGCCCGCCGATCGGCACGGCGACGATGGGGCCGATGCCGTGGGCCAGGAAGTCCGACGTCGTCTCACCCATACCGGTCGTGAGCACCTTCACGAGCCAGAACAGGGCGGTGACCAGCGGGACCTTGGTAGCCGCCTGCCGAACCTCAGTCACCTCGTGCTCCGCATCGTGTCGACAGGACGCAGCGCTCGACCGCGGCACTGCCCGCCGCACGCTACCGAGCGTCGGGCAAACAGAAGGCAACACGGAGCCGCAACTTCTTGCCCAACGTTTGCCTTGGCCGGGCCCGAGTTGGTGACTCGTCCCGCCGCGGCGAGCGACGATAGGGCCATGACCGGGACCGGGGGTTGGGCGCTGGTCGTCTCGACCTTCCTTGCCTCCGCCGTCGAGACGGTCGAGGCGGTCACCATCGTGCTCGCCGTCGGGGTGACGCGCGGCTGGCGGTCCGCCGTCCTGGGGGTCGTCGCAGCGCTTGCGGTCCTGGCCCTGCTCGTGGCTGTCATCGGTCCAGGGCTGGTCGCGATCCCGATCGACACGCTCCGGCTCGTGGTCGGTGGCCTGCTGCTCGTCTTCGGCCTGCAGTGGCTGCGCAAGGCGATCCTGCGCGCGAGCGGGCTCAAGGCGATCCACGACGAGGCGGCGATCTTCGCCAGGGAGGCCGCCGAGGCGCGCGAGCACCCCAGCGAGGGTGGGTTCGACGGCTACAGCTTCGCGGTCGCGTTCAAGGGCGTGCTGCTGGAAGGGCTGGAGGTCGTCTTCATCGTCCTCACCTTCGGCGCGTCGCAAGGCAACGTGCCGCTCGCGGCCGCCAGCGCCGGCGTCGCCGTGCTTCTGGTCACGGCGCTCGGATTCCTGGTGCGCGGGCCTCTTGCACGCGTGCCGGAGAACACCTTGAAGCTGGTGGTCGGGATCCTGCTGACCTCGTTCGGCATGTTCTGGGGCGTCGAGGGGACGGGGGCGACCTGGCCAGGCAACGACGCCGCGTTGCCGGCCCTGGTCCTCGGAACCTCAGCCGTGGTCGGGGCGATGATCTGGACCTTGCGGCGAGCGGCACCGCGACCGGAGGCGGTCAGGTCATGAGATGGCTCAAGGCGTTCGGCGCTTTCTGGTACGACTTCGTGATCGGTGATGACTGGCGGCTGGCTCTTGCCGTCGTGATCGGTCTCGGCTGCACGGCCGGACTGCACCACGCCGGGCTCGCCGGCTGGTGGGCCCTTCCCCTCGCGGTGGTGATCGCGCTCGTGGCCTCGCTTCGCCGTGCCTTGCGGTGACAGGCTGCCTGCATGAGCGAGAGCGCCATCACGATCCGAGGGCTGCGCAAGTCGTACGGCGACTTCACGGCCGTCGACGGCGTTGATCTCGAGGTCTACCGCGGCGAGATCTTCTCGCTGCTCGGACCGAACGGAGCCGGCAAGACCACCACGGTGGAGATCTGTGAGGGCTACCGCGCCAGAAGCGACGGCGAGGTCAGCGTGCTGGGGCACGACCCCGGGCGGCCTACCCCGCTGTGGCGCTCCCGGATCGGCATCGTGCTGCAGTCGACGTCCGACAACGCCGACCTCACGATCATCGAGACGGTCAGCCACTTCGCCACCTTCTACCCGGCGCCCCGCGACCCCGACGAAGTCATCAGCGCGGTTGGGCTGAGCGAGAAGCGTGGGTCTCGGACCCGCGACCTGTCAGGTGGACAGCGACGCAGGCTCGACGTCGCCCTCGGAATCATCGGGGCACCGCAGCTGGTGTTCCTGGACGAGCCGACCACCGGCTTCGACCCGGAGGCCCGCCGTCAGTTCTGGGATCTCATCAAGAGCCTCCGGGCCGACGGGACGACCATCCTGCTCACGACGCACTACTTGGAGGAGGCCGAGGTGCTGGCCGACCGGGTCGGCGTCATCGTCCGGGGCAAGCTCGTCGAGGTCGGCGTCCCGGAGACGCTCGGCGGTCGCGCCTCAGCGCGGACCACCGTCACCTGGCTCGAGGCCGGCGAGCGCCGGAGTCTGACCACAGACACCCCGACCCGTGCCGTCGCCGAGCTTGCGTCGCGGTTCGCCGGCGAGGTACCAGAGCTGGCGGTGCTGCGGCCGACGCTGGAGGACGTCTACCTCAAGATGATCGCTGCTGCCGAGGCCGAGGGCGTGCCGGACCCGCCCGCTGAGCCCGAACCGTCTGGCGAGCCGGCCTCCGAGCCAACGGTGGGTACCTCGTGACCGACACCGCGGATGCGAAGGCCCGCACGCCGGTCGAGCTCGGGCGAGCGGCGCAGCCAGGATCGCTCCCACCGCTGAGGCGGACCGCCTGGGCACGGGTCGTCGTCGAGCTGAAGACCTTCAGCAGGGACCGGCAGGCGGTGTTCTTCACCTTTGCCCTGCCCGTGATGCTGCTCCTGATCTTCGGCGCGGTCTTCAACAAGAACATCGCGCCTGGAGTGACCTTCTCGCAGTACTTCGTCGCCGGCATGATCGCGTCCGGTCTTGTGTACACGGGCTTCCAGAACCTTGCGATCGCGATTCCGCAGGAGCGTGAGGACGGCACGCTCAAGCGGCTGGCAGGGACACCTATGCCTCCCGCGGCCTACTTCGCCGGCAAGGTCGGGTTGGTGTTCGTCTCGCTCGTCGCGCAGGTGGTGCTGCTCATGCTGATCGGTGCGTTGCTCTTCCACGTCAAGGTGCCTTCGACCCTCGGCAAGTGGTTCACCTTGTGCTGGCTGCTGCTGCTCGGGCTGGTCACGTGCACCCTGCTGGGAATCGCCTTCTCGTCCGTGCCGAAGACCGCGCGTGGGGCACCGGCACTGGTCTCACCGGTGGTGCTGATCCTGCAGTTCACGTCCGGCGTGTTCTTCATCTTCGCCACGCTCCCCACCTGGATGCAGCACTTCGCCGCGCTGTTTCCGCTCAAGTGGCTCTGCCAAGGCATGCGCTCGGTGTTCCTGCCCGATTCGTTCGCGGCGAGCGAGCCGACAGGAACCTGGGAGCTGCCGAAGGTCGCCCTGGTGCTGGTGATCTGGATGGTGATCGGAGCAGTCTGCTGCGTGGCGACCTTCCGCTGGCAGCGTCGCAGCGACCGCTGAGCTCGCCTCGCAGGCCTGGCGTCGTCGGCGAGCCTAGGAGCCGTCAGCGGCGGCGGCGGCCCTGGCCTCCTCGAGCGCCTCGTCGGTCACGCTGTGGGCCTGGGCGACACCACCCTGCTCCACGAGGAAGCTCATGACGGCATCGGCACCTGCTACGTCCGTGAGCACACCTACGGCTGCCTTGCCGTCCTTGAGGTCCTGGCTGATGCGCTCGCGGTCCGCGGTGTCGAGGCCAAGGCCCTTGTGGTGCAGGGCACCCAGGATCCCCCCGCCGAGCAGGCCCACCGCCAAGCCGACGGGAGTGACGAGGGCGAGCACCAAGCCGATGCCGGCGCCCTTGCCGAGGCTGCGCTTCCCGACGTTCTGCCCCTTCACCTGACCGGCCTCGTCCAGAGCAAGGACCCCGATGGCGTCGCCAGCTGCCAGCGCGGAGTCCTTGAGCAACGCAGCGGCCGATGATGCTTGGAACTCGTCGCTGAACACCGCCAGCACCAACGTCTTGTCCGTCATCGCCGTCGCCTCCTCCGGGATTGCGCTAGGGCCACGGCGAACCTACTCCGTGGCCCCAGCGCTCGGAAGGCGGAGCGGCTAGCTGTGGATGACGCAGCCGCTAGCTGCGGACGCTGGAGCGACCGCCGACCTTGAGCCATGCCCACAGGACGATCACGGCGCCGATGACCGAGCCGATGATGCCAGAGGGCTGGAAGAAGCCGTCCTGCGCGTCCTTGTGGAAGAGCAGGTAGCCGATGAAGCCACCGACGAACGACCCGATGATGCCGATCACGATGGTCATCGGGATCGAGATGTCTTGCTTGCCCGGGATGATGAGCCGCGCGAGTGCACCAGCGATCAGTCCGATGATCAGCAGGCTGATGATGAGTCCCAACATGACAGTCCCTCTCAGGGTTGGCCGATCGCACTCGGGAACCGATCGTCGGTCCCACAGGCCCTAACTACCCCCTCCCTGCACGCACAAACGCCGAAGGCCTCGGGTGTCGCTCGAGCGTGCGATCGGCGTTGCGAGGGTCGGATCTCGAGGTACCCACGCCAGCCGGCAGGGCTGGATCGGGACTACCCGCGCCGGTCCCGTTAGTGGCGCCCGTCGGCGTCAGCGTGGTGACAGTGGGCTGGCAGTGTCGCGGCAGAATGTTGTTGCTGGGTCAGGGTTTCTGTCGGTGTCGGCCCGTAGGTTCGGGGCATGTCGATCAATCCCGAAGCCCCGCAGCTGGCGGTGGCAGTGGCCGCGGTGCGGCAGGCTTTGGCCGCGGTCCAGGCGGTGCAGACAGCACGGCTGGTGACGCGGACCTGATCGGGGGCACGGTCGGGGTGTACCGGTTGCTGTCGATGATGCAGTCCGAGGCGTTGCGGTTGGTGGCCGAGATCGAGTCGCGGGGGTTGGCCCCCGCGGCGGGGGCGCCCTCGACGGCGGCGTGGCTGACCGCGACAACCCGGATGCGGCTCGGGGAGGCCCGCGCTCAGGTCGACCTGGCGACCGCGCTGGGTTCCCACCCTGGCACTAGGGCCGCTCTGGCGTCGGGTGTGGTGAGTGTGGAGCACGCCCGGCAGATCATGCAGGTCCTGGACCAGCTCCCGGCCACGACCGGCCCCGAGACCATGGCCGCGGTGGAAGGTGAGCTGGTCGGCTGGGCGGTTGAGCACACCCCCACGGTGCTGGCCCGGCTCGGCCGGCGGCTGCTCACCACCCTCACCCCCGACCCCGCCGAACCCGACCTGCGTGACCCGGAGCGGGGCGGGGTGTCCCTGAACACCCGGATCCAGGCGGACGGGTGGTGTGAGGGGGAGTTCGGGTCGACCCGGTCACCGCCCTGCAGCTCACCACCCTGATCGACACCGGCTCCGCGCCCCGCCCCTCCACCAGCACCGGCCCGGACCCACGCACGCCCGGGCAGCGCCGCGGGGACGCCCTGATCGACGTCATCCGGGCCGCCACCACCACTACCGCCGGCACCGGGCAGCCCCGCCCCGGTGCTGGGCGCCCCACCATCGCCGTCACCATCACCCTGGACCAGCTGCGCGACGCCCTCCCCGTCCTCGGACCGCAGCAGCAGACCCTGCACCCCGGCACGATCCGCCGGCTCGCCTGCGACGCCCAACTCATCCCCGCCGTCCTCGGCGCCTCCTCCGAACCCCTGGACATCGGCCGGGCCACACGTACCATCCCCACCGCACTACGCCGCGCGCTGACCCTGCGCGACCAAGGCTGCGCGTTCCCGGGCTGCGACCGGCCCCCCGGCTGGACCGACGCCCACCACATCCAACACTGGGCCGACGGCGGCCCCACCACCATCACCAACCTCGTCCTGCTCTGCGGACACCACCACGACACCATCCACCACCGCCACTGGACCGTCCGCATCCGCGACGGCCAGCCCCACTTCACCCCACCCCACTGGATCCGAGACGCCCAACGGCGGGTGGCATGAGTCGACGATCTGCACCTTCGGTCAAAGCACGGACTTTTCCTTGCTATTGCCGCGCAGCCGCCACTACGGTCCATTTCAGGACGCCCCCTGACAAATCAGGCACTTGGAGTGCTGTGTCCGATCTCGAGTCGTCGCTCCTCGATGCGTTGCTGGGCTTTGTCAGAGTTCGGCTCGACGCCCTCGTCACCACCCTGGCGAGCGACGCCAAGGCCCTGCTTCTCACCTTGGTTCCCGCCGCCACGTCGGCACAGCAGGACGCCGCCGCAGCCACGACTGCCGACACCGAGCTCGCGACAGCCAAGACGCACGCGACGACATTCGCAGCAGATCTCGCTGCCGGCCCCACCACACTTGCCGCGTGCCAGTCCGCGTTCGACGAGCTCGTCGCCGCACTGGCGGCCGTCGACCGAGCGGTCCGAGCGCTGCAGGCGAGCCCCGACCTCGGCCCGCTCATCGGTGACGCCGAGCAAGCCGTGACATTCGTCCTCAAGAAGGCCGTGACGGCCGGTGGCGACTCCGTCAGCGGCCTGCTCGACCAGCTCGGACTCTCGGACGGGTCGATCGCGAACGGTCTGGCAATGAGCGGGACCAAGATCACGTACACCGTCGCGAACGCAGCGGAGCGATCGATCGACCCGTTGTCGGGGGTGGTGCTCAGCCTGTCCGCGACTCAGCTGCTGGCAACCCTCGACTACGGCCCCGCGACCCCCACGCTCGGCTTCGAGGTCGACACTGGCATCAGCGTGGGCCTGTCGAGCGACGGCTTCGTCAACCAGGTAGCCGGGGACTCCGCGAAGGCGACCGGGACTCTCAAGGTGCTGGTCGACACGGCCAACGGTCTGCGGTTCCAGGCTGGCGCCAAGGGTTCCGCGGACATCGACGGCAGCCTCGATCTGCCGGGGGTCAGCCTGCGTGAGCTCGGCATCAAGATCCCTGATGACGCGCCGTTAGGACTCCAGCTCACCGGCACGCTGGCCGGCAGCATCGGGCCCATCGCCGCGGTGATCCAGGGCGCGGGCATCGCCCTCACCTTCGACACGAACAACCTCGGCTCCGGCAACCCGCTGAGCCTGGCGTTGCAGCCACCCACGGGCGCGGGGCTCGTCGTCGATGCCGGGCCTGTGCATGGCGGCGGCTTCGTCGAGCACAGCGGCACCGAGTATGGCGGCGCACTTGATCTCGCGCTGGGACCGATCGAGATCAAGGCCATCGGCCTCATCGGCACCGATCCGTTCTCGCTCGTCCTCGTGCTCTCAGTGGACTTCGTCCCGCCGATCCAGCTGTCCTTCGGCTTCACCCTGAACACGGTCGGTGGCCTGCTCGCGCTGGAACGCACGATCGCCACGGACGCACTGCGAGCGGGCATCCACGACCACACCGCCGACACCGTGCTGTTCGCCAAGGATCCTGTGGCCGCTGCTCCGACCATCCTGCAGGCGCTGCGGACGATGTTCCCGCCGCAGCCGGGCGGCTTCGTCGTGGGTCCACTGCTCGAGCTCGGCTGGGGTTCGCCGGTCTCGTTCGTGACGGCGCGGCTCGGCGTGGTGATCTCGCTGCCGGACCCGAAGGTCATCCTGATCGGCTCGCTGCGCCTGGCGTTGCCAGCGCCGGACGCACCGCTGGTCGACCTGCGCGCCGAGATCTACGGCGAGATCACCCCCGACCACCTGCTGTTCCTCGTGAGCCTGGCGGGCTCCCAGGTCGCAGGCTTCCCGATCGCGGGCGACTTCGGACTGCTCATCGCCTGGGGAGACCAACCGGATCTCGCGATCTCAGCGGGTGGCTTCCACCCGCACTACCCGCCGCCGGGCGAGCTGGCCGGCATGCGTCGGGTCAGCGTCGACCTCTCGCCACCGACGCTCATCACCATGCGCACCGAGGCCTACTTCGCGCTCACCTCGAACTCGTTCCAGCTCGGCACCCGGATCGAGCTCCGCGCCGAGGTAGCAGGTGTGGGCGCCGAAGGACATCTTCAGTTCGACGCCCTCGTGCTCTGGGAGCCGACCTTCCACTTCGAGATCGACCTCACCGCTGGCGTCTCGCTGTTCGCGTTCGGAGAGAGCTTCGCCAGCGTCGATCTGAGCCTCCACCTCGAAGGACCGGGGCCCTGGGTCGCCCAAGGGCACGCAAGCCTCTCCTTGCTCTTCTTCGACGTGACGCTCGACATCCCGCGCATCGCCTGGGGTACCGGGGCGAACCCGCCACCAGACCCGGTGCACGTCCAGCAGCTCGTGACCGACCGGTTGAACGATGCCGCCGCCTGGGCCGCCCAGCTCCCGGCCGACACGAACCTGCTGGTGCGACTGACCCCGCCCACCGACGAGGAGGGCACGGTCGTCCACCCGCTCGGCGCCCTCGAGGCTCGCCAGCACGCCGCGCCGCTGGAGACTGTCCTGGACCACATCGGCGCGCACCCGGTGGACGTGCCCCGGGTGAATCTCGGCCAGCCGGTGCTCAACCCCGCCTCTGCCACCCCCGCCACCGCCAAGGCGGTCTCGGCGGCCACTGACCTCTTCGCGCCCGGCGGGTTTCTCGCCCTGACCGACGACGAGAAGCTCTCGCGACCCGCCTTCGAGCCTTTCCCCTCCGGCATCGTCATCAACGCGGAGACGGCGGCCTATGGCACGCCCTCGGCCACGGCCTACGAGTGGTTCACGGTGGTGCCACCGGAGAACACGTTGGCCAGCAAGCAGTCGTACACCCTGCTCACTGGTCTGCATGCGACCCTCCTCGCGACCTCCGCCGCCGGCGACCTCACGCTCACGACGGGGAACCCGTACTCCGTGGTCCCGGACAAGGTGGTCCTGCAGGACGCCGGCGTCGCCCGGGTGCGTTCGACGGACGACCTTGGCGTCGTCGACGGGGTGACTGCGTCCTCCATGACCACCACCGACGCCGCCCGCATCGTCGGCGGACTGCCGGTCGGGGTCGCGCAGTGGGTCGGAGCGGGGGTGGGGTCGTGACCTCGTCCTTGCACGACCTGGCGAACTACGTCTCGGACGCTTATCGCCTCCAGCCGTCGAAGCCGTTCGTGCCGGAGGACATCGTCATCGGGCAGTACACCTTCCTGCCCTGGGTGCGTAGCGGTGTGGGTGCCGTGGTGACGCCGCCGGCGACCGGGCTCCGCGCCACCATGTCCATCGCCGTCCCCGTGCAGGCGGCTGGGTTGGCCGACCTGACCGCCGGGACGACCGTGCAGGTTCGCGGCCCGGGCGACGTGCTCGGGCTCGACGAACGACAGGTGATCCGCCGGTACCCGATGCCTGGCGCAGTGGCAGCCGAGGACAGCTTCTTGGCACACGTCGAGCTCGACCGGCCGGTGCTCCCTTGGTTGTTCAGCCCGGTGGCCCCAGCCGGCGACCGGCTGACGCCGTGGATCGCCCTGGTCGTGCTGGCGCAAGGCAGGTACCAGCTGCAGTCCGGTGATCAGGGGCGCCCTGACCACGTCGACACCTTCCTCGGCGAGCTGCAGCCGACCGATGACGCCTGGGCCTGGGCGCACGCCCAGCTCATCGGTCCGGCCGACACCGGACCGTCCATCGACGACCGCCTCACGCCGGCCTACGCCGCGGCGAACCTGGCGCGCCTGGTGTGCCCCCGCAAGCTGGAGCAGGACACCCAGTACCTCGCGTGCGTCGTGCCGTTGTGGAACGCGGGGGTCGCGACCGGCCTCGGCCTTCCCGCGCCACCGGCGTTGGACCTCGCGTGGCACCGCGTGGCCGACGGTAGCGATGCGGACACCGCGATCAGCCTGCCCGTCTACACCTCGTGGCGCTTTGGAGTCGGCCAGCACGGCGACTTCGGCTCGTTGGCCGCCAAGCTGCTGGGAGTCCAGGCTCCATGGCAGGTCGGACGCCGGCTCACCGACACCTCGGAGCCGGGTGGTGGGCTTCCCCCACTGGCCGTCGACGACCTCGGCGCTCTGCAGACGATCAAGGGCCCGCTGTTCAGCCCCAACGGACCTTCGGCCGCCAGCGCTGACGCCAAGGAGGCCGCGGCCGCGATCGCCGAGACAGCCGTCTGGCCCTCGAGCGAGACCGAAGCTCTTCGAGCACTGATCAACGAGCCGGACCAACGAGCGGCCACCACGGCGGCCCGCCGGCCCGGTCCCCCGCCCCATCGTGGGTCCGGAGATCTACGACCGGTACCAGGCGGCAGCGGCAAGGGTCGACACCAGCAGGGACGACGACTGGTTCGGCCAGCTGAACGTCCGACCGACCAACAGGGTCGCTGCCGGGCTCGGTGCCCGCGTGGTCCAGATGGACCAGGAAGCACTCATGCAGTCCGCGTGGGCGCAGGTCGGCGAGATCGACGCAGTCAACCGCACGCTGCGGTGGGCCCAGCTCGCCCGGTTCGTCGGGGCGGCGTCCTACGCCAAGCACGTAGCGCCGCTGTCGTTCGGCGATCTCATCGCCGGCACCCGCAGGGTGCACAGCCGGGTGCTCGTGGACGCCGCGAAGACTGTCTCTGCCGACCTCGCACAGTCCAGCCTCGCGCCCGCAGCGACCACGTCGGCCTTCCGTCGCGTCACGCGACCGCTCGGCGGCCTGAGCCGGCCGGTGGCGGCGGATCCCGCCGGCCAGGCCAAGCTCATCGCTGACGGCGCGACGACCCGCGACCTCCAACGCCCCTACGTCGAGCTGGACGGCGTCGCCGGGCTCTCTCCCGCTGCCGCTGCCGCACTCGACCCAGCCAAGGTCGCAGCCGCGTTCGGCGTCGATGCCACCGCGGTCCCGGCGGCGTTGGCCCAGGCCGGAGCAGACCTCGCAGCCGGGCCAGGGCTCACCGACGTCATGCTGGACCAGGTCGGCACGGGTGCACCGAACGGCAAGCAGTACACGATCACCGTCGGCAAGCTGCTGCTCGAGCGTCTGCGGGAGGGCTACCGCGCCTCAGGCGGGAAGCAGCCGGTGTGGGCCGCCACCCATGCCTCGCTCGCACTCGCCCTCGCTGCGGCGACGCCGTACCTCGCCGACGAGGCCAAGAGCACGGCGAACCAGCTGATGAAAGGAGTTGAAGCCCAGGCGAGGCCCCAGCAGGCGTTCGTGGGAGTTCTCGAGCGCGCGACGAACGCAGCACCGGCGGCGCTCGCTGCCGGCTTCAAGGCCATCGCCGAAGACCTCGTCGCCGTCGACTGGCCCGGAACTCCCGCTCGGTCGGCACCAGCGATCACGCCGTCCGGCCTGCTCGCCCTGGTCGAGCCGTCGGCGAACCTGACCGCGCGGATCAGGGCCAGGCTCGGCGTCGACCTCCCCGCGTGGTGCCCATCCGACTGGTTCGAGGACCGGTTGATCAACCCTGTCATGGCAGCCCCCGTGTTCACCCGAGCCATGTACCAGGCCCTGGACGCCTACTCGCGTGACTGGTTGCTCCCTGGACTCTCAGCGTTCAAGCAGCCAGACATCGTCACCATCCTGAACGAGCAACGCTGCATTCATCGAGGGCTTCCTGGGTGGGCTGTCGCACGAGATGGGTCGCGAGCTGCTGTGGCGGGGCTACCCCACCGACCAGCGCGGCACCTACTTCCGGCGCTTCTGGGACGCGAGCAAGGACGACCTCGTCCAGGACCTCGCCCGGTTCACGCCCACCGCGCTCGGCTCGCACCTCGTCCCCGCGCTGCAGGACCGCGTGGTGCTGATGGTCCGGGGCGACCTGATCCGGCGCTATCCCGACGCCATCGTGCTCGCGATGTACGCGGGGCGACTGGATGCCGGTGTGCCGGTGTTCGAGGATCCCGCCCTCAACCCCGGCACCAAGGTGCTCGCCCCGATCCAGTTCCACGGTCACCTCGACCCGGACATCACGCTGGTGGGCTTCGACCTCACCGACCAGGAGATCAGGGACGGAGACCACGGCGACGCCGGCTGGTGGTTCGTCATCGCCGAGCACCCGACCGGCCCACGCTTCGGACTGGCCGAGAACAGCATCGTGCCGACCGTCTCGCGTGACGAGCTCGGCTGGGACGCCGCGGGCATCCTGCGACCCGGCGGCTTCCTCGCGACATCGCCCACCCGAACCCTGCAGGACACCGACCCCGCGGGTGGCCCGACGGCGCAAGCAGTCCTCGGCGCAGACGCGGCCAGCACTGCGCACGCCCTGCTGCGCGATCCCGTCCGCGCGGCCTTCCGGGCCATCACCATGCTCGCCAGCATCGGGACGCCGTGATGGCCGATCCACTCGATGCCCTCCGCCAGCAGGCGCGCGACCTCGCGGCGCAGCGGGCCACGATCAAGGCTCAGGCCGGCACGCTGGCAGCGTCCGCCGACGCCCAGCAGAAAACAGCGGTCGACGCCGCCGCGCTCGGGCAGGGCGATGCCTCGACCCAGGCCACCACCGATGCAGCCGCGCTCAACACCCAGCGGCGAACGGTCCTCGGCCAGCTCGACGGACTCAACAGCACGCTCGCCGGGCTGGTCGCCGCGCTGAACCTCGACCCGTGCGACCTCGAGGCCGACGTCCCGCTCGCCTTGCTCCCGGTCCGGCTGGAGACCCGCTACAGCAGCAACGGCGCCCTGCAGGTACGGATCTACCCCGACGACGTCCACGTCGACCAGCTCGACCACGGCCTCTCCGACGACGAGCGCGCCGCCGGAACCGCGTACTGGACAGCGATCTGGGACGGCAGCGCGACCGAAGACGCCGCATGGCAGGCCCTGCTCGCCGCCGTCCATCCCGCCCGCGCCGAGTGGGTCGCCGCCGCGCTCGCCCCTGACCTCAGCACCCGCCCGGTCCCGGCGGTTCCTGGCGCGGTACCGGTGCTCCCCTCGCCGCCCGGCCTCGCCCAGCTCCCTCCCGTGGCGCACTGCCTTCCGGACCGCTTCGTCGTCGTGGCCATCCAGGGCACCCAGGTGAGCCAGCAGACCGGGAACCCGCGTGCCGCCGGAGCTCGTCGTCGGCCTCCCACCGACCTCGGACCCCGACCAGCTCGTCAAGCCGGACGGCCGGATCGCGCTGGGGCCAGGCATGCAGTGGCTGGTCGATCCTGCTGAGGCGCGGCGCGTCGGCATGCTGGTCGACGTCCCCCTGGCGGTGCCGGGCGGAGCTGTCGACCTGGTCCTCGCCATCGGCGTCCGCGGCAGCACGGACCCGACCGACAGTGCGGCCGAGCTTTCGACGCTGCTGCAGGCCCATCGGTACTCGACCGGTGCCGCGTTCGCCCAACCAGGAAGCCCCACGAACAACACGGAGACGGACCGCGCCGACTGGACCAGCAAGGCCGCGCCTCAGGCGCCTGCGACGACGCTCGGGTCCACGCCGGGTGGTTGCGACGCGCAGGTCGGCGCATCCGCACTTGGGCTCGACCCCGCCCTGTTCACGCCCTGGAACGGTGCGACCGCGACCAACCAGGGACTGGCCGAAGCCGCGCACACGGCGTTGTGGCAACCCACCTGGGGCACGTTCATCGAGCGCCTCGGGGTCGGCAGCGGCCCCACTCCGCTGATCTCCGACGCGCAGCGGGAGCGATGGCGAGACTGGTGGCAGGAGAACGTCCGCGGAGGTGGACCGTTGCCCTTGCTGCGCCTCGGGAACCAGCCGTACGGCATGCTGCCCGTGACCAGCGGCCTCGACACCTGGACGCCGGACGGCGGCGACTCGTTTGAGCCCGCGCTCGTCACCGTGCTCGACAACGCGCGTGCCATGGTCGGTGCCGGAGTGGCAGGCATCGCCCACGTCGGGTCGGCGGATCCGATCGACACCACGCTGCTCGAGATCCTCGGCAGCGCGCCACAGCTGCTGGGTCTTCGCGTTCGGTCGCTGGGCTCCGAGTCACTGGTGTCGATGTTCTCGCAGATGTACGGCATCGACCTCAGCACCACGAACCAGACGAGCCAGCAACAGCTGACCGAGTCGTTGTTCCTCCAGCTCGGGATCGACGGTGTCGGCGTGCTGGGCACCGTCGGCAAGACCACGCGACCGTTGGGACTGCCGCTGGTGACCGACGGCGCGGACGGCACTGCCACCAGCGATGCGAAGTACCTCGACCAGCTGATCGCCAAGTCCCCGCGGACCGTCAGCTCGGTGCTGCAGGCGTTGCTGGAGATCAGTGCAGGCCGCGAGCAGAAAGCCGTCGACGACGCCGCGCCGCCTGAGCAGGTCTCGAAGCTCTTCGAGACATCGGCGCAGCGGCTCGGTGGCGAGGCCCAGTCGTACGCGCAGCTGATCGAGCCCACGTTGAACGGGCAGGCTGACCCGGGCCGGTTGCATGCCGCAGCTGATCGGCTCGAGGCCTCGTTCGGCTCGTCGGGGCCGAGTCTGCTGGCGTCGTTGCAGCCGGTCGTCGCCACTCGGACGACGCTCGCCGACATCGCGTTGTCGGGAGAGATCCCCGCCTCGCTCGTAGCGACGCAGGCGGTCCTGGCCTTCGGCGCGTGGCTGCGCGCGCAGGCACGGCAGGCGGAGTTCCTGGAGGCCGCGAAGACACTGGTCGACGCCTCGATCGACCAACGCGCCATCGCCGTGGCGGACACTCTGGACAGCGCGAGCCATCGGTACGACGCGTGGGTGACCTCGGTGCCGAGCAAGCGTCTGGGGACCATCCGCGCAGGTACGCCGACGGGCATCCTGTTCGGAGCGTACGGCTGGGTCGAAGGGCTGACACCCGGTGCCAGCACCACACTTCCCGGTGGTTACGTGCACGCCCCGAGCATCACGCACGCCACCACCGCGGCGGTCCTGCGGAGCGGCTACCTCACGCACAACCCCGACGCAGCCGGCAGCGGCGCCCTCTCGGTCGACCTCACCAGTGCCCGCGTGCGCAGCGCCCTGCACCTGCTCGACGGCGTCCGGCAGGGGCAGCCGATGGGAGCGCTGCTCGGCTACCTGATCGAGCGAGCCCTGCACGAGGCGCAGCTCGACGTCTACATCCTCTCGCTGCGCTCGCTCGCCCCCATCGCAGCAGGACGACTGGTCGACCGGGCCGACGCCCAACCAGCCCAGGCCCAGGAGGCCATCGGAGCGAGCAACGTCGTCGACGGCGTGCGGCTGCTCGACCTCCCCCGCACCCAGATCTGGGACAAGCTGAAGGATCCGCCCGCTGACAACATCTACCTCGATGCGAGCAGGTGGCCCGCGATCGCGACCAACCAGGCGGCCCTCGAAGCCGTGCTCGACGAAGCCGCCGACGCCTACGACGCCGTCTCCGACGTCCTGCTCGCCGAGTCCGTCCACCACCTCGTGCAAGGCAACACCGCCCGTGCCGCAGCCACCATGTCGGCGGCCGCAGGAGGTGACGCCGCGCCCGTCGAGCCCGAGGTCGTCCGGACCCCGACACGCGCCGTCGGCATCACGCATCGAATCACGATGCTGCTCGACGACACCGCGCCCGGCGGGGGTGGCTGGTCCGCGACGACGCCGCGCGCCCAGGCCGAGCCCCGGTTGGCGGCGTGGGCGCAGGCACGGCTCGGCGCCGCCACGGAGGTCGTCCTGCAGGTTGGAGAGGGTGGCACGCGCATCACCCTGGACACCGCCGGGCTCTCGGCGCTTGACCTCGTCCTCGACTCGGCGGGAGCGCTGGTGCAGGACGCCGGTGGGCATGCCCAAGCGGTCGACTTCGTGCTCAGCGCCCCCACGTTGGAGGCGCATCTGCGGGCGACGGTGCCCAGCCTGGGTCCAGGACCGCTCGCCGTGGTCAGCGATCCCACGTGGCCCGCCGGGACCCGCGCGATCGGCGAGGTCGCGGTCCGCGCCGCATCGCTACGGGCGCTTCTCGGCGTGGCCCAGCCCCTGACCCCCGGCTCGTTCGCGCGCCCCAACGACCCACCCGCGCGCACGACGGACGACTCGGCGCTCACCGCTCGGCTGCAGCCCGTCGTCACGGCGCTCAGCACCGCCGCCCAGGCACTGAGCGACGCCCTCGCCGCGGACCCGGTGGACGCCGAAGCCCTCAGCTCTGCCGTGGACGGCCTGCGGGCCTACGGGATCAGCCTTCCGCGCGGCGCCACGCCGGGCAGCGCCGTGCTGCTCGCTCAAGCGGTGCTGGCGGAGGCGCAGAAGCGTGTCACCTCGGCAACGAGCGTCCCGACGCCCTACGACGCCAAGGCCGCGCAAGGGGTGGGCGAAGCAGTCTTCGGCGCGGGCTTCCTCGTCCTCCCGACGATCACCGGTGCGGCCGACCTGTTCGCCACCGTGCTCGGGGTGATCGACCCTGGGACGTCGAGCGTGCGTCGCTGGCTGCGTGACCTCGCAACGGTTCGGCCCAGCACCGCGCGGTACTGCGAGACGCTGCTCCTGGGCGACGCAGCCGGTTCTGCCGTCGGCGCGGGACGGTCGCTGCGAGTCGCCCAGCTGGCTCCAGCCGGTGCGATGCAGCAGCCGTCCTGGATCAGCCTCCCGCTCCCCGACGGCGTGGCGACCCCCGACCAGCCGATCACCAGCGTTGTCGTGGATGCCCCGGCCACCTACACCGGCGCGGAGGCGGTTGCGGGCCTGGTCGTCGACGAGTGGGTGGAGCCGTTGCCTCGTCGAGCCGCCGATGGCACCGCCTCCATCACCACCGGCCTGGCGGTGAACGCGAACGCGCCCAACGCGAGGGCGCCGCAGGCGATCCTGCTCGCGATCTCGCCCGACGGCGGGCGCTGGACCACCGACCGGTTGGTGTCGACGCTGCGTGAGACTCGCGAGCTCGCTGGACTGCGCGCCGTGACGCTCGAGCACCAGGCGACGCCGAGCCCGATCCTGCCAGCCATCCAGGAGCAGAGCTGGTCCTTGCAAGGCGACCCGACCTTCGACCTCCGCACCCTTGCCACCACGATCGCCTCCGTCGACTACGTCCTTCCGTTCGTCAAGGAGACCGGACCATGACCGCCGCCGGAGGCATGCGCGAAGTCTCGGTCGCCCCCGAGCTCCTGGCCGCCTTCCTCTTCGAGCCGCCGGGCTGGACGCGCCTGGAACCGCAGTCCGTCTCCGGTGACCCCACCCCTGGGCTCGAAGCCCGGCTGCACGACCCGCTGTGGCTGCTCACCAGGCAGTGGCAGCTCGGCGAGTTCGCCGCCGAGGATGCCGGGAGCCCGGTCGCCGTCCATGTCCAGCGGACCAGCGTCCAGGTCGCCAGCTGGTCCCCCGGCGACCCGTCCGCCGCAGCGGCTTCGCGTGCGCTGCCGGCCGGCGACCTGCTCGAGCCATCGATCGAGGCCGAGCCGTCGCAAGCCCGAGGAGTCGTGCTCCGCGACCGGGCCGAGGCTGGCGGTGAGCTCGTCGCCCAGCTCGCGGATGCCGGCGTCGACATGAGTGCCGGGGGTGCCGTGCTGACCGCGTTGCTTGCGGCCTGTCCGCTGACCTTGCCGTGGGAGGACCCCTTCGACAGCAGCGCGGCCGGGCTGCTCACCGTGCTGCGGGACCGCGTTCCGGACGGCGAGCTGGCCGCCCTCTCGGCCGCAGCAGGCCTGCAAGCCTCCCCCGCGACGCCACCGGCCTGGCTGGCGGGCGCCTCCGCGCAGGCGTTGGCGGCGCTCGCGGACTGGTACTCCTGGTATCGCGGCAGCGTCGCCCCCGAGCCCGACCCGACGGCCGACAGCTGGATCGACGACCGCCTCGAGTACCGCTTCGGGCTCGTCACCGGCGCTCAGACGTTCAACGCACCCGCGTTCGGAGGCGGCCGGGTGGACTGGCACGACGTCGATGCCGCTGATGGCTCCGACCCCTGCGCCGGTGCGACAGCCGCGCCCGAGCAGACGTTGCTCGCCACTCCCCTGCGGTTCGCGGGCATGCCGGCCGACCGGTACTGGGAGTACGAGGACGGCCAGGTCAACCTGGGCGCGCTCGAGGTGCAGCCGCACGACCTCGCCCGGCTGCTGCTCGTCGAGTTCGCAACCGTCTACGGGAACGACTGGCTGGTGGTGCCCGTCGATGTCCCGCTCGGCTCCTACACGGACATCCAGTCCGTCACCTACACGACGACCTTCGGCGAAGAGCTCGCCGTGCAGCGGGCGGACGACACCTCGCGCAGCGGACGGTTCCGGATGTTCGAGGTGAGCGTCGCGGATGGAGCGAAGACGCTTCCCGGCTTGTTCGTCCCGCCCTCGGTGATCTCCGTGCTCGACGGCCCGGCGGTCGAGGACGTCCTGTTCCTGCGCGACGAGATGGCGCTCTCGGCGTGGGCCGTCGAGCGCACGGTGCAAGGCCCGAGCGGTGATCCGCGCAGCCGTTCCGACGAGGGCTACCCGCCGCCGTTCATGCCAGGCACCAACCCGGTCGCCGAGCTGGACTACCGGCTGCAGACGGACGTCCCGGCGTGGTGGATCCCGTTCCTGCCGTTCAGCACCGGGTACGGCACCATCGCGCTCGCCAAGGGCATCATGCAGCGCGAGGGCGAGCTCGTCGAACCGCTGGGGGTCTTGCTGCGCCCGGGCGAGGCACTCATGGTGCAGGACGAGGAGGTGCCGCGGGAGGGCGTGCGGGTCCGTCGGGTGCCGACGTTGGCACGACGCCTGGATGGTTCCTACGCGCGTTGGATCACCCGCAGGGTGACCGTCGGACGAGGCGAAGGAGCAAGCGGCCTGGCCTTCGACCTGACGGTGGAACGCACTCCCGAGACGCAGCCGCCGGGGGCTTGAACCGGGGGCATGAACCCTTGAACCTGGGGCATGAACCTCTTGAACCTGGAGTCGGGTCCAGGTTCTAGCCTGGCGGCATGACGACAGCGAGCGCGACGCACCAGAGCCTGACGGTGGCGGGACTGGCCGCAGAAGTCGGCGTGGGACGCGACACGATCCGGTACTACGAGCGCGTCGGGCTGCTCGCGCCTCCCCCTCGCACGACCGGTGACCATCGTCGTTACCCCGTCCAGGCCGTGGATCGGCTGCGATTCATCCAGGGCTGCCAACGACTGGGGCTAAGGCTGCACGACATCCGCGACCTGCTGGAGGTCCGGGACACCGGAGCGTGCGCGTGCACCCCGGCCGAAGACCTCCTGACCTCCAGGCTTGCCGAGCTGGACGCCGAGGTCGCGCGGTTGCAGGCCCTGCGCGCCGACCTGACGCTCATGCTCGGCGGGATCGCCTCGAACGAGTGCCCCGACCCCGCTCCGGGGACCTGGTGCTCACCCGAACCTGGAGGGAGGTGACGTCCATGACGCTCGACCTGCTGACCTGTCAGTGCGAGGACGGCTGCTGCTGCACGTCCGGCGACGGCTGCTGCTAGTGACGCTGCCCCGCCGGCTGTTCGCCGAGTTCCTCGGGACTGCCCTGCTGGTCGCGATCGTGGTCGGGTCGGGCATCGCGGCCCAGCGGCTCACCACCGACGTCGGCGTGCAGCTCCTGGTGAACTCCCTCGCGACAGCGGCGGGGCTCGCGGTGCTCATCGTCGTCCTGCTCCCCGTCTCACGCGCGCACTTCAACCCGGCGGTGTCTCTCGCGGACTGGTGGCTCGGCCGCCGTCGCGGGCACGGGCTCAGCCTCCGCCACGTCGCTGCCTACAGCGTCGCCCAGGTCGGCGGCGCCGTCGCCGGCGCCGTCCTCGCCGATGCCCTGTTCTCCCAGGCCGTCGCGTGGTCTCAGCATGCCCGCTCGGGCTGGGCCCTGCTGCTGTCCGAGGCCGTCGCGACCGCCGGGCTGGTGCTGGTGATCTTCGGACTGGCTCTCACCGACCGCAGCCGGTACACGCCGGTGGCTGTCGGGGCCTGGATCGGCGCTGCGTACTGGTGGACGTCGTCGACCTCGTTCGCCAACCCCGCTGCCACCGTCGGGCGCGCGTTCACGGACACCTTCGCCGGGATCGCTCCGGCGTCGGTCCTGCCGTTCATCGGGGCTCAGCTGGCCGGTGTCGGCCTGGGCCTTGCCGTGATCCACGCGCTGCTTCCGCACCGAGAGGACGCCGTCATGGGCCCACGAGTTCTGTTCGCCTGCCGAGCCAACGCCGGGCGCTCGGTCGCCGCCCGGCTGCTCGCCGAGCAGTACGGCGCGGGCCGGATCGCCGCCTTCTCCGCCGGCTCCGAACCGGGATCGGAGGTGCATCCCGAGATCACCGCCGTCCTCGCCGAACGCGGGCTCGACACCTCCGGCGAGCAGCCCAAGCCGTTCGATCCCACAGCCAGCTACGACGTCGTCATCACCATGGGCTGCGGCGACACCTGTCCGGTCTACCTGGGTGCCCGGTACGAGGACTGGCCGCTCGACGACCCTCGCGGTCAGTCCCTCGAGACGGTGCGCCGGATCGTCGACGACATCGATGCACGCGTGCGTTCACTCGTCGGCAGGCTCGCACCCGCCTGACGAGTAGGCACCCAGACATCCCGAGGCGTTCGGCAGAAACGGCCCGGCTAGGGTGGGGCCGAACTCGAGGCCGCGCTGCTCACGCAGATCTCAACGGGCCCGACGGAGGGAAGTCGAAGCCATGGCCCTCGTCCACGCTGCGTTGATCACGGGCGCAGACGAGCTCGAGCTGCGACCGTTCGAGGACGCCGCTCCCACTCAGGGCATGCTCACGGTCGACATCTCGCTGTGCGGGGTGTGCGGGACCGACATCTCATCCTTCCGGTCGGGACACCTCCACAGTCCAGCGGTGTGCGGGCACGAGTGGGTCGGCGTCGTCTCCGCCGTCGGTCCTGGTGTCGACACCGTCTCGGAAGGAGATCGAGTCGTCGTCGGCGTCCGGCCGCCGTGCGGCGGCTGCCCCGAGTGCCGCGCGGGTCTGGGTGAGCACTGCCGGGTCGCGCTCGCGATGGCACGCGGTCGCGATGCCCTGGCGCCCCAGCACGGTGGATTCGCCCGCAGCATCACCGTCGAGGCGACCCGGGTGCTCCTCGCCCATCCGAAGCTCAGCGACGAGGAGGCTGCGCTCGTCGAGCCGACCGCCGTCGCGTTCCGCGGGATCAGGCGGAGCCACATCGACCCAGGAGACACCGTCGTGGTCCAGGGCGGTGGCCCGGTCGGGCTGCTCGCCATGCAGCTCGCACGGCAGGCCGGAGCGGGGCACGTCATCCTCATCGAGCCGACCGCCCTGCGGCGACAGCTCGCGCTCGACCTCGGCGCCGATGCTGTGTTCGCGCCAGGCGAGGAGGCACGCGATCATCTGCTCGAGCGGACCCGGAGCCTCGGCGCAGACCTCGTGCTCGAGTGCGCCGGCGTCCCCGCCCTCGTCCAGCAAGCCGTCGACCTCATCCGGCCCGGCGGCAACGTCATGATCCTCAGCTACATCGCCACCCCGACCATGGTGGAGCCGAGGTCCTGGCTGTCCAAGGCGGTGACGGTCCGGGCTTCAGTCGCGTACACGCACGACGACTTCAGGCGCACGATGGACCTGATCGCCGACGGCAGGATCCGCGTCACGCCGCTGCACACGCGCACCGTCGGTCTTGGCCAGCTCGAGGACACCTTGCGTGATCTCGCGGGCAGTCGGACCGATGACATCAAAGTGCTCGTCGACCCCCGCGGTGACGTGGCCTGAGCGGAGCCGTCGTTGTGCTGGCGAGCCTGGCCGGCCCAAGCAAGTCCCCGCGGTAAGGTTCCGAAGGGTGGGCCACTATGACGCGCACGTGAGCTACCGGCGCTGGTGGAAAGCATCTGCCTGGTGCAACAGGCACGGCATGAGGCGGTCGGCCCGGCTGGCGGAGCTCCTGGTGCGGCTGCGATGGAGCGCTGATCTGCCGCCGTCCCTCGCCCTCACCGACGACGTGGTGCTGATGCACAACGCGCTCGGGGTCGTGATCCACGCACAGACCACCTTCGCGGGACCAGCGGTGATCATGCAGCACGTCACGCTGGGTCTGGCCGACCGGCGACCCGGCGAGAACAGCGGCGCCCCTCGGATCGGCAGCGACGTCGTGATCGGAGCCGGCGCGTGCATCCTGGGCCCGGTGTCGATCGGCGACGGGAGCACCGTCGGGGCCAACTGCGTCGTGACGCGAGACGTTCCCCCCGGTCACATCGCGCGGGGCAATCCGGCGGTGACCAAGCCGATCCGCGAATCGGCCACCTGACCAGGCCCGCTCTCCGCGGATTCACGTGTTTGACGCCGGGCGCCCCGGGTAGGGATGCCTCGTCCGCCGGAACCCGGCCTTCTCCCGCGACGCTGCACGCGGACCGGTCCTCGGATCGCTGAGAAGCACGCGTACGCCGGGCGTCGGAGACTGGAGGGGTCACATGCAGGGTTCGCGGATCGCTGGCCGGCTCGCGACGAAGGCACCGCGCGTCGCGGCGTCCCAGGTCACGGGCGTCGCTGCACGGGCTGCGGACGCCCGGCCGATGGACTGGGCTGCTCGGGCCGGACTCACCGCGCGCGGCCTGGTCTACCTCCTGATCGGGATCCTGGCCGCGCTGGTCGCCAGGGGGCAGAACAAGGAGGTCGACCAGAAGGGCGCCCTTCAGCAGGTCCTCGCGGAGCCGTACGGGGGGTGGGCGGTCGGACTGCTCGCTCTCGGCTTCGCGTGCTACGCCCTGTGGCGGTTGTCCGAGGCCGCGTTCGGGGTCGTCGGTGAGGGTCGGAAGACGGGCCCGCGCTTGCAGTCCTTGGCGCGCGGTCTCGTCTACGCCTTCCTCGCCTACACCGCGCTCCAGCTCCTGCTCGGTTCCCGTCAGAAGCAGAGCGCGCAGCAGGCGGGTTACGCGAGCGAGGTCATGTCCCACTCGGGTGGCCGCTGGGTCGTCGCCGTGGTGGGCATCGTCGTGGCTGTCGTCGGCGTGGTGCTCGTGGTCGAAGGGCTGAAGCTGTCGTTCATGCGCTACTTCCCGCGCGCCGGCATGAGTCCCGGCACCCGGGCCTGGATCCGTCAGCTCGGTCGCATCGGGACGGTGGCGCGGGGGCTGGTGTTCGCGCTGACTGGCGTGCTCCTGGTGGTTGCGGCGTGGACGTACAACGCCGCCAAGGCCGCCGGTATCGACGGCGCGCTGAAGACCCTGCGCGACCGCCCGCTCGGCGATGTGTACCTCGGGCTCGCGGCCGCGGGTCTGATCATCTTCGGCGTCTACGGCCTGGCCGAAGCTCGCTACCGCAGAGTCTGAGGAGACAGCGATGTCGCTGCAGGAGCAGGTGCCCTCGTCTGCCGAACGCGCCACCTCCCTTCCGGATCGCCCCCGACCGGTCGGTGATCGCCGGACCGTCTTGATCCGGCTGATCGGTGGGGCTGTCGCGCTGTGGGCGTTGCTCTCCCTCATCGGGGTCGTCGTGACCCACGTCCTGGCCTCGGGAGCCGGGCACCGCGCAGACCTCGGCGTGGATCGGTGGTTCGCCGCGCACCGAACCGTCGGCTGGAACACCGCCACCGTGTTCGGCAGTGGATCGGCCAACACGCAGACAGCGATCGCCGTGACCGTGGTGGTCGCCCTGCTCATGCGGTGGCGGCTGGGCCGCTGGTACGAGTCGCTGGTCCTGGTCACCGCGATCCTCGGTGAGCTGCTCATCTTCCTTGCGGTGACCGCGACGATCCATCGCGCCCGACCCACAGTGGTGCGGCTCGACGTCTCGCCGCCCACCTCCAGCTTTCCGTCGGGGCACACCGCCGCGGCGGTAGCCATGTACGGCTGCATCGCCATCCTGACCCTCTGGATCTTCGGTCGCCGTAGGTGGACGCTGGTCGTCGCCAGCCTGCTCTTCTGCCTGCCGGTGGTCGTGGGACTCTCGCGCCTCTACCGTGGGATGCACTTCCCGAGCGATGTCATCGTGGGCGCCCTGGGCGGTGGGCTCTGGCTGGCCATCGTGATCTCGACGCTGCTGCCGGAGCGCCGCACGAGGACGACCGCGCAGTCAGCCGGGCCGGTGGTCGAGCCGGCCGTCAGAGCAGAGGCGGCATAGTGGTCGGGTCACCGCGGACCGCCTCGGAACCCGACCGCGAGGCTTCGCCGCCTGCCTCCGCTCCGGCGCAGGCAGCGAGCACCGCGCTCGACGCAGTTCAGCAGGCCGTGGCCCCGACGTCGTCGGATCCAGTGACGTCATCGGCCGTCGCCGTCGATGCGGCGAAGACCACACCGTCGCCCGGCCCGCTCTCGATCCCGCTCGTGGGGTGCATCTCGGGCTGCCTCGCGCTCGCTCTGCTGACCGCATGGGTGGTGCACGACGGGACTGACGTCCCCGGCATCGACCGGACGATCCATCAGTGGGTCGTAGAGCACCGCACGGACGCCAGCATCACGGTCGCGCGGACGATCACCTGGGGCGGTGTGACCTCGCTGATGCTTCCCGCGCTGCTCGTCGTGGGGACCGTCGCCGCCGCGGGCGGCCGCGACTACCTGCGCAGGTTCCAGACCGGCCTGGTCGTGACCGTGGTGGCCAGCGTCGGGGTCTACGTGGGGCTTCGGATCAACGCGCTTGCCGGGCGGGCGCGACCGCCGTCCGCGGACTGGGCTGGAGCAGCGGGCGGCCCCTCGTTCCCCTCGGGGCACACGAGCTGCGCCACGCTGGTCGCCCTGGCGGCGGCGTGGGTGATAGCCAGCCGCCTGCGGCCCGGACGTGCCCGAGTGCTGGTCTGGGTGGGCGCTGCGGTCTGGGCGGGTGGCGTCGGTGCCTCCCGGGTCTGGCTCGGGGTGCACTGGCCGACCGATGTGCTCGGCGGGTGGCTGTTCGGCGCGACCTGGTTCGCCGGCAGCGTTGCGGTGCTGGCGCTGCTGCGCCGTTGGTCGCAACGCACGAAGGTCTCCTGACCCCCTGGAGCTACGGACGCCGTCGCACGCGGTCACGCAGCGAACGGCCGTCCGGGTCGTAGACCAGCCGCAGGAGGGGCGAGGCCCAGGCACGTTCCGTCCGGCTGACATCGGTGACCTGGTGGGGCACGACGCGTCCCGGCGGTCGCTCGCCGTGCCGTCCACCCGCGTGCCAGGCGGCCAGGGCCGCCGCCTGCCGGGCGAACACCGAGAAGGCCTCGACGGGCTCGAGCAGGTCGCTGTCGTCGCCGTCGTCGCGATCCAGGTGCTCGCGCCAGAGCCGCAGCCGCAGGTCCCGGGCGAACGTCCGCGCCCCATCGCCCAGGCCGGCAGGGTCGAGCGGTGCGCGCTGGTCAGGGTCCGCGTCGAGGACCGCGATCGAGAGCTCGCTGTCGTGGCTCCATGACCGACGGTTGAGGTTGTCCGAGCCGATGATCGCCCAGACGTCATCGACGATCGCTGTCTTCGCATGCACGTACACCGGCGTCCCGGCATGGTTCTCGAGGTCGTAGACGGCGAAGCGCTCGCCGCCTGCCCGTACGCAGGCCTGGACCGCGTCGTGCCGGCCGAGCAGGCCGGGCATCCGGGTGACCGCGCCGTCGTTGTCCGGGTACCGCGGCACCACGACGATCACGTGCAGGTCTGGGTTGTCGACCAACGCCTTCGCCAGCAGGTCCGACACGGGCCGCGACCAGAGGTACTGGTCCTCCAGGTAGACCAGCGAGCGAGCACGGGCGAACGCCTTGCGGTACGCGTGCGCGATGCTGCGCTCACCGTGCGGGGCGAACGGATACCTGCGCAGCCGGGCCGGGTACGTCCGCAGCACCTGGACCGCATGCGAGCCACGCCGAGTCTCGTCGTCGGGCAGGGGGTCCGGAAGGGGGCGAGCCGTCATCGCTCCCATGTGGTACGTGCGGTCGTAGAGCTGGCGGACGGGGCTGGGGAGGTCGAGGACGCTGCTGCCGTACCACCGCTCACGGAACGTGTGCTCGAGGTCGTGCACGGCGGGCCCGCGGACCTCGGCCTGCATGTCGTGCCAGGGCGGTCTCGGCCCGTACGCAGCCGGGAAGGGCATCGTCTGCGGATCGCCCTGGTGCGAGGAGTCGTCGCCCCTGCTGAAACCCAGGTCGATCCCGCCGACGAAGGCGACGTCGGTGCCGGGTTCGTCAGGATGACGCACGACGACCAGCTTCTGATGGTGGCTTCCCGCACGCCGGGTGCGGGCGTCAAGCAGCACCTGACCGCCGTCCTCGTCGATGCTGCGGACGAACTCCGCGTTCGTCTCCTCCGACTGCTGCAGGGCCTTCGGGTGCGAACGCCAGAGGAGGCCGAACACGTGGACTCCTCGTCGCGCTGCTTGCCCGAGGACCGTACCCACCTCCGATCCGGGGCCGGCCAGTCGTTCATCAAGGTCACCCCGGAAGTCGAGGAAGTAGATCTGGTCGTCGGCATTCGTCGCTCCGAGCTCGACGCAGAGCCGGCTGAAGTAGGACCTGCCGTCGACCAGCGGGACGACTCGGTTGCCCGTAGTGAAGGAGCGGAGGTCGGTCGCCGCATTCCCCCGCTCGTCATCGGCGAGGAACCAGCGAAGGATCGCCGGGTCGTCCACGGCGTTGGCCGGTGCGTCCTGCTCGAGCGGATCACCGGCGCCGTCGGCCGACTCAGGGAGCATCCACGGATTCTGCACCACCGTGGGCCAGCGATCGACGCGAACGCGCCTAGCTGGGCTTGCTCCCGGTGCTCTGTTCGGGGACGCAGATGGTGACCGATGCGGGGCGCACCTTGACCGTGAGCTTCTTCACCGGCTTGCGGTCGCCGCCGTCGAGCTCGTACGGGAACGCGTGCTCGAAGGTCAGCGAGAACTTCTTGCCCTGCGTGACCTCGACGAACGGTGACTTCTCGGCCTTCCCGAGGGCGACGCGACTCATCGTGCGCGTCCACTGCACCGGGTTCTTCGCCGTCACGACACCGATCTCGAGACGGCCGTCGTCCGGCCGCGAGCCGTCGAACGCCTGCACCCCACCGATGATCTTGCCGACGTTGCCGACGAGCACACAGGACGCCTTGCCCTTGAAGAAGCGCTTGCCGTCGACGCGGACGTCGGTCTGGACGCGTGCTGCACTCATGTTCTTCGCGCCGGTCCAGACGTAAGCGGCCCGCCCGACCCGATCCTTCAGGCCGGCGTCCGCGTCGCGGATCATCAGCGCGTCGAACCCAGCGCCTGCCATCACGGCGAAGTGCTCACCGTTGACCGTTCCGGTGTCGATGGGACGACGGAACCCGTGGAGCCCGATGTGCACGGCGGCAGCGAGGTCGACGGGGACGCCGAGGTTGGTCGCGAGCAGGTTAGCCGTGCCTGCCGGCACGATGGCCAGGACCGCTCCGCTGCCGGCGACGGCGTCGACGCAACGCTGCACGGTGCCGTCACCACCCCAGACGAAGATCAGGTCAGCGCCTTGCTCGAGCGCCTTCCTGGCACTCTTGGGGGCGAACTTGGACTTCTCGACCTCGAACCACAGCGGATCGGTCACTCCCTCACGAGCCAGGACCTCACGCAGCTCGCCGAGTCCACCGCCCAGCGTCTTGCCGCTGTGCGCCACCACCGCAACCGTCGTCATCGTCCTCGCCCATCGCTCGTCCCTGCCCGAGTGCTTGTGGGCTCACGTTGCCCCGGCATCCGGCCGCCAAACCAGCCGCCCACGCCTTTGCGGCGGCTAGCTTGCGAGCTGGTGTTCCGGGTTACACAGGGGCGCAGCGCTCCAATGGGCGAACGACGACTCAGCTGGTCGACGCGGCAGCCGGCAGGTGCACGTGACCCCGGGGGAAGGACGCTCCCAGGGTCACGCGCGCGGTCGACCGGTCTAGCTCGAGATTGCCGCCTGCAAGGTGATGTTCCCCGGTCCGAACGTGGTCGTGTAGGCGGCGGTGTCTGCAATCAGAACGCTCATCGTCTGTCCCGGAGAGCCAGCTTCGAACGTGATCGCGTAGCGCTTGTTGGTCGTTCCACCAGAGTTGTCGAGCGTGGTGTCGGAAATGGTGGCGGCACTGCCGTCACTGAGCGAGGCCGACACCGTCGCGTGCGCATACCAGACGCCGACATCGATGGTGAGCGTTCGCGGGGCGGTCGAGGAGGCAGGAACCGTCACACGCATGTAGCCACCCGTACCGGTGACATAGATGCCACACGAGTCGGCGGGACTGGTCACGCTCGTGGTCGGGTATCCACCTGACCAGGTGTAAGTCGATGCACTCCCGCAGTAGGACACCGCGGTACCGCCGACGACGCTGCTGATCCGGTTGCCGCCTGTTTGGTCGTCATCGATGTCGGCAGCGCTGGACGAACTGCCCCAGTGCATCCAGTCCGTCTCCGTTGTGTACAGCGAGCTCAACGACGTACCAGCGGGCGTTGACGAGATGTCGCTGAGCGTTGCTGTTGAAGGCGTCGGTGGCGGCGCCGGGGCCAGGGTCGCTGCCTGCAGGGTGACGTTCCCAGTCCCTGATGACATGGTGTAAGTAACGGTCAACGTGCTCGTGGTTGGCGCCTTGTACGTGAGGGTGTAGACGTCGTTGCCGGTCCCGCCGTAGCTGGTGAACGACGAGTCCGTATAGGTGGCGCCGCTGCCGTCGTTGAGGGTGGCGGTCAGAGTTCCTCCCGCGTACCAGGCTCCGAGGTAGACCGACAGCGTCTGCTGGGTGGTGGTGGCGGGAGCAGTGAAGCTGAGTCCGTGGCCCGTTCCCCCGACGTAGACTCCGCAGTCGTCATTGTGAACGAAGGCGTTGGTCGTTCCTCCGAACCAGCCGGTCCTGACGGTGTTGCCGCAGAACGACGTCGGTGTAGCCCCGACACCCGTGACGTTGGAGATATGGGTACCTGTCTTGTTCTTGTCATCGTAGGCAGGGAGGGCCCCGGCGGTGCCCCAGTGGGCCCAGTCCGTCGTACTCCCTGTCGCCAGCCCGGTCGTCGTGGGGGTCGGCACAGGGGTGACACCGCAGAGGCTCGCCGTGCACGCGGCGTCGGCTCGGGCTCCCAGGAAGACGTAGCCCCAAGCGGGGAGCGTCATCATGAAGCTGTTGCTACTGACGGTGGGTGCGGGTAGCTCGTTGACTAGGTTGGTGGTCGCCCCGCTGGCGATGCCCTGCCCATCGAGATGGACGGTCACCGTCTGCGAGGTGTTCTGGTAGTTGAATAGGGCGATCGCCTTGGACAGGCCATCCGCGCTCGTCCGCACCTCCGCGTAATACTTGGAGTCGTCGCTGGTGGGCACCCGGACGCGTGAGCCCAGCGCGCCGAGGGCAGCGTTGTTGCTGGCGGCATCCCCGATGGCCTTGAACGCTGGCGCACTCGCGGCGTCGGGCCACGTGCCGAAGTCACCGAAGGACAGTCCATTGTCAGCGCTGTCGACGGTGTCCTTGATCGTCAGGAAGTTTCCCGAGCCGACGATCGTTGCGGCCGCCAGCAGATTCTCGGCGTCGTTGTTCAGGACACCTGGGTTGAGAGTCTCGTAGTCCATCCCGCCGAGGCTGGCGTGACGGTCACGGTCGAGGAAGGAGTGCGAGCCTTCGATCGCCGAGGTGTTCCGGGTGTTCGCCGCCGCGGTCCATGCCTGGGTCGTGGCCCAGTCGGTGCCTCCTGAGGCTAGACCGGTCTGACTGGCGTCGAAGCCGTACGTGTCGGCGCTCCGGTTGTCGTACGGGCCCTCCCCGAACGCAGCGATGTTCGGGGTCGCGTGCACCAGGTTGACCAGCTGGGTCTTCACGCAGGTGCCGTCACAGTCGAGGTAACCCTCTGGCCAGTCGAAGATGAAGCCATCGAGCCCCGTGCCGATCCAGTGGGAAATGGCCCTGCGGATGTAGTTCGTCCAATCCGCGTAGTAGAAGTCGCCGCTGGGCTGGAGCGAGAACTCGCTCTGGTAGCTGATGGTCTCTGTGACGTGGGTGGTCGGGTTGGTGTAGCTCGCGTCCGGATCGGTGACCCATTCAACGGTGGCGGCGCTCGATCCGAGCCTGTGCTACAGGTGTCGCATGGCTTGGATGCCGCCCCCGGTCGTAGCCATCCACTTGAAGTACTTCGCAGGATTACCGGCCGACTGATCGCTGTAGTTCGGCCCATGCAGACGGACCTCTGCCTCGGCCGCCTTGAACATGGCGGAACCGGTCCAGACGTAGGACGGGTTGAACCAGGTGGTGACCTTCAGGCCACGCTGGTGTGCTGCGGCTACGAAGGTCGTCCAGTCGGTGTCGGGGTCGGTGCTTCCGACCGCCAGCCTCGGGTCAACGTGCATGTAGTCGCTCGCCGAGAAGCCGTTGTAGATGAACGTCGGCCCAGCGGAGACCGGCCAATCGAGGTTGATGACCTGGTAGCCCTGGGCCTTGTAGAGGTCAAGGTTGTTCTGGACATCTTGGAGGGTCTGCCCGTTGTTCACGGCATTGAGCGTGCGTTCGGTCAGCGAGTGCTGCCACCACGGCTGGGACTCGTCGACGTTCGCCGCAGCCGGACCGGCAGCAGCCACCGCGCCGACGAGTAAGGCGCCGAGCATCGAGAGGATGGCTACAGCCACCAGCCACCGACGACGAAAAAGGGGTACCTGCGCGTGTGTCTGAGCCATGATCGATCAACCCCAGTTCCATGGTGGTTGGTGGTCTCTACCTGGTCGCCTGCTTGCTGGTTGGCTCGGTCGTGAGTAGTTGCTGGACCTCAGCGAGGTCTGGGAGCGCCGCGCGCGCACCGACGCGGCGGGTGGCGAGGCCGCCGACAGCCGCGCCGACGCGCACTGCCTCGAGCAGCGGGTACCCACTCCCCAAGGCCCACGCCAACGCCCCGTTGAACGCATCCCCCGCGCCCGTGGTGTCCACTGCATCCACCGGGAACGCGGGCACGCGTGTCAACTGGCCATCGGCCGTCGGATATACGTCTACGCCAGCCGCCCCCCGAGTGACTGCGATGCTCGCGACGCCGGCCGCGAGCAGCGCGGCGGCACTGGATCGACCGAGCCGGGGCAACTCGTGTTCATTCGGGCTGAGCACCGTGACCAGAGCCAGGAGTTCGGATGGCAGCAGGACCGCAGGCGCCGGGTTCAGTACGAACGTGAATCCTCGCTGCCGGGCCGCGAGAGCGGCAGCCAGCACGGCTGCCATCGGCACCTCGAGGCTGGCCAGCACGACGGCCGAGTCAGCAGCGACGCCCAGGATTCCCCGCGTGACCGAGTCGGCGTCGAGACGGGCGTTGGCACCTGTGGCGACCCCGATCAGGTTCTCCCCGTCCGCGGCGCTGAACACCAGGGCCGTCCCTGTGGGATGACCCCCGACGACACGGAGCAGCTGGGTGCCCACCGAGGAGCTCGAGAGCGTGCCTCGGACCAGGTCGCCGTCCTCGTCGTCGCCGACACAGCCGATCAGCTCGACCGCGGCTCCAAGGGCTGCCGCGGCGCAGGCCTGGTTGACGCCCTTCCCGCCGACCGCACGGACCAGGTCAGCGCCGGCGACGGTCTCACCACGAGCGGGCAGCCGGTCCACCCTGAGCAGGACGTCGAGGTTGGCCGAGCCCACGACGAGTACCGTCGGTGCGGAACCCGCGAGCGTCACGGAGCTAGCCCTTGAGCCCGGACGAGGACAGGCCTGCGATGAATCGACGCTGCATGAGCAGGAACAGCAGCAACATCGGAACGGCGAGGGTCACCCCGGCAGCGCTGATCAGGGTGTAATTCCGGCCGTAGCCTTGCTGGAACGTGTAGAACGACAACGACGCAGGCAATCGCGACGGGGTCTCGATGAAGGTCACGGCGATGAGGAACTCGTTCCACGCCCACAGCCCGACAACGAGCCCAGCGGTCAGGATTCCCGGCCACGCAAGGGGCATCACCACGCGGGTGAGGACAGCGAGCTCGCCGGCACCGTCCACCCGCGCGGCATCCTCGTACTCCGAAGGTGCCTGCATGATGTAGGCCCGCACCAGCAGAGTCGCGAACGGAGAGAAGATGCCCCAGTAGATGACGATCAACCCGAAGAGGGAGTCGTAGAGCTGAAGTTTGGACCACAGGTAGAAGAGCGGTACGAGAAACACCTGGATCGGCAGCGCCGACGAGACCAGCAAGTACACGACTGAGGTCGAGCGCCCAGGTATCGGCAGCCTGGCAAGCGCATAGCCGGCCAGACCCGCGATGATCACGACGCCGCCGACCGTGCCGGCCACGATGACAACACTGTTGAGCATGCCGCTGCCAAGGTTGGCCTGCGTCCAGGCATCGACGTAGTTCGACCATTGCGGATCATGCGGAAAGCCGAGCGGGTTCGTCGAGAACTCCGACGGCGACTTCAACGAGCTGAAGACCAGCTCG
This sequence comes from uncultured Actinomycetota bacterium, assembly GCA_963819215.1. Lineage (GTDB taxonomy): Bacteria > Actinomycetota > Actinomycetes > Prado026 > Prado026 > CAWFVK01. The sequence goes on along the minus strand of CAWFVK010000002.1, from coordinate 83,682 downwards.
ATCAGCGGGCCGATGGAGAAGATCACCAGAAGCAGCAGGATGAGTCGACCCGGCGCGCGCCGCGCGGCTGCGGTGATGGTGGCCATTAGATCTCCCACCCGCGTCGGCGCAGCTGGGTGTAGGTGATGGAGATGATCGCGGTGAGCAACGCGAGGGTGACCCCGATCGACGCGGCATACCCTGCGCTGCGGTTCGCGAAGGCCTCGCGGTAGAGCAGCGTCGCCGGCAGCTCCGAAGATCCGGCCGGTCCGCCTCCGGTCATGATGAACACGTAGTCGAACGCGAGCATCGACCAGATCACCGTCATGACGCAGGCGAAGACGAAGGCAGGACGCATGCCCGGAAGCGTCACGTGCACGAACTCCTGCCAGGGGCGGGCGCCGTCGAGCCTGGCGGCTTCATACAGGGCGAGGTCAACCGACTGCATGGCAGCGAAGAAAAGGATCAGCAGGAAGCCCCAGTACTGCCAGCTACTGACGAAGGCTACGGCTGGCAGGGCAGTGTTGGTTTGTCCGAACCAGTCGATCGAGCCGATCGAGTCGAGGCCGACGTGTGAGAGCAACGTCGAGGGTCCCGTCCCCGGTGCGAGGAGCGTCTCCCAGATCGCGCTGCTGACGACAGTGGCAACGATGTACGGGAGGAAGTAGAGCAGCCGCAACCCGGTTTGCATGTGCTTGAGCCGGCTCAGCAGGAAGGCGGCGATGAGGGCGAGCAGCATCGGGAACGTGATGGCGATCGCGATCCAGATCACCATGTGCCAGGCCGCACTGCGGAAGTCGGGATCGGAGACCATGCGGCGGTAATTCGCGAGGCCAATGAAGTCGGCAGCCCCGAGGCCCGACCAGTTGGTGAACGAGTAGTACACGGCGGCGACAGCGGGACCGGCGACCACCAGGACGTTCACGATGATCAGCGGGATGAGGCACAAGAACCCGAACCGTCGCGCCCGCCGCTGCCGCGAAGAGTGTCGCCGAGGGGCCTGCGTCGGTGGTGTCGGCCCGACGCCGTCCGAGCTGCCCCCAGAGGCGATCAGCTCGGACGTCGTAGGCCAAGTCTTCGAATCGGTCACGCTGCTCCAGGCGCGGACAGCGGCGGCACCTGACCGGCAGCCGCCTCGGCGCTGAAGACCTTCGCCAGGTTGGCGCAGAACTGGGCGGGAGTCAGGTCGTGGGTGATGACCTTGGGAAGGTCGCTCTGCACGTACGCCTCGGACTTGGGAGGCATGAAGCACCACGTGGCGTACCCGGTCTTGCCGGCGGCCGTGGACTGAGGAACCTCGAGATACAGCCGCTTGACCTTGGCATCGGTGTTCGCCGCGAACTGGCTTTCCTCGAACTTGAGGGGGGGCACCGGGTAGTTGACGGCAGCCAGTCCCTTGAGAATGGTGGTCGGGTTCGAGAACCAGGAGTCCAGGAAGGCCGCTGCCGCGTCAGGGTTTTTCGCCTTAGCGTTGATGGCGATCGATGCACCGGTGGCCAGCGCGAATGTGTTGGGCTGGACAGTGTTGGACAGCGACGGCACTGCCGCCCAGTCCCAGGTCTCGTTGTTCTTCGCGGCCGGACCGACGTAGTGGGCAATCTCGGTGAATCCCCAGGTGCCGGTCAGCTGCATCGCAGCCTGACCATTCCCGATCTTGGTGTAGAGGTCCGCGAAGTGGTTCGAGAAGTAGTTCGACACGCCGCCGCCGAACCACCCCTTGTCGAAGTAGGACTGCATCAACGCGATCGAGTCGACGAACGCCGGGTCGGAGAACGAGGTCTTCCCGGCTAACGCCTGGTACATCGCATCGGGGCCGGCCACGTCGTTGAAGAAGATGGTGCCGAACCAGTCGATGCCACCCTTGTAGTCCGCGCTGCCGGCGGCTACCGCCATCATCCCGCGGCCCTTGGCCTCCTCGCAGATGGATTCGAACTCGTCCTTGGTCTGTGGCGGAGTCCAATTGTATTTGCTGAACGTCGCGGGGTTGTACAGGTTGAGCATGGTGCCGAACTCGGCTGGCAGCCAGGCGAGCTTGTCGCCGATGAAGCCGTTGCTGTACGCCCAGCCAAGGTACTTGTCCTTCCAGCCGTACTTGGTCGCGTAGTCGTTGAGCGGGACGACATACTTCAGGTCAACCTTGTTGGTGCCGCCCGTCGAGAGCAGGTCCGGACCGCCACCGGCTGCCAATGCCGTCTCCTCCAGCTGGAAGAACGTCAGCGGCTTGCCGATCAGGTTGACGTGCGCACCGCTGCCCTGCTTGGCGTTGAACGCACTGACGATGTTGTCCTGGAACCACTTCTGGTTGTCCGGGCTGTTGAAGAACCACCACATGTCCATGGCGGATGCGGACGAGGTCCCGCCGCCGGCGGAGGAGCCACAGGCCGACAACAGGGAGGAGCTACCCAGCAACGCGCCCAGCCCAGCGGTACCCAAGAGGAATCCTCTGCGGGACATCTCTGGCGACATCGGTTTCTGCCTTTCGATGGACGAAGTGGAAGTAGTTGCGCAGGCTGGCCACACCACCCGGGCGGATAAAGTCCTGGCGGCTCGCGGCGCAGGGATGACTAGGTGTGTTGGTCAGCTTTCCGTGGGTGCCGCGAGTCGGGCCGACTCGCGGACGGCGATGCGGTGCGGGACCACGACGTGTCGTGGGTTCATGTCTGGGTTAGCCATGCGTTCGAGTAGGATGTTGCCGGCCTGCCAGCCCATCTCGTAGGCAGGGTTCACGATGGTGGTGAGCGGCGGGTAGGAGATCGCCGCCGCCGGGATGTCGTCGTAGCCGACAATGGCGAGTTGGTCCGGGATCGCCAGGCCGAGCTCACGTGCAGCACCGAGCGCCCCGATGGCCATCAGGTCGTTGCTGCAGAAGAGTGCAGTTGGACGCGGGTCGAGCTTGAGCAAGTTCATGGCCGCCTCACGACCAGCCACCGTGGTGAAGTTGGTGTGGACGATGTACTCGCCCGCCACCGGGTGCCCCGCGATGTCGAGCGTCGAGATGAAACCCTCGAGGCGGTCACCGGCTGGCGGTTGGTCCGCAGGGCCGGCGATGATCCCGATCTTGGTGTGACCGGTCTCGAGCAGCAGACGGGCCGCCTCACCCGCTCCCTCAAGGTCGTCGCTGCGCACGCTGTCGACACCGGTCACCCGGAGGGTGTTGCCGATACTCACGAGTGGCACCGGGTTGGATCGCCACGGCTTGAGATCTGCGGCGGTCAGCCTGGTCGTGGCCGCAACGATGCCGTCGACCCCACGACTGAGGACGTCTTCGAGATAGTGACGCTCGGTTTCGCGCTCGGCATCGGTGTTGCAGAGCAGGATGCTGTAGCCACGCGGAGCCAGCGCGTCCTGCACCCCCCGGGCGAGCAAGGGGAAGAAGGGGTTCGTGATGTCTGGGACAAGGAGAGCCACGGCGGTCGAACGGGACGTCGAGAGCGCCTGAGCCGCAGCGTTGGGCCTGAAGCCCAGCTCGTCCACCGCCGCCCGGACGCGCTCGGTGGTGGCAGCTGCCACCGGCCTCTTACCGGACAGAACGTGCGACACGGTCGTCGACGCTGGTCCCCGCTCGGGCGGCGACATCGCTGATCGTCACTCTTCGCTGCGGCATGCTCACCTCCAAAGCGCTTTGGGGACGGCAGGAACGTACGCGGCTCCTGTCCGTCTCGTCAAGAGCACGTTACCAACACGTTGCTGACAAGCATTTGGCAGCTTCATTCATGTGGCGCGTCGCTTGACACGTGAGCCCCAGAACCTGGATGGTTGCGATCACCAAACCGCTTTGCAGGAGGTCTCATGATCCCGCTCGACCGTGTGTATGGAGCATTGATCGGGCAGGCGGTCGGCGACGCTCTCGGCGCCCCAACCGAAGGACTCAGCCGCAGCGACATCGAAGGAGACCTGGGGGTGGGTCGACTCGTTCGTCTCCGCCAATCCCGCCGGCACCGATGACACCGAGTACGCGGTGTTGACGGCCGAGACCATCTTGCGCTTCGGGTCCGGGCCTGACTGCGGCCGACGTGAGCGAACAGTGGCGCTCGGTATTGGTGGATCAGGCAGGGGGCTTCCACGGCGGTGGTTTCAGCGAGATGACGGCCATCGAGAACCTGCGTGACGGGCTGCTGGCCCCGCGCACGGGTACCGACAACCACGAGATGTGGAGCGATGGCACCGCGATGCGCATAGCGCCATCGGCATCTTCGCGGCCGGTGACCCCGCCGAGGCAGCGCGTCTCGCGGGCGTCGAAGCCCAGGTAAGTCACGGTCGCGACGGCATCTACTGTGGCCAGGCCATCGCCGCCAGCGTGGCTACGGCGCTGGTGACTGACTCCTGGCGCGACGTCGTCGACTCCGGTTTGGCCTTCGTCCCCAGGGACAGCTGGACGCATCGCCTCATCACGGAGGCCGTGCAAATCGGTTCCGAGGCAGGCTGCGCACGCGACGCGGTTGACCCGCTCTACGACACCATCTCGCTGTTCCACTACCCGTGGGCTGATGTCGGTCCGGAGGCAACCGCGCTCGCGTACGGGCTGTTCGCCGCGGCCAAGGGTGAGTACGTCGATGCCGTGCTGGGTGGAGTCAACATCGGGCGGGACGCCGACACCATCGCGGCGATGTGCGGAGCCATGGCCGGCGCCCTGCATGGGGCCCAGGCCGTGCCGCGGCAGTGGCGTGACCTCATCAACATCATCCCTGGGCGGTGCATCAAGCAGACCGCAGGCACCGACCTCAAGGAGCTCGCGACCCGCTTGCACAGCACCGTCCACGACGCTCGGGTCAACGCGTGAGCCAGACGGACCTCAAGGCGACGGAGGAGGGCAGCGCGACCTCAGCAGCCCGCGAGACCGACGTTTACGGCAGCGCATACGGTGCCTTTCTGGGGCTCGCCATGGGCGATGCCGTCGGGCTGCCTGCCCTGTTCCACCGGCTGATCCCGCACCCAGACAAGCGCGCGATGCTCTGGAAGTTCGGCGCCGAGCTGGACCTTCAACGCATCAACAAGCTGCCGATGCCTTACACCCTCGGCCGCCCCGAGCCGCTGTACCTCTCGGGCACTGACGACACCGAGTTCGCGGTTCTGGCGGCCCGAATTCTCCTTGAATGCGGACCAGAGCCGACTCCTGAGCAGCTACTCGATGGCTGGGTCATGCACATCGTGGACCGCGAGCACGAGATCTGGTCCGGATCAGCGAGCGCTCCTCCATCCTGAACATCAAGAAGGGCTTGCGTCCGCCGGCCACGGGGAACGACAACCCTCATCACTACGACGACAGCTCAGTCGCACGGTGTGTTCCTGTTGCGCTCCGTTTCCACGCCACCCCTTCGATCGCCGTCTCGATCGCTCGAACGATGGCTGAGATTACGAACGCATCCGACGGCATCGACGCCGCGGCTGCGATCACTGCCTCGGTCGCGGTGGCCGTCGGCGGCGGAACGGTCGAGGAGGCCTTGGCGGCGGCCGAGGCTGAGATTGACGCCGACTCCTGGCTTGGACGCAAACAGCGGCAGGCCATGGAGATTCTGGAGCAGGCCGGAAGCGGTTTCGCAGCAGTGCCGCTGTGGCACGACCACATCGCGAATTCGACATATACGTACGGCAACGTCGCCCCCGAGACGGTTGCACTGGCACTGGCTATCGTCCGGGCGACCAACGGGGACCTGATCCCCGCCGTGCAGCTGGCGACGCTGATCCCCAAGCAGTCCGACTCCATGCCGGCAATGGTCGGAGCGCCTAGCGGGCGCCCTCACCGGCGCAAGGGTCGTGCCGGAGACGTGGCGCCGGTCCCTCGATACGGTCCGAGGCGTGTGCATTCCCGAGGTCGCTGGACAGTCGTTGAGCCGCCTCGTCGATGAGCTACTCGACCCTGCCGCTGCCGCGGGCGCAGGACAAGACGGCAGCGAGTACGGCAGAGTCTGAAGTCCCTGTCACGGAGAGGCTGTCGCGTGCCGCAGTTCGACCTGCCGATCGAGGCTCTCAGGGAGTACCGACCCGAACTCCCCCGCCCAGCGGACCTGGAGAAGTTCTGGGCGGAGACGCTTCGATACCGCGCGAGACCTCGCCACCCCGAGCTCCTTCGCGCCATATCGACACCGGTCTTCACTGCTGTCGCGACGTACGACGTGGACTTCTCCGGCTTCGACGGCACACCTTGTCAAGGGCTGGCTCCATCTACCTACCAGCAAAAGGCGACCGGTGCCGCTGCCAGCTGATCGTGGAGTACGTGGGTACGGCGGCGAGAGCGGTCTCCCCCACGAACGCACCCTCTGGGCCGCGGCGGGCTACGCGCACTTCGTGATGGATGTCCGGGCGCAAGGCTCAGCCTGGCGAACCGGGGACACCGGGACAGCTCGTCAGATTCGGGAGCTCCCGCCTATCCCGGGGTCACCACGCGACATCGAGGACCCCACAACCTACTACTACCGACGATTGATGACTGACGCCGTACGCGCGGTCGAGGTGATTCGAGAGCATGACGCGGTCGATCCCGCTCGGATCGTTGTCGCCGGCGTGAGCCAGGGCGGCGGCCTGGCGCTGGCCGCAGCAGGCTTGGTCGACAGCCTCGCCGGAGTGATGAGCGACCTCCCGTTCCTCTGTAACTTCCCGCGCGCCATCACTGAGCGAGAGCGCCCTTACGCGGAGATCGTCGGCTACCTCAAGACCCACCCCGACCGGGTCCACCGAGTGATGGAGACCTTGGCGTACTTCGACGCCGCGACCCTGGCGATGCGGACGCGCCGGCGCTCTTCTCCGTGGCCCTGATGGATCCGGTCTGTCCGCCGTCAACGGTCTTTGCCGCCTCAACCATTACGGCGGCCCAGCCGACATCGAGGTGTACGCATATAGCGGCCATGAGGGTGGCGGCCCGTTCCAAGAACGACGACAACTTGCGTGGCTGCGCGACCTCTGGGTCTGATGGACCTTCCGCGGTGTCAGCGAGACGACGCCTGGCTGCAGGCGAACAAGGTTCAGTTGTCCGCGTCGTTCAACGAGCGCTCGAGAGCAGCAATTGCTGCTTGCTGCTTCTCCATGAGTTCCTGGAGCTCGCGGAGCCGCAGCTGCGCGTCACCGGACGGACCAGTCGGCTCGGTGGCGTCCTTCGGCGCCAGAAACAGGTTGGCCAGGTAACCCGTGAGGGTGCCGAAGATGCCCACGCCGACGACGATGATGACGACTCCGAGCTCTCGACCCGCGTTCGTGATCGGGTACTCGTCTCCGTAGCCAACCGTCGACATCGTCACGATCACGTACCAGATCGCATCCGACGCGGTCGTGATGTTGGCGTCCGGAGTGCCACGCTCCAGGCCGAGCATCAACAGGCTGCCGAACTCCAGGACCAGGATCCCGATGAGCAGCAGCGTCAGCAGCGCGCTCCCACCACGGTCCTTCAGCAAACTCCGCACGATGTTCTTCGCGCCGTACTGCCGGAGCAGTCGGATCACTCGGATCAGCCGGAAGATCCGCAGGACCTTCAGCTGGGGAAACGGAAGGCTCGCGAGCAGGTCGGCCCAGCCGAATTTCTTGAAGAAGTACTCCGACCGCGACGGCGCCCGACGCAGCCGCACCAGGAAGTCGACGAGGAACACGAAGCTCAGCAAGGCATCCACGGCCCAGACCACCGTCTTGGTCGCGTCGTCGTGCAGGAAGGCGAGCAGCACGATGTTGACGAGCGACAGGACTGCCAGCGCCCCGATGAAGATCTCGTACCCCGTGTTGCCGAGCTCCGGGTCCTTCGCGCTCCTCTTCGTCATTCCTGGCCTTCCTCGCGTGATGGTGCCCGCAAGGATGCCAGGGTGGGTCTGGCGAGGTGCCGGAGCTCGACCATGGGCAGGGCAGGGCAGGGCCTGGCCTGGCCGTCGGCGGTCGCCGCATCACGATGAGATGACGGTGACGCTGTGGTCGGCAGTGGTGACGTAGTGTCTCCCAGGCCCGAACTGCGGGCAGGACCATAGGGGGAGAATGTGACGTCGAAAACCGTGGGTGACTCCGAGCGCAGCGTCGGTCGCCGCGATCTGCTCAAGCGAGCGGGACAGGTGGCGGCAGTGGCCGCAGGTACGGTCGCGGCCACCTCAGCGCTAGGCGGAACTGCGAACGCAGCGCCCGGTGACAACCTGGTGCTCGGTCAGTCGAACGACGCCGGCGGCGCCACAACGACGCTGACGGGCGCATCGGCTGGACCGCTGCTCACCCTGGCGCCGACGGGCGCCGGCGCACCGCTGAATCTGGGACCCGTTGGCCCGAACTTCAACGAGCCCACGGCGGGTGACTTCTTCGCCACCGACGTCGAGCTGTTCTTCGGCGTGGACGTCGGAGCACCGAACCCGGTCGGCGTCGAGGTGTTCACCGAGCTCAGCGCGACCCAGATCGTCCCCATCACGCCGAGCCGGGTGCTCGACACGCGGACCTCGTCGGGTCGCTCGCTCGTGGTGAGCGGCTCCATCGACAGCGCCGGCCGGGTGAAGTCGGGGAGCTGGCTCGTCCTGGATCTCACCTCGCTCGGCTTCTTCACGGCCATCGTCGCCAACGTGACCGCTACCGGCAGCCTGAGCGCGGGCTACCTGACGTTGGCGCCCACCGTCCCCGCTGATCGACCGGCTACCTCGACGGTGAACTACGCAGCAGGGCAGACGATCGCGAACTGCGCCATCTCGGCGGTCAACCCCGAGGACGGCACCGTTGCCATCTACGTCTACGCCACCTGTCAGGTGATCCTGGATGTGACCGCGTTGTACGCGCCGTCCGCGGCCTTCGTGACGGCGGACATGCCGCTCATCTCGACCAAGGCACGGACTCGCGCTCTGAAGGCGCACGCCGCGGCCGCCAAGAAGGGCTGAGCTCGAGCTGGTCGATGATCGAGGTACCGGGGTCCCGGCACATGTTCTCAGTGCTCGGGGCCTCGGCCTCGTCGGCGACGATCTCGAAGATCACCTCGGACGGCTCACCGGGACTGGCCACGCAGGTGGTAGGGCGCTGCAAGTCACTTTCACCACGACGCTGCGGCCAACCTGGCCCGCAGAACGAGGCGTCCGCGACGGCAGGTCGCCTCAAGCCCGGTCCGATGCACGTCACCCCATGATCTTCGTCGCCAGCTGCGCAGTACGCTCACCCCGGCAGGCACATCATGCGCTGACCTAAGGGGGCGTGCCGCACAGCGTGATCTCCGACGACGGGCTGGGCGACAGGGTCTCGTCCGATCGCGCCCGCTCCTGCGACGCCCGCTGCAGTCTCAACTCTCAGAAGTGACGGTCTCAGAACGGGCACCAGGCAAACCCGTTCCCCGCTCGTCCCGCGTCGGCGATATCTGCATCCTTCTGGTTGACCTCCCGACCTATCAGCCAGGTTGGCCCGCGGCGCCAGCGTCGACGTCGTGATGTTCCGACCAACGACTCCGCCCGATCAGTGACGATCTGATGGTGTAGCCCGCCGCGTCCCGTGGCGATGAACGGGCATGACCCACGACCCGAACGCGCAGCACGTCCGCCCGCCTCAACAGGCGTGGTGGACCGAGCTGCTGACCCTTGCCGCCGTAGCCGTCATCATCGGCTGCATGGTCGTGCTGGTCATCTGGATCTCTGCCCGCGGACCGATCTTCGGTATCGACAAGGCGCAGTCAACCCCGACCCAGCAGCAGTGGACTGCGGGCGTGCAGTCCACTGCTGCTGGGGTAGTGGCGTCCGGTCCACGTCTGTAGCTGCTCCGCTGCTAGCCCATCGTCTCGACCCGGGGAATGGACGCTCTCATCGCAGGTCAGATGAGGTGGGGCGGGTCGGACTCGAACCGACGACCCAGGGATTATGAGTCCCCTGCTCTAACCAGCTGAGCTACCGCCCCGCGAGGCCGCGGCCTCCGGCGAGATCCTGCCACGAAGCACGCTCGGCCTTTACGCGTGCGTCTCGTGCTCGTGCTCGACGTGGCTCGCCGGCTCGAACTGGAACGTCGAGTGCTCGACGTCGAAGTGCCCTGCCAGGCACGACTGCAGCTCGTCCAGCAGGGCCGGAAGGTGACCGTCGACGAAGCACGCGTCGTCCACCACCACGTGCGCCGTCAGCACCGGCAGGTCGGAGGACACCCTGGACGCGTGGAGGTCGTGGATCGCCCGCACGTGCGGCACCCCCAGCACGTGCGCCCGCACCTCCGCGAGGTCGATGGTGCGCGGAGTGTTCTCGAGCAGCACGTCGACGGTCTCGCGCAGCAGCTTCCACGTCCGCGGCAGGATCAGCAGCCCGATGATGATCGAGGCGACGGCGTCAGCGCGCATCCAGCCGGTCCAGGCGATCAGCAGCGCAGCGAGCAGGACGGCAAAGGCACCCAACGCGTCGTTGACCACCTCGAGAAACGCGGCTCTGGTGTTCAGGTTCTGCGTGCTCGAGGTGCTGAGCAACCAGATCGAGATGCCGTTGCCGACCAACCCCACCAGGGCGAACACGACCATCGCACCCGACGAGACCTCCGGCGGAGTGATGAGCCGGCGCACCCCCTCCACCAGGACGAAGATGCCGACCGCGAGGAGCACCGAGGCCTGCGCGGCTGCAGCGAGCACCTCCGCTCGCCGGTACCCCCAGGTGCGTTCGGGCGTCGCCGGCCGCGTCGCCAGCCGGGCCGCGATGACGGCGAGCGTCAGACCTGCGACGTCCGTGAGCATGTGCCCGGCGTCGGCGAGCAGCGCGAGGCTGTTCGAGACGAAGGCGCCGATGACCTCGACGACAAGGATGGTGGAGGAGATGGCGAGCACCAGCGCCAGTCGACCGACCGGCTGCTGCGACCCGCCGTGGTCATGGTCATGCCCAGTCATCGGCGCACTCCCCTCGGCTCCACGTGGCCATCATCCCCGACGGACCGGCGCGCAACACGTTGGCTGCGCCACGCACCCGCTCCCGTATCGTCGAGGGACCGCCGATCGAGGAGTGCACGCGATGCCCGAGCAGGTCACCGTCCAGCAGCTGACTGCCGCCATGACCGAGGGCGGCATCGTCCTCGTCGACGTCCGCGAGGACGACGAGTGGGACGAGGGGCACATCCCCGGCGCCGTGCACATCGCGATGGGCACGATCCCGTCGTTCCTCGACCAGCTGCCGACCGACGGCTCCCTCTACGTCATCTGCGAGGTCGGTGGGCGCTCCGGCCGAGTGGCCCAGTATCTGGAGAGCCAGGGCATCCCGGCCACGAACGTCGCCGGCGGGATGGACCACTACCGCCAGCTCGGCGGCCCGATCGAGACCTGAGGCGAGCAGCGCGAGCCAAGCCGCGAGCCGCCAGCCGCCAGCCGCAGCTCAGCGCGCGGCGTCGGCCTCGGCGATCGCGACCCGGGCCCTGGCAAGCTTGACCACGGCCTTGAGCGACTCGATGTCGTAGGCGCCGTAGTGACGCAGCCCGTTCACGAAGAAGGTCGGCGTGCCCGACACCCCGCTGAGGTCGGCGGAGTCGACGTCCGCCGCGACCCGCTCCGCGCCGAGGTGCTTCTTGAGGTCGTTGTGGAACCGCTCCGCATCCAGTCCGAGCTCCTTCGCGTGGGCCACCAGCTGCAGCGGCAGGAGCTCGTCCTGATGGTCGAGCAGCCGGTCGTGCATCTCCCAGAACTTGCCCTGCTCGGCGGCGGCCTCGGCGGCCTCGGCTGCCATCTGCGCGTGCGGGTGGACCTCGGTCAGCGGCAGGTGTCGCCAGACGTAGCGGACGTCCCCGACCTCCGCCAGGAGCTTCCGGACGCTCGGCTCAGCCTGACCGCAGTAGGGGCACTCGAAGTCGCCGTACTCGACCACCGTGACCGGCGCGTCGCGCGGCCCGCGCATGTGGTCGACCTCCTCGTCCACCGGCACGGCCAGGTCCACCACGACGTCGGCCCGACCGACCAGCGCACGCACCCGACGCTTGGTGGGCATCCGGCCGATCAGCTGGAACACCAGCCAGGTGACGAACGACGCGAGGATCACGGCGGCCAGCACGCCGATCTTGGCTTCCTGCAAGCGCGCCCCGGAGAACGCCAGCGTCGCGATCAGCAGAGCCACCGTGAAGCCGACGCCGGCCACTGTCCCGACCCCGGTCGACCGCGCCCCAGCCGACCGGTGGGCGCAGCCGTCCCTTGCTGAGCGTCGTGATCAGCCAGGAGGTCCCGATGATGCCGAGCGGCTTGCCGACGACGTAGCCGACCACGATCCCGACGGTGATCGGCGAGGTCAGCGCCCGGGAGAGCGAGTCGCCGTTGATCACCACGCCCGCGTTGCAGAGCGCGAACAACGGCACGATGACGTAGCTGGTCCACGGGTGGAACATCTGCTGGAGGCGCTCGTTCGGCGAGATGGCTGAGGCCAGACCCTCGCGCGCGGAGGCCGCCAGCTCGGACGTCGGCTGCTCACGGAAGCGCCGGAAGAGGTCGGAGGCGCGTTCGAGATCGGTGCGGGTGGCCGGGTAGGCGTAGGTGAGCAGCCCCATGGCCAGGCCGACGACGATCGGGTCCACGCCGGACTTCAGCAGCGCCACCCAGATCGCGATCGCCAGCACGACGTAGACGGCACCCACCCGAAGGCTCGCCGAGCGCAGCAGCAGCACGACCGCGAAGAGCAGCAGGCCGACGAGCAGCGCACGCACCTGCAGGGACTCCGTGTAGGCGATGGAGATCACCAGCAGCGCCGCGAGGTCGTCCACGATCACCACGGTGAGCAGGAACGAGCGCAGGCGTTCGGAGCTTCGCGGCCCCAGCAGGGTGAGGATGCCGATGGCGAACGCGGTGTCGGTGGACATCACGGCTCCCCAGCCGCGGGCCGACCCGTTGCCGCCGTTGATGGCCAGGTAGATCAGGACCGGGATGAGCATGCCGATCAGCCCGGCCAGCACCGGCAGCGTGACGCGACGCCGTTCGCGCAGGTCACCGAGGTCGAGCTCGCGCCGGGCCTCGAGGCCCACCACGAAGAAGAAGAAGGTCATGAGCCCCGCGTTGACCCACTCGCGCAGGTCCATCCCCACGCCGACGTGTCCGAGGGTGATCGAGAGCTGCGTGGACCAGAACGAGAGGTAGGACGAGGCGTGCACGTTGGCCCAGACCAGCGCCACCACGGTCGCCGCGACGAGGATCGCCGAGCTCCCGGACTCGGTGGCCAGGAACCGCGCCAGCGGGGTGTCCTTCCGCCGGCTCCAACGCGTGCTGTTGACGGTCGGGTCGGCTGCCTCCGTGTCCGTCATGGGCCCATTCTTGTGCACGAGGGGTGCGGATCACGAGCGCTCGCGGCGCCGGCCTTGCTCACTGACCCATGAGTCAGGAAGGGTGGGGGGAGCACGCCCCTAGCGGGCCGACCAGGAAGGAGCAATCGTGAGCGCGGCCGCGGACCAGGAAGCGGCCCCGCGCTGGCGCGAGCTCTTCACCGACGGGCTTGCCCGCACCACCATCGGCCTGCTGCTGATGGAGACCCTGGTCGCCATCCAGGCCCTCGTCACCATCGCGGTGCTCCCTGCCGTCGTGGACGACCTCGGCGGCCTGCACCTGTACGGCGTGGCCCTGGCGGCGTCCGGCCTGGCCACGGTGTTCGTGCTTCCGGTGACTCCCCGGCTGGTGGCTCGGCTAGGACTGGAACGCGTCTTCATCGCGAGCATCGCCGTGTTCGTCCTCGGGAGCGTCATCGTGCTGGCCGCCCCGACGATGCCGGTGTTCGTCGCGGGCCGGCTCGTGCAGGGCGCTGGCGGCGGCGCTCAGTACGCGCTGCTGCTCGCGATCTTCACCCGGCGGTACCCCACCCGGCTGCGTCCCCGGATGTTCGCCGCGTGGGCGGTCGCGTGGGCCGTCCCCGGCCTGCTGGGACCTGCCTACGGCGCGTTCGTGGCCTCCAGCCTCGGCTGGCGGTGGGCCTTCGGGATCATCCTGCCGCTGGTCATCCCGTCCTCCTTGCTGCTGCTCGCCGACTTCAGGAACGCGGAGCCGGCCGACGACGCCTCGACCGAGCCTCGCGAGGACGCGCAAGAACCGGCGCCGCTCCGGAGCTCGGTCGCGCTCGGGCTCGGCCTCGCGATGGTGCTGACCTCGCTGGCCCTCGGCGGGGTGGTCAGCCTCGTGGTCGGCTGCGGCGGGCTGGTCCTCGCCGTGGTCTCGCTCCGCACGATCCTGCCGTCCGGCAGCTTCACCGCCCGGTTCGGGCTGCCCGCGGTGATCGCGACCGCCTTCCTGGCGAACACGGCCTTCTTCGCCGTCGAGGGCTTCCTGCCCGCCTTCCTGACGGGCGTGCGTGGCATGCGGCTGACGCTGGCCGACCTCGTCGTCACCTGTGCGGTGCTCGCCTGGGTCGTCGGCAGCTGGTTCCAGTCGCGGATCGCCTCCCGGTTCACCGCCCGCGCGGTCGCCACGGCCGGTGCGCTGCTGATGCTGCTGGGCGTCGGCGGCGTGGTTCTCGGTGTGGTCGGAGCTCCGCAGGCGATCACCTACCTCGCCTGGGGCGTCGGCGGGTTCGGCATGGGCGTGACCTATCCGACCATCGCCCTGCTCGCCACCGAGCTGGCAACCCCGGGCAGCGAGGTCGTCACGCTGGCGCAGTACCAGCTGGCGGAGATCCTCGGCTCGGCCGTCGGACCCGGCCTGGTCGGCGGGGCGTTGAGCCTGTCCTTGACGGCCGGCCTCAGCCTGCGTGACGGCCTGCTGATCGGCTTCCTGGCGACCTGCGTGATCCTGGTGGGGTTGACGGGTGCGACCCGGCGCCTGCCTGCCGTCACCCTCGGCTCGGGGTCCGAGGTCGCGACCAGCCCGAAGCCGATCAGCGGCGGCTAACGCTCGATCGACCTCTTCTTGTCCCGCTTCGGCGGCTTAGGCCGGTGCGTGTCGACGCCGCCGAACAGCACAGCACCCTCGAGCCGGATCACCGGTGCGCCCTCGCGTGCCACCGACTCCGGACTCGTGTGCCCGCCGAAGATGGCCACCACCCCGTTCCGCACGACCACGCCCTCCGGCACGATCACCTCGAGGCCGCCGAACATGCAGAACACCGTGATCACGGTCTCCTGGCTCGTCAGCTGGGCCTGCGTCAGGTCGAGCTGTCCGCCACCGAACACGCAGACCGCCTTGAGACTGGGCGGCACGACCCACTTGCCCTTGCGCTCGAACCCCCCGAACACCGCGATCGCATCGCGGTCGCCCTGGGTGGCGAGATCGGTCCGGATCGAGACGTCGACGGCGTCCGAGGGCTGCTCTGACGATCTCGACGCCGCGGCTCTCCGGAACGGGAAGGGTCCCGCGCGGCACCGGGAGGTCCGTCAGGACCGGCACGAGCTCACCATAGGTCGCTGCCGCGTACGCGGCCGACAGGCGCTCCTCATGCTCGACCGGGGTCAGCCGGCCCTCGGCGTAGGCATCTCGCAGCACGCCAGCCACGCGCTCACGGTCGGCGTCCGAGGCGCGCATCGCGAGCGCAGCAACCGCCGGGTCGGGGCTCTGGTCGGTCATGGGTCGAGGCTACCCGTGGAGCCGGCCCAGCAACGGCCTTCGGGACCTGCTCAGGTCGGCAGCTGCTGCCGGAACATCCGCATGCGCAGCTGCCCGGCGCTGGAGACCGCGGTCTTGTCGAAGATGCTCTTCACGTGGTCGTCGACGGTGAACGAGGACAGGTGCAGCCCGGCAGCGATCGCCTTGCGTGACTCCCCGACAAGCAGACGGCGAGCGACGTCCCCCTCCCGTCTGGTCAGCCCGTACGCCGCGAGCAGGAGCGGAGCCAGCTCAACCTGGCTGGTCGGCTCCACGATGATCGCGACCGAGCCCTGCTCGTCGTCGAGCGCCGCCGCGTGCACGGTGACCCACCGGCCGGACGGGCTGAGCGTGCGTGCCCGCGCGGTCGAGGCAGCGCCGTCGTGGTGCATGCGCTGCACGACCGCGGCGATGACCGTGGGCAGCCGGTCGTCGCCGGGTCGTTCGCCCGGCCGGTCGAGCTCGCTCAGCTGGTCGAGCCAGAAGCGCCCGGCGGCGGTCGAGGTGTGCGACCGGCCGTCCGGGTTGAGCAGGATCAGGCCCGGGCCGTCCTCGTCGACCGGACGCGTGACCTGCTCGACGAGCAGGGAACGCCGCAGGGCGCCGGCGACATGCGGCGCCAGGAGCTCGAGCAGGCGCACCTCGCCTGCGTCGAACCCTGCCGGGCCGTCCGCTCGGTGCAGGCAGAGCAGCCCCCAGCACGTCCCTCCGCTGAGCAGGGCGGCCCTGATCTCGTCACCGAGGCCGAACGGTCGCATGGCGTCTCGGTAGCGCGACGACTCGCCGCGTTCGCCACGGGTGGCGCGGTCCAGCCAGCCGACCGCGCTCGGTGAGCGGACGAGCGCGCGCAGCTGGTTGACGTCGTCGGCGCCGAGCTCGGCCTCGACGAACGGCATCGACGCCTCGGCGGGCATGCCTCGCCGCGCGGCCCTGGTGTACAGCAAGGACGCCGGGTCGACGGATGCCAGGAACGCTCCGTCGTACGGGATCGCCTTGGCGAGGCGGTCGAAGAGGCCCTCACCCAGCGCCACCGGGTCGGTCTGGGCCGCGCACCACCGCGCGAGGCTGTCCGCGACGACCCTCGGGTCCGGCATGCGTCGATCGTGGCACGGTTCACTGCGTTCGGGACCCCCTGCTTCCAGGGATGGTCGGTCGCCGTCCGACGGCGGACCGTGGCGTGCATGACCCAGACCGAGAACCACGACGCCACCACCATCGCGAGCTTCCCCCCGGACGACGCCTCGAAGGCGGCGTCGCAGGCGGTCCCAGGAACGCGCATGACCCCCGGCATGGTGGGAGCGCTCGACGGTCCTCGTCGAGCCGGACCCGAGCAGGCCGGCGCGCTGTCCTTGCTGCACACCACGTTCGCCAGCTCGGCCGGCGCGCAGCGCGGGTACCAGAACTTCGCGAGGATGAAGGAGGGTTTCCGGCACCGCGAGGGATTCCTCAAGTGGCTGACCTTCAACGACGGCCCGGAGGGGTACGCCCTCGGGCTCTGGCGCAGCCCCGAGGACGTCGAGGCCTTCGTGCGGGGCTCGGCCCACCAGGACATGGTTCGTGAGCAGCGGTCGAGGCCGTTCGAGTACAGCCAGTTCGCGGGCGTGTGGGCGGCGCACGCACTGGGCCGCAGGACCCTCTACTGCGAGCGGTGCGGGACGGCGACGGCGGCGCCGGCCACCGCTTGCTCCGCCTGCGCCAACCCGCTGGACGACCCGTACGCCTGAGACGGCCTGGTCCTGGCAGCCCGTGACGGCGGCGCTCGGCGCTCTCCATACTGGCGGGATGTCCACCCCGCAGCCGCTCTCCGCCGAGTACTTCGACGGCTGGTACGCCGACATGGTCGCCACGCCCACCAAGGACAGCATCGAGCAACGCCATCTCGGCCTGCCACCCGAGCTGCTCTCGACGAGCCTGCTCACCTGGGACGGCATCGCTGACGTCACGACCGCTCTCCGGCTCGGGCCGGGCCAGCTGCTTCTCGACCTGGCGTGCGGTCGCGGCGGGTACGGGCTGGAGATCGCCGGACGGACCGGTGCCCGGCTGGTTGGCGTGGACTTCTCGACCGAGGCAGTCCGGCAGGCGGACGAGAACGCTCGCAGCCTCGGTCGGGCCGCCGAGTTCCGCGTCGGCGATCTGGCGGCCACCGGGCTCGACGACGCGTCGGTCGACGCCGTGCTATGCGTCGACGCCATCCAGTTCGCCCCGGACCCGGGAGCGGCGTACGCCGAGCTCAGGCGCGTGCTCGTCCCCGGTGGGCGCGTGGTGCTCACGAACTGGGAGGTGCTCGACCCGAGCGACGAGCGCGTCCCGTCAAGGCTGCGATCGGTCGACCTCGCAGCTGGGCTGACCGGCGCGGGCTTCCAGGACGTCCAGGTCATCGAGCACCAGGACTGGCGGGCCGCCGAACGCGGCATGTGGGAGGAGGCCGCCCAGCTCGACCCCGGCACAGACCCAGCCCTGCGGTCGCTGCACGACGAAGGCGTCCGGAGCCTGCAGTTCTTCGACGCGGTCCGGCGCGTCCTCGGGTCAGCGGCTGCGCCCGCCGACGGCTGACGGAGGCGACCCGCCCGTACTGGTTACGGTAACGTAGGTTACCGACGAGTAGGAGCGAGCCATGACGATGCGGACGACGGTGCTCCACGGCCGGGTGGTCGCGCACCGCGAGGTCCCGGGATCAGGACCCTTGCTCGTCCTGGTCCACGGCGTGGGCTCGAGCAGCGCGACCTGGACGCCCGTCCTGCAGTACCTGGAACGGGCGGGCGCGCACGTCCTGCTGGTCGACCTTCCTGGGCACGGGGCGTCCGACAAGGGGCGTGGTGACTACAGCCTCGGCGCCCTGGCGAGCACGATCCGCGACCTGCTCGACGAGCTGGGCCATCAGCGCTGCGTCCTCGTGGGCCATTCGCTGGGCGGAGGGGTCTCGCTCCAGTTCGCCTACCAGTTCCCGCAGCGGTGCGACGGCCTCGTCCTGGTGGCCAGCGGCGGGCTCGGACCGGAGGCGTTCGGCCTGCTGCGCGCGGCCTCGCTGCCGGGCGCGGAGCTGGTGCTGCCGCTCGTCACCCATGCGAGGACCGTCTCGACGCTGGACTTCGCCCGGCAGGCCTTGGGCCGGCTCGGGCTCCGCGACGCGCTGCTCTCCGACGAGGCGATGGAGACCTTGCGCGGGCTTCACGATCCGGCGGCACGGAGGGCCTTCCTCGCGACGTTGCGCGGGGTCGTGGACGTGAGCGGCCAGCGCGTCTCCGCGGTGGCCAAGCTGCCGGCGGCGGCGGACCTGCCAGTGCTGATCGTGTGGGGCGATCGGGACCCGATCCTGCCGGTCGCGCACGGGATCAGCGCTGCCGAGCTGCTCCCGGCGGCCAGGCTCGTCGTCTTCCCCGGCGCTGGTCACGAGCCGCACCGGCACGACCCCGAGCGCTTCGCCGAGCTCGTCGTCGATCATGTCGCCCAGCTCGGTGCAGACAGGGGTCACGGGCACGTCACCTGATGTCCATCTTGTGTGTGTTTGCGGTATCCCGAACCCCGGCAACCATGGGCAGCGGCCGTACACCGGACAAGCCGATGCGAAGGACGACCCCATGGACAAGGTGCTCCCCCAAGGCCCACTGACCGTTGACGAGTACGCGGAGTGGAACGCGAGCCAGCTGGCCCGCATCCCCGTCTCGCGCCGGAGCATGCTCAAGGCGGTCGCCGTCGGCGCCGGGGGGATCACGCTCGCGCAGTTCGGTCTCGCGGAGAAGGCCTTCGCGGCCGGTGGGGGCAGCGCCGGGACCGCCGGGCTGGTCGTGTCCGGGCGTCACCTCTCGTTCGTGTCCGGCGCGGCTGGGGAGCCCAGCACCGCGATGGCCCTGACCGCGCAGATCGTCAGCAAGAACGGCCACCTGCCGGGCAACCTCAGGGCGTGGGTCGAGCTCGGCAGCCGGGTCGGTGACTACGGCACCAAGATCCACGCCGAGATCGTCCACCTCGTCGGGCAGTACGCGATCCCCGGCGGTCCGGTGGGCAGCCAGTTCTACCTGAAGGCGACGATGTCCGGGCTGCGTCCCGGCTCGGTCCACCACTACCGGGTCCGCCTCTCCGACGGCACGGTGACCGGCGACGCCTACTTCAGCACCGCTCCGCAGCGCGCCGGGGCCCACCTGGGTCACGTGCCGGACGCCTTCACCTTCACCGCGTTCGCCGACGTCGGGACCAACACCGCCCCGACCGATCCCCGGTACGCGTGGGGCCAGGACCCGAGCGTGGTGACGGACGCTGGTGGCACCTGGCCGCGCGGCGCCTTCGACAGCAACTACTACAGCAGCACCGACCCGGTCGCCGGGACGAACGGTACGGACTCCCGTCCCGCGGCCACCCAGACGAACCTGATGTCCTCCCAGCGGCCCGCGTTCACCCTGCTCGCCGGGGACATCTGCTACGCCGACCCCAGCGGTACCGGGCTGCCCGCGGACGACACGCTGGCCCTGACCGGAGGTGCGCCGGTGGGCAAGAACGCCTACAACCCCTACGTCTGGGACGTCTTCCTCAACCAGATCGAGGCCCAGGCCGCCTTCACCCCGTGGATGTTCGCGACCGGCAACCACGACATGGAGCCGCTCTACTCGGACACCTTGTTCCTGGGCGACAGCGCGGCGCACGGTTACGCGAGCCACGCCAAGCGCCTCGACCTGCCCAAGAACGGCCCGCACACCTGCCCGTCGGTGTACAGCTTCCTGTATGCGAATGTCGGGGTGATCAGCGTCGACGCGAACGACCTCTCGGCGGAGATCCAGACCAACACCGGCTACTCCGGCGGCGCGCAGCTCGCGTGGTTGCAGCGGACGCTGACGACGTGGCGGACCGATCCGGTGGTCGCGCCGACGGTGGACTTCATCGTGGTGTTCTTCCACCACTGCGCGTACTCCACCACGACCAACCACGCCTCGGACGGCGGGGTTCGCGCGGCCCTCGACCCGTTGTTCAGCCGCTTCCAGGTCGACCTCGTCGTCCAGGGTCACAACCACGTCTTCGAGCGCACCGATCCGATCAAGCACGGCAAGAAGCACGCGTCGGCGCCGGACCGCTCGACCATCAACCCGGCGGTCGACGGCGTGACGTACATCTGCGCCGGGTCGGGTGGACGGCCGCGGTACTCCTTCCGTCCCGCACCGGGACCCGCCGCCCCGGCGCCGGACGGCGTCACGCCAACGGGCGTGCAGCTGCTGCCGGAGGGGCAGCGGTACCGCGGCTACACGCCCGCGGGCGGTCGGAACACGGCGGAGAACAACACCGAGAACGTGGTGAACAGCTACGTCTGGTCGACCGACGGCACCGCGATCAACTCCTCCGGCTACCCGGCAGGGACCAAGGTCCCGGAAGAGGTGAACTGGTCGCAGGTGCGCTACGACGACTACGCCTTCATCGCCGTTGACGTGGTGCCGGCACGAGCCGGTGCTCCGACGACGTTCACCATCCGAACGCTCGCCGACGCCCTGCCAGGGACGAACGCGGCGTTCACCGAGATCGACCGCGTCACCCTGCGTCGCCGGGCCGGCCAGAACCGCGTGCTCGACCTCCCGAACCAGGGCTGAGCAGGGAAGACCCGCTGCGAAACGCGACAGCTCAGGAGGGAGCCGCTCCGGCGGGGAGCGGGCGGTGGGCCACGGCGTGCGCTGTGCGAGGAGCCATCCCGAACATCCTGAGCAGGCGTTCGGCGAGCTCGTCGACGGCGTCGTCGTCGAGGATCTGCGGCTGGTCGAGGCTGATCTGCAGGAACGACAGCAGGCACCCGCCCGCCGCGGCGAGGGCGACGTAAGGGTTGCGCACGGTGAAGCGTCCACTGCTGATGCCGCGGTCGATATCACGCAGTGCCTGCGGAGCGAGTCCTCGCTGCGAGACGAGGAACGACATCCCCGACGCGACGAACACTCGCGCGACCTCGGGCTGCGTGCGCGCGAGCATGGCCGTGAGCCGCACGCTCGTCGCGAAGATCTCGGCGGGGTCCTCGATCCCGACCATCACCTCGTCGAGCATGCGACCGTGCTTCTCCAGGGCCTCCCCCACAGCCTCTTCGAAGAGCTCGGCCTTGCTCGAGAAGTGGTTGTAGAACGAGCCGAACCCGACATCGGCGGCGTCGGTGATCTCCTGGATGCTGACGTCAGACGTGCCGCGCTCGGCCAGGATGCGCTGGCCTGCATCGATCAGCGCCTGCCGGGTCCGTGCCTTGCGACGGTCGACCCGGCTGGGGCTGCGCAGGTCGCTGGTCACCTCGTCAGCATACCCAGGTCCGCACAGTTCTGATCCTGATCACCACTACTGAGTTTTTCATCAGAAACTCTCCACAGGTGCTTGACGGGAGTCTCGATCGAAACTGATACTTCCATCACTTAGCCACCCCTGAGGAGCCGAGAGATGTCCGTCCCGACCAGCGTTCCTGGCAATCCGCGGCTGCGGCCCAACATCCTGCTCATCACCACCGACGAGGAACGCTTCACCCTGCCGCGGCCGGTTGGCTACGAGCTGCCCGCGAGGGAGCGGCTGCTGGCGCGCGGCACGGCCTTCGAGCGCTACTACGTGGCCTCGGCGATGTGCAGCTCGTCCCGCTCGGTCATGTACACCGGTCAGCACGTCCCGATCACGGAGATCTTCGACAACGACAACATGCCGTACATCCGCCCGCTGAACCCTGAGCTCGGAACCCTCGGCACGATGATGCGCGCCGCCGGCTACTACTGCACCTACCAGGGCAAGTGGCACCTCTCCAACGCCTACCAGACTCCGGAGAACCCTCGCTCCACCGTCGACGCGTTGGAGCCGTACGGCTTCTCGGAGTTCAACGACTGGGGCGACCTGGACGGCGGGGCGTGGGCCGGCCTCAAGGTCGACCCGGTGATCGCCGGCCAGGCCGTCAAGTGGCTGCGCAACCGAGCTCCCTCCGTCGTGAAGGAGCAGCCCTGGTTCATGGCCGTGAACTTCGTCAACCCGCACGACATCATGAGCTTCGACTACGGCGGCCGGCGGGTGATCACGCCGCCCCCGAACCTCGCCGAGGCCGTCGTGGTCAAGCCACCGGCAGACATCCCGTTGTACGCCAGGGACTGGGACTTCAGCCTTCCCGCGAGCCGGGGCGACGACCTCGCGGGGGCGGCCCCGGCGGTCCGCGAGTACGCGGGGCTCGCCAGCACGATGTTCGGTCCGGTCATCGGCGACGAAGCCTGGCACCAGGGGCTCAACTTCTACCTGAACTGCATCAGGGACGTCGACCGCAGCGTCAACCTCGTCCTCGACGCCCTCGAGGCGTCGGGACAGGCGGACAGCACCATCGTCGTGTTCACCTCGGACCACGGCGAGATGGCCGGGTCGCACGGGCTCCGGCAGAAGGGCAACCTGGTCTACGACGAGAACTTCCACGTCCCCCTGATCATCTGCCACCCGGACGTGCAGGGCGGCGGGACGACGCAGGCCCTGGGATCCGCCGTCGACCTCGCGCCCACGCTCCTCGACCTCGCCGGTGTCGACTCCTCCGTCACCGCCACCGAGTTCCCCGCCCTGCGCGGGCGCTCGCTCGGCCCGGTGCTCCACGGCGAGCAGGCGGTCCGCGAGGGCGTGCTGACGGCCGTGGAATCCGTCCTGACGCTCGACAGCGAGTTCTGGACCGCCTTCTCCGCTCCCGACACGCCGGAGCGGATCAAGACCGGAGAGCTGCGCCCGAACTGGAGCAAGCGCGGATTCCTCCGCGGGTACACGGACGACCGCTACTCCTTCGGTCGCTACTTCTCCCCCGTCGCACCGAACCGCCCCGACACCCTGGACGCGCTG
This sequence comes from uncultured Actinomycetota bacterium, assembly GCA_963819215.1. Lineage (GTDB taxonomy): Bacteria > Actinomycetota > Actinomycetes > Prado026 > Prado026 > CAWFVK01. The sequence goes on along the minus strand of CAWFVK010000002.1, from coordinate 60,482 downwards.
GTCAAGCAGAACGACGTCGTTCTCTACGACCGCGTGGCCGACCCGACGGAGGAGCACAACCTCGCGGCCGACCCAGCCAACGGCGAGCTCGTCGAGGAGTACCGCGCCAAGCTGGAGGCCCTCATCGACGCGGAGATCGGTACCGACACCCACGCCTGGGTACCCGAACGCCCGTTGCTGCTCGGCCTCCCGACCTGGCGCGGCGACGCGGCCTGAGCCGCGCCGCCACCCACTCGATCACCGACCATCAACCCGACCATGGTGAAACGGTTCGTCCTCCCCTGCCTTCGTGTCCTGCTCGTCGGCCTCACGATCTGGATCATCGTGGGGCTCGTCCGCTCCATCGACCTCGCGCAGGTCTGGGACTCCATCAAGCTGCTGACGTGGGGCGAGATCCTCGCCCTGCTCGCCCTGCTCGCGCTGCTGCGCGTCCTCAACGCCGTCCCCATGACGCGCTTCATCCCGAACTTCTCGCTGCCACGCGCCGTCCTCAACGACCTGTGCGCGAACCTGGTGTCGACGGTCGCGCCTCCGCCGAGCGACATGGTTCTGCGGTTCTCCATGTTCAAGGCGTGGGGCATCGACGGCACCGCGGGGTTCGCCGGGGTCACCCTCAACACGTTGATGTTCTACGTCGTGCGCTTCTCCGCACCTGTCCTCGGCCTGCTCGTGCTCGTCCTCACGGGCGAGCTCAGGGGCGGGATGGTCTGGACCACCGGGGTCAGCGCGCTCGTCGCACTGCTGATCCTGACCATCCTCGTCGCGGCCGTGCGTGCCGAGCGGATCTGCGCCTCCCTCGGCCGCACGGGTGGTCGCCTCGGTCACCGGATCCGCCCCGCCAAGGTGGACCCGGACGTGTGGGCGACGAAGATGGTCGAGTTCCGCAGCCTGGTCGGTGATCGCCTCCGGACGCACTGGAGATCGGCCGCCGCGGCCTTGCTGGCCATGGTGCTCGCCGACTCGGCGATCCTGGTCTTCTCGTGCCGGTCGATGGACGTACCGGCGTCGGCGATCGCCACGCTCGCGATCGTCGGGGGATTCCTCGTCGCCTACCCGCTGACGGCGCTGCCCTTCGCCGGCATCGGAGTGTTCGACGCGTTCCTGTACGAGTTCATCGTCGGCCGGACGGGGAGCAGCTACGAGACGGCGATCGTGGCTGCGCTGGTCGTCTGGCGCACGACGACGCTGCTCGTGCCGTACGTGGCTGGCGGCGTCGCGCTGGGCATCTGGCGACACATCCACCCGAAGGCAGCAGCCGTCACCATGGCACCACCGAGCGCCTGACCATCGCGAGCTGCAGCCATTCGCTGCGCAGACGCGCTAGGCGGTACCGCTGGGGATGGCCGCGGGCTGGTTCAGTCGCGGTGAGCGCCGAACCGCGAAGTAGGCGGTGATGAGGATGAAACCGACCCAGGCCTCCTGGGCCCGCGTGTTGAACGTGATGAAGTGACCAACGGCGCCGTGCGGGTGTCCGTGCCGGATGGCGATGAAGGCGAGGGGCAGCACGACCAGCGCGGCGAACCAGGTGGCACGCATCCAGGTCGGGCTCGGGTGCCCAGGACGGAGGATCCCGCGGTCGGCGATGTCGAAGGCGATCGGCGCGAGGATCAGCATCACGAAGCCCTCCGCCAGCGCCGTCGGGAACCGCACCAGCGACGAGTGGTCGAGCAACACGGTGACCACGACAACCACCGCGGCAAGAAGCGCAGCGACCAGGCGCGACGGCCTGCGGGACAGCTGGACGTAGGGGATCAGCAGCACGAGCGCGAACGTGGTCTCGTTGAGCGTCTTGAAGCCGCTGACGACGTGCGTCGTGTTGTAGTACCAGATGCTGATCACGAGCAGCAAGGCGGAAGTTGCGAGGGTGATCGCCCACTCGTTCCGGCGGCCCGCGATCCGTGGCCGGACGAACTCGATCCACGCAGGCAACGCAAGCGCCAGCAGGTAGCCCTCGCTGTCGGCGCTGATGTGTCGGCCCACGGTGCCCGGGATGATGTCGAGCATGCCCTTGGAGACGATGATGAACAGCAGCAGTCCCAGCCCGCCGTAGTAGACGACCGGAGCCCAGCGCTGCCAAGCATTCTGAGTCTCGATGGGCATCGTCCGGGCCTCCGCGGCGGTTGCAGTCATTCCCTGAAAATATCCGGGATTGGTCGCGGGACAGGTGCTCTGCCCGAAGATCGGATCCAAGACCGGCCGTTCGTACGACCCTCCGGACCTCGGCGCGCCGGCAGGAGCGCTCACCACGGGGTCGCGGCACAGACCTTGCTCCCGCGACTGGACTCGAACCAGTAACCTGCCGGATCTCATCCTGGCATACGCCGTCGTTCGCCGAGATACGTTTCCGCAGGTCAGAGGCGGTGCGCGGTCCGAGGCGGACCCCCGCGGACCCCCGCATCCTGGAACGCGTTGCTACATGCGTTGCTACACGAGCAAGACACAAGCCACCCCATCCCTGTTAAAGATCTTGGAGACAACCATGCCCATGCAAGAGACCATGCCAACCGTGCACCCCAACTGGTGCCGTCTACCGCACCCCGAAGAGTCGGACATCGACTCCCACGAGTCCGAGTACATGCGCATCGACGCCCAATACCTGGTGTCGACCACCAAGGACCCCGACTCGTTCCTCGACAAGCAGGAGACCGGCGTCGGCCTGGTCAAGATGGAGGAGACCGAGTACCACCAGGCCACCCCCATCCTGGTCCAGCTATGGGCCCGGTACGGCCAGGACGAGGCCGGGGTGCGGCTCACTCCCGAAGGCGCAGAGAAGGTGGCCGAGATGCTCGTGCAGACGGCCCGTACCGTGCGCCAGTTCAACGCTGCGGCCACCTTCCGTCTGCCAACGGACGAGCTCCAGGCCAAGATCCCGACGATGACGCGGGAAGAGCTCCTCTACCTCCTGTCACTCCTCGACGCCAGGCAGGCCGAGCTCCTCGAGGAGGCCAAGCGCGCCTAGCTCGCCGTAAAGTTCGCCCGTCAGCCCCGGGTCCCCGTCCCGGGGCTGATACATGTCCGGGAGGAGGCGGAACTAGCCCGCATGATCCCACCCGTGATTGCTGGCTTGACCCACTTGCGCAACGATGCCGGGCGACGCACAATCATGTCGCTCGTCCAGCAGGGGGCGAGCAACCTGCGCCCCAGTGATGGTTCTTCCGGTACGCCACCCAGGAGTCCACGTCATGTCCACACTCTCTGCCGAGACCCCCGCCGCCCCACCCCAGCACACGATCTACCTGCGTGGTGAGATCGAGATGGGGCGGCAAAGGGAACTGCTCAACCTGCTGGATCGGTTCCTCGACACGGAGGCGAAGAGCGTCACAGTCGACCTCCGCGAGGTCACGTTCTTCGACTCGACCGGCTGCAGCTTCCTGGTCAGGCTTCGCAAGGAAAGCGTCGCCCGCGGCGGCGCGGTCACGTTGCTTGCCCCTCAACGCAGCGTGATGCGCACCCTTCGGATCACCGGGCTGGTCAGCGCCTTCACGGTCGTCGACCCCGGCTGAGGGACTCAGGCAGGGTCAACGTCGGTCTGCTCAACGATGCGCTGCACCACGTCGCCGGCCAAGTCCTCCGTCTCCCGCTTCTTCGCTTCCTCCTGCTGGTTGACCTCCACGCGGGCTGCCTGCCACGCCGACCAGTGCCCCGACACCAACGCCCACAGTGACAGCGCCGAGACGTAGACCACGCTGGACACCCAGCCGGTGATCAGCGACACCGGGATCATGAAGATCCAGAAGATCGTCAGCCAGCCGTTCACCTTCCGCATGAACACCGGGTCGCCCTGAACCGAGGCCCACAAGCTTTTCACCATGTCTCCCCCTCGCGTCGCGGTCCTAGATCGCGCCTAGGACGGTAGACCCCGGGAAGGTAAACATCCGGCAAGCCGAGATGCGGACTACGACGTGCTGTCGGTAGCGTCGGCCACGTCAGCCCCCGCTGGATCTCCCGAGGATCGTCGGGGGCTGGCGCATGTCCGGCGCTGGGGCTCTATGTCGGGATCGGTCAACGGGGGGGGTGGCTCCTCCAACATAGGCGGCCGTGACGCGTGGCTGTTCGAGGGCGCCGCCCAGCAACGTGGCGCCGCGTGTATCTGCCGCATGTGGGCAGTCTGCCCTGAACCTGTCACAGCGAAGCCACTGGCGTCAGTCCCTAGACGTCGGGTGCACCTGATGATCGGCGTCCCACCACAGCACGTAGAAGACTTCGTCGACCACGGATCCCCACAGTCGCTTCTTGCCGGACAACCTGAAACGGAAGAAGTCAGCGAACGTCTCGTCATACTTGAGCTCTGACAAACGCTGCTGAGCACCCGAGCAGACAGATTCGAATGACTCATGGTGGTGCTTCATGTGCCGCTCGCGCCTGCCGGTCTGCTGCCTCTTGATGTCTGCCCAAGAAAGCTGGCTCATCTCGCACAGGAAACCCAGGAGCTCGACCGCGTCGTCGGACTCCGGCCATGACCAGGCACCCGCATGGTGCCGATCTGCGTGGAGAAAGGAGAAGGTAGGCTTCTGAGACAGCGCGCCGCCAGCCGGTGAGGCCATCGTCACTGGTCGACGCTGTCCGTCCTTCGCCGTAGGCGCATACCGGGTCTTAGGGCGCTTCGGCGACCCACGGTCCCCCACGGCGACTACGCCCGGTCGTCGATGACGATCTCCCATGAGGTCCAGTCGATCTGGTCGACCGGGGTCGCCTCGGGGGAAAGGTCGATCGCGCTGTAGTAGGTGTACAGCGCGTCGGGGGTGATCTCCTGTGAAGAGCCGGCGGTCGGCGGAAGGCCCTCGCGTGCTTCGCTCCAAGGCGCCTCATCGTGCGTCAGAGCGCTCAGCTGCCTGGCATCAAGGTCACCATAGACAGACAGGATGGCGTCGATCGTGCCGCGGTCACGTCGAGTCAGATTGGCCGGATCCCCCTCCGGCCAGGTGTGCACCATGAACTGGCCCCGATGGAGGTTGAACAGCTCGTAGACGACCGGGCCATTGGCCCAAGCCTGGATGCGCTCCGGGAAGAGTCGCTCTTCCGCCCAGACGAGGTGCCAAGCCTGGGAGTAGTACACGAGCTTCTGGAGCTTCATGGCAGACATCGGTCCCAGTTTGCCCAGGATGTAGGCGGCCACGTCGTGGACGGAGATTTCACTCACTCTTGCCCCCCTGAATGCCCAACGCTGCTCACGGGACGGGACTGTAGTCCACTGCGCCCACAGTCGCCGGTACCTGGGCCAACAACCGGCACGCGCCGCTGGCTCACGGTCGGCTCCCAGCCTCCCCTCCAGCCACCTTCTTGGGGTGGTCATGTCTTCCCCGAGCGCCGGTGGTCGCAGCCCCGGGCCTTTCGCAGCCTGTAAACCGCCCTGGCACGCCGCAGGATCGTCGCGGGCACAGTCGGCCCCCCGGGAGATCCAAGGATCAAGTCGTTTCGTGGGAGGCCTCGGATGGCGCGCGTGGCGCCGCTGTCCATCCGCCACAGCTCCCTGACGATGGCGCCCATCCGGAAGGCGTGAACGTCAGCGTTCGCGCACCCTTGCTCCTCGACAGTCAGCAACGAAGACCATCCGGGGTGGATGGTCCACTCGGGCTGGACGGAAGCGGTCGGGTCGATGACGACGCGGCGCTTCACGACGCCACCTTCGACGGCCGCTCCGCGATGACAGCAGCCACCAGGTCCAGAGGCGGCCTGTCACCCTTCGGTGACACCTGGTCGGCGTCGAACACCGACAAGGACCCAGACTCGCGGGCATCGAACCCGTTCGCGTCGCACCAGGTACCAGCGGCACGCAGGAAGCGGATGAACCCGTGCAGCTCCGCGTCCGGATGGTCACGCTCCTCGATCAGCAGCCAGTCACCCCACTTCGGCCGGACCAGCCATCCCGGCAACTCGTCAGCGAGGGCACGACGTTTCATACCGCGCCCCTGATGCCATAACTTCCGCGCGCAGCACCCCGGCGCTGCGGCCGAGACGCCGACTCCTCACCGCTGGGCAGCCTGAGCGACGCCAGCAGCCGGGACAACACGATGGACTGCTGCCTCGCCTCCGACAGCAGCGGGTTAGCGACCTCATCGCCGCGGGCGTTCCGCACCGTCAATGGCGCACCGACACTAGCGTCCGCCAGTGCCTGCAACCTGTCTGCCGTCCGGGCAGCCTCGATCAGCAGGGCGCTCTCCCATGCGTCGAGCTCGAACGGCTCGACCACGGCATCCCACACCCGCCGGCCAGCGACACCCAGGGCATCCTCCGGCCCCGACGGGGCTTCCTTCGTCTTGATCGTCATCTGTGTGCCTCTCTCGCGCGTGCGCGCGTGGGTTCGTTTCAGCTAGCAGGCACCGCGAGGCGCTATAGGGACCCGGTCGTGCTGAGGACCCCATGGACCCCAACCTCCCCAGGGGTGGTGCGGGTGATCAGAACTGATCGGGTGAGCAGGCGGCTTCGTGTGCTGCGCTGCTGTCGTCGTCGTGCTCGGTCGTGCTGCTCCCTGTGTGTGCTGCTACGTGCTATGCCAGTGCTGTGTGCACACCGGGGTGGGTGTTGTGTGCACGGCGGGGCAGGTGCAGGCCGCGTCATGGCGCGAGGAGTTGACGCGCTAGTCGGCCTTCGTTCCGGCGACTGGTGCCGGCATCGTGTACACCCGTGTCGCTGGTGGCGTTGACTACCTGCCCCGCCGTGCGTCATTCAGAGGTGCCCGTTGCGGTTGCCGAACGCGGCATTGGTGAGGAACCGGATCCAGTGGTCGGCACGGTCGTCCACATGGACGGCTCCGCGGTAGCCGGATCCTTGGCTGGGGTCGGGGCGTGGTGCTCGCCTGGCGGGTGGTTCGTCGGCGTCGATGTCTGGCGTCGTCGTCGTTGTTGACCTGGTCGTGAGGTACTCCGCGAACTCCTGCTTACGATCGTCGTCAGGCGTGGACACGGGACACCGCCCGGTAGGTGACGTCGGCGTGCTGCATCGCTGCCGGGAACGAACCACGGCCACCGCTGGCGTTCAACGCCCAGGCTGCTTCCGCGTAGTCGCTGACAAGGCTTGCCCGTGTCTGGATCTCACCCGCGCGCGCAAGGGACACCTCGAACCGGAGGCCGGCGATTGTGCGCCAGCGTTCGAGCGGACTGCCGATGTTCATCTTGTCCGCGTTCCACTTCTGGACGACGTTGGAGAACGCGGACCACTCGCCGCCGACGCCGCCGTTTCCGTTGAAGATCTCGTGCTCGGCGGACAGAAGCGGCGGGACGACGCTGAGCCAGATGTTGTGGAAATCTGCGCCTTCTTCACCGGCCGATTGCCCGATGTTCGTCCGGGTCGCGAGGAGGTGGTCGAGTCGTTCGGCAGCTCCGGTGACGGCGACCCAGGCCGCGATGTCGTCCGCCTGTGAGCCGCCGACGATGACCTCGGGTGCTCGGCCGTTCGCGTCGCTGAACTCGGCGTAGGTGCCGTCGAACTTGTCCGCCAGCGCGTTGATCCAATCAGGTGCGACGCTGCGGAAGCCGTTGAAGATCTGGCCGCCGACGGCGACGCCCATCTCGAGGGCGATCTGGCGCACGGTGTCGTGTTCGACGACGGCTCGGGCGTGGGCACGGAGGGCCTTCTCGATCGCGTCAGCCTTGCCCGTGGGCACGGGGAAGAGCGGTGCGGGAAGGTTCGCGAGGCGGCCGAGCTCTGTAAGGCGCGCCTCGGCTGCCTGCAGCTCGTCGGGAATCGGGCAGAGGTCGCGGTAGGCCTTCGCGGCGTTGATGCCGCTACGGGCGGTAGCGATCGCGATCTGGGCTTCCTGGAAATCGGGCATGTTACTTCTCCTTGGTGAGTAGTTGAGCGAGCTGGCATTTCGGGCTGTGAATTCGTGGTGGTCGGTCCAACAAAGCGCCGCAGTCGATGCAGCGCTGGTCCGTGGGTTCGCTCATGTAGAGCTCGTTCCGTATCGCATAGCGACGACGCGGTTCAGGCATTCGATCTCCCATTCCGCGCGAGCTTTCGCGATCAGGAGCGCGTCGCAGAGGTCGACGATCTGGGTGACGGTGGCGTCAAGGACCGCGGCGAGGACCAGGCCGTCGAGAGCGTCGTAGTCGCACGCGTCGTCGTTGATGGCGCCCGTCAATGCGGTGATGGTCATGCTGTCTCCTGGTTGTCGAGGAAGTCGGTGAGGGTCTTGCCTTTGTCGCTGCGGAACGTTGCGGCCCACAACCCGACGACGGTGGGCGCTGTGCGTCGGCGAAGGTGCGGCACTCGGCGCGGACCCTGCACGGAACGCAGAAGCGGGCGGCGAGCGACTCGGCCTGGTCGATGGTGACGTCCACGAACTCGACGTCGAGGGCCGTGCCGCACGCAGCGGCCAGCATCCAGATGGGCGCCGTCACGGCTTCCGCCGCACGGTGACCAGGGTGAGGGCTTGGAGGTGGCTACAGCGGCCACGTGCTGGGCACGTGCACCACCACCCGCGGCCAGGTTTGTGCCCGAGCTCGTGTACCTCGCCCGATCCGCGGCACTGGGCCTCGACGACGTCGCCGTGGACGAGCGTGACGGTCAGCCTGCCCTCGACCAGGTACCTTCTGCCGCGGGTAGCGGCGTCTTCCCTGGTCATGCCGACTCACAGACCGTGTGGATACCCGCACCTACGATCAGGTCGGCCTCCGAGAGCTGCTGACCGCAGATTCCACACGGGTGCGTTACGGCTGTTACGGCTGTTACGGATTCTGGCGATGAGGCGAGGGGTCGCAGGTAGCGACTCCAGGGGTCCTCAAGGTCTGCACGGTCATACCCCTTGTTTAGGACGCCGTCGACCCTCTGTGTCTTAGACGAGATGTCGTACGCCTTCAGGCGGTGAGCCAGGCCACGGGCATCGAGGGGCTTGCCTCGCATGTCAGACCAGGGGCCTTCGTCGACCATGTGAAGGTGGGACAGGAGTTCGGCCGTGGTCAACCGCTGCGCTTTCGTGTCGAGGAAGATTCCCCGGACGTCGCCGAGGAGGCGGATGCCGAGCGAGACGCTCTCCTCTTGCCCAGAATGGGTAACAGCCGTAACAGCCGTAACGCGGGCGAGTTCGGGCCACCTGCCCCCAGCAGCATCGGCGAGAGCAACCAGCGGCTCCCAGACGTCGGCGTTCCGGTCCTGCACCTCGTCCGGCAGAGGCGGGAACTCGTTCGCCAGCACCCAGTACACCGAGTTGGTCCACTGTGCGAGCTGGTCACGGAGCTCGTTCCCCTCCGCCTCGTGGAGGCGTGCCCGGTACGGCTCGATCCACTCGCTGGCGGCCCTGCGCCGCATCCTCACCACGACGCTACGAGTGAGCAACGTGTCGGGCAGCCAGCCCAGTCCAGCCATGGCGACCGCGGCGAAGGCGGGGAGCTCCTCGGTCTCGACCTTGCCGCCCTTGATGACGCAGCGACCAGCGACAGCGCCACGGCGATGCCCGGCGTTGAGCAGTCCTCTGACGTCCTCGTTGTCGCCCTTGGCCTTCGGCCCGAAGACTGTGTCGATTTCGTCGAACAGAACCGTCGGTGCACCCTGCTCGTCGCCTACCTTGCGAAACAGGTAGGCGGGACTGACGTTCACGGCCATCACGGGCCTCGGGACCAGCGTCTCGAGGATCTCAAGGGACCTCGTCTTCCCACTGCCTGGCTCGGCCGAAAGGAAGGCGATGCGCGGCGTGGACTCGAACGCCGGAAGCACGTGCGTGTGCGCGGCCCACAACGTCACCGCCGCAAGGTCACCCTCTGTCGGGAAGGCCACGAACCGCTTGAGGAACGCCGCGGTTTCGTCGAGGAGATGGGCGCCGTCGATGTTCTCCCGGACAACCGAGAGCGGCGGTCGGCTCATGCTGTGCGCGCCAGATGCCGCCGGTAGCGAGAAAGGTCCGTGTCGGCGTTCCTGTGCCCGCTGTCTGCGACGAACAAGTCGTCGAGCTCGCGGCTGATGCAGTCCTCGAGCTCGCGGTCCCGATCGAGGCGTGCCTGGTGGAGCTGGGCTCGCAAGATCTCGCGCCGTTCGGCACGAAACGCATGACCCGCTATCCTTGATGTAGTGGTGTGGTTCGGCCGGCTGGTAACCGGCTCGTGATCGGTTGGCATGGTTCCTCCCAAGAGTTGAAGAGGCCCGGTGTCCGTGAGGCGGACACCGGGCTCTTTGCTGTCGTACGACCACAAGGTGATGACAACACCCCCTGTGGTTTAGGCCGTTGCGGCCAGGCGGTCGACGTACTCCTCGAGCGCCGAAACTGGCACCCTGCGACTTCGGCCGATCTTCACGGACTTCAGCTCACCGCTCGAGATGAGCTCGTACACCGCGGTCCTTCCGATGGACAACCGTTCGGCTGCGCTTTCGGGGACCAAAAGCAGTTCGTTCATGGCGAACCTCCAATTGGTTTTAGTCCTCCGCTACCGCGGCCGTATTTAGGCACGACGGAGCCCGGAGTTCATGGTGACCTTTTTTGGGGTCACATCATTCACATCGCTGACGGTGTGGGCTCTGGCCCTGGTGCGCCTGCTGCTGCCGCCGGATCTCCGGGGCGTCTCGCACTTCCGAGGTAACCGGGAGTTCAACCTCTGTGAGCAAGTTAGCCGACGCGCACGGACCGTGCAAGTTGGCGGACGGACGCGGCGTGTCGCCGACGTACTTGCGCGGGTTTGATGGCGGACCTTGACGGCCGACTACGAACGGTCTACGGTCCTGGACATGACGCAACCCGCCGGCCACTACGAGGGCGCCTACAAGCTGGAGAACGGGCTCAGCATCACGTTGTTCATGGAGCCCGTGGACGGCAGGTACGTGGCGACCGAGGTGTGGGTTCACGCCGAGGGAGGGGTGACTTCCGAGCACCTGCGGTCGATCCCGCTGGCGCGTCTAGAGGCGCTCGGATCGGCCGGGCGCGGGTACCTCCAGCGCAAGCGCAGCGAACACGCGGCCCAGTCGGAACCGGACCTGGCAGAAAAGAGGGCCATGCTGCGGTACGCCAAAAAGGCGCCACCCAAGCCTCCGGCGCGGAAGCCGCTCGGTCGGCCTGATGGATCGGACCCGACCACCTTCTACACGGCGGTGGCTGATGCCTACCGATCGGCCGTCGCCGAGACGAACAAGCCATCGGTGCTGCTGGCAGAGGAGAACGGTGTCCCGGTCGGAACCGTGCGCCGTTGGGTGCTCGAGGCCCGACGACGCGGCGTCCTGGAGCCCACCACGCAGGGCAGCGCCTGATGAGCCAGCGCGGGAACGGTGAGGGCACGGTCTACCAGCGGAAGTCCGACGGGGCGTGGTGCTACTCGTGGCGCGAGGACACCCCCGACGGGATGCGCCGCCGGGTCAAGTACGCGAAGACCGAAGCGGCCGCGAAACGCGAGCTCAAGACGGTGATCCGTCGCTTGGACGCGGGTAGGCCCGGGGCCGACGCGAAGATGAAGTTCCGCACATTCGCTGAGACGTGGCGGACGACCACCCTGCAGGTTGCGGACGTGAAGCCCAGCACGCGGCGCACCTACGAGTCAGCGCTGCGTGTCCGCGTCCTGCCCACCCTGGGTGACCTGGAGCTGCGGAGGATCAAGACCACCGACATCGAACGCCTCCTGGTGGGCGCCGCCGACCGCTCCGCTCAGACGCGGCGCACCGCCTACACGGTGGTCCGCCTGATCCTCGACACTGCGGTCCGCGACGGGCTCCTCGCGAGCAACCCTGCAGCGGAGGTCGGTCGTCCAGGGGTCGAGCAGGGAACCTCCCGTTTTCTCAACCGCGACGAGGTGCGCGCCATCCGCGCGGAGGTCGCCGGCACCCGACTCGAGCCGTTGGTCACGCTGCTCTGCTTCACCGGGCTACGGGTCGGCGAGGCGCTTGCTCTGCGGTGGGCTGACGTCGACCTGGAGGGCGGCAGCCTGAAGGTCACCGCAACGCTGGTGAGGCTCGACGGGGGCTTGGTGCGGAGCTCGACGAAGAGCGACAGGTCTAAGCGGGCCGTGGCGCTCCCAGCACCGTTGGTTGCCTCGCTGAAGGCGTGGAAGGTGGCGCAGACGGCGGAGCGTTTGGCCGCAACGGTCTGGTTCGACGAAGACTGGCTGTTCACCACCCCCATCGGCACCGCCACGGACCACAGCAACGTCTCGAAGGCGTACAAGGCGGCGGCCACGAAGGCGGGTGTTCCAACCGCGACCTTTCACGGTCTGCGGCACGCGGCGGCCACCGTGATGCTCGAGGAGGGCGTCCCGATGCGCGTGGTCGCGGACGTGCTCGGGCACTCCTCGACCAGGCTCACCGCGGACACGTACAGCCACGTCACCCCCAGGCTCACCCAAGAGGCCGCGAACGCTCTCGCGAGGGGGCTGGACGGATGACCCGAAACCGCGTTGCTACATGCGTTGCTACATTCCCGGGTTACCGGCGGCCCCTGCAGGCTGCTGACCTGCGCAGATGCTCCCGCGACTGGACTCGAACCAGTAACCTGCCGGTTAACAGCCGGCTGCTCTGCCAATTGAGCTACGCGGGACCGCCGAAGCGACCGTCAGGTTATCAGCCAGCCGGAGCCGGACCGAAACCCGAAGTCAGAGCCCCGTGACGCCCTTGAGCTCGACGATCGCCGCGTCCGCTCGAGCCTGCAGGAACGGGTCCCTCGCATCCAGCCCGGAGTCGAACACGACGTTCCACGACACCTCCGTGCTCCCCGGCGCCCGACGTGCGGTGATCCGCGCACCCGCCGGCCCGATGAGGGCGACGTGCTCGCTCAGCGCGATGCTCGCGGTGACGCGTTCGCGCACCGTCGGCGGCAGCTCACCGGGCTCCTCGAGGTTCGCCCTGATCTTCCGGCCACGGCCGCCCACGAGGGAGATCTCGAGCATCGGGTCCTCCCAGGTGGCCGCCGAGATCCGCTCGTACGGGATGCGTTCGTGCTCGCCGTCCCGCACCGGCACGTACACCGCGTGCAGGGTGGCGATGACGACGTCGCCGCGAGCGTCCCGCGCCCAGGACAGCACCCGCTCGCCCTTGGGGACCAGCACCCTGGCGGCATCCGGAAGCTTCTCAGGCCCGATCCGTCGCACGGCTCACTCGCCTCCGTTCGCCTTCTCGAAGAAGCTGCGTCGACGCTGCTCGAGGGCGAAGAGCTCGGCGAAAGCAGCGTTGTAGGCCTCCGCGTCCGCCGGGTCGATCCGGGACAGCCGACCCTTGGCCTCGGCGACCAGCGCCACCGCGCGCCGCTCCTGCACCCGAGCCGTCTGCATCTCGACGTACCTCCGGTCAGGCTCGCCGTCGCACCGCAGGGGCTCTACGGCGAGCTCGGTGACGACGGATCGCACGGCATCGTTCGCCGCCGACGACAGCACCCGGGACACCCAGGCGTCAGCCGTCGCCTGCCCGACCCCCGCGGCACCGCCGGCAGCGGCGATCGCCGCCTTGACCGCGACGTAGGCCGGGTGACCGAAGGCAGCGGGCTCGATCGCGTCGAAGCCCTCGGCGGCGAGCTGCGGCAGCTGGATCGCGGTCTTGAGAGCCTCGCGGTCGACCATCAGGGCGCGGTCCGAGGGGTGCGGGCGGCCGACGACGGGGACCGGCGACGGCTGACCCTCGTTCGGCTGGGTCAGGTCCAGCGCGCCGCTCGCACCGCCGTTCTGGGCAGTGCCGCGGGCGCCGCCGTTCTGAGCGGCGTCACGGGCGAGGCCACCCTGGGTCGCGTCGCGGTCGGCCCGCGGCTCGGCTCGGCCTGCTGACGTGGCGGTGGCAGATCCGCTGCGCGCCTTGCGCGCGGCTTCGGAGACGACGTCGAGGACGGGCCCCGGCTCCATGCCGAGCCAGCCGGCGAGCGCCGCGCGTACTCGTCGCGCGAGCGAGCGTGTCCTTGAGCGCTCGCCACGACCGGAGCGGTCGCCGCCAACGCCTGCACCCGGCCCTCCGGGATCTCCAGGTCGAAGCCGGCGCAGGTCTCGCGGATCGCGAACTCGGCAGCGGCAGCTGGCTCGCGACCAGGTCGCGGACGCCGCGGCTCGCCGCGCTGCTGCCGCAGCTCGCAGGGGTCGAGGCCGTCGGGCTGGACGGCGACGAACGTCTGGGCGACGAACCGCTGCTCGTCGGTGAACGCCTTGAGCGCGGCCTTGCGACCGGCCTCGTCACCGTCGAAGGTGAACACGATCTCGCCGCGCGGAACTCGTCCTGGTCCATCAGCAGGCGCCGCAGGACCTGGATGTGCTCGCCGCCGAACGCCGTACCGCAGGTCGCCACCGCCGTCGTCTCGCCCGCCAGGTGGCAGGCCATGACGTCGGTGTAGCCCTCGACGACACCGCCCGCCTGCGGGTGGCGATGTCGCGCCGCGCGAGGTCGACGCCGTAGAGCACCTGGCTCTTCTTGTAGATCGGCGTCTCGGGCGTGTTGAGGTACTTCGGTCCCGTGGTCGTCCTCGACGCAGCTTGCGCGCGCCGAAGCCGATGGTGTCGCCGCTTGACGTCGCGGATCGGCCAGACCAGCCGGCCGCGGAACCGGTCGTAGGGCCGCGCTCTGCCCTGGCTCAGCAGACCGCCGGCGAGCAGCTCCTCGTCGCTGAAGCCCTTGCCCTTGAGATGACCGGTCAGCGCGTCCCAGCGCGTTGGGCGCGTAGCCGACGCCGAACTGGTCCCAGCGTCGACTCGTCGAAGCCGCGCTCCTTGAGGAACGCCCGACCGAGTCTCGGCCTCGGGGTTGGTGCGCAGCTGCTCCGGAGAAGTACGACGGGCGGCCGCGTGTGCCTCGAGCAGTCGCTGCCGCTGGTTGCGCTCGGTCGCGGCCGACCGCGAGCCGCCCTCCTCGTAGGTGAGCGGTGACGCCGGCCTTGCGGGCCAGCAGCTCGACCGCGTCGGCGAAGCCGAGGTGCTCGGATCTTCTGCAGGAAGCTGATCGACGTCGCCGCCCTCGCCGCACCCGAAGCACTTGTAGTAGCCGCTGGCCGGCGTTGACGTTGAACGACGGGGTCTTCTCGTCGTGGAAGGGGCAAGGCCCTTCATCCGGCCGCCGCCGCGCGCTGCGGAGCTGGACGTACTCGCCGACCACCTGGTCGATCCTGGCGCGCTCACGGATCAGTGCGATGTCCTCCTCGCGGATCCGGCCTGCCACGAGCGGAGTCTACGTCGCGGCGCGGACGCGACCGATCGAGCGGATCCGGCAGGGGCGGGGCCTTACCCTCAGTGACATGTCCCCGTGGCGCCAGACCAGCCCCTTCCTGCGGAGGCTGGCGGCTTGCCTGGCCGGTCGCGCTGCTGGTGTCCGGCTGCGCGGCCGGGCGTCGTCGACAGGTGGCTCGCAGTGCGGCCGCTCCGACGCCGGTCGCCTCGCCCGCGCGCACCCTCCCACCCCCCGCCCCCGTGGTCGTCCGCACTCCTCCCCCGGTCCCGACCACGACCCGTTACGTGTTCCCCGTCCAGTGCAGCAACGTCAGCTACGCGCACACCCACCACGACTACCCCGCCGACGACATCTTCGCGGCCACGGGCTGCCCGGTCGTCTCGCCGGTCAGCGGGGTCATCGAGTACGTCACCACGGTCGACGCCTGGAACCCGGCCACCAACCTGGGCAACGCCCGCGGCGGACTCAGCTTCGCCGTGGTCGGCTACGACGGCGTCCGCTACTACGGCTCGCACCTGTCCGCCCTCGAGCCGAACATCCGGGTCGGGGCGAAGGTCACGGCCGGCGAGCTCGTCGGCAAGGTCGGGCGCACCGGCGACGCGAACCAGCCGGGCATCAGCTCCCACCTGCACTTCGGGATCTCCTGGCCGACGCCGCCGAACGGCCAGGTCGGCGGGTACTGGTGGGTACGCCGCGGCGAGGTCTGGCCGTGGCCCTACCTCGACGCCTGGCGCGCCGGCATCCAGAAGTCACCGAAGGCCGAGGTGGCGTGACGGTCAAGGCCTCCGCGTACGCTGTGCTTGTTCTGCGCGAGCTAGTGCAGCCGCGGACGCTGGAGCGGTTCAGGCGTGCGGCCAGCAGCAGCCACATGAGGTAGTGCGGGATCACCACGCCGTCGGGCAGCGCGAGGTCGAACTCGCTCGCCGTCCGCGACGAAACCCAGCCGCTGTAGAACGGCACGGCGGTCCATCCGCGCGTTGCACCAGATGTACGCGCCGCCCCGCGCCGCGGCCTCGGCCGCGTCGCACGGCGCAGCACGGCCTGCCCGAACCCTGGCCGCGCACGCCGCTCGAGCTGTCGCCATCCCACGCAGCCGCCAGCCAGCGGCCCGGTGCCGAGCTCGCCCTCCGCCGGGTGCGGGTACCGCTCAGGCAGCATCGTCGCGGCCTCGACGATCTCGTCGCCCGCGACTAGGCAGCGACGTAGAACGCGCCGTCCTCGTCGACCCGAGATCCGACAGCGGGAACGCTGCCCGGACGAAGCACCGTCAGCTGCAGCGGCAGATCGTCCCGCCGCGGCACCGACGGGCGAGTCCCGAGATCGGTCACTGTCGTGACCGTCCAGCTGCTGCCAGCGCGATCGCCGACTGGTCCGTCAGCGAGGCGATCCGGTCCACGACCACGCGCACGCAGACGGTCGGTCGTCCGCCGCTCCGGTCGACGAACGTCGGCGCGAACTCGGGTCCGAGGCCTCCGGGGGCGCCGGCGAGCACCGCGCCGGCGAGCTCGTGCGACGAGGCGACGCTGCCGGGCGTGGGCCTGCTCGACGCCGGGTCGCTGCATGACGAACAGCGCTGCCACGCCCTTGAGCACGCGCGCACTCCAGCCGGGCCTGCCACGGCACCACCAGGTCGGCGTCGTACCGCGGCAGCGGCCCGGGCCGTAGCTCGCACGCGGGTCGCGTCCTCGGCGGCAGCCGCGAAGCGCCCGATGCAGCGAGCTCGTGAGGTTCTTGAGCCCGGCGAGCGCGCGGACCGAGCCGTCGTACCGCAGCGGCCACCAGTCCTGCGCCCGCAGCCGGTCGCAGCGCGGCTCCAGCTCGCGCAGGCTCGGCGCTCGGGAGGTAGCGGCGTCGACGGCGACGCTCGAACAGCTCCTCGCGCTCGGCCTGGCGACGCCGAGCTGGTCCAGCCGAAGTGGCCGGCGTGCAAGGCGTCCTCGACGTCGTGGACCGAGTAGGCGATGTCGTCGGACCAGTCCATCACCTGGGCCTCCAGGCAACGTCCGCCGACCGGGGCGTCCTGCCGGAGCCAGCGGAAGACGTCGCAGGTCGTCGACGTAGGCGCCGTACTTGTGCGCCGCCGTCGGGCGCCTCGACCTTCAGCCACGGGTACTTGGCAGGTCGCGTCCAGCGCTGCCCTGGTGAGGTTGAGCCCCACGCTTCGGTCACCCTCGGCCGGTCCCGCGAAGGCCTTTGCCTCCAGCCTGCGTGAGCACGCGCAGGCGTCTGCGCGTTGCCCTCGAACCCACCGCACGGCTGGGCGACCTCGTCGCAGCGCCTGCTCCCCGTTGTGCCCGAACGGCGGGTGGCCGAGGTCGTGGGCCAGCCCCGCGACCTCGACGACGTCCGGCTCGCAGCCGAGCACCCGGCCCAGCTCGCGGCCGATCTGCGCGACCTCGAGGGAGTGCGTGAGCCGGGTTCGCGGGAAGTCGCGAGAGCCCAGCCGTGACGACCTGCGTCTTGCCGGCGAGGCGGCGGAGGGCGGCGCTGTGCAGGACGCGTGCGCGGTCGCGCTCGAACTCCGGTCGGGCTGCGCGCTTGTGCGGCTCGACGACGTAACGCTCGGCGGCGTCGTAGGAGTGGGCGGCGGGCGCCATCAACTCACTCACAGCGGCAACTTACAGGGGACCTCCGACGCGCCGCGCGCCCCAGTTCGACTGTTTCGGCCAGGCGGGTGGAGGCTCAGGTAGCCCTCGGGGCTTAGGTAGCCGTCGGGGGCTCAGGCGGCGTCGAGGGCGCGGCCGTGCGCGATCAGTGCCCGCAGGGTCTCGATGGACTGGTCGCCCTGCAGCACCACGCGCCCACCAGCGACGTAGGTCGGCAGGCTGCTCACGCCGATGATGCTGGCCTGGACGTGGTCGGCCACCAGGCGGTCCTCGCCCTCGCCGCTCCGCAGGCGGTGCAGGACGCTCTCGGCGTCGTCCTCCGCCGCCATCGACACGGCGTCCACCACGACACCGAGGTCGGCGAGGTTCTGGCCATGCTCGAAGTGCGCGCCGAACAGGGCAGCGGCCACGGCGCGCTGCCGGGCGTCCTCGTCGTACAGGAGCACCGCACGCTGGGCCAACGAGGTGTCCGGCACTGGCAGCGGGCGTGAGCCGAACGCGATCCCGACCTCCCTGCCGGCATCGACGACATCGGCATGGGTGTGCACCGGGGCTCCCGCGATGTCCTGCACCACGCCGTCTGCACCCTCGCGCTGGCTGGCAGCGCAGCGCCCGCCAGCGCATGAGGACCGACCCGTCGGACTCGTGCGCCATCGCGAGCGCAAGGCGCCTGCTCCCGACGTAGCACCAGGGACACGTGAGATCTGCCCAGACGTCGACCGTCACCGGGTGGACCAGCGAGATCGCCCCGGGAACGACCGCACCAGACGGCTCGTTCATCGGGACTGCCATGGGCGATGTGTTCAGCACGTCGAGATCCTTCCCTTCGAGCTGGCCTGGTCAAACCACGTGAGCCGCACCTGATGGACCGGTGAACCAGGCCTAAGGTTGCCCCGCTGGCTGAGAGCAGCATGAGAGCAAACTCCGGGGTTCCTGGGAGCCATTCCCGTCGAGCGTGCGGTTCACCGACTGTTCATCGAGCGGGCCAGCGGCAGGGCCAGCCGCAGGCCAGCGGCAGGGCCAGCCGCAGGTCAGCCGCCCGAGGTTCCGAGCTCGGCGCCGGCGGGCACGCGGTCGTCCTCCGGGTCGTCGAGCCAGTGCTCCGGCAGCGCGACCGGGCGGACCCCGGTGGTCCGTCCGCGCGGTGCGCCGAGCATCGCCGTGGGATACGGCTGGTCGAGGTCGAGTGCGTCGAGGAGAGCGTCGAGCTCGGCCAGCGAGCTCACCATCCCGAGCCGGCGGCGTGACTCCGAACCCACGCTGAAGCCCTTGAGGTACCACGCGACGTGCTTGCGGAAGTCCCGGCAGCCGCGCTCCTCGCCCCCCAGCGTCTCGCCCAGGAGCTCGGCGTGCCGGTGCATCACCGCGGCGACCTCGCGCAGGCCGGGAGCCTGGACGGCGACGCCCGCCGCGGGCTCCGCGGAACGCCGCTGAGAGGTCGGCGAACAGCCACGGCCGGCCCAGGCAGCCACGACCCACCACGACGCCCGTCGCAGCCGGTCTGGCGGACCAGGGCGAGCGCGTCGGCGGCCTCCCAGATGTCGCCGTTGCCGAGGACCGGGATGCTCGAGCGCGGCCTTGAGGGTGCCGATCGCGTCCCAGTCGCGCCGTACCGGAGTAGAGCTGGGCTGCCGTGCGTCCGTGCAGCGCGACCCAGGCGACCGCCGGCCTGCTCGGCGATCCGCCCGGCATCGAGGTAGGTCAGGTGGTCGTCGTCGATGCCCTTGCGGATCTTGACCGTGACGGGGACGCCGGCCGTCGTCAGCCGCGCACGGCGCCGCGCGACGATCGACTCGAAGCAGCCGGCGCTTGTAGGGCAGCGCGCCGCCGCCCCCCTTGCGGGTGACCTTGGGCACCGGGCAGCCGAAGTTCAGGTCGACGTGGTCGGCGAGGTCCTCGCCGCACGACCATGCGCACGGCCGCGCGCACGACGCCGGGGTCGACGCCGTAGAGCTGCAGCGACGCGGATCTCTCGTCCTGCGCCGAACCTGACCATCGCAGCGTCTCCTGGTCCCGCTCGACCAGGCCCGCGAGGTGACCATCTCGAGACGAAGAGGCCCCCGCCCTACTCGCGGCACAGCCGGCGGAACGCGACGTTCGTGATCCCGGCCATCGGGGCCAGCACGACCGGCGGATCGAGACGTGTCAGCTTCAGGCGCCCCCATCGGCGCCCAGCTGCGAGCGAGGGGTGCCACGCGTGCGTTCGGGAGCCGCCGTGCTGCCGTTCATCCCTCGCGGCGTCAGCGACCCTGCGGTGGGCGAGGCGAGTCGAGAGGGTGACGAGCACCGACCTGGTCGAGGCCGATGCGCTCCTGGGTCATGGAGTCGCGCTCGCGCACGGTGACCGCGCCGTCCTCCAGGGTGTCGAAGTCGACCGTCACGCAGAACGGGGTGCCGATCTCGTCCTGCCGGCGGTAGCGCCGCCCGATCGCGCCCGGCGTCGTCGAAGTCGACGTTCCAGTGCTTGCGCAGGGACGCCGCGAGGTCGCGGGCCTTCGGCGAGAGGTCGGCGTTGCGGGACAGCGGCAGCACCGCGGCCTTGACCGGCGCCAGGCGGGGGTCGAGCCGCAGCACGGCGCGCTTCTCGGTGCCGCCCTTCGCGGTCGGCGACCTCCTCCTCGTGGTAGGCGTCCATCAAGAACGCCAGCACCGCCCGGGTCAGCCCGGCGGCCGGCTCGATGACGTACGGCATGTAGCGCTCGTCCTTCTCAGTGTCGAGGTAGGTGCAGGTTCGCGCCCGAGTGCTCGGCGTGCGTCTTGAGGTCGAAGTCCGTCCGGTTCGCGATGCCCTCGAGCTCGGCGAACTCGTTGCCGCCGAACAGGAAGCGGTACTCGATGTCGACCGTGCGCTTGGAGTAGTGCGAGAGCTTCTCCTTCGGGTGCTCGTAGTAGCGGCAGGTTCTCGGGCCGGATGCCCGAGGTCGAGGTACCAGTCCCAGCGCGCCTTCGAGCCAGTACTCGTGCCACTCCTCGTCGGTGCCGGGCTCGACGAAGAACTCCATCTCCATCTGCTCGAACTCGCGGGTGCGGAAGATGAAGTTCCCCGGCGTGATCTCGTTGCGGAAGTCTTGCCGGTCTGGGCGATGCCGAACGGCGGCTTCTTGCGCGCCGAGTTCATGACGTTCAGGAAGTTCAGGAAGATGCCCTGCGCGGTCTCGGGCCGCAGGTAGTGCAGGCCCTCCTCGTCCTCGACGGGGCCGAGATATGTCTTGAGCAGGCCCGTTGAACATCCGCGGCTCGGTCCACGCGCCGCGGGTGCCGCAGTTGGGGCAGGGGACCTCGCCGAAGCCCGTCGGGCCGGGTCTTGCCGTGCTTGTGCTCGTACGACCTCCTCCAGGTGGTCGGCGCGGAACCGCTTGTGGCAGGACTGGCACTCGATAAGGGGTCGGTGAACGTCGCGACGTGACCGGACGCCTCCCACGTCTCGCGCGGCAGGATGACCGCCGAGTCCAGCCCGACGACGTCGTCGCGCGACGCACCATCGCGCGCCACCACTGGCGCTTGATGTTCTCCTTCAGCTCGACGCCGAGCGGGCCGTAGTCCCAGGCGGAGCGGGTGCCGCCGTAGATCTCGCCGCAGGGGAACACGAAGCCCCGGCGCTTGGACAGGCTGACGATGGTGTCGACGAGCATGCGGCGGCCATGGTGCGGCTCCATCCGGCTGGCGGTCGGCGGGTTGAGCGCCAAGGTTACAGGGGTTCGGGCGTCCGCCCTGACGGGGCGGCGAGCCCCTCAGACCCGCCCGCGTGGCGTCGAGCACCTCGAAGGCCGTGGGCTCGTCGATCGCCAGCGACAGCAGGGGCACGGCATGCATCTTCACCTCGTAGCCGGAGAGCGCGCGGCGATAGGCCCCGACCGAGTCCCACTCGGTCGCGAGCACCCACAGCTCGCCGTCGTCGGCCGCCCGCCCGATCCGGCCTGAACGCCAGCCCGGTCGCTCGGCAAGCACAGCCAGCGCCGCCTGCGCACGGGCTCGGAAGTCGGGGTCCGAGGCCGGGACCCGGTACCGCGTGACGACCAGCACGATGCCTCCACGGGCAGCCAGGCATCGCGGCGGACCGCGATGGGGGACGATGGGCGGGACTTCCGGTCCACAGCGTAGGAGCCCGACGTGCCCAGCCAGCCGAGCCAGCCCGACCAGCCTCGCCCGAACCGCCGCAGCGGCAACCCGGCGCAGCGTGCAGCTGCGGCTGCGGGACCGCGGACGCCGGCCAGGCAGGCGCTCGAGACCCGGAGCGTCAACGCCCTCATCATCCTCAACCGCTTCCCGCGGTGGCTGCTGATCGTGATCGTGCTCGCCCTGCTGCTCGGGGGCCTGTTCATCAAGGGCGTCGTCGGCGCGTTGCTGCTGCTCGTGCTCGCCGCCTTCATCGGGTGGCTGCTCGCGGTCTCCTGGCCGGTTCTGACCCCCCCGCAGCGCTGGCTCCGCTTCGCGGTGGTGCTGCTCGTGGTCGGCTCGGCCGTGCTGAAGGTCGTGCAGCACCGCTAGGTCAGCTGGGTGGTCGGCGACCCGGCGACCACCTCGCTGGTGACCGTCGCGTTCGACTTCCCGACCCGCGAGGACGTCGACGCGTTCGTCACCGAGGCCGAGGCAGCGCGCGGGACGCAGCTTCGGGTGGCGATCGAGGCGCTGGACCGCTGGGGCACGGGGAGCTAGCCGACGGAGAACTCGCCAGCAGGACGCCGGTCTCCTCGCTAGTCTGCGGCGGTGGACGACGACGGGCTCCCTCCGGACTGGTCGACCTCGCTCGCCGTGCTCCGGCTCACCGGCTCCACCGTCGAGGACCGCGACGACCACCTCGTGATCCGGACCCCCGGCAATCCCGACTTCCACTGGGGCAACTGCTTGTTCGTCCGCGATGCGGAGGCGCTGAACGATGCCGCTCGCTGGGTCGAGGCCTTCCATACCGCCTTCCCGGACGCGGCGTGGGTCTCCATCGGGCTGGTCGCGCTGCCGAGCCAGCTGCAGCCGTGGAGCGAGCTCGGCATCGACGTCGAGCTCGACGACGTCCTGACGACCCGGGTGCAGCCTCGGCAGACGCCGGCTCCCGCGGGCTACACCGTGCGCGAGCTGGTTCCGGCCGACTGGATCCAGCTCGAGGTCCGCGAGCTCGCGGAGAACCTCGCGACGGGCGAGTACGACCCGGCCGAGCACGAGCGGTTCGTCCAGGCTCGGTCCCGCACGCAGATCAGCCTCGTGGAACGCGGCGCCGCGGCGTTCTTCGGAGCCTTCGCCGGCGACCTGCTCGCGGCAGACCTGGGCATCGTGCTCTGTGGTTCTAAGGCCCGTTACCAGTTCGTCGGCACGTCGCTGGAGCACCGCCGGCGCGGGCTGGCCTCGCATCTGCTGGGGGTCGCTGCGGACTGGGCCGCCCAGCGCGGGACCGAGCAGTGGGTGATCGTGACCGAGGCCACGAACCCAGCCGGGCGCGTCTACCGCCGAGCGGGCTTCGAGCCCGACGTCGCCAGCGCGCAGGCGTATCGTCGCCCGTCGCGCTGACCGGACGCCCGACCCATGCACGACGACGAGCTGACCGTCGACGAGCCGCTGGTGCGCCGGCTGCTCGCGAGCCAGCTCCCCGGCTGGGCTGACTTGCCTTTGCGGGTGGTGGCTGCGTCGGGAACCGACCACGTGCTCGTGCGGCTGGGCAGCGACAAGGTGATCCGGCTGCCCAGGACGCCGGAGTCCAGCCACGCTGACAGCGTGGAGCTCGGGTGGCTGCCCTTCCTCGCCCCCCTGCTTCCGCTGGCTGTCCCTGTCCCGCTCGCGGTCGGCCAGCCCGAGGCTTGGTACCCCTGCGGCTGGTCCGTGCTCGGGTGGCTGGACGGCGACGCCGCCGACACCGCAGCCTTCGACGACCCGCAG
Organism: uncultured Actinomycetota bacterium; assembly: GCA_963819215.1. Taxonomy (GTDB): domain Bacteria; phylum Actinomycetota; class Actinomycetes; order Prado026; family Prado026; genus CAWFVK01. The sequence goes on along the minus strand of CAWFVK010000002.1, from coordinate 36,969 downwards.
GCGGCTGCCGTCGACCTGGGCGCGTTCGTGGCGGCGCTGCACGCGATCGACCCCACCACCGGCCCAGCCCAGCAGCCACCGTCGGACAACCGTGCAGCCGCCCTGCAGACCCGCGACGCTCGAGGTCCGCGACGCGATCGCTGCCCTGCACGGAGCGATCGACACGCGAGCCGCACGCGGCGCCTGGGACAGACGCCTTGGCGGCGCCGCCCTGGGACCGACCAGCCGTGCTCGTCCACGGGGACCTCCATGGCGGCAACCTGCTCCTCGCGCACGGCCGGCTCAGCGCCGTCATCGACTTCGGGCTGCTCGGACTCGGCGACCCGGCCTGCGACGCGATGGCTGGCTGGACGGTGTTCGGGACTGGCAGCCGGGACCGTTATCGCCAGGCTGCGGGCTTCGACGACGCGACGTGGAACCGTGGCCGGGGCTGGGCGCTCTCGATGGCGCTGATCGCGCTTCCGTACTACCGGGACCGCGACCCAGCCTTTGCTGCGCAGGCGCGCGGCTGGCTGGACGCGGTGCTCACCGAGGGCGGCTGAGGCACTACTCGTACGGGTTCGCCGGCTGCGGCACGACCTTCGCCGACTTCACCAGCACGTTCGGGATCGCGTCGTCACGCATCGTGCCTCCGCCGGGCACCCAGGTGCCGACGACCTGGACCCAGGCGCTGGCGCTCTCGGCGGGGGCCCCAACTGTCTTGATCTTGAAGGGCGTGGCATCGGCCGCGCAGCAGGAGATCTGCAGCCGGGTGAGGTACCACCCACCCCCTGGGGCCGCGGTGACGAACCCCACCATCGTGAACGTGTGACCGACCAGGGTGTGGCCGCTGTCCCAGACCGCGCGCACCGAGTAGTCGGAGACTGCGATGGGGACGGGATTGCCTGCGGCGAGCGGTGGCAGTCCGCTCGGCGGGGGCGGTGGGATCGAGGTGGCGAGGTGCGAGGCCGAGTACGCGCCGAGGGCAGGCGGCGCGATCAGGAAGATCACCAGCACGGGCGCCATGAGCAGCCACGCGATCCGGGGCCCACCGGGACGGTGTCCGTGGCCGTCGTCATGCGGGTCAGGCACGCGCGCGCCGGAGCTGTCTACCTGGTGCGGCAGGCCGTCCTCGTCCTCGGCCAGCGCATGCGCAGGGTCGCGGCGCAGGACGTCCCGCAGGGCGCTCCACAGACCCAGCAGCACGAGCACCGCCCCGGCGATCAACAGCCATCGGCCGAGACCTGGCTTGACGTAGTTGAGGTAGGCGCCGGAGAGCTCGAGCCGCAGCAGGGCGCCCCCGAGCAGCACGAGCACCACGCTCTGCACGTCACGTCTCACAGCAACCAGGATCCCACGAGCGAGGCCGCCACCACGGCCACGCCGAACGTCAGCGGAGCGAAGCGGGTGGCGAACGCCCGCCCGAACGTCCCTGCCTGCATCGCGAACAGCTTCACGTCGACCATCGGCCCGACCACCATGAACGCGAGCTTCGCCGTGAGCGAGAAGCCGGTGAGGCTGGCGGCGACGAAGGCGTCGGCCTCCGAGCAGATCGCCAGCACCACCGCGAGGCCACCGAGGAAGAGGACCGAGAACACCGCGTGCCCGGCGACGGCATCCATCCACGAGCGCGGCACGACGACGTTCAGGAACGCGGCGGTGAGACCGCCGATCACGAGGTAGCCGCCGGCCTGCAGGAAGTCGTGCTGCATCGAGGCACGGAACGCGTCCCAGGCCCGCAGCCCGGCGGTGTTCGCCATCCGCGGCGGCTTCATCCAGGCCGTCCTGGCGAACCGCGCCCAGATCCAGCCCGACCACCACCGACGCCATCAGCGAGGCCAGGAAGCGTGCGAGCACCATCTCGGGGCCGTCCGGGGAAAGCGACCGACGTCGCCACCAGGACGACCGGGTTGATCGCCGGGGCCGAGAGCAAGAAGGCGAGGGCGGCCGCGGGCTTGACCCCGCGCGAGACGAGCCCACCCGCGATGGGCACCGAGGCGCACTCGCAGCCCGGCAGCAGCACCCCGGCACAGGCCGCCACCGGCACGGCCATCGCCGTGTTGTTCGGCAGGGCCCGCGTCCAGAACCCCATGGGCACGAACGCCGCGATGGCACCAGAGACCACGACGCCGAGCACGAGGAACGGCATGGCCTGCACGCAGATGGCCACGAAGATGGTGGCGAACGCCTGCAACGCGGGGTGGTTGTCGAAGAGCCCGGAGATCCAGTGCTGCCCGACCAGCAGGACGACGAGGGCGATCGTGAGGATCTCCAGCGAGCCGATCGCCCAGCCACGGCCGCGTTCGTCCCGCCGCGCTGCGTGCTCGCCATGGCCGTGGTCGCCGTGGTCGCCGTGGTCGCCGTGGTCGCCGTGGTCGCGGTGATCCAGGTGCTCCTCGTGACCGGGCCCGGCGTCCGTGGCGTGCTGCTGCTCGCCAGCGCTCGAGGCCTTGGACGTCGAGATCTCCGGGCTGCTCACCTGCGGACCTGCCCGACCTGGCCCGACCCGCCGAGCGGCTGGACGGGAGGGAGGACCGACGAGAGGGAGACGCACCGCCGTAGCGGCGGTCGCGCTGGGCGTAGTCGCTGATCGCCTGCCAGAGGTGCCGGCGGTCGAAGTCGGGCCACAGGACGTCCATGAAGCAGAGCTCGGCGTACGCGGACTGCCAGAGCAGGAAGTTGGAGATGCGCTGCTCGCCGGAGGAACGGATGAAGAGGTCGACGTCCGGCATGTCCGGCTCGTCGAGGAACTTGCCGAACAGCTTCTCGGTCGATCTTGTCGGGATCGACCCGGCCGGCCCGCACCTCGCGGGCGAGCGCGGCGGCGGCGTCGGCGATCTCGGCGCGGCCGCCGTAGTTGACGCACATCGTCAGCGTCAGCGTGCGGTTGTCCGCGGTGAGCTGCTCGGCCTGCTCGAGCTCGTCGATCACGCTCTTCCACAGCCGGGGCCGCCGGCCGGCCCAGCGCACCCGCACGCCCATCTCGTTCATCTCGTCGCGCCGCCGGCGGATGACGTCCCGGTTGAAGCCCATGAGGAACCGGACCTCGTCGGGCGAGCGCCGCCAGTTCTCGGTCGAGAACGCGTACGCCGAGATCCACTGGACGCCGATCTCGATCGCACCCTCGACGACGTCGAAGAGCGCGGCCTCCCCGGCCGTGTGCCCGGCGGTACGCGGCAGGCCGCGGGACTTGGCCCAGCGGCCGTTGCCGTCCATCACGATCGCGACGTGGCGGGGGACGGCGTCCTTCCCGAGCTGGGGAGGTCGCGCGCCGCTCGGGTGCTGGTCCGGCGGGCGGACGGGAGGTCGCCGCACGCATCGACCTTAACCCTGGACCGTCGCCGACCAGGGTTCCTGTCCACAGGGCGCCGAGGGTCGCTCAGCTGCGCTCGACCAGGGGTAGCGACCGCAGGCCGCGCTCGAGGTGCCACTGGAGGTAGGCCGCGACGATGCCGTTGCCCTCCCTGCGATGGCGTGCGGCGCTGGCGTCGGCCACCGCCCAGTCGCCCGACAGCAGCGCCGCGAGCAGCGCCAACGTCTCGGGGGCGGGCGAGGCCGCTCCGGGCTGCCGGCAGTCCGGGCAGACCACGCCGCCGCCCTGGACCGAGAACGCGCGGTGCGGGCCTTCGAGCCCGCACCGTGCGCAGGCCTCGAACGACGGCGCGTAGCCGGCGACCGACAGCGACCGGAGCAGGTAGGCGTCGAGCACCAGCCCGGCCTCGTGCTCGCCCGAGGCCAGCGCCCGCAGCCCGCCGACGAGCAGCAGGAACTGCTGCACGGCCGGCTCGCGCTCCTCGGCCGTCAGCCGCTCGGCCGTCTCGAGCATCGCCGTCCCTGCCGTGTAGCGCTGGTAGTCCCCGACGAGCTGGTTGCCGAGCGGCTGCAGCGTCTCCACCTGCGTCACGACGTCGAGGCTGCGGCCGATGTACAGCTGGACGTCGATCAGCCCGAACGGCTCCAGACGTGAGCCGAACTTGGACTTCGTCCGGCGCACGCCCTTCGCGACGGCCCGCACCCGGCCGTGCTCGTGGGTGAGCAGGGTGACGATGCGGTCGGCCTCCCCCAGCTTCTGGGTGCGGAGGACGACCGCCTCGTCCTGGTAGAGGTTCACCCTGCCCGGACCGCCTAGCGCACTGAGCGGTTGACGGCGCTGACGATCGCCTTGAGCGAGGCCGTGACGATGTTGGGGTCGATGCCGGCGCCCCAGAGGACCCGGCCGTTCACCGCGCACTCGAGGTAGGCCGCGGCCTGGGCGTCGCCGCCGGCTGAGAGCGCGTGCTCGGTGTAGTCGAGCACCCGGACGTCGAAGCCGCAGCGAGCCGAGCGCGTCGCAGAACGCGGCGATGGGACCGTTGCCGCCGCCGTCGACCTCGACGCGCTCGCCGTCGACGTAGATGCCGACGGTCAGCTGGTCCTTCGCGCCGGCCGCCGACGAGGTGTGCACCGCGTTGAGCTGGAGCGGACGGATCGGCTCCGAGGTACTCGCCGGAGAAGACGTCCCACATCTGCTGCGGCGAGACCTCGCCGCCCTCGGAGTCCGTCTGGCCTGGATGACCTGCGAGAACTCGATCTGCAGCCGCCGCGGCAGCTCCAGGTGGTGCTCGGTCTTCATGATGTAGGCGACGCCGCCCTTGCCGGACTGGCTGTTGACCCGGATGACGGCCTCGTAGGTGCGGCCGACGTCCTTGGGGTCGATCGGCAGGTACGGCACCGCCCACGTGAGCTGCCCGACCTCGGTGCCGGCCGCTGCCGCGTCGGCGGCCATCGCGTCGAAGCCCTTGTTGATGGCGTCCTGGTGCGAGCCGGAGAAGGCGGTGTAGACGAGGTCGCCGCCGTACGGGTGGCGCTCGTGCACCGGCAGCTGGTTGCAGTACTCGACGGTGCGCCGGATCTCGTCGATGTCGGAGAAGTCGATCTGCGGGTCGATGCCCTGGCTGAACAGGTTCAGCCCGAGCGTGACCAGGTCGACGTTGCCGGTGCGCTCGCCGTTGCCGAACAGCGTGCCCTCGATGCGGTCGGCGCCGGCCAGGTAGCCGAGCTCGGCGGCGGCGACGGCGGTGCCGCGGTCGTTGTGCGGGTGCAGGCTGAGCACGACCGCGTCGCGGTGGGCCAGGTTCCGGTGCATCCACTCGATCTGGTCGGCGTAGACGTTCGGGCTGGCCATCTCGACGGTCGCGGGCAGGTTGACCACGGTCTTCCGGTCCGGCGAGGGCTTCCAGACGTCGTTGACGGCGTTGCAGACCTCGACCGCGTACTCGAGCTCGGTGCCGGTGAACGACTCGGGCGAGTACTCGAAGCGGACCTCGGTGCCGGGCACGGTCTCGACGAGCTTCTGGCAGAGCTGCGCGCCCTCGACGGCGATCGCGGTGATGCCGTCCCTCTCCAGGCCGAAGACGACCCGGCGCTGCAGCGTGGACGTCGAGTTGTAGAGGTGGACGATCGCGTGCCGTGAGCCCTGGATGGACTCGAAGGTGCGCTCGATCAGCGCGTCGCGGGCCTGGGTCAGGACCTGGATCGTGACGTCGTCGGGGATGAGGTCCTCCTCGACCAGCTGACGGACGAAGTCGAAGTCGGTCTGGCGAGGCCGACGGGAAACCGACCTCGATCTCCTTGTAGCCCAGCTTCACCAGCAGCTCGAACATGCTGCGCTTGCGGCCTGGGGTCATCGGGTCGATCAGCGCCTGGTTCCCGTCGCGCAGGTCGACGCTGCACCACAGCGGGTGCGCGGACCGGGGTGCGCTCGGGCCAGGTGCGGTCGTGCAGGCCGACGGGGGTGAACGCCGGGTAGCGGTGCACGGGCATGCCGCTGGGCTGCTGCGGGTAGCCATGCGTGGTGACGGCGGGCTTGGCGTCGGGGTCTGCGGCGTAGGGCTGTGCCGCGTGGCGCAGCGCTGCGTCGGGCTGTGCGGGGGCTTCGTGGCTGGACATGTGCTGGGCTCCTCGGGGGTCGCATGGGCGCGGCCGACATGCAACAACTCCGCGACGAGGATGCCGACCGTTAGAGGCCCTCGCCGCGGCCGCTAAGGAGGAGCAGCTCGCGCATGCCGAAAGCGTAACCCATGGCCCGGCCAGCACGCTCAGGACACGGCCATGACGGCGTCACCGGGAACGGCGACGGTCAGAAACCCAGCCGACGGAGCTGCTTCGGGTCGCGCTGCCAGTCCTTGGCCACCTTGACGTGCAGGTCCAGGAAGACCGGGGTCCCGAGCAACGCCTCGATCTGCTTGCGGGCCGTCGTGCCGACGTGCCGCAACCGCTCGCCACCCTTGCCGATGATGATGGCCTTCTGGCTCGGGCGCTCGACGTACAGCTCGACCCTGATGTCCAGCAACGGCCGGTCCGCGGGACGCCCCTCCCTGGGCAGCATCTCCTCGACCAGCACGGCGAGCGAGTGCGGGAGCTCGTCGCGCACGCCCTCCAGCGCTGCCTCGCGCACGAGCTCGGCGACCATCACGGCCTCGGGCTCGTCGGTGAGCTCGCCCTCGGGGTAGAGCATCGGCCCCGCCGGAAGCCGGGCGACCAGCAGATCGGCCAGCAGGTCGACCTGCTCCCCCGCCACCGCGGAGACCGGCACGATCTCCGCGAAGTCGGCCAGCTTCGACACCCGCAGGAGCTGCTGCGCGAGCTCCTCCTTGCCGACGCGGTCCGTCTTGGTGACGATCGCGATCTTCGGGGTGCGCCTGATCTCGACGAGCTCGCGGGCGATGAACGTGTCCCCTGGGCCGACCTTCTCGTCGGCGGGGACGCAGAACCCGATGACGTCCACCTCCGCGAGCGTCTCCCTGACGAGGTCGTTGAGCCGCTCGCCCAGCAGCGTGCGGGGACGGTGCAGCCCCGGGGTGTCGATCAGCACGAGCTGGGCGTCCGCACGGTTCACGATGCCGCGCACCGCGTGCCGGGTGGTCTGCGGGCGCGAGGACGTGATGGCGACCTTCTCGCCGACGAGCGCATTGGTCAGGGTGGACTTGCCGACGTTGGGGCGGCCGACGAAGCACGCGAAACCCGAGCGGAAGCCAGCATTCCCCAGGACTTCGCCGGTGCTCATGCGGCCAGTCTCCCAGGCTCAGGTGCGGTGGGTGGCCACCACGGTGCCGGACCCGTCCGCCTGGAACACCACGATGCCCACTCCCCCGAGGTCTCGGACGGCGTCAAGATCGGCGGCGTCCAGATCGGCGGCGGGGCCGTCGCCGTTGGCGCTGCGCACGAGGGCTGCGGCCTCCAACGTCTCGGCACCGCTTGAGGCAGCCATCGCCACCGCGGTGCGCAGCGCAGAGAGCGCGAGGGAGGGAAGCGCGACCGTGGCCGCGGTGTATGTACGTCCGGTGGAGTCGCGGACCGCAGCGCCCTCGACGGCTCCGGAGCGGGCCCGGGAGGCCCGAGCAAGGGTGACGAGCTTGGCGTCCTCCGGGTCCAGCAGGTCCGCCGCCGGCTGCGCGGGGTCGAGCTCGTTCGGGTCACTCACGGGCTCGCTCCTTGCTCGGCTCGTCGTCCGTCGGCACCGGCTCGGGCGGATGGACCAGCACCGTGCCGATCCGGTTCCGGCGCCCGGCCAACGACTCGGCGGTGAGCAGCAGCCCGTGGAACTCGGCTTTCGAGCCCGCGATCGGCACCTTGCCGAGCAGCGAGCCGAGCAGCCCGCCGACGCTGTCGACGTCCTCGATCTCGGCGTCGTCGACGTCGATGCCGAAGTGCTCGACGAAGTCCTCGACGTTGAGCCGGGCGCTGACCCGGACGTCGCCGTCCGCCAGCTCTTCCACCTCGGGCCGATCGGTGTCGTACTCGTCGGAGATCTCGCCGACGATCTCCTCGAGGATGTCCTCGATGGTGACCATCCCGGCGGTCCCGCCGTACTCGTCGACCACGATCGCGACGTGGATCCGCTGGGCCTGCATGTCGCGCAGGAGCTCGTCGACGGGCTTGCTGTCCGGCACGAACGTCGCCGGCCGCATGACGTCCTCGACGCGCTCGCTCTGCTCGGCCTCGCGGTACTCGAACACCCGCCGGGTGATGTCCTTGAGATAGACGATGCCGATGATGTCGTCGACGTTCTCGCCGACCACCGGGATCCGGGAGAAACCGCTGCGCAGCGCGAGCGACTGCCCCTGCCGCAAGGTCTTGCCGCGCTCGACCAGGACCATGTCCGGCCGCGGCACCATGACCTCGCGCACGAAGGTGTCACCGAGCTCGAAGACGGAGTGGATCATCTGCCGCTCGTCGTCCTCGATGAGGCTGTCGCGCTCGGCGAGGTCCACGAGCTCACGCAGCTCCGCCTCGGAGGTGAACGGCCCCTGCGGGAAACCGCGGCCTGGCGTCAGCGCGTTGCCGACCATGATCAGCAGCATCGTCAGGGGCCCGAGGACGGTCGCCAGCGCAGCAACCGGACCCGCCGTCGCCAGCGCGACCCGCATGGCGTGCTGGCGAGCGAGCGTCCGGGGCGCGACGCCGATGGCGACGTAGGCGACGACCACCATGATCACGACGGCCACCACGACGGCGGCCCAGGCAGAGCTGAAGTGCGCCAGGCTGATCCGGGCGACGATCACGGTCGCCGCGACCTCGCAGACCACGCGGAGGAACAGCGCGACGTTGAGGTAGCGCGCGGGGTCGCTGGTCACCTTCAGCAGCCGGGGCGCGCCCTTGCGGCCCTCGCGGGCGAGCTCCTCCACCGCGACGCGTGAGATCCGGGAGAGCGCGGTGTCGGCGGCGGCGAACACGGCCGCGAGCGCCACGAGCACCAGCGCGATGATCGCGAGCTGGACGTCCTGAGCGGTCATGGTCGGCTAACGCCCGGTGGCGTCGGATCGGCCGGCGTGCTGCTTGCGCCAGGCCGTGACGATCTCGTCCTGCAGGGCGAACATCTCGCGCTCCTCGGCGGGCTCGGCGTGGTCGTAGCCCAGCAGGTGCAGGATGCCGTGGGTCGTGAGGAGGTGGAGCTCGTCGGCTGCCGAGTGGCCGGCCGCGACCGCCTGCGCGGCCGCGACAGTGGGGCAGAGCACGACGTCGCCGAGCAGCCCTGGGTCAGGCTCGTCGTCGTCGTCGCCACCAGGCCGGAGCTCGTCCATCGGGAAGGAGAGGACGTCCGTCGGGCCTTCCTCGCCCATCCACTGCACGTGCAGCGCGGTCATGGCGGGCTCGTCGACGAGCAGCACCGAGAGCTCGGCCTGCGGGTGGATCCGCATGCGGTCGAGCACGAAGCGGGCGAGCGAGGCCAGCGCCTCCTCGTCGACGGCGGTGTCGCTCTCGTTGGCGATGTCGATGCTCATCGGAGGCTCATCGGCTCGATCGCTGGCTCATCGGCTGCATCGCCGGCTCATCGGGTGGTCGTCAGGGACGGGTCGGTAGCGCGCGCCGTGATCATCCGGCACTGCCGCCACGCGAGGCCCGCACCGGACCAGCCACGCTTCCCGCCTTGCGCTCGTCGTGCCGGCTGTAGGCGTCGACGATCTCGCTGACGAGCCGGTGGCGCACGACGTCGCTGCTCGTGAGCCGCAGGAAGGCGACGTCCTCGATGCCGTCCAGGATCTGCTGGACCTCGTTGAGTCCGCTGCGGGTGCCGCCCGGCAGGTCGGTCTGGGTGACGTCGCCGGTCACCACCATCCGGGAGTTGAAGCCGAGGCGGGTGAGGAACATCTTCATCTGCTCGGCGGTCGTGTTCTGCGCCTCGTCCAGGATGATGAAGGCGTCGTTGAGGGTCCGGCCGCGCATGTAGGCCAGCGGGGCGACCTCGATGGTGCCGGCAGCCATCAGCCGCGGGATCGAGTCGGGGTCGATCATGTCGTGCAGGGCGTCGTACAGCGGTCGCAGGTACGGGTCGATCTTGTCGTAGAGCGTGCCAGGCAGGAAGCCCAGCCGCTCGCCGGCCTCGACCGCCGGACGCGTCAGGATGATGCGGGTGACCTGCTTCGACTGCAGCGCCTGGACGGCCTTCGCGACAGCCAGGTAGGTCTTGCCCGTGCCGGCCGGCCCGATGCCGAAGACGATCGTGTGCTGGTCGATCGCGTCGACGTACTTCTTCTGGTTGACGGTCTTCGGGCGGATGGTGCGACCACGGTGGCTGATGATGTTGAAGGTCAGGACCTCGGCGGGGGTGGCGGCGGCGCCGGTGGTGCGAAGCATGGCGACGCTGCGCTGGATCGACTCGGCGGTGAGCGGCTGACCGGTCCGCAGGACGACGACGAGCTCCTCGAAGAGGCGCTCGATGAGGGCGACCTCAGGGGCCTCGCCGGTAAGCGTGATCTCGTTGCCGCGGACGTGGATCGAGGTGCTCGGGAAGACGCTCTCGACCACTCGGAGGTACTCGTCGCCGCTGCCGAGCAAGGCCGCCATCTGCACGCTGGCTGGCACGAAGATGCGGTGCTCGGTGATCGGCCCGGTGGGCTGCGGGCCGGTTGAGGTGGCGGGCGTGGCCGAGCCGCTGCCGCCGTCCAGGCTGCTGTTCTCTGACATTGACCCCATGTTACGGGCGTGGCCCCCCACCGGTCGCCCCGAATACCCTCGCGTCCCTGGTGAAGGCGTACGTGGCCCAGTGCAGCCGTTCGACGGTGCCGTCCGCGGCCCGGACCACCCGCAGCAGCTCGCCGGTCTCGCGACCGCTCACCGTGCGCCAGCGGTCGGGCCCCTCCGGGGCGAACACGGCCGGCGGACGCGTGCTCGCGGTGGCCGGCCTGGCCTTGAGCTCACCCTGCTCCCAGAACAGCACGAACTCCGAACCCTCCGACCACCAGCGCCCGAGCACGGCCTCCGCGACCGGGTCGACCGGTGCGCCGACCGTCCATGGCAGCGGGGCGGCCGGCTCGGCCTCGAGCAGGGTCGTCAGCAGCCCGGCGGCGAGCGACCCCGGGTCTGCGCCCGACGTCACGTTGGCCATCGCGAGCGCCCCCGCGCCCTCCGACCGTCGGACGTAGAGGCCGGCGAGGAACCCGGGCATCGCGCCCTCGTGCCCCACGTACACGCGCCTGTCCTGGCGAAGGAGCATGAACCCGAGCCCCCAGGCGAGGACCCAGTCGTCGACGTCCCACATGACCTGCGGGTGCGTCATCTCCTCCAGGGTGTCGCCCGAGAGCACGTCGGACGGCGGCGCGACGATGAAGGCTCCCCAGCGGGCGAGGTCGGCCGGGGTGGACCACAGCTGCATCGCCGGCCCCAGCGCCAGCGTCGGGAACTCGGGCTCGCGGCGAACCCGGTCGGCATACGGGTCGGTGAGGTATCCCGCGGCATACGGCGGCTGCGGGTCGACCGAGGTCCGGCTCATCCCCAACGGGTCGAGCAGGTCGCGTTGCACGACCTCCGACCACGGCCGGCCGGCGTGCCGGGCGACCACCTCGCCGAGGATCGCGAAGGCCAGGTTCGAGTAGTGCCAGCGCCGGTGCGGTGCGGCGATGGCCTCAGCGAGATCGAGCCCGGCGAGCAGCTCGGCGGTGTCCGGCGGCCGGAGCGAGTGCCAGACGTCACCGACCGGCTCGCGCTGCAACCCGCTCAGATGGGTGAGCAGCTGCCGGATGGTCACGGCGCCGTGCCGGGTGCCGGGCAGGTGCGTGTCGAGCCGGTCCTCGAGCCCGAGCACGCCGGCATCGCGCAGGCGCAGCACGAGCACCGCGGTGAAGGTCTTGGTGATCGAGCCGATCCGGAACTGGGTGTCGGCGGTGGGTGCGACCGACCCGGCCACGTCCGTCACGCCGACCGCGTGCTCCAGCACCGGCGCGCCGTCGCGGAACACCGCTGCCGCGACCGCTGGTGCCCGCCAGGCGCGCTGGGCCTCCTCGATGGCCCGGCGCAGCGCCGTCGCCGTGGTGTCCAGCATCAGCCGGGAGGCCAGCCGAGCGCGCGGCCACCGAGCAGGTGCGCATGCACGTGGCCGACGGACTGGCCCGCGTCGGGACCGGTGTTGAGCACGATGCGATACCCCCCGGTGAGCCCGAGGTCCTGCGCGACGGTGGTGGTGTCGGCGAGGAGCTCGCCGACGAGCCCGGGGTCGGCCGCCGCGACGGCAGCCGCGTCCGGGTAGTGGTCCAGCGTGATCACCAGCACGTGGACGGGTGCCTGCGGGGCGACGTCCCTGAAGGCGAGCGTGCGGGCGCCCCGGCGCACGACGTCGGCGGGGATCTCGCCGGCCACGATGCGGCAGAACAGGCAGTCGGGCTCCATGGCGCGAGCCTAGCGGGAGCCCCAGCGACCGGTTCGCGACAGGAGGGCTGCCGCGGCGACGGTCCCGGCCGTCGAGGTGCGCAGCACGGTCGGGCCGAGCCGGACGGGCTCGACACCGGCCGCGGCGAAGGCGGCGAGCTCGCTGTCGTCGAGGCCGCCCTCGGGCCCCACCACGACGACGACGTCGCCGTCAGCGGGAACGGCGAGCGTTGCCAGCGGCTGGCTCGCTGCCTCGTGGAGCACCACCGCCAGCGCGGCCGTGCGCACCAGGGCGACCACCTCGCTCGGTGCTCGCCGAGCGCGTGCACCGTCGGGAACCACGCGCGGCGGGACTGCTTGCCAGCCTCCCGAGCGGTCGCCCGCCACCGGGCCAGGGCCTTGTCGCCCCGGTCGTCCTTCCACCGGGTGACGCACCGCGCGGCCGCCCACGGCACGATGACGTCGACCCCGACCTCGGTCAGCATCTCGACCGCGACCTCGCCGCGATCGCCCTTCGGCATCGCCTGCACGACGACGAGCCGAGGCGCCGGCGACGGCGCCTGCGTGCGGGACAGCACGGTGAGCCGGAGCCAGTCCTTGCCGGCTTCGAGCACCTGGCAGGACCCCACTCCGCCGACGCCGTCGACCAGATCCACCCGCTCACCCGCACGCAGCCGGCGCACGGCCGCCGCATGCCGTCCCTCGGGGCCGTCCAGCAGCACGACAGGTGCGTCCAACGCACCGGCATCGACCACGAAGACGGGTGCGGTCACCGGCCGTTGAAGGCGTCGCGCAGCCGGGAGAACAGGCCCTGCTGGCCCGGGGTGAAGGTGCCGACCGGAGCCTCCTCCCCGCGCAGCTCGGCGAGCTTGCGCAGCAGCTCCTCCTGCTCGGCGTCCAGCTTGGTCGGGGTGACGACGTCGACGTGGACGAGGAGGTCACCGCGACCAGATGCCTGCAGGTGGGCCACGCCCTTGCCGCGCAGCGGGACTGACGCTGCCCGGCCTGCGTGCCTGGCCGGACGTCGACCTTCTCCGGTCCGTCCAGCGTGTCGAGCTCGAGGATGGTCCCGAGCGCGGCCGCGGTCATCGGCACGGTCACCGTGCAGTGCAGGTCGTCGCCCTCGCGGGTGAACAGCGGGTGCGGCTGCCGACGATCTCGACGTAGAGGTCGCCGGCGCGGTCCACCGCCGGGACCGACCTCGCCCTGGCCGCGCGAGCTGCATGCGGGTGCCGGTGTCGACCCCCGGCGGGATCTTGATCTCCAAGGTCCGTCGGGTGCGCACCCGGCCGTCGCCAGCGCACTCGGCGCAGGGGTGCTTGATCACGGTGCCGAAGCCGCGGCACGTCGTGCAGGGCCGGGCCGTCATGACCTGGCCGAGGAACGAGCGCTGGACGTGCTGGATCTCGCCGCGGCCCTTGCAGGTCTCGCAGGTCACCGGGTGCGTGCCGGGGGCGGTGCCCTCGCCCTGGCACGTCGGCGCAGACGACGGCGGTGTCGACCTTCAGCTCGCGTGTCGGCGCCGAACGCCGCCTCGGCGAGGTCGACCTCGATCCGGATCAGGGCGTCCTGGCCGCGCCGACGTCGCGGTCGCGGGCCCGCGCTGCTCCGGCGCGCCGCCGAAGAAGGCGTCCATGATGTCGGTGAAGGAGAACCCGGCGCCCCGGCGCCGCCGGGCAGCCGCCGCCGTTGCCGAACGGGTCACCGCCGAGGTCGTACATCTCGCGCTTCTCGGGGTCCGACAGCACCTCGTAGGCCGCGGTGACCTCCTTGAAGCGCTCCTGCGTCTCGGGGTCCGGGTTGACGTCGGGGTGCAGCTCCCGGGCCAGCCGGCGGTAGGCCTTCTTGATCTCGTCGGGCGTCGGCGTCTCGCGGCCGACGCCGAGGAGTGCGTCGTAGTCACGGGTCGGCTGGTCGGCGGCATCAGCTCTCCGCCAGGATCGCGGCCGACGTAGCGGGCGACCGCGCGCACCGCGGCCATCGTCCGCGGGTAGTCCATCCGGGTCGGGCCGACCACGCCGAGCCGGGCGACGGACTCGTCGCCGGCGCCGTACGCCGGCCGGACCACGGAGGTCGCCGGCCAGCCCCTCAAGGGCGTTCTCGTGCGCCGATCCGGACGGTGACCTGCTCGTCGGACGTCGCCTCGCCGAGCAGCCGCATCAGCACCACCTGCTCCTCCAGGGCCTCGAGCACCGGTTGGACCGTGTCCGGGAAGTCGGTGCCGAAGCGGGTCAGGTTGGCGGTGCCGCTGAGCAGCACGCGCTCCTCGTTCTCCTCGACCAGCGTGTCGACCAGGCTGGTCGACGACGGCCTGCGCGGCCGGCGCGCTCGTCGGAGCGGGAACGCATCGGGCAGGGCGGACACCGCGGCGGCGACATCGGTGAGCCGCTGGCCGACGCTGCGGTGTTGAGCCGGGCCCGCAGGTCGGCGAGCTGCTGGTCGCCGACGACGTTCGGGGCAGCTCCACGATGCGCTGCTCGACCCGGCCGGTGTTGGTGATCAGCACCAGCATCACGCGCTGTGGACCGAGGGCGACGAACTCGACGTGCCGCACGGTGGAGCGCGTCGAGCGACGGGTACTGCACGACCGCGACCTGCCGGGTCAGCTGGGCGAGCAGCCGCACCGTGCGACCGACGACGTCGTCGAGGTCGACCGCGCCCTCGAGGAAGGCATCGATCGCGCGCCGCTCGGCCGGGCTCATCGGCTTGACGCCGGCGAGCCGGTCGACGAAGAGCCGGTAGCCCTTGTCGGTCGGGATCCGGCCCGGCACTGGTGTGGGGCTGGGCGATGTAGCCGCTCCTCCTCCAGGGCGGCCATGTCGTTGCGGATCGTCGCCGGGGACACGCCGAGCTGGTGCCGCTCGACCAGCGCCTTGGAGCCGACCGGCTCCTGCGTCGCGACGTAGTCCTCCACGATGGCGCGCAGCACGGCCAGGCGCCGTTCGTCCGCCATCGTGTCCACCTCCGCTGCCGCGCGTCCCGACCCGCCGCCGGGTCTGTCCGAGCTGTCGACTCCAGCTGCCGAACTCCTGCTGCTGGCACTCCTGCCGTCAGAGTGCCAAGTGTACGGTGCCCCGCGCGTCACCGCCGTCTCTGCCACGGTCTCGCAGGTAGCCTCCGAGAAAGCGGTGCACCCGACGGCTGGTCCGGCACAGGGGCGGCCAGGCCGGCGGAGCATGCACCGCTCGAAGGGGAGTCGAATGAGCCTGCGGACCTCGGGTCCCGAGCGCCGGACCCCGCCCTCGTGGAGGGCTGACCGGCCTCCTCGCTGGACCGCCAGGGCCGCCCTCACCGTCTCGCTGGTCGTGCTGGCCGTCGTGGTCGCCTGGGGCATCGTCGGCCAGCTGCACGACCTGCTGATCATCCTGCTCTGCTCGCTGTTCCTCGGCTTCGCGATCGAGCCCGCGGTGAACTGGTTCGCCCGTCGCGGCTGGCGGCGCGGCGCCGCGACCGGCTTGATCTACCTCATCGGCCTGCTGCTCGCACTGGCGCTCATCGCGTCGGTCGGGGCGCTGGTCGTCGACCAGGTAGCCAAGCTCGCCAGCTCGCTCCCCGACCTGATCAACTCGCTGTCCACGTTCATGCGGGAGCGCTTCCACGTCAACCTGAGCGACCAGCTCTCGAAGCTCTCGACCAACGCGGGCACGATCGGCGCCACGGTCGCGGCGAACGCACTGCTCGATCGGGCAGACGGTGCTCGGATCGGTCTTCGACCTGCTGACCATCGCGCTGTTCACCTTCTACCTCGCCGCGCAGGGACCGCGAGTTCCGCCGGTCCATCTGCTCGGTGCTCCCGGCCGCCCGCCAGCACACGGTGCTCGAGGTGTGGGAGCTCGCGATCTCCAAGACCGCGGGCTACCTCTACTCGCCGGGTCCTGCTGGGCATGATCTCGGCAATCGCGCACGCGGTGGCGTTCTGGATCATCGGTGTCCCGTACGCGATCACCCTCGGCCTCTTCGTCGGTGTGGTCGGCCAGTTCATCCCCACCGTGGGGACCTACATCGGCGCGGCCCTGCCGGCGCTGGTGGCGCTGACCGTCAGCCCCAGGAAGGCCCTGCTGGTCATCCTGTTCGCCGTGGTCTACCAGCAGATCGAGTCCTACCTCTGACCCCACCGCTGGCGCGACGGACGATGGAGCTCCATCCGCACTCGCCTTCGGCGCGGTGATCGCCGGGGTGACCCTGATCGGACCGGTGGGGGCGCTGCTGGCGCTGCCCATCGCGGCCACCATCCAGGCGACGATCTCCAGCTACGTGACGCGGCACGAGCTCGTCGAGAACGACCTGCTCGTCGATCCCGTCTCGGCCAAGAAGGACGTCCCGCCCGAACCCGAGGCCAGCGAGCCGGAGCAGGACGACCCAGAGCAGGAGGGCTGAGCACGGTGGCTCGGTACGCGTACGGGAAGGACGTCCTGGCCGGGTCGAGCAGGCCGGGCGGCACACCCGTCCCCTCGGTCGAGGCCCGCCCCGACCTGGTCGTCGAGTGCGCGTCCTCGGGCTTCTGCGGAGCGGTCGTCGGGCTGGAGAAGGACGCCGTCTGGCTGGAGGACCGCCACGGCAAGCGGCGGGCGTTCGCGCTGACCCCGGGCGCCTTCCGGTACGAGGGCGCGCTGGTCAGCCTGGTCCGTCCGACCTCCGTCCCGCCGGTGGGCCGCGCGCGGACCGCCTCCGGGTCGGTGCACGTGGCCGGGCTGCGTGCCCAGGTCGCCCGAGCGAGCCGCATCTACGTCGAGGGCAAGCACGACGCCGAGCTGGTCGAGAAGGTGTGGGGTCACGATCTGCGTGTCGAGGGGGTCGTGGTCGAGGAGCTCGACGGCGTCGACCTCCTGCCGCAGGCGGTCGCGCGCGTTCGGCCCTGGCCCCGCCCGCCGGCTGGGCGTCCTGGTCGACCACCTCGTCCCCGGCTCGAAGGAGTCCCGGATCGCCGCCGGTGTCCGTCCACCCGCACGTGCTCGTCGTCGGTCACCCGTACGTCGACGTCTGGCAGGCGGTACGTCCTGAGCTGCTCGGGCTGACGTCCTGGCCGGCCATCCCGCGCGACGTCGAGTGGAAGGCCGGGATCTGCGCCGCGCTCGGCTGGCCGTCGGCGACGCGCCGAGGACCTCGGCCTGCCTGGCAGCGGATCCTGGGGGCCGTGCGGAGCTACGCCGACCTCGACCCGGCCCTGCTCGGCCGGGTCGAGGAGCTCATCGACTTCGTCACGGCCTGACGGCGCGCACGCCCTCGAGGCCCTGCTTGATCTCCTCGACGCTCGGGAAGAGCACGTTCAGCGCCACGATCCGGCGCCAGGCCACGACCCCGTTCGCGTCGACGATGAACACCGACCGTCGCAGGCCCATCGGGCCCAGGATGCCGTAGCTGCGAGCCACCTGGCGGTCCTCGTCCGCGAGCAGCGGCATCCGGAGCTTGCGGCCCGCTGCGAAGTCCCGGTGCGAGTCGACGTCCTGCGGGGCGATGCCCCACACCACCGCGTCGAACAGATGGAGGTCGCTGAGGCTGTCCGAGTAGGAGCACAGCTGGCGGGTGCAGACCAGGCGCTCGTCCCCGGGGTAGAACGCCAGGACGACCGGTCGGCCGCGCTCGGCGGACAGCGTGAAGGTGTCGGCGGCGTCGCCGTACCAGCCGGGCAGCGCGAAGTCCGGCGCCTTCGATCCCACGAGCATGGCCACGTCTGAGCATCGACGCACCGGCGCGGACCTTGAGCAGGCCCAGCGCGGCGCGGCCGGTCAGGCCCGAACGAGGTCGACCTCGACCACCTCGGCGACGGTCTCGAAGCCCATCCGCGCGTACACCCCGTTGCTCGTGGCGTTGTCGGCGTCCGCGTAGAGCATCACGGTGGCGCAGCGTGGCAGCAGGTCGTCCACGGCCGCGGCCGTCACCGCGGCACCGAACCCGTGGCGGCGATGGTCGGACGGGGTGAAGACCGGTCCGATCCGACCGACCACCCCGGCACCGCTGTCCACCAGCGGGGCGTAACCGGCCAGCGAGACGGGCTGACCGTCGACCACCCACCACCAGAACCCGCCCCGGGCGAGCCGGTCGGCAACCGATGCCGCCGGGTCGACGAGCGGGAGCCCCGCGTCGACCGCGAACTGCCGACTCCACGCGACGAGGAGGTCCGTGTCGTCAGGCACCGCACGCAGCGCCTGTCCGGCCACCGGTCGCGGCGGGACGTACCGACCGAGCACACGCAGCACGTCGGTCATCCTGGTGACCGACGTGAGGTCGGGCCTGGCGGCGGTGCAGGCGTCGACCACGCCTCGCACGACGGGGGTCGGCCCGTTGACCCCGGGGAGGGCGCGGTCGACCGCCGCCACCGCCGCACCGAGGGCGCTCGCAGCGACCGACGGCATCGGCGACACCACGAGGTTGTGCGGAGCGGTCCGCAGGGCGCACCCGACCACCTGCCCGGCATCGTCGCGCACCACCCACCAGAAGCACTCCTCGTACTCGCGACCCTGCAGGACCGACGAGGTGATGCTGCTGATGACGTTGGTGAGCAACGGCTCCTGGCCGCGGACCTGCTCGGAGGCCGCGGCGAACTCGACGCCGGTGGCCAGCTGCTCGACGCGCATCGTCACCCTCCACCCGCCCGTCACCCTCGGCGCTCGCCCGGAGCAGCGATGCTGGTGCGTCCCCGCGGTCTGGTGCAACTGGATTGCGGACTGCGGTGCGCACCCCGCCCAGCAGGGGCTCGACCGGTTACGGGCGTTCGACCAGCAGGGTGAGCAGCCGGTCGACCTCCGCCTCAGGGTCGGCGGTCAGCCCGGTGTGCACGGGACCGGGCTGGACCACGGTGCTACGCGGCGCGGTCAGCCATCGAAAGCGCCGCCCGATCTCCTCCAGCCCCGCGGGCCCCGACCCTGGCGCAGCGCTGCACACTCCGCGGGCCGAGGACAGCGCGAGCTCGATCATCGCGGCGTCGGCCGCGGGGTCCAGGCAGTGCAGGCGCTCGACGTCGAGCGAAGTCCGGCAGCCGAGGTAGTCCAGCGGGCGGCAGTAGACGATGACCCCCGCGTTGATGCACTCGCCCCGTTCGATGCTCGGCACGACGCGGAGCAGGGCGTACTCGAACAGGTGACGCAGGCCCGCGCCCTCGGCGGCGGTCATGGATTCCCTCCGACCGAGCCACGACGGCCGGTTGCTGCCCTTGGCCGCGGGGGCAGCCCGGGCGGTCGTCCCTGCCGCGGCCGCTGCCTCGAGCACGGGCAGCCAGCGCTGGCGCTCGCGGAGCCGGTCGCTCAGCTGGTCGACGTAGGCCTGACGGAGCTCGGCGACCCCGTCGAAGCCCGGCTCATCCGCGAGCCACTCGTCCGGCACCTGGGCCGCCGCCGCTGCCAGGAGCTCCGGCGTGACGAGCGGACCCAGCTCGTCGTCCGCGCGGACGACGTCTCCGTGGGCGCCGATCAGCGCGTGCTCGGTCGCCTCGTAGGGCCGGCCCGGGGCGGCCGACGCTGTCGCCCACTTGTGGTGGAAGGTGAGCGCGGCGCCATGGTCGATGAGCCACAGCTGCCCGTGCCACACCAGCAGGTTCGGGTTCCGCCACGACCGGTCGACGTTGCCGACGAAGGCGTCGAACCACAGCACCCGGCCGGCGAGGACCGGGTCGACCGCCAGCACGGACGGGTCGAAGTCCAACGAGCCGGGCAGGAAGTCGATGCCGAGGTTCATCCCACCGCTCGCCCGGAGGAGGTCCTGGACCTCCTGATCAGGCTCGCCCTTCGCGATGCCGGGATCGACGTCGACGGTGACCAGCTCGGGAACCGGCAGGCCCAAGGCGCTCCCGAGGTGCCCGACGATCACCTCGGCGACCAGGGTCTTGCGACCCTGGCCCGCGCCGTGAAACTTCACGACGTAGGTGCCGAGGTCGTCGGCCTCCATCAGCCCCGGCAGCGAGCCCCCCTCGCGCAGCGGGGTGACGTAGCGGGTCGCGGTGACGGCAGTGAGCACCCCCGCACGCTACGCGTCCGGCCCGCCGATTGGCCGTCAGCAGCCCGTCGTGCTCCGTTCGGGTGCAGTTTCCGCTTTTCCCAGTAAATCCATCGGTTTTGTGGATACAGTCAGGTTCGGGTGCACCTCGGGCTGTGATCCCTCCGGTGCTCCGCCGATGGCCCCGGAGCCTTTCCGCGCAAGCGGATGCCGCCTGGGTTGTCGGCGCGGCAGGTCTGCGTCGTGTGAGGGCGACGCGACCTGCCGCTCGCAGCCCCTCGGGCGCAGGCCCGTCAACTGACCAGCGCGCGGACCACCGCGTCCGCGAGCAGCCGTCCGCGCAGGGTCAGCACGGCCCTTCCGTCGGCGACGTCGGACGGCTCGAGCAAGCCGTCCGCGACCAGGTCGCCGACCGCCGCGGCCCCGGCCGGCGTCAGGTCGGCGAGCGGGTGACCCTCGGCCAGGCGAACCCCGAGCAGGATGCGTTCCACCTGCCGGTCCCGCTCGGAGAGCTCCTCGCGTGCCTGTGCCGGCGATGCGCCCGACGCCAGGCGTTGGGCGTAGGCAGCCGGGTGCTTGACGTTCCACCACCGGAGGCCCCCGACGTGGCTGTGCGCGCCCGGCCCGAGCCCCCACCAGTCGTGGCCGCGCCAGTACGCCGAGGTTGTGCCGGCACCGCGCTGCCGGATCGCGAGCCCAGTTGCTCACCTCGTACCAGTCGAGGCCGCCGGCCGACGAGGGTCGCGTCGGCCTGCAGGTAGGCGTCGGCGAGCCGGTCGTCGTCCGGCATCGGGAGCTCGCCACGCCGCACCTGGCCGGCGAGCCGGTGCCGTCCTCGACGATCAGCGCGTAGGCCGAGACGTGGTCGGGCGCGAGCTCGAGCGCGACGTCCAGCGAGTCGCTGCCAGTCGTCGGCGGACTCCCCCGGCGTCCCGTAGATGAGGTCGAGGCTGACCTGCGTGAAGCCGGCCGCACGCGCCCAGCCGACGGCCTCGGCGACCCGGCCGGGGGTGTGCGTCCGCTCGAGGGTCGCGAGCACGTGCGGGACGGCGGACTGCATGCCGAAGCTGACCCGGGTGAAGCCCGCCTCGCGCAGCTCCGCCAGCGACTGCGGGCGTCGACCGAGTCGGGGTTCGCCTCGGTGGTGACCTCGGCGTCGGCCGCGAGACCGAACTCCCGGACCGCCGTGCAGCAGGCGGCCAGGTCCGCCGAGGGCAGCAGCGTCGGCGTGCCGCCGCCGACGAACACGGTCGCCACCGACGGGGCCTCCGCGTCGCCGAGCACGCGCGCCGGCCAGCCGGAGCTCGGCCAGCACGGTGTCGGCGTACGTCGGCCGCGGCGGCCCCTGGCCCGAGCTCGTCCGCGGTGTAGGTGTTGAAGTCGCAGTAGCCGCACCGCGTCGCGCAGAACGGCACGTGCAGGTAGATCCCCAGCGGCTGCCGACCGACCGCCTGCCGGGCCTTCGACGTCAGCGACCCGTCGGCCGGCGCGGGGTCGCCGTCGGGCAACGAGGAAGCCACGCGGTCCTTGTGCTCGCTAGACCGGGGTCGACGCGTCGGGCACGAAGGCCGGTCCGTGCCCTGGCACGACGAGGCTCGGCTGCAGGTCGAGCACCCGCTGCCGCGACGCCGCCAGGACCGCGGCGTCCTCGGCGAACGGGTCCTCGAGCGGGCCCTGCGCCGACCACCACAGGTGCGTGCACACGACCAGGCCGTCCGCGGTCTCGACGACGGTGCTGATGTCCTGCGGGGTGTGGCCGGGCGTCGCCAGCAGGTGCACCGACGGCGAGAGGTGGAAGCCCTCGGCCTCGCGGTCCTCCCAGACGTCGTTCTGGTAGATCGCCTGGAAGTCGTGGAACCGGGCTGCGGGGAAGAGCGCGGCGTTGAGGGTGTGGTCGGGATGGTGGTGGCTGAAGACGACGTCCGTCACCGCCGCGACCTCGATGCCGAGACCAGCCAACGGGTCGAGGATCACCGCACGGGTCCGCACCATGCCCGGGTCCACGACGATGACGACGTCACCGTCGCGCACGAGCACCACGCTGCTGGCCACCGTCTCGTCGGCGTAGCCGGCGGCGAGGACATCCAGGGTGGCGCTCACTTGGAGTACATCGAGTCGATCAGGGGGGCGAACGTGGACTCGACGACCTTGCGCTTGACCTTCAGCGACGGGGTGAGCTCGCCGGCCTCGATGGACAGGTCGCGGTCGAGCACCCGGAACTGCTTGATGGTCTCCCAGTGGTTGAGGCGCCCGTTGAGCTCGTCGATGCAGGACTGCACGTACGCCGTCGTCCGGGGGTCCTGGCTCGCGGTGGCGTAGTCGGTCGACACCCCGTTCGCCGGCGCCCAGACGGCGAGGGCGTCGACGTCCAGCGTGACCAGGGCAGCAGGGAAGTTGCGGTGCCGTGACGAACATCTGGCTCGCGATCGGGCACAGCGCCTTGAACTCCGCCTCGATGGCCTGCGGGGCGATGTACTTGCCGCCGGAGGTCTTGATGAGGTCCTTCTTCCGGTCGGTGATCCGCAGCCGCCCCATGGCGTCCAGCTCGCCGACGTCCCCGGTGGCGAACCAGCCGTCCGCCAGCAGCACCTCGGCGGTCTGCTCCGGGCAGTCCGTGGTAGCCCCGCATGACCCCGCCGCCGCGGAGCAGGATCTCGCCGTCGTCGGCGATCTTGATCTCGGTCCCCTTAAGGGCTCGCCCACGGTGCCGAACGAGACTCGCCCCGGGAGCTGACAGGGTGGTGCCGGCGCTGGTCTCGGTGAGCCCGTAGCCCTCCAGGATCAGCAGTCCCGCGGCGTCGAACCACTCGGCGACGTCCTGGGAGAGCGGCGCGCTGCCGGAGACGAAGAACCGGATCCGCCCGCCCATCCGGGCCTTGATCGTCGAGAACACCAGACGGTCAGCGAGGGCATGCTGCACGGCGAGCAGCGGGCCAGGCTGCCGGCCCGCCGCGCGACCTTCGCGGCCTTCGCGCCGACGCCGAAGGCCCAGTCGAAGATGCGCAGCTTGACGCCGCCCTCCTCGCGGATGCTGGTGACCACGCGGCCGTACACCTTCTCGAAGATGCGCGGGACACCGGCCATGAAGGTCGGCCGGACGGTGACCAGGTTGTCGACGATCTTGTCGACGCGACCGTCGACCGCGGTGCTGAAGCCGATCTTGAGCTGGGCCGCGAGCAGGACCTTGCCGAACGAGTGCGCGAGCGGGAGCCACAGGAACTGGACGTCGTCCGGGTGCAGGATGTCGAGCGCGTCGACGACGTCACCCTCGTACACCCAGTTCGCGTGGGTGAGCTCGACGCCCTTGGGGGTCCCCGTCGTCCCTGAGGTGTAGATGATCGTGGCGAGGTGCTGGGGCTGGACCGCGGCAGTCACCTCGTGCACCGCGCGTGGGCTGGCAGCCAGCAGCTCGGCCCCACGCGCCTGCAGGTCCGCCAGCGAGATGACCCAGCCGGCGTCCTGCGGCTCCGGCTCGCCGTCGATGAGCACCACGGTCTGCACCTCTGTGAGCGCGCTGCGGTGCTCGCGCAGCTTCGCGACCTGGGTGTCGTCCTCGGCGACCACCACCCGGGAGCCGGAGTCCCGCACGATGAACTGAACGTCGTGCGCGCTGGTGGACGGGTAGACGGTGGTCACCGCCGCCCCGGCGCAGAGGACGGCGAGGTCGGCCAGCACCCACTCGACCCTGGTGGAGCAGGCGATCGCCACACGCTCTTCGGCGTGCAGGCCGAGCGCGAGCAGCCCGGCGGCCATCTTGGTGACCTTGGCCTCGGTCTCCGCCCACGACAGCGTCGTCCAGCCGCCCCCGCTGGGGTACGCGAAGGCGTCAGCGGCCGGCGTGGCCGCGGCTCGGTCGAGGAAGAGCTGCCCCAACGAGGCGACGCTGACCTGAACGGGCGAGGGAGTGGCCGTCATCGATTCCTCCTGGGAGCACGGCGCGGCGACGCCGGCGCGAGATGCACGCCGCCACGGTAACGCTTCGGGAGCGGCGGTTGGGCTCGCTCGCGACGAAGGCCCGCTCGCGGTCCGGCTTGGTCGGTGTGCCGTTCCTGCCTTGGCTGCCGCTCCTGGTCCTCGTCAGGTCTTCTTGCTGGTCGAGACCAGGTGACCGAACACGATCATGCGCATCGAGGAGTTCCACCAGGGGTTGCAGGTGGTCAAGGTGATGAGCGCCTGGGTGGGCTTGGTCTCGGGGTGGCCAGGGACCGGCTCGATCACCCAGACGTCAGTCGGCTTCACGATGGTGCTGTTGGGGTCGTTGTCCACGACGTAGGTGTAGAAGTCGGTCTGCGTCTCCACGATGATCTTGTCGCCGGGCCGCATCTCGTTCATCAGGAAGAACGGCTGGCCGTGCGTCTTGCGGTGCCCTGCGACGGCGAAGTTGCCGATCTGGCCCGGCATCGCGGTGCCCTTGTAGTGCACGACCCCTTCGGCGAGCTCGTCGGCGCTGATGATGGTGTTGGCCGGCTCGATCACCGGCTCGAGCCAGCTCGCGCCGAGCCGCGGGATCGTCATCAGCGCGAAGCCCTTGGTGATGGTGTGGCCAGGGTTCGCCGGGGTCGACGGCTTGCTCGCGGACGGCGCCGAGGTCGACCAGTCGTGCCGGATGTCGTTGACCACGGACTTCGAGGCTGCGTCCGCGCGGACGTCGGTCCAGAACAGCAGGTAGACGACGAAGAGCAGCAGCAGCACCCCGAGGGTGATGAGCCCCTCGCCGGTGACCTGCATGGCCCTGCGCGCACCCACGACGTATCTCCCCTGCTGCTTCGGCTTCGCTACTTCGACTTCGTTACTTCGACTTCGCTACGGCGTCGTCGGTGGACAGCGCCGCGATGAAGGCCTCCTGCGGCACCTCGACGCGCCCCACCATCTTCATCCGCTTCTTGCCTTCCTTCTGCTTCTCCAGCAGCTTGCGCTTGCGGGTGATGTCACCGCCGTAGCACTTCGCCAGGACGTCCTTACGGATCGCCCGGATCGTCTCGCGGGCGATCACCCGCGAACCGATGGCAGCCTGGATGGGTACCTCGAACTGCTGGCGCGGGATGAGGCCGCGCAGCTTGCCGGTCATCGAGACGCCGTACGTGTACGCCTTGTCCTTGTGCACGATCGCGCTGAAGGCGTCCACGGTCTCGCCCTGCAGCAGGATGTCGACCTTGACGAGCTCGGCCTCCTGCTCGCCGTTGATCTCGTAGTCGAGCGACGCGTAGCCCCGCGTCCGTGACTTCAGGGCGTCGAAGAAGTCGAAGATGATCTCGCCCAACGGGAGCGTGTAGCGGAGCTCGACGCGGTCCTCGGAGAGGTAGTCCATGCCAAGGAGCACGCCGCGCCGGTTCTGGCAGAGCTCCATGATGGTGCCGATGTAGTCGCTGGGTGACAGGACCGTGGCACGCACGACGGGCTCGAAGACAGCGGCGATCTTGCCCGCGGGGAACTCGCTGGGGTTGGTCACGGTCAAGGCCGGGCCGTCCTCGATCTCGACCCGGTAGACGACGTTCGGCGCGGTGGCGATGAGCTCCAGGCCGAACTCGCGCTCGAGCCGCTCGCGCACGATCTCCAGGTGGAGCAGGCCGAGGAACCCGCACCGGAAGCCGAAGCCCAGCGCGGCGGACGTCTCCGGCTCCCAGACCAGGGCGGCGTCGTTGAGCTGCAGGCGCTCGAGCGCGTCCCGAAGGTCGGGGTAGTCGTCCCCGTCGATGGGGTACAGCCCCGAGAACACCATCGGGACCGGGTCGCGGTAACCACCCAGCGCCTCGGTCGCGGGCCGCGCGGCCGAGGTCACGGTGTCACCGACGCGGGACTGGCGGACGTCCTTGACCCCGGTGATGAGGTAGCCGACCTCGCCGACGCCGAGCCCCTTGGACACCACGGGCTCCGGCGAGATCACGCCGACCTCGAGCGCCTCGTGCGTCACCCTGGTCGACAGCATGAGGATCTTCTCGCGGCTGAGGAGCTCGCCGTCGATCACCCTGACGTAGGTGACGACCCCGCGGTAGGCGTCGTACACGGAGTCGAAGATCATCGCGCGCGCCGGCGCCGTCGGGTCGCCGACGGGGTGCGGCACGAGCCGGACGACCTCCTCCAGCAGCTCCCCCACACCAGCGCCGGTCTTGGCGCTGACCCGCAGCACGTCGGCGGGGTCGCAGCCGATGATGTGCGCGAGCTCGGCGGCGTACTTGTCCGGCTGGGCTGCCGGCAGGTCGATCTTGTTCAGGACAGGGATGATCTGGAGGTCGTTCTCCAGCGCGAGGTACAGGTTCGCCAGCGTCTGCGCCTCGATCCCCTGGGCGGCGTCCACGAGCAGCACGGCGCCCTCGCAGGCCGCGAGCGAGCGCGAGACCTCGTAGGTGAAGTCGACGTGCCCTGGGGTGTCGATGAGGTTGAGGACGTACTGCTTGCCGTCCGAGGCCGTGTACGGCAGGCGCACGGCCTGGCTCTTGATCGTGATGCCGCGCTCGCGCTCGATGTCCATGCGGTCGAGGTACTGCGCCCGCATCTGGCGGGCGTCGACGACTCCGGTCAGCTGGAGCATGCGGTCGGCGAGGGTCGACTTGCCGTGGTCGATGTGCGCGATGATGCAGAAGTTCCGGATGACCTCCGGCGGCGTCGAGCCCGGCTGGGGCGCTGCGGCTGGTGCGGGCGACGGCACGCTGGGAGACCTCGGACTTCTGACGTGGGTGTGGCCGGCCGCGACGGCCGGCAGGTGCTGAGGCTCCATCGTCCCATGAGACGTGCGCGCTCCCGGCGAGGTTCCGACGCCGGGCCGGTCGACGGCACCGCGCTCGGCTAGCATCCGGGGCGTGCTGCGCCGCCTGGTCGACCTCCTGCGCCGCAGCGCATCCCGTCGTCGCCCCGTCCCTGCCGGCGCCCGC
Organism: uncultured Actinomycetota bacterium; assembly: GCA_963819215.1. Classification (GTDB taxonomy): domain Bacteria; phylum Actinomycetota; class Actinomycetes; order Prado026; family Prado026; genus CAWFVK01. The sequence goes on along the minus strand of CAWFVK010000002.1, from coordinate 10,069 downwards.
CCTCGGCCTGGCGCCGGTGTCGCTCCACCGGCTGGCGTCGCCGGGACCGCCCAGACCTATCGGGGCGCGGTCCTCATCTCCTACTCGCCGCATCCCGACGGTGAGCCGGACCCGGGCGAGGTGTGCTGGGCCTGGGTCCCTTATGAGGAGGACGAGTCGCAGGGCAAGGACCGCCCGGTGGTCGTCATCGGCAAGACCGTCTCGGCCGGCGCCCGGTCGTTGGCTGCGTTGATGCTCTCGAGCCAGGACCACCACGGGGACGCCCGCTGGCAAGTCGTCGGCAGCGGGGCGTGGGACCGCGAGGGGCGGGTCAGCAGCGTCCGGCTGGACCGGGTGCTCGCCGTCGCGCCGGCAGCGGTCCGGCGCGAGGGAGCGACCCTGGAGCGCGCCCGCTTCGAGGAGGTCGCCCAGGCTGCCCGCACGCTGCACCACTGGAGCTGAGCCGCCCCGTCGCGCAGAGCTGCCTCCGGTTTGGGTGGAGGCGCCGCCCGCTGGTACCTTTGCACCTCCCGTGCGCGTGTGGTTCTGCGCGTCCATGCTGGTCCGCCGGCACCCATGACATCGATCGAGGTTGGCTTTAGTGGCGAACATCAAGTCCCAGATCAAGCGCAACAAGACGAACGAGAAGGCCCGCCTGCGCAACAAAGCGACCAAGTCCGCGCTCAAGACTGCCGTCAAGAAGTTCCGGGTGGCTGCTGACGCCGGCGACACCGCCGCCGCGACCGTCGCCCTGCATGACGCCGCGCGCAGCCTCGACAAGGCCGCCAGCAAGGGCGTCATCCACAAGAACCAGGCAGCGAACCGCAAGTCGGCGCTCGCCAAGCGGCTGGCCACTCTGTCCGCGTAGCGCACCGCGCTGGAGAGCTGAACCCAGATCCACCGAAGGCGTCACCCGACGGGTGGCGCCTTCGTCATGCCCTGGCTGCACCGATCGTGACCACGGCCTTCTCCAGCGCGTACCCGGCATCGCCCGCGCCGCCCAGGCCCTTGACCGCTCCGTCCGCCTGCGCGACCGCCGCGATCGCCACGGCTAGCCCCTCACCGGTCCAGCCGTGCAGCTGCCGCCGCACGACATCCACCTTCCAGGGGGGCATCCCGAGGTCGCGGGCGAGGTCCGCCGACCGAGCACCCCGCGGGGCTCCCCCCAGCCGCACGATCGACCGGAGCCCCTGCGCGAGCGCGCTGGTCACCAGCACGGGAGCGACGCCGGAGCCGAGCGCGTAGCGGAGCTGCTTGAGCGCCTCGGCGGTCCGGCCCTCCATGGCCAGGTCAGCCACCTGGAAGCTCGTGACCTCCGCGCGACCCTCGTAGTAGGTCATGACCGTCTCCGGGGTGATGGTGCCCTCGGTGTCCGCGACGAGCTGGGCGCAGGCCGCCGAGAGCTCGCGCAGGTCGCTGCCGACGGCGTCGACCAGGGCCCGCACCGCGTCATCGGAGAACGGCCGCCCCGATCGCCGAGCCTCCCCGCGCACGAAGTCCACCCGGTCGCTCAGCCGGGTGACCTTCGCGCACATCACCTCAGGGACCTTCGCCTTGCGGCAGGCATCCAGCAGCGCCTTCGCGCGGTTCGACGCGCCGGAGTGCAGCAGCACGAGCACGACCTCCGGCGACGGGTCGGCGACGTAGCCGGCCAGCGCCTTGGCCGCATCGGCAGCCAGCTCGTGCGCCTTGTCCACGACCAGGACGGTGGTCTCGCCGAACAGGGACGGCGAGGTCAGCTCGAGCAGTCGGGCAGGTTCGACCTCAGCAGCCGACAGCCTGCGGACGTCGACGGCGGGGTCGGCGGCCCGGGCCCGCCCGACGACCTCGGCGACCGCGCGCTCGACGAGGTACTCCTCCGGACCGGTCACCAGCAGGACACGAGGGACCGCAGTGACCTCGTCGCTGTGACCGTTCATAGGCCGAGCATGCCATCAGCGACCCACGGAACGTGATCGGTGGTGACGCAGCGCGCGCGCTAGGGCGTTCGGGGTCAGCCGGACGGTCAGACTTTCCTGACCCAAGGGACAGTGCCTGGCTCCACGGGGTGGCGTATGAACCGGGTCGAACTAGTTTGCAGTCACCCGGCAGCTCGCCGGGATCAGACTTCCTGGGTGGGGACATGATCACTCGAACTCAACGACGGCTGGCCGTGATAGCTGCTGCAGCTGTCGTGCTCTCCGGTGCGGCAGCCACCGCCGCGGGCGCGGCGACTCCGGCCCCGTCCCGGACGGTCGGCGCCGCGTACCCGGCCACGATCGCGTTCGGCGCCACGACCTCGCTGAAGGCCGTCGTCAAGCACGTCACCGGCAGCGCTCAGCCGACCGGCACCGTCACCTTCAACGACGGCGCCACGGTTCTCGGAACCTCCCCCCTGGCTCTTGTCGGGACGTCAGAGACGGCACGACTGTCCGTCAGCACCCTCTCGGTGGGTACGCACTCGCTCACCGCCACGTACAACGGCGGCGCGGCGTTCGCGCCCAGCACGTCCTTGCCGTTCACGGTCACCGTCGGAGCACCGTCCACCCGCACCGCAGAGTCCACGACGACGCCCACCATCGGTCTCGGCAAGAACGGCGCGCTGAAGGCCGTCGTCAAGCAGATCGGCGGCACCGGCCTCCCGACCGGAACCGTGACCTTCAACGAGGGCTCCGCGGTCACCGGCACGGTGGCGCTCGTCCTGCTCAACGGCGTGGAGACGGCGAAACTGGCTGTGCCCGGGCTGACGGTCGGCACGCACACCTTCGTGGCCACCTACAACGGCTCTGCCAGCTTCGCGTCGAGCATCTCCACTCCGGTGACCATCACGGTGACCAAGGCGACCACCACCACGGCGGTCGTCCCGGCGAGCGGGACTCTCACGGGCGACAGCGTCAGCATCACGGCCAGGGTGCGGCCGAGCGTGGCGGGCAGCCCCGTCGCCACCGGGCTCGTCACGTTCGTCATCGACAGCCTCGCGCCGCAGGTCGTGGCGCTCAACGCCTCGGGCAACGCGCCGCTGGGCACAGTGGCGTTGACCCCTGGGACGCACACCATCACGGCGACCTACTCCGGTGACTCCACCTATGTGGGCAGCACGGCAACCTCCACCGTCACGGCGCCTTAGCCTGAACTCGGGCAACCGCGCCGATCACAGCGGACGGGACCCCGAAGCACAGCGGGACCGCCAGGCACAGAGGTCAGACACCGACCCCGGGAGACAGCAGTCGCCCGGGGTCGGTGGTGCTCAACCGCACTCAAACCCCACCTGGGGACCGAAGACCCGAGCACGCATGAGAGGCACCGCGGTGGTAGGACGAAGCACGGTCATTCGGCGATCGTTCGGGTGGGTGGGTGCTGTCGCGCTGCTCGCGGCGGCAGTGGTCGGCGCTGGTAGCGGCTGGGCGATCGCGTCGGGGGGCTCAGCGGGTGCGGCAGCGGTGACGTTGCCGGTCTCGACGGGGGTCCGGCCTGTGGTCGAGCCCATCCGACCCTGCAGGCTGATGGACACCCGCGCCAACCGCCGTGTCGGTCCCCGCGGAACGCCGCTGGGCGCCGGTCAGACCTACACCGTCACCGCGACGGGCGCCCAGGGCAACTGCAACGTCCCGGCCGGCGCCGTCGGTCTGGTGCTCAACGTCACCGCCGTCCAGGGGACGACCGGGAGCTACCTGACCGTGTGGCCGGCGGACAAACCGCGACCGTTCACCTCGAACCTCAACTGGACCGGCGCCGCGGCGACCCCGAACCAGGTGACCGTGGGCCTGTCGACCACCGGCGTTCCTGGTCAGCTCTCGTTGTACAACAACACCGGCACGGTCAACATCGCGGTCGACGTCGTCGCTTACCTCGCCGACCACAACTTCGACGACCGGTACTTCACCCAGACCCAGAGCCAGAACATGTACGGCACGGGCACGAGTGCGCAACGCCTCGCCACGTTGCACTGGTACGGCGCCAACCAGACCGCCAGCCTGCCCGTCGGCTCCTTCCCGAAGGCCGCGGCCGACGACGGCGCTGACCTGTGGGTCGCGAACTACGGCGATGACACCGTGAGCAAGATCCGGACGGCGGACGGCGCCAAGCTCGGCACCTATCCGGTCGGCTCGAACCCGGACGGCATCGCCTTCGACGGCACCGACATCTGGGTGACGAACGCCGGCGACGCCACCGTGACCCGCCTGCGGGCCTCCGACGGCGGCGGCGCGCAGACCTTCCCCGTCGGCCAGGCTCCCGCCGGGATCGCGTTCGACGGGAGCTCGATCTGGGTCGCCAACTCCGGCAGCAACACCGTCACCAAGCTCAACGCGATCAACGGCGCGCTTCAGGACACCATCGACGTAGGCAGCCAGCCCGTCGCCGTCGCCTTCGACGGCACCAGCCTCTGGGTCGCAGAATCCGGCGACAACGCCATCGTGCGGATCAAACCGTCCGACGACACGCTGGGAACCCCGGTGCCTGTCGGAGGTCAGCCGGAGTCACTCGCCTTCGACGGCACCAGCATGTGGGTCGCCAACTATGCGGGCAGCAGCGTCAGCCAGGTCCGCGTCAGCGACGGCAACGTCCTCAGCACGGTGGCGGGCGTCAACCACCCTGACGGCATCGCCTTCGACGGCACCACGATGTGGGTCGCGAACGCCGGCAACGCCACGGTCACCCGCATCCGGGTCACCGACGGCAGCACGTCCGCGCCGATCTCGATCGGCGGGACGCCGCACGCCGTCGCGTTCGACGGCGCCCAGGTCTGGGTCACGAACGACTCGTCGGTGGGCTCGGTCAACAAGATGTGATGGACGCGTCAAGTAGTTAGTTTGCAGATAGCAACTAATTGCAGGAGACTGGTCGTGGAGGTTCTCACCCATGACCAGTGCCACCCAGACCGTGCCCGAGCCCTCGGCCAACCGCAGGTACGACCGCGACCACCCGCACTACAAGTGGGTGGCCCTGTCGAACACCACGCTCGGCATGCTGATGGCGACGGTGAACGCCTCGATCGTGCTGATCTCGCTGCCGGCGATCTTCCGCGGGATCGGGCTCAACCCGCTCGCCCCCGGCAACGTGAGCTACCTGCTGTGGATGCTCATGGGCTTCCTGCTGGTGACGGCCGTCCTGGTCGTCACGTTCGGGCGACTGGGCGACATGCGCGGCCGGGTCACGATCTACAACCTCGGCTTCATGATCTTCGCGGCCTCGCTCGATCGCACTGTCGCTGGATCCTTTCCAGGGTGGCCACGGGGCACTCTGGCTGATCCTGTGGCGGGTGGTCCAGGGGGTCGGCGCCGCCATGATCATGGCCAACAGCACGGCCATCCTCACCGACGCGTTCCCGCCCGAGCAGCGCGGGCTCGCGCTCGGCATCAACGCCGTCGCGGCCATCGCCGGCTCGTTCCTCGGCCTCGTCCTCGGTGGCCTGCTCTCCGAGTGGCACTGGCGAGCGGTGTTCTGGGTGAGCGTGCCGATCGGGGTGATCGGGGCCATCTGGTCGTACCGCTCCCTGCAGGAGACGGGCACCCGGCACGGCGGGACCCTCGACTGGGCCGGCAACATCCTCTTCGCGATCGGCCTCGGCGCGATCCTCACCGGCACGATCTACGGCATCCAGCCGTACGACGGCAACACCATGGGCTGGACCAACCCGTGGGTGCTCGCCAGCCTGATCGGCGGTGTGCTGGTGCTCGTGGCCTTCGGGATCGTGGAGACGAAGGTCAAGGACCCCATGTTCCACATGGACCTGTTCAAGATCCGGGAGTTCTGGACCATCAACCTGGCCAGCCTGCTCGCGTCGATCGGCCGGGGTGGTCTGCAGTTCATGCTGATCATCTGGTTGCAGGGCATCTGGTTGCCGCTGCACGGCTACAACTACGAGAGCACGCCGCTGTGGGCCGGCATCTACCTCCTGCCGCTGACCGTCGGGTTCCTCGTCTCCGGACCGCTGGCCGGCGCGCTGTCCGACCGGCAGGGCGCGCGGCTGTACGCCGTCGGCGGCCTGCTCGTGACGGCGGCCTCGTTCATCGGGTTCGTCGTCCTGCCCGTGACTTCAGCTACTACATCTTCGCGACGCTGCTCGCGCTGAGCGGCATCGGCTTCGGCCTCTTCTCCTCGCCCAGCGCCGCCATGATCATGAACGCCGTCCCCGCCCGGCAGCGCGGCGCCGCGTCCGGGATGCGGATGACCGGGATGAACTCGGGACAGGCGCTGTCGATCGGCCTGTTCTTCTCGCTGATGGTCATCGGACTCGCGTCGTCGCTGCCGTCGACCCTGAGCAGCGGCCTGGTCGCGCAAGGAGTTCCCGCTGGGACTGCCGCCTCGGTCGCGTCGATCCCGCCGGTCGGCATCCTGTTCGCCGCCTTCCTCGGCTACAACCCGATCGCGAGCCTGCTGGCGCCGAGCGGTGTGCTGAACACGCTGCCCGCGAACAACGTGGCGACGTTGACGGGAAAGAACTTCTTCCCGAACCTCATCTCGGCGCCGTTCCACAGCGGGCTGGTCCTGGTGTTCTCGATCGCGGCGGGGATGACGTTGGTCGCGGCCGTGCTTGCCTTCTTCGGCAAGACGAAGAAGGTCAAGGACCTCTCGACCTCGGCCGCGGGCGGTCGGATCGGCGAGGAGCCGGACGAGCCGGCGCTCGGCGAGGCGCCTGGCGAGGAGCCTGGTGAGGAGCAGCGCGCGGCGGACGGGCCGGCTGCCGTCGGCGCTGGGGCCCGAGCGGAGGGCGACGGACGATGACCGTGAGCACGTTGGTCGACGAGCGGGCCACCGCTGACGTCCCCCGGCTGTACGACGCCTTGGTACGTGTGGGTCGCATCCTTCGTCGGCAGACCGTCAGCCCGCTGTCCAGCAGCGTGCTGTCAGCGCTCGGGACTGTCGTCGACGGCGGCGAGGTCCGGCTCGGCGACCTCGCCGCGCTCGAGGGAGTCACGCCGGCGACGCTGTCGCGGGTGGCGGCGGCGCTCGAACGCGAAGAGCTCGTGACCAGGGCGGCAGATCCCGACGACCGGCGATCGTCGTTCCTGACGGCGACGGACCATGGGCGGACGGTGCTCGAGGACGCCCGCAGAGCCAGGACGATCAGCCTGCTCGAGCGCTTCAGCCAGCTCGACGACGCGCAGCGAGCGGCCCTGGTCGCGGCGCTGCCGGCGCTCGAGGCGCTCGGGGGCTCGACGCCCCTGCATTTCCCTTTGTAGCAGAGTTTGCGCGGCCTCATGAGGGCCAAATTTTCGATCTAGGGTGACCGTCCTCAGATCGGAGCTGATGACGTGAACCCTCGGACCACCAGCGTGTTCGACCTTCCCGCCCACCTCGCCGCCAAGGCTGACCCCCGCCTGATCGCCGATGACGAGCGGCACTTTGCTGCGATCGCGAGCACGCCTCGCAGAGTCGATCGCCGACCTCTCTCGCGCGCCTCGACCTCCAGCGCAGGGCCCCGGGCGGCATCGGCCAAGAGGCCATGGACCGCGACCTCGAGGTCCACCGGCTCACCGCTCGGCTGCGGACGCTGCGGCGCTTCGGCCTTGATCTCTGCCTCGGCCAGATCGTCGCCGCGGACGACCCCGAGCCGGTGTACGTCGGACGGCTCGGCCTCACCGACAGCGACCGGTCGCCGCCTGCTCGTCGACTGGCGCTCGCCAGCGGCCGAACCGTTCTTCGGTGCCACCCACGCGAACCCCATGGGCCTGGCTGAGCCGCCGCCGGTACCGCTGGACCCTCGGCCGGATCAGCGACTACTGGGACGAGGTGTTCACTGCCGACGGGCTTGGCCGGGCATGCGGCCGCGCTCGACGACCAGTCCGCGTTCATCGCCAGCCTCGGCAGCACCCGCACCGCCCAGATGCGCGACGTGCTCGGCACGATCCAGGCCGACCAGGACGCCATCATCCGTGCCGGGTCGCGCGGGGCGCTGGTCGTCGACGGCGGCCCCGGTACGGGGAAGACGGTCGTCGCCCTGCACCGCACGGCCTATCTCCTCTACTCCGACCCGCGGCTCGGGCACCACCGGGGCGGCGTGCTGTTCGTCGGTCCGCACCAGCCGTACCTGGCCTACGTCGCCGACGTCCTCCCCAGCCTCGGGGAGGAGGGGGTGCAGACCTGCACCGCTGCGCGATCTGGTCCCGAGGGCGCCGCCGCAGTCGGCCGAGCCCGACCCGGAGGTCGCGCGGCTGAAGTCCTCCGCGGCCATGATGTCGGCGATCGAGGCAGCCGTGCGGTTCTACGAGGAGCCGCCGAGCAGACCCACAGAGGTGACGACCCCGTGGTCGGACCTCCGGCTGAGCGCGGCCGACTGGACCGATGCCTTCGACGTCGCCCACCGCCGGTACCCCGCACAACGAAGCACGGGAGCAGGTCCTGCGACGAGCTCGTCGAGATCCTGCTCGCCAAGGCACGACGGTGCGGGCACAACCGATCAGGTACGCAGGGCCCTGCTGCAGAGCGACGACCTGCTCGCCGCCCTGAACACCGCCTGGCCGCTCGCTCGAGGCGGCCGACGTCGTCGGCGACCTGTGGTCGGTGCCGGCCTACCTGCGCAGGTGCGCTCCCTGGCTCAGCCCCGCCGAGGTGCAGCTGCTCCAGCGGACGAACCCGCACGCGTGGACGGTGTCCGACCTCCCGCTGCTCGACGCGGCACGCCAGCGGCTGGGCGATCCCGACGCTCGCTCGACGTCAGCGCCAGCACCGTCGCGCGATGCCGCGGTCAGCGCGAGCAGATGGCGCGAGTCCTCGACGACCTGATCGCCGCCGACGACGCCGAGTATGGCGGGTGATGTCGATGCTTCGCGGCGAGGACTTGCACGAGGTCCTCGTGGACTCGGCCGCCCTTGCCGACGACCAGCCCGACGCGCTCGCGGGGCCGTTCGCGCACGTCGTCGTCGACGAGGCGCAAGAGCTCACCGACGCGGAGTGGCAGATGCTGCTGCGGCGCTGCCCGTCACGCAGCTTCACGATCGTCGGGGACCGCGCCCAGGCCAGGCACGGGTTCACGCGAGTCGTGGCAAGAACGGCTGGAGCGGATCGGGCTCGACCGCATCACGCTGGCCTCCTTGACGCATCAACTACCGGACGCCGACGGAGGTCATGGCCGAGGCCGAGCCGGTGATCAGGGCCGCGCTGCCGGACGCCAACGTGCCGACCTCGATCCGCAGCAGCGGGTGCCGGTGCTCCACGGCCCCGTCACCGAGCTCGGCGCGATCCTCGATAGCTGGCTCGAGCCCACGTCGACGGCATCGCCTGCGTGATCGGCGATGCCTCTTCCCCGAGAGCACGCGCGTGTCCGGTCGCTGACACCGGAGCTCTCCAAGGGGCTGGAGTTCGACCTGGTGGTCCTCGTCGATCCGCAGGCCTATGGCGTGGGCATCGAAGGAGCGGTCGATCGCTATGTCGCCATGACGCGGGCCACCCAGCAGCTGGTGATCCTCAGCAGTTCATGACTGCCGTGCGGCTCATCGGCGTCCGGGTCGGGTGGTCGCCGGCGCGAGCTAGCCGATGGGCTCCGCCCAGCCAGGGCGGGGGACGAGGCAGAACGGGTGCCCGCTGGGGTCCGCGTAGACGCCGCCGTCGAGGTCGGTCAGCCGCCGGGCTCCCAGGGCCTGAACCTGCGCGTCCGCCTCGTTGAGGTCGTCGACCATGACGTCGAAGTGGAACTGCTGGGGATGCTCGGGGTCCGGCCAGGCGGGCGGCTGGTGGTCGGGCGCCAGCTGGAAGGCCACGCCGGACGACGTCGAGTCTCGAGCGATCACGACCCAGTCGTCGGAGTCATAGGTGATGGGGAGGCCGACGAGCTCGGAGTAGAAGGCGGCCAGCGCCCGCGGGTCCGGCGTGTCGATGACGACGTGGTGCAGACGACCGATCATGTCTCCAGTCTCGCGAGCGTGGCCGACGCACGCCAGCGGTCCCCGAGGGGCTCCCGTCCATGGCGTCACGGCGGGTGCTGCTGCGTCAGCACGAGATGGTTCTCCGTGCCCGACACAGCCAGTGATCCGTCGAGATCCGTCCGCCCGATCAGCGCTCCCTCGCTCGCCAGGGTCTCCAGGGTGCCCTGGTTCGGGTGGCCGTACGGGTTGCCGACCCCGACCTCGACCAGGGCGATCTTCGGGTCGACCGCCCGCAGGAACGAAGG
>CAWFVK010000001.1:0-249051 GCA_963819215.1 uncultured Actinomycetota bacterium | reverse complement strand
CCCGGCCGCCGCGGTGCCGCACGAGGTAGCAGCCAGCCAGCTGGCCATGACCTCCGACGTCCGTGGCAGGCTCGACGAGGTCGCCGGCGTGCTGACGGTGGCGGCGTCGGGCGACAAGCAGCCGACGGTTACCGACCCCTACCGCGAGGCGCAGCTTCGTTCCGAGTCCGCCGCGTGGCGGGTGGACCGGCTCGGCGGCAGCGCCTACACCACGGCGCTGCTCGCCCAGACGGCTGTGCTGCAGGACTCCGTCCACCTCGTCGAGGTCGGGCCGGTGACGCTGGCCGCACGCAGCGGGCGGATCCCCATCACCATCGCCAACGACCTCAGCGCCTCGGTGACGGTGCGGCTGATGGTCACCGCTGTCCCCAACGTCCGTCTCACCGTGACCCAGCCGGCTCCTGTGACGGTCGGCGCCGGGCAGCGGGTCAGCGTCCAGGTCCCCGTCGAGTCCAACGCCAACGGCAACGTCCAGGTACGCCTCCAGCTCCAGACCAAGGAGGGGACCCCGTACGGTGCGGTGGTGCCGTTCGCCCTGCAGGTCACCGGCCTGGGGGCGGTGGCCGAGCTCGTCGTCGGCGGCGCCATGGTGCTGCTCGCGGGGGCGCTCGTCGTCCGGCTCGCCAGGGCCGTCCGCCGCGGCCGCCGTCCGGGTTCGCCCGGCTCAGCACGCAAGCGCATCTCATGAGCAGCACGCTCAGCGAGGACCCGATCGACGACGGCATCCTGCGCTCCAGCACGGTCATGGCCGCCGGGACGGTCGTGTCGCGGTTCACCGGCATCTTCCGCACGGTCGCGATCGCCGCGGCCATCGGCGCTGTCGGGCCGCTCCCCGACGCCTACGCCACCGCGAACACGCTGCCGAACATCCTGTACATCCTGCTCATCGGCGGCGCGCTGAACGCGGTGTTCATCCCCCAGCTGGTCCGCCACATGAAGGACGACTCCGACGGCGGCAGCGCCTTCGCCGACCGGCTCCTCACCCTGGCCGGGCTGGTCCTGATCGGGATCACCACGGTGGCCGTGCTGGCCGCGCCCTGGATCACCCGCCTCTACGTGCCGGCCCAGGGGAGCTCGCGCGAGCTCCAGGTCGCGATCGCCTTCGCGTACCTGTGCCTGCCGCAGATCCTGTTCTACGGCATGTTCGCGCTGTACTCGCAGGTGCTCAACGCGCGCGGGCACTTCGGGGCGCCGATGTTCGCGCCGGTGCTCAACAACGTGGTCGTGATCATCGGCTCGCTGGTGTTCCTGTACGTCACCCACCAGCCGACCATCAACAGCATCACCAACAGCCAGATCCTGCTGCTCGGGCTCGTCACCACCGGTGGAGTGGTCCTGCAAGCCCTGGTCCTGGTCCCCGTGATGGGCCGCGCCGGCTACCGCTTCCGGCCTCGGTTCGACCTGCGTGGCCACGGGCTCGGGACCTCGGTGACCCTGGCCAAGTGGACGATCTTCTTCGTCGCGGTGAACCAGATCGCCTACGCGGTGATCATCCGGCTCGCGAACTCCGCGGGGGAGCAGGCCGACGCCGGTGGCTCGCCCGGCGCCGGCAGTGCCGCGTACTCCAACGCGCACCTCATGTTCATCCTCCCGCACTCGATCATCACCGTCTCGATCATCACCGCGCTGCTGCCACGGATGAGCCGTGCCGCGCACGCCGGGAACCTGCCGCTGGTCCGGCACGACCTCGGCCGAGGCATGCGGCTGATCGGTGCGGCGATGGTCCCGGCGACGGTGCTCTTCTTGTTGCTCGGCCCGCGGCTGCCCCAGCTGCTGGTGTCGTACGGCAACACCTCGGACGCGGACGGGCGCATCCTCGGCACCGTCCTCACCGCGTTCGCGATCGGCACCGTGCCGTACTCGCTGTACTACGTCCTGCTCCGCGGCTATTACGCGCTGGAGGACACCAAGACCCCGGCGCTGGTCAACATCTTCCTGAACATCGTGAACATCGGGGTCGGCTACACGCTGTACCGGGTGCTCCCTCCGGACCAGGCCGTCGCCGGCCTCGCGCTGGGCTACGTCGTCGCCTACGCGGTCACCAACGTCGTGCTCTGGCGGATCCTCAGCGGACGGCTGGACGGCCTCGAGACCTACCTCACGGTGCGCACGCTCGTGCGGTTGTCGATCGCGGGCATCGTCTCCGCGCTGGTCGCGTGGCCGTTCCGGCACTGGGTCGTCGGGGCGACCGACTCGGGCAAGGCCGGCGCCCTGGTCCTGGTGATCGTCGTGACCCCGATCGTGCTCGTGGTCTTCCTGTTCGTCGCGCGCCGGCTGCGGGTCGCCGAGGTCGCCGAGGTCACCGCCATGATCGGGGCCGAGGGTGCGCCGCTGAGCAGGAGCCCCTGAACGGGGGCGAGCCCCGGCGCGCGGGTGGCCGGCGATGCGCCGGACGGGTGCGCCATGCTCAAGGGCGGCCCCGCAAGGGCCGACGGACAAGGTATGGCGAAGGCTCGAGCGCGGCTGATCGGCGCGGTCGCGACGCTCGGCAGCGTCGCCATCACCGTCAGCCTGCTCGCCGGGCCGGCCTCGGCCGACCAGACCGTGGCCCAGGCGAAGGCGCAGGCCGCGAGCATCGCAGCGCAGGTCCAGGCGCTGGAGACGCAGGCGGAAGCCGCCTCCGAGGACTACGACGGGATCCAGGAGAAGCTCGCGTCCGTGGTGACGCAGTACCTCACGCTCTCCCAGCAGGCGGACCAGCTCGGGGAGTCGAGCCAGGCGATGCAGGACGACCAGATCGACCGCATCCGCGACCTGTACCGGGCCGGGGGTCAGCTCGGCCTGTACGCGACGGTGCTCGACGGCAGCGACATCAACGACGTGCTGAACCGCTACGACTCGGTGCAGCGGGTGATGTCCGCGGACGCCAGCTCGGTGCTCACCGCGGACGGCCGGGTCGCCGCCGCCGGACGCCAGCTGGCAGCGCTCAACACGCTGGCGACCAAGCGCGCCCAGCTCGAGTCCCAGGCCGCCGTGGACAAGGCCCGCGTCATCGGGCTGCTGTCGGAGCGCCAGGCCACCCTCGCCGCCGCCAACCAGAACGTCCTGCGGCTGGTCGCCCAGGCCCAGGCCGCCGCAGCCGCCGCAGCCGCTGCCAGGGCGGCCGCCGTGGTCATGATCGACCCCAACGCGCCCACCACCGTCCCGCCGGGCACCTCCGCCGTCGTCGCCGCAGCCATCACCGCGGCCCGCACCCGGCTCGGTGACCCCTACATCTGGGCGACCGGCCCCAGCACCTTCGACTGCTCCGGCCTCACCGGCTGGGCGTACGCCCAAGCGGGCGTGCATCTCCCGAGAACCTCGCGCGAGCAATGGTTCACCGGCCCGCACCCGGCGCTCGCCGACCTCCAGCCGGGCGACCTGCTCTTCTACTCGAACAGCCCGACGGACCCGGCGGCCATCCACCACGTCACGTTGTACATCGGCGGCGGCTACATGATCGAGGCACCGCACACGGGCGGGGTCGTCCAGATCACCAAGGTCTACCTCGACGGCTACTTCGGCGCGACCAGGCCCACAGCCAGCTGACCCTGGAGCACCCGGCGAACCGGTCCACCGGGCTGGACGGCCGCTCGGCGCGCTGTCGTTACGCTTGTGCGGTGCGCATCCTTGCCGGCCGGTACACGCTGGAGGACCGTGTCCTGGACGGCCCCGGCTGGTCGTTCTGGCGCGCGGTCGACAGCGTGCTGCACCGGGCCGTCGGGGTGCTGGTGCTCGACCAGGAAGGCCCGCGCACCGACGCCGTCCTGGACGGCGCGCGAGCCTCAGCGCTGGTCGAGGATCCCCGCATCCAGCGCGTGCTCGACATCGTGACCGGTCCTGACGGCGCCTGCCTGGTGACGGAGTGGAACGTCGGGACCTCCGTCGAGGAGCTCCTCGCGGCAGGACCGCTCCCCGACGCCGAAGGCGCTCGGATCGTGCTGGAGGCCGCGAAGGCCCTGGCCGGGGCCGAGCCGTTGGGGCTCGAGCACGGCCGACCCACCCCTCGGTGGGTGCTCCGGACCGAGGACGGCCGCGTCCGTGTCCTCGCGTTCGGCACCGCCCGCCCGCTGGACGCGGTGATCACCGACGGTGCGGCCGGCGCCGTCGACCGGTCCGACGCCTGGTACCTCGGCGCACTGCTCTACGCCACGCTGACCGGGCGCTGGCCGGGCGACCCGGCCGAGTGCTCCCTCCCCTCGGCCCCGCGGGCAGGGCGGACGGCCGGTGCGACCCAGCCGGGTGCTGGCCGGGGTTCCCGCCCCGCTCGACGAGGTGTGCGCCCGCGCGCTCGGACTGCCCGGTCGAGGCTCGCCGCTGCTCACGGCGTCAGCGGTCGCCGCGGCGCTGGAGGCCGCCACCCGCCGCGTGCTCGCCTTGCCGCTCGACGACCTCGATCAGCCGCGCCGCAGCGCCGGACGGGTCATCGTGGCTGCGGCCGTCGTCATCCTCACGGTGATCGGCAGCCTGGGCTACCTCGCGCTGCGCTCCGACGAGAACCGCCCGATCGCCCCCGCCGCGGCACCCATCGTGGTGCCTTCGACCGCCTCGACCTCGCCCCAACCTCCCAGCGGCCCCGTCCCCATCGTCTCCGCCCGCGACTTCGACCCGGACGGCAACGGCACCGAGAACCCCGACCTCGTGCACCTCGCGATCGACGGTGACCCGAAGACCAGCTGGCACACGCTGGTCTACACGACCGCGCTCCTCGGCGGCCTGAAGCCTGGCGTAGGACTGCTCCTGGACCTCGGGACGAAGACCACGGTGGCGGCGGTGCAGGTCGAGCTCGTCCGGTCCGGGCACGTCACTGGAGCTGCGGGCGGCAGACCGGATGTCCGAGAGCGCCTCCGACTACTTCACCGTCGCTGCCGCCCAAGGAGCCGTCGACGTCGTGACGCTGGCACCGGCCGCGAAGATCGAGGCCCGCTACCTGCTCGTCTGGCTCACGAAGCTGCCGGCGGTGACCGGCGGCTTCCAGGGCACGGTCCGCGACATCCAGGTGTTCCGCAACTGACCCCGTACGCTGACGCCCATGTCTGACGAGCCCGGCGACACGCAGGACCGCGCGCTCGTCGCAGCCCATGTCGCCGGGGACCCCGACGCGTTCGGCAAGCTCGTCGCCAAGCACCAGGACCGCCTGTGGGCGGTGGCGCTCCGCACGCTCGGCGACCGCGAGGACGCCGCCGACGCCCTGCAGAACGCGCTGATCTCGGCCTACCGCAACGCGGCCTCCTACCGGGGCGACGCGGCGGTCACCACCTGGCTGCACCGGATCGTCGTGAACGCCTGCCTCGACCTCGTCCGGCGCCGGAAGGTGCGTGCCGCTGACCCGCTGCCCGACGACGACGCCCACATGCCGGCCTCGCCGCGAGACGCGATCAGCGAGCGCGAGACCTCGATCGTCGTCGAGCACGCGCTCGCCACGCTGCCCTTCGACCAGCGGGCCGCCTTGGTCCTCGTCGACCTGCAGGGCTTCTCGGTCGAGGACGCCGCGAGCGTGCTCGACTGCCCGGTCGGCACCGTCAAGAGCCGCTGCTCCCGCGGCCGCGCGAGGCTTCTGCCACTTCTTGCCCATCTGCGGAACCCGGACGGCTCCGGGGGCGTCGTACAACCGGACCGTCCCAGGGATACGGAAGGAGGTGCCCCCCGATGACTGACCGCAACACCCCGGCAGACCCGTCCGATCCTGAGCGATCCGACGACCTGAGCTCCAGCGACGACGCCTTCGTGCGCGACCTCCTCGGGCACCTCGAGCCGGTCACGATGCCGCCGGACGTCGTCGCGCGGCTGAACGCAGCGCTGGTCGCGGTTGCGGCCGATCCCGACGCGTTCCCGGCAGACACGCTGACGAGCGACCTCTCCTTCGACCGCGCGCAGGCCGGAACCATCCCGCAGAGCGCGACCGGCGACACCGTGGTTCCGCTGGCCTCGCGCCGGCGTCGCATGGACCTCCGGTACGTCTCGGTGGCGGCCGCCGCCGTCCTGGTGCTCGGAGGCGGCTGGGCGATCCTGCATCAACGAACCCACAACGACACGGTCGCGAGCACGGCGTCGGGCGCGGTCTCCCCAGCCGCCGCCGTGGTCGTGAAGCAGAGCGGGACTGCCTACCACGCCACCTCGCTGCCCACCCAGGTGCGCTCGCTGGTCTCGGGCACGCCGACAGCCGGCACAGCGAGCGCACCTGCGACCTCCTCGGTCGGCACCTCGCCGAACACGGCGGGGTCGTCGACGCCCGTCCCGACCGGCAGTGCCGCCGTCGACGCCGCGCTGACCAGCCTGCTCGGCGACCAGGACGCCCTGAACGCCTGCTTCGCCGCCGTGCTGGACGGCGCGGACCCCTCGGTGAAGCCCATCGCGGCCGACGCCGGGACCTACGAAGGCAAGCCGGCGCTGGTGATCGTCCTGCCCGGAACCAAGGCAGACAAGCTCGACGTCTTCGTCGTGGAGCCCCCTGCGGCGTCTCGAAGGACGCCCATCTGATCACCTACCAGTCCGTCGACCGCCCTTGAGCCAGTCCGTCGGCCGGCCCTGAGCCGGTCCGACGACCGGCCGCGCGCCGGCCGGACCGGAGCGCGGCACGGTGTTCTCGCCGCGTTCGCGCAGCGCGGAATGGCAGGCGCCTAGGATCGGTTGAAGCACCCGTAAGGTCCGCCTGAAGTATGGAGCGCACGCCGTGACCAGCACCGCGAACAGCACCAGCAGCACCGCTGCCGACCAGCAGGTCAGGGACGTCATCATCATCGGCTCCGGCCCCGCCGGGCTACACCGCGGCGGTCTACGCCGCTCGCGGCAACCTGCACCCGCTCGTCTTCGAGGGCTCGGTCACCGCCGGCGGCGCGTTGATGAACACCACCGAGGTCGAGAACTTCCCCGGCTTCCCCGACGGCATCCAGGGCCCCGACCTGATGGACGACCTCCGGCGCCAGGCCGAGCGCTTCGGCGCCGAGCTCGTCGCCGACGACATCGATGGCCGTCGACCTCACCGGCGACCGTCAAGAACGTCACCGACAGCGCCGGCGCCGTCCACCTGTCGCGCACGGTCATCATCGCCACGGGCTCCAAGCTACCGCGAGCTCGGCCTGCACAACGAGGAGCGAGCTCGCCGGCCGCGGCGTCTCGTGCTGCGCGACCTGCGACGGCTTCTTCTTCCGCGAGCAGCGACATCGCCGTCGTCGGCGGCGGCGACTCCGCGCTCGAGGAGGCGACCTTCCTCACCCGGTTCGGCGAACACGGTCACGCTCATCCACCGTCGCGACGAGCTCCGCGCCTCGCAAGATCATGCAGGACCGCGCGCTCGCCAACCCCAAGATGCGAGTTCGTCTGGAACACCGAGGTCGACCGACTCCTCGGCGAGTGACCGGCTCGGCGGCGTGCAGCTGCGCAACACCAAGACCGGCGCGGAGCGCGAGCTCGACGTCACCGGCCTGTTCGTCGCGATCGGGCACGACCCCCGCAGCGACCTGTTCGCCGGTCAGGTCGACCTCGACGACGAGGGCTACGTGCAAGGTCGCACGCCCCGACCACGCTCACCAACCTCCCCGGCGTCTTCGCCGCGGGCGACCTCGTCGACCACCGCTACCGTCAGGCCATCACCGCAGCCGGCACCGGTTGCGCCGCCGCCCTCGACGCCGAGCGCTACCTCGCCGAGCTCACCACCGCCGAGCTGGCCGCACCGGCGCCGGCGCTCGTCACCAGCTGACCGCCGTACAGAAGCACCTTCGACCACCAGCCGCCCAGCCTCGCCGCAGTCAGGAAGGATTCCCCATGGGAGCCAACACGATCAGCGCGACCGACGCCTCCTTCGACGCCGATGTCCTCAAGAGCGACACGCCCGTCATCGTGGACTTCTGGGCCGAGTGGTGCGCCCGTGCCGCGCCGTCGCCCCGATCCTCGAGGAGATCGCGGCCGAGAACATCGGCACGCTGCGCGTGGTCAAGGTGAACATCGACGAGAACCCCAAGATCGCCGCTTCGCTACGGCATCACCTCCATCCCCACGATGAGCGTGTTCTCCGGTGGCGAGGTCGTGAAGCAGATCGTCGGCGCCAAGCCGAAGTCCGTCCTGCTCAAGGACCTCGCGCCGTTCCTCGGCGCCTCGGCCTGACCCTCATCTCGACCAGTCGACTCACCTCGACGTGCGAACGGCGGTTCCCAGTGGGGGCCGCCGTTCGGCTGTCTGGTCACGGGAAAGTCGGGTTCGGGACCTCCGCGCGGATACCATGCTGGTTCGTGCTGCACCGGGCAGCCGGCGGCACGTGGGGACGGAGGTACCGATGACACCGGCTCTCTACCGTCTCGGTGACGTCGGTCCTGCGGTGGCCGAGATCCGCGCCAGGCTCGCGGTGCTCGGACTCCTCGGGCGATCCAGCGGCGCCGGCTCTCGTGTCGGCGAGCTGCGAGGTGACTACGACCACGCTCAGTTCGACGACGCGGTCGATGCCGCCGTACGCGGGTTCCAGCAGCAGCGCGGAGCGACCGTCGACGGCATCGTCGGCCCGCAGACCTGGCGCCTGCTCGACGACGCCAGGTGGCGCCTCGGTGACCGCGTCCTCTGGTACGCGCCGAGCCACCTCCTGACCGGCGACGACGTCCTCGCCCTCCAGCGGCGCCTGCTCGAGCTCGGCTTCGACCCTGGTCGCGACGACGGCATCTTCGGGCTGGACACCGAGCGAGCGCTCAAGGACTTCCAGCGCAACGTCGGCGTGCTCGCCGACGGCACCTGCGGGCCGGCGACGTTCAAGGCCATCGACCGGCTCGTGCGGACCATCGTCGGTGGCGAACCGTCGGTCATGCGCGAGCAAGAGCGCATCCGCCGGCTGGGGCCGACGCTGGCTGGCAAGGTCGTCGTCATCGACCCAGGTCACGGCGGAGCCGACCCGGGTGAGAGCGGCCACGGACTCACCGAGGCCGAGGTCGCCGAGGACCTCGCGGCGCGGATCGAGGGTCGGCTGGCGGCCACCGGTGTCACCGCCTACCTGAGCCGCGGCCGGCTCGGCCCGCACGACGTCCCGCCTGACGAGACCGCCCGCGCTGAGGCGGCGAACCTGCTCGGCGCCGACCTGGTCCTGTCCGTGCACGCCGACTGCGAGCTGCTCGGCTGCGGCGAACGGCGTTTCTACCTACTACTACGGCAGCCAGCACCAGGGCGTGCAGTCCCCGATGGGCCAGCGGTTCGCCCAGCTGTTGCAGCGGGAGGTCGTCGCACGGACCGACCTCGTCGACTGCGGTGCGCACCAGAAGACCTGGGACCTCCTGCGACGCACCAGGATGCCCGCCGTCCGGCTCGAGGTCGGTTACCTGAGCCACCCCGGCGATGCCGCCCGGCTGGCTGACGCTGATTTCAGGGACGTCGTGGCCGAGGCCGTCGTCGTGGCGGTCCAGCGCTTGTACCTCGCGAGCGAGGACGACGCCCCTACCGGATCGATCCGGTTGCCGGACCTCATCAACCGCTGACCGTCATTCACCGACCGCTCAGCGGCTGATCGTGGTCGGGTGCTGGCCCGCCGGGAACGGCAGCACCGCACCACGGACCCGGCCCCAGACCTCTTCGACGTCACCGCGCCAGCTCACCGCGGTGCGGAGGTCGAGCCGCAGCCGTGGGTTGCGCGGGTGCTCACGCACCGGCCCGAAGCCCAGCCCGATCAGGAATCCCGTCGGCAGCAGGCAGCCCTCCCCGGTCGCCGAGCCGTACGCCTCCACCGCACTTGACGCCCACGGTTGACGAGGTCTTTGGCCATCGCCTGCACCAGCGCCTTTCCGGTACCGCCCCCTCGAAGCCGGGAAGCACCTTACCGGTCAGCAGCAGCACCGCATCCGGGCTGATCGGGGCCGCGGCGAAAGCGGCCGTCCGGGGACGTAAGCGGGCGGCGCGTACATGAGGTAGCCGGCAAGCACGTCGTCGACGGAGGCGACCAAACCGCACGGCCCCCAGCGATCCCGTGCCTCGTCGACCCAGCCCGCGAGGCCCCACACCGTGCACCCCGAGCAGGGCTCCGGGAGCTGGGAGCAGACGTCGTCCGCGAGCTCCGCGGCCAAGCGGCGCGATCCGGCGGGCCATCAGTCGGGAAGGACGACGCGGTGGTCGGGAGCGGGGCGCGGCGGCAGGTACCCGGACTGCGGGGCACTGTCCGGGCGCGGTCGCAGCAGCTCAGCGAGGAACGCCACCCCTGCGCCGACGAGCAGCGCGAGCACGACCCAGCGTGCGAGCCTCATGACGCCGCGCCTCCCACTGCTGTCCGCACTGCTTGCCCTGGTGCTTGCCCTGCTGGCCCTCGGGCCACCGACCGACCTCCTCGCGGCGGTCCTCAGCAGTCGAGCACCGCTCGTATGGCACTCTAGAGGTCACGCTCGACGACCGATAGCGACCAGCGAAGCCCGGCTCGCTGCCCGACGAAACAGCAGCACCAGCCCACGAGGATGACGGATCGGAGGAGCGCCGATGCCTTCGTCCCAGGGGTCCCGGCTCGATCCCTTCCACGACCGCTACGCGGCGCGGGCCAAGGCCATGATCGCCTCGGAGATCCGCGCGCTGTTCGCCGTCGCCTCGCGGCCCGAGGTGGTGTCGCTGGCCGGCGGCATGCCGTCGGTGTCCGCGCTCCCGCTCGACGCGATCGCCGACTCGTTCGGCCGGCTGGTCTCGGAGCAGGGCGCAAGCGCGCTGCAGTACGGCTCAGGCCAAGGGGCCGTCGTCCTCCGCGAGCAGATCGCGCACGCGATGCTCCCGCTGGTGGGTGTGCAGGCCCACCCGGACGACATCGTGGTCACAGTCGGGTTCGCAGCAGGCGCTCGACCTCGTGACCCGGGTGCTGTGCGATCCCGGGTGACGTCGTGATCGCCGAGGCCCCCTCCTACGTCGGCGCCCTCTCGGTCTTCGCGGCGTACCAGGTCGAGGTCGAGCACGTCGCGATGGACGACGAGGGGCTGGTTCCCGCAGCGCTGCGCGAACGGCTCACCGAGCTCGCTGCGCGTGGCCGACGACCGGCGTTCCTCTACACCGTGCCGTCCTTCCACAACCCGGCCGGGGTGACCCAGGGGCCCGGGCGCAGGGCCGAGATCCTGGCTGTCTGCAACGAGTTCTCGCTCCCTGTGCTCGAGGACGACCCGTACGGTCTGCTCGGTTTCGACGGCTCGGTGCCGCAGGCGTTGCGAGCCGACGGCGGGGAGCAGGTCGCTGTACCTCGGGTCGTTCTCGAAGACGTTCGCCCCCGGACTGCGCGTGGGCTGGGTCGTGGCGCCGCACGGCATCCGGGAGAAGCTGGTCCTGGCCGCCGAGGCCTCGGTGCTCTGCCCGTCCGAGTTCGCCCAGCACGCGATCGCCTCCTACCTCATCGAGCAGCCCTGGCTCGACCAGGTCAAGGTCTTCCGCGAGCTGTACCGCGAGCGTCGCGACGCGCTCATCGACTCGATGGACATGCTGATGCCTGCCGGTACCACCTGGACCGTCCCCAGCGGCGGCTTCTACTCATGGGTGACCTTGCCCGAGGGCCTGGACGCGACGTCGATGCTCGCCCGGGCCGTCACCGCGCGCGTGGCCTACGTCCCCGGGACGGCCTTCTTCGCCGGCCGCGAGAAGCCGCTCGGCCGACGATGCCTGCGGTTGTCCTACTGCTATCCCGAGCCCGACCGGATCAGAGAGGGCGTGCGCCGGCTGGCCTCGGTGGTCGAGGGCGAGCTCGAGCTCGTCGCCACGTTCGGACCCGGGCTCGACTCCTCGAGCGGAACCTCCGACATGCCAGGTCCGGCCACCGCGTGAGCGCGTTCGAGGGCCGCGTCGTCGTGCTCGCCGGTGGCCTGTCGCACGAGCGCGATGTCTCGTTGCGCTCCGGGCGGCGCGTTGCGGACGCGTTGGACGGCGCCGGTGTCGAGACGGCGGTGCTGGACGTCGACGCCGGGCTGCTGGACGCGTTGTCCGTCCATCGCCCCGCCGTGGTGATCCCGCTGCTGCACGGCGCCAGCGGCGAGGACGGCGCCGTCAGGGATGTGCTCGAGCTCCTGGACCTGCCCTACGTCGGTTCGCGGCCGTTCGCGTGCCGCCCGGCCTTCGACAAGCCGACCGCGAAGTCCGTGGTGCTCACCGCCGGGGTGTGCACGCCACGCTCCGTCACGCTGCCGCAGACGACGTTCCGCGAGCTCGGGGCCGCCGCGGTGATGCAAGCCCTGCTGGAAAGTCTCGGGCTCCCGTTGATGGTGAAGCCAGCACGCGGGGGTTCGTCTCTCGGTGCGAGCGTGGTCCGGATCCCGGAGGACCTCCCTCCGGCCATGGTGAGCTGCTTCTCGTACGGCGACGCCGCGCTCGTCGAGCGCTATGTGGAAGGCACGGAGGTCGCCGTGTCCGTCGTGGAGACCGACTCGGGACCGATCGCGCTGCCCGCCGTCGAGATCGTCCCGGACGGCGGCTTCTACGACTACTCGGCCCGTTACACCGCGGGCACCACGGAGTTCTTCGCGCCAGCCCGGCTCGAGATCGGCGCGGCCAAGGCCTGCGCTGAGGCAGCGCTGGCAGCCCATGCGGCGTTGGGGCTGCGTGACGTGTCCCGCACGGACCTCATCGTGGACGACGCCGGCGAGGTGTGGTTCCTCGAGGTGAACGTAGCGCCAGGGATGACGGAGACGTCGCTGTTCCCGCAGGCTGTGGCGGCCGCGGGCCTGGATCTCGGGGAGCTCTGGAACGGTCTCGTCGCCCGTGCTGCTAGCCGGGTGCCGGCGGGGGATCCATCAGCGCGATGATGCGCTGAAGGTCGTCGAGCGAGCCGAAGTCGACCGTGATCGTGCCGCGGGTGCGTCCGACGTCCACCCGCACCCGGGTCTCGTAGCGGTCGGAGAGCCGGGCGGCGATCTCCGTGAGGCCTGGGGCGGTCGGCCGGCGCGCGCGCGACTTCCGTGCATTGGTCCGGTTCGTCCTGGTCGCCCACGGTCACGATCTCCTCGACGGCGCGCACCGAGAGGCCTTCCGCGACGATGCGTAGCGCAAGTCGTTCTTGTGCCTCGGGCGTAGGCAGCCCGAGCAGCGCGCGTGCATGGCCAGCACTCAGCACCCCCGCTGCCACCCGCCGTTGCACGGGCGCAGGCAGCTTCAGCAGGCGGAGCGTGTTGGAGATCTGCGGCCGGGAACGCCCGATCCGGCGGGCCAGCTCCTCCTGGGTGCAGCCGAAGTCCTGCAGCAGCTGGTCGTACGCCGCAGCCTCTTCCAGGGGGTTCAGCTGGCTGCGGTGGAGGTTCTCGAGCAGCGCGTCGCGCAGCAGGTCGTCGTCGGCTGTCTCACGGACGATGGCCGGGATCGACGTCAGCCCCGCGACCTGGGTCGCGCGCCAGCGCCGCTCACCCATGACCAGCTCGTAGCGACCCGCACCGGTCGCGCGGACCACCACGGGTTGGAGCAGCCCGACCTCCTTGATGGAGTGGACCAGCTCGGCCAGCGCCTCCTCGTCGAACACGGTCCGGGGCTGGCGCGGGTTGGGACTGATGCTGGCGACGTCGAGATCGGCGAAGTAGGCAAGCGATCCGTCGCCGGTCGCCACCCCGGCGCGCTCAGCTGTGTCTTCTGCTGGGCCCTGAGTCGCGCCGGTGGAGGCGCCGATGGACGCGCCGGTGGACGCCTGCGACGTCCCGGCCGGCCCGGACGGTGCCGCGGCATCGTCCCGTGCACCTTCGCTGTCCCGAGGACGCTCGTCCGGGGCCGTCGGGATCAGCGCGCCCAGGCCACGTCCCAGGCCACCACGTCGAACATTCACGGCTGCTCCTTGCTCGTGACACCCTGCCGGGCCAGCTCGCGGGCGGCCTCGAGGTAGGAGAGCGCTCCGCTGGACCCGGGGTCGTACGTCATCACCGTCTGACCGTAGCTGGGCGCCTCGCTGACACGGACGGACCGCGGGATCACTGTCTTCAGCACCTTGTCCGTGAAGTGCTCGCGGACCTCGTCAGCCACCTGCGCGGCCAGCCGGGTCCTCGCGTCGTACATCGTGAGGAGGATGGTCGAGACGTGCAGCTCGGGGTTGAGGTGCGCGCGCACGAGCTCGACGTTGCGGACGAGCTGACCGAGCCCCTCCAGTGCGTAGTACTCGCACTGGATCGGGATGAACACTTCCTCGGCGGCCACCATCGCGTTCACGGTGAGCAGGCCGAGCGAAGGCGGGCAGTCGATCAGCACGTAGTCGAGCCGGCCGCCCTCAGGCACATAAGCGGCCAGCGCCCGCTTGAGCCGGGACTCTCGAGCCACCAACGAGACCAGCTCGATCTCCGCGCCGGCCAGATCGATGGTCGCCGGGGCTGCGAACAGGCCGGGGATGCCGTCGACGGCCTGGATCACCTCACCCAAGGGCTGACCGTCGACCAGGACCTCGTAGACGCTGGGGGTGCCGACCTGATGGGGGACACCGAGCGCCGTCGAGGCGTTGCCTTGGGGGTCCAGGTCAAGCACCAGCACGCGAAGGCCGTGCAGGGCGAGCGCGGCGGCCAGGTTGACGGTCGACGTCGTCTTGCCGACGCCGCCCTTCTGGTTCGCGACCGTCATGATGCGGGTCTGCGTGGGACGGGGCAGAGCGCCGACGGTGCCGTTCTTGACACTGACCGCGTTGCTGGCCGCCCGGGCCAGCGGGGTGTCGAAGTCATCCGTTTCACGTGAAACGCTGGTCGAGCTCGACGGGTCGAGTGCGTCTCCCGTCACCGTCGCCTCTTCCCTGTCGCTGTTCCGGTGGAGCCTTTGCCGGCTCGCGGCGCGCTCGACGATCCCGCACGGGCCATCCGGACGACCCGAGTCGCTGGCTCGACGATGCCTTGGCCCACCTCGACGAGCTCGACCTCGACAGCGCCGAGTCGGTCGAGCGTAGCGGCGTGCTCGGCGATCTCAGCGCTTGCCGAGTCACCCTTCATCGCGAGAAGCACCCCTCCCGGATCCAGCATCGGCAGGCACCAGCCGGCCAGCCGGTCCAGGGGAGCAACGGCACGGGCAGTGACGAACTGGGGGCGGTCCTGTGCGCTCGGCGATCGTTCCTCGGCGCGGCGCCGCTCGACCTGCACGTTCGTCAGCTCCAGCCGCTCGATGACCTCGTTCAAGAAGACCGTCCGACGGAGCAACGGCTCAACCAGCACCACACGAAGGTCTGGTCGAGCGATGGCCAGGACCAGCCCAGGAAGACCGGCCCCGCTTCCGACGTCCGCCACCGACGCGCCCACCGGCAGCAGCTCGCCCAGGACGGCGCAGTTCAGCACGTGACGGTCCCACAGTCGTCGGTACCTCGCGGGGCCCAAGCAGGCCGCGCTCAACGCCGTCGCTGGCGAGAAGCTCGACATACCGGCTCATCTGCCCCAGGTACGGGCCCAGGTAGGCGACGGCCTCGGCCGGTGCGACGGCGGAGGCAGGTGCAGGCCCAAGACCAGCCGTTTCACGTGAAACGTGCTGGCTCACCCGGGGAGAACCACCACATGGCGCATGGGCTCGACGCCCTCAGACTCGCTCGTGAGTCCGGCGGCAGCGACTGCGTCGTGCACAACCTTGCGCTCGAACGGCGTCATCGGCTTCAGCGCGACGCGCTCGCCGCTCTCTTTGGCGTCCTTCGCGGCCGCAGTCCCGAGCTCGGTGAGCTCGACCTTCTTGCGCGCGCGGAACCCGTCGATGTCGAGCATGAGCCGGCTGCGCTCCCCGGTCTCCCGAAGGACCGCCAGCCGCGTGAGCTCCTGCAGGGCGTCGAGCACCTCGCCGCCGCGCCCGACGAGCATCTTGAGGTCGCCGCCCTCGATGGAGACGATGGCCCGATCGCCCTCGACGTCCATGTCGATGTCGCCGTCGAGGTCCGCGATGTCGAGGAGCCCCTCGAGGTAGTCGGCGGCGATGTCACCTTCCGCGACGAGGTGCTTGCTCCCGGCACGCTCCGGACGCGATGACGTCTCCGGGCTCCCGGCCTCGGGGACACCCGCCTCGGAGTCGGCTGCCTCGTCGAGCTCCGCCGCCTCGGAGGCAGTCGCCTCGCCGGGCTCAGCCGCCACCGGCTGGGCGTCGTCACCCTGCACAGCGTCGACCTCATGGACGTCGGTGGACTCGCTCACAGGATTCTCCGTCTGGTTCGGGATGGGTCGGTCATGGTCGACCGCACGGTCGGGGGCGCCGCGCCGGCGCCAGCGCGGCGAGCGCGTCAGGTGTCAGGCGTCGGTGTGCTGGGACTCGGGCGGCTTCTTCGGTGCGGTCACGGTCGCACGCTGGGACTTCGTCTGTCTCTTGGGCTGCTGCCGCTTGACCACCGGCACCGGCTCTTCGACCACGATCGCGCCCGAGCCATCTGCCGCGCTCGCGCTGGGCAGCGACTTCGCGGCCTTCGCGGCCTTGCGAGCCTCCCACGCCGCGTACGCGGGCGAGCCAGGCGTCGGGTTGTTGTGGATGACGTAGAACTGCTGCCCCATCGTCCACAGGTTCGTTGTGAGCCAGTAGATCAGCACGCCGATCGGGAAGTTGATGCCGGTGACCAGGAAGACGAACGGCAGGACGTAGAGCAGGATCTTCTGCTGCTGCGCCATCGGGTTCGCCGAGTCGGTCGCCATGTTCTTGACCATGAGCTGGCGCTGGGTGGTGAACGTGGTGGCCGTCATCAGCACGATCATCACGGCCGCGACGATCTTGGTGTTCAGGTCGGTCGAGTGGATGAACGAGGCCGAGATGGGCGCTCCGAAGAAGAGCGCGTTCTGCATCGAGTGGACCGTGGCCATGCTGGTGATGACACCGACGGTCTGGCCCTTCGAGATCATCGACAGGACGTGGTACAGCGCCAGGAAGAACGGTGACTGGACGAGCAGCGGGAGGCAGCTCGAGAGCGGGTTGGTGCCCGTCTCCTTGTAGAGCTTCTGCATCTCCTCGGCGAGCTTCGCGCGGTCGTTCTTGTACTTCGTCTGCAGCGCCTTCATCTGCGGCTGGAGCATCTGCAGGCCGCGCTGGGCCTTGATCTGCTTGACGAAGACCGGGATCAGGGCGATCCGCAGGACGACCACGAGCATGACGATCGACAGGGACCACGCCGCGCCGGACGTCGGCGGGAAGATGTGGCTCCACATCGAGTGGAACTGCAGGAGCACCCACGACACCGCGTCGTAGAGCGGGTTGAGCAAGTGCGGCACGTCAGGCTCCTGTGTTCATCGGCGTCAGCGATGCTGGTGCACCGGCGCCGCGCCCGGCGTGGGTGCCCTGCCCAGTGTGCGCCCCATGCCTAGTGTGCGCCCCATGCCCAGGGTGCGCTCCGTGCTGGTGCCGCGCCCTGGCAGGCGGTACGTGGTCCACGCCACCGGCCGTCCAGGGATGGCAACGACCGAGCCGGCGCACCGCGAGCCAACCGCCCCGCAGCACACCGTGGCGCTGCAGCGCGGTGGCTGCGTAAGCCGAGCAGGACGGGTAGAAGCGGCACGAGGCCGGGGTCCATGGGGACACCACGAGCTGGTAGACGCGGATGGCACCCACGAGCAGCAGGCGCGGCAGGCTGATGACGAGCCGCACGGCACGCTCGAGGCCGCTCATCGCGCGACGTCGACGGCGGGCGTGGAGCGGAGCAGTCGGCCCAGGGCGCTGTCGAGATCGGCGCCGAGCTCGACAGAGGACGCCGCCGCCGAGGCCGGCAACGCGCGCACGACAGCCAGCGAACCTGCGGGCAGGAGGTCGAGGCGCTCGCGCACGGCAGCGCGGAGCCGACGCGTCACGGTGTTGCGGACCACGGCACCTCCTACTGCCTTGCTGACGACGAAGCCGACCCGGGGCGGCCCGTCGGTGCTGGTGGGGAGCAGGTGCACCACGAGGTGGGTGCGCCCCGCCCGCCGGCCCTTGCGGACGACTGCGGTGAACTCTGCGCTGTCGCGAAGCCGGTTGCGGCTAGCGAGCATCAGCAGGCCCGACGGTCAGGCGGAGAGCTCGGCGCGGCCCTTGCGGCGACGGGTGGACAGGATCGACCGGCCGGCACGCGTCCTCATGCGCAGCCGGAAACCGTGCGTCTTCGCCCGGCGGCGGTTGTTCGGCTGGTAGGTGCGCTTGCTCACGGTGATGCTCCCGGGAAGGAAAGGCCGCACGGTGCGGACAGCGTGCGGGGGAAGGCTGCCATCCGACGCCTACCTCGACTGCCCATCAATGGATGATGCGCAACGAGAGCAAGCACGGGACAGCAGCCGCCGACTACTCGGCTCTCCTACGGTACGTGCGCGGTCACGGACGGGTCAAACGAGGGCCTGCGGCGCTGCGGCGGCCCAGGATTGCTGGTCCCTCGGCAAGCCTCGGGACGGAACACCGACGGTCGAATCTTCCATCATCACGCAACCCCTGGCGGGTGTACGGTTCGACACGCTGCAAGGAGCGAAGGACTGGCTCTCGACGTTGAGGCGGCCCATTGTGGACAACCGCTTGCTGCCGGGCGCTCGCCCTGAGTAGCGTCCGGCGCCACACCTTCGGTCTTCGATCCGGTCAAACCGGTCCGAACCGCCGTACACAGCCTGTGGACGACCGTGTGGACGAATCGGTCGTTCACTCCCGCAACACCAGACCGAGGAGACCCCACCGGTGGCGGAGCCAGCCGACGTAGCGGAAGACAGGCTGGCGGCGGTCTGGGGTCGCACCCTTGCTGGGCTCGCTGACGGCACGCTCTCCCCGCAGCACCGCGCCTTCCTCCGGCTGACCCGGCCGATGGCCCTGGTCGGCGACACGGTCCTCATCGCGGCGCCCAACGACTTCGCCAGGGACGTCATCGAGAACCGGCTCCGGACCGTGCTGACCGAGGCCTTGGCGGAGGAGCTCGGGTCCGACGTCCAGATCGCGGTGACCGTCGACCCGTCAGCAGCCGGCAGCGAGTCCCCGCTCGACGACCTCACCGACGACGTCGCGGACGGCACCTTCGCCGCCGACCTCGACGCAGCCTCCGCCGGTCCGCAGCACAACGTGCGACGCCTCGACGAGCACCAGCAGCGTGAACCTGATCCCTTCGTGCCGACCCCTACGCGTCCTGGCTCCGGTCAGCCCGGCGCTCGGCGCGATCACGAGCCGAGCCGGCTGAACCCGAAGTACACCTTCGACACCTTCGTCATCGGCTCGTCGAACCGGTTCGCGCACGCGGCAGCGGTCGCCGTCGCCGAGGCACCGGCCAAGGCGTACAACCCGCTGTTCGTCTACGGGGAGTCCGGGCTCGGCAAGACCCACCTGCTCCACGCGATCGGCCACTACGCCCGCAACCTCTACTCGGGCGCGCGTGTCAGGTACGTCAGCTCGGAGGAGTTCACCAACGAGTTCATCAACTCGATCCGCGACGACAAGGCCGCGAACTTCCAGCGGCGGTACCGCGAGGTCGACGTCCTGCTCGTCGATGACATCCAGTTCCTGCAAGGCAAGGTCCAGACGCAGGAGGAGTTCTTCCACACCTTCAACACCCTGCACAACGCGAACAAGCAGATCGTCATCACCTCGGACAAGCCGCCGAAGCTGCTAGGTGAGTTCGAGGAACGCATGCGCTCGCGGTTCGAGTGGGGCCTGATCACCGACGTCCAGCCCCCCGACATCGAGACCCGGATCGCCATCCTGCGCAAGAAGGCCGCCCAGGAGCGCCTGTCCGCCCCGCCCGAGGTGCTCGAGTACATCGGCAGCAAGATCTCGACGAACATCCGCGAGCTCGAGGGCGCCCTGATCCGGGTCACCGCCTTCGCGAGCCTCAACCGGCAGCCGGTCGACCTCGCTCTTGCCGAGGTCGTGCTCAAGGACCTCATCACCGACTCGGCCGGCCCCGAGATCACCTCGGCGACGATCATGGCCCAGACCGCGGCCTACTTCGGGCTCTCCATGGAAGACCTGTGCGGCGCCTCGCGCTCGCGCGTGCTCGTCACGGCGCGGCAGATCGCCATGTACCTCTGCCGTGAGCTCACCGACCTCTCGCTCCCCAAGATCGGACAGCAGTTCGGTGGCCGGGACCACACCACCGTGATGCACGCCGACCGCAAGATCCGTCAGCTCATGGCCGAGCGCCGGAGCGTCTACAACCAGGTCACCGAGCTCACGAACCGGATCAAGTCGCAGACCCGCAGCTGAGCCCAGACACCCTCACCCCGTGACGCGCGGTGACGATCGCCCTACCGCAATCACCCTGAGTACACAACCTGTGGACAACCCTGTGGATCTGTGGACGGACAGGGG
Source organism: uncultured Actinomycetota bacterium (assembly GCA_963819215.1). GTDB lineage: Bacteria > Actinomycetota > Actinomycetes > Prado026 > Prado026 > CAWFVK01. The sequence continues at coordinate 228,936 of CAWFVK010000001.1, read as the reverse complement.
AGAACCCGTGGACGAGCGGCACGACACGTGTGTGATCCCGTTCGAAATCCACCGCGTGCGACCGGTCGTCCACCTGGTACCCACAGCTCCCGTGGACGACGCCACGCTGTTCGGCCTGCGAAGACGTCAGTTATCCACAGTTTCCACCGGCCCTATGAAGACGATGAAAAGCCCTATGCAGAGGGAAAGCCCATCAAGTCAAGGACTCGAGAACCTGGGGAAGCCGTGAGGTCGTAGGGTGACCCGAGCATTCCGGACGTGTCAGCCTCAACCTCTACGGTCAAAGGCACGACCGCTCAGCTCACTTCAAGAAGCACGTCTGACCCGTGTTGCCCATCCAAGGAGGATCCGTGCGGTTCCGCGTGGAGCGAGACGTTCTCGCCGAGGCCGTGGCGTGGACGGCTCGCAGCCTGCCCGCGCGTCCCCCGCTGCCGGTGCTCGCCGGCCTCCTGCTCGAGGCCGGACCCGAGGGCCTGAGCCTGTCCGGGTTCGACTACGAGGTGTCGGCCAGGGTGACCATCGCCGCGGACGTGCTCGAGCCCGGTCGCGCCCTGGTCTCCGGTCGCCTGCTCGCCGACATCGCGCGCAGCCTGCCGGCCCGGCCGGTCGAGATCAGCACTGAGGGGCCCAAGGTCCAGCTGCTCTGCGGCAGCGCCCGGTTCTCGCTGCTGACGCTTCCGGTCGACGAGTACCCCACGCTGCCGGACATGCCGAGCGTGACCGGCAGCCTCTCCTCGAGCCTGTTCGCGGCCGCCGTCGCCCAGGTAGCGATCGCCGCCGGGCGCGACGACACGCTGCCGGTGCTCACGGGCATCCGGGTCGAGATCGCGGGTCCCACGGTGACCCTGGCCGCTACCGACCGCTACCGGCTCGCCGTTCGCGAGTTCAGCTGGCAGCCGGAGCAGACCGGGCTCGATGCGGTCGCGCTCGTCCCCGCCAAGACCCTCGCCGACACCGCCAAGGCCCTCGTCGGTGCGGACACGGTGGCGATCGCCCTCGCGAACGGCGCGTCCGGAGAAGGCCTGATGGGGTTCGACGGCGGTGGTCGACGCACCACGACGCGCCTGCTCGAGGGCGAGTTCCCGAAGTACCGCGCGTTGCTCCCGGCCGAGGCCCTGACCGTTGCGGACGTCGACACCGGCGCGCTGGTTGATGCCGTCAAGCGCGTCGCGCTCGTCGCCGAGCGGAACACCCCGGTCCGCCTCACCTTCGAGGCCGGCGAGCTCCAGCTCAACGCCGGCGCGGGCGACGAGGCCGAGGCCCAGGAGGCCCTGGCCTGCTCGCTCGACGGCGACCCGATCACCATCGCTTTCAACCCGCAGTTCCTGCTTGACGGCCTTGGTGCCTGCGACTCCCCCGTCGCGCGACTCTCGTTCACGACGGCCACCAAACCGGCCGTCCTCACCGGGGGTGTCGCCGAGGGAGTTGCTGCCGGTGACGGCGGTGTGGGCGGCGCCTACCGGTACCTCCTGATGCCCGTCCGGATGTCAGGGTGACGTTCGCCGCACGCCGCTAGCTCGGCTCTCCGTGTTCGTCTCACACCTGTCCCTCGCCGACTTCCGTTCGTACGCGGCGCGTCGAGCTCCCGCTCCGCCCGGGCGTCACCTCGCTCGTCGGCCCCAACGGTCAGGGCAAGACGAACCTGGTCGAGGCCCTCGGGTACGTCGCCACCCTCGGCAGCCACCGCGTCGCGTCCGACGCCCCGTTGGTCCGGCACGGCGCGGACCGCGCCGTCGTGCGCACGAACGTCGTCCGTGACGACCGCTCCACGCTGGTCGAGCTGGAGATCACGCCGGGCAAAGCGAACCGGGCGCGCATCAACCGGTCGCCGGTGCCCAGGCCGCGCGAGGTGCTCGGCCTCCTCCGCACCGTGCTGTTCGCGCCCGAGGACCTCGCCCTGGTCAAGGCCGACCCGTCCGATCGCCGGCACTTCCTCGACGAGCTGCTGGTGGCCCGGACGCCGCGGCTCGCCGGCGTGCGCGCCGACTACGACCGTGTGCTGAAGCAGCGCAACGCCCTGCTCAAGTCGGCTGGGTCGGCGATGCGCGGCCGCGGCGCCAGCACCGACCTGCCGACGCTGGACGTCTGGGACAGCCACCTCGCGACGACCGGCTCGGAGCTGCTCGCGGCCCGGATCGAGCTCGTCGCGCTGCTCCGTCCGTTGGTGGCACGGGCGTACGCGGCCCTGGCCACCGGATCCGCGCCGACGGTCCTGCGCTACGTGTCGAGCCTGGACCGGGAGGCCGACCTCGGCACGGACCGGGCAGCGCTCGCCGACCAGCTGCTCGCGGCGCTGGCTGCCGTGCGCCGGCAAGAGCTCGACCGTGGGATCTCGCTGGTGGGTCCGCACCGCGACGAGCTCTTCCTGGGGCTCGGTGAGCTGCCGGCGAAGGGTTACGCCAGTCACGGCGAGTCCTGGTCGTTCGCGCTGGCTCTGCGACTCGCGTCCTACGACCTGCTGACCGCGGACGGCGGCGAGCCGGTGCTGATCCTCGACGACGTCTTCGCCGAGCTGGACGTCGACCGGCGCGACCGGCTGGCTGAGCTCGTCGCCCCGGCCGAACAGGTGCTCGTGACGGCCGCGGTGGCGCAGGATGTCCCCACAGCGCTCTCGGGCGACCGCGTCGACGTCAGGGACGGGGAGGTGCACCCCAGTGGCTGACGAGACGAACCCGGCGCCCGCGGAGGGACCGGATCCCGTCGCGGTACCCGTGGAGCGACCAGAAGCCGTCGCGATGCCGGCGGAGCGACCAGAAGCCGTCGCGGTGCCCCCGGAGTCGGGGATCGACCTCGCGCGCTCGATGCTGGCCAGGGCCAAGGCCGACGCCCGAGCCTCGGGCGCACGCCGCAGTGAACGTCAGGCAGCCCGTCGCGGTGAGCCGTCGCGCCCAGCGTCGGAGCGGGGCCCAGGCCGACGACCGGGACCCTCAGCTGCTGGGTCGATCGGTCGAGCGCCTGATCGCGGAGCGCGGCTGGGAGACCGCAGCCGCGGTGGGTGGGGTGATGGGTCGCTGGGACCAGGTCGTCGGCGCCGAGGTCGCGGCCCACTGCACCCCTGAGCAGTACGACGAGACCGTGCTCACCGTCCGCGCCGACTCCACCGCCTGGGCCACCCAGGTGCGGCTGCTGGCTCCCACCCTGGTCGCCCGGCTCAACCATGAGTGCGGGGACGGCACGGTGACCAAGGTCCTGGTCCTCGGACCCGGTCGTCCGTCCTGGCGGAAGGGCCAGCTGCACGTCCGTGGTCGGGGACCCCGCGACACATACGGCTAGACAGCGGCCTGGAGCGGGCCGGGCGCGTGGGGGGACATTCCCCCAGGGGAGATCGCGCGCCACAAGCGTCCACAGACGCCGTCAGTGGACCACTTCACGGCCCACAGACCGGTAGACTGGACAGCACATCCCAGACGCCTTCGTCCTGCGGCCCCTCCGCCGCCCAACGACCTGAGCGCTGACCCCCGACAGGAGTGCTGCCCGTGTCGTACGACGCGTCGTCGATCACCGTCCTCGAAGGGCTCGACGCCGTCCGCAAGCGGCCGGGCATGTACATCGGCTCGACCGGCGAGCGCGGCCTGCACCACCTGGTCTAAGAGGTCGTCGACAACTCCGTCGACGAGGCGCTCGCCGGCTACTGCGACACCATCGACGTCACGCTGCAGGCCGACGGCGGTGTCCGCGTCGTCGACAACGGCCGCGGCATCCCCGTCGACATCATGGAGGGCGAGGGCAAGCCCGCTGTCGAGGTCGTCCTCACCGTGCTGCACGCCGGCGGCAAGTTCGGCGGCGGCGGCTACACCGTCTCCGGCGGCCTGCACGGCGTCGGCGTCTCGGTGGTCAACGCGCTGTCCAAGCGGCTCGAGCGTCCTGATCCGCACGCGACGGCTTCGTCTGGACCCAGTCGCTACGACCGTACGGCGATCCCGCCGGCCCCGATCGTCAAGGGCGAGGCGACCGACCGCACCGGCACCGACATCACCTTCTGGGCCGACGACGCGATCTTCGAGACCGTCGACTACGACTTCGAGACGCTGTCCCGCCGGCTGCAGGAGATGGCGTTCCTCAACAAGGGCCTCACGATCTCGCTGGTCGACGAGCGCCCTGCGCACGAGGATGTGGTCGACGGCCAGCGCGCCGTCACCTACAAGTACGACAACGGCATCGTCGACTTCGTCAAGCACCTCAACGCGAAGAAGGGCGCGGCCCACCCCTCGATCATCGACTTCGAGGCCGAGGACAGCGACGGCGCTGATCTCGCTCGAGGTCGCGATGCAGTGGAACACCGGGTTCACCGAGTCCGTCTACACCTTCGCGAACACGATCAACACCCACGAGGGCGGCACCCACGAGGAGGGCTTCCGGTCGGCGCTGACCACGCTGGTCAACAAGTTCGCCCGCGAGTGGAACATCATCAAGGAGAAGGAGCCGAACCTCTCCGGCGAGGACGTCCGCGAGGGCCTCACCGCGATCGTCTCGATCAAGCTCGGCGAGCCGCAGTTCGAGGGCCAGACCAAGACCAAGCTCGGCAACACCGAGGCCAAGGCCTTCGTGCAGAAGGTCTGCAACGACCAGCTCGGCGCGTGGTTCGAGCAGAACCCGGGCGAGGGCAAGGAGATCGCGCGCAAGTCGGTCGCCGCGGCGAGCGCGCGGATGGCCGCGCGCAAGGCGCGCGACCTCGCCCGCAACCGCAAGGGCCTGCTCGAGTCCGGCGGCCTGCCGGGCAAGCTCGCCGACTGCCAGTGGACCGACCCCGAGAAGTGCGAGCTGTACATCGTCGAGGGCGACTCGGCCGGTGGCTCGGCGAAGGGCGGCCGCGACTCCCGATACCAGGCGATCCTGCCGATCCGCGGAAAGATCCTCAACGTCGAGAAGGCCCGCATCGACCGGGTGCTGCAGAACAACGAGGTGCAGGCGCTGATCTCGGCGCTCGGCACCGGCGTCCACGAGGAGTTCGACATCGCGAAGCTCAGGTATCACAAGATCATCCTGATGGCCGACGCCGACGTCGACGGCCAGCACATCCGCACGCTGCTGCTCACGCTGCTGTTCCGCTTCATGCGGCCGCTGATCGAGGCCGGCCACGTCTACCTCGCGCAGCCGCCGCTGTACAAGATCAAGTGGCCGGGCAAGGAGCCCGTCCAGTACGCCTTCTCCGACCGCGAGCGCGACGGTCTCATCGCCTCGGCGCCGAGGCCGGCAAGCGGCTGCCGAAGGAGGACGGCATCCAGCGGTTCAAGGGTCTCGGCGAGATGCCGGCCAAGGAGCTGTGGGACACCACGATGGATCCCGACCACCGGGTCCTGCTGCAGGTCACCCTCGACGACGCCGCCGCGGCCGACGACCTGTTCTCGATCCTGATGGGCGAGGACGTCGAGCAGCGCCGATCCTTCATCCAGCGCAACGCCAAGGACGTCCGCTTCCTCGACATCTAGCCCGGCCACCTGAGCTAGCCCGCCACCTCAGCCGCTCCCGACGGCGGCGACCGAAGCAAGCAGCTCGAACGGAAGGACCACCCGCGTGGCGGACGACAGCACGACCGGCGACAGCACCACCGACGAGCCGCCGCGGCCGACGAGGTCATCACCGACCGCATCGAGTACGTCGACATCCAGGTCGAGATGCAGCGGTCCTACCTCGACTACGCGATGAGCGTCATCGTCGGCCGCGCCCTTCCCGACGTCCGCGACGGGCTGAAGCCGGTCCACCGCCGCGTCCTCTACGCGATGTTCGACGGCGGCTACCGCCCGACCGCGGCTACTCCAAGTGCGCGCGCGTCGTCGGCGACGTGATGGGCGACTACCACCCGCACGGCGACTCCGCGATCTACGACACCCTCGTCCGGCTCGCCCAGCCGTGGTCGCTGCGCTACCCGCTGGTCGACGGCAACGGCAACTTCGGCTCGCCGGGCAACGACCCGGCGGCCGCCATGCGGTACACCGAGTGCCGGCTCGACGCCGCTCGCCATGGAGATGCTGCGGGACATCGACGAGGACACCGTCGACTTCTCGCCGAACTACGACGGCCGCGCGCAGGAGCCGGACGTCCTGCCGAGCCGGTTCCCGAACCTGCTGGTCAACGGCTCGGCCGGCATCGCGGTCGGCATGGCGACCAACATCCCGCCGCACAACCTGCGCGAGGTCGCGAGCGGCGTGCAGTGGTACCTCGCGAACCCCGACGCCACGTCGGAGGAGCTGCTCGACGCGCTGCTCGAGCGGGTCAAGGGCCCCGACTTCCCGACCCGCGGGCTCATCGTCGGCCGGCGGGGGATCGAGGAGGCCTACCGCACCGGCCGCGGCTCGGTCACCATGCGCGCGGTCGTCGAGGTCGAGGAGATCAACAACCGCGTCTGCCTGGTCGTCACCGAGCTGCCCTACCAGGTCAACCCCGACAACCTCGCGCTGAAGATCGCCGACCTCGTCAAGGACAGCAAGATCGCCGGGATCGCCGACGTCCGCGACGAGGGCAACGAGCGCACCGGCCAGCGCCTGGTCATCGTGCTCAAGCGCGACGCGGTCGCGAAGGTCGTGCTGAACAACCTCTACAAGCACACCCAGCTGCAGGACACCTTCGGCTGCAACATGCTCGCGCTGGTCGACGGCGTGCCGCGCACGCTGCGGCTCGACGAGTTCGTCAGGCACTACGTCGCCCACCAGATCGAGGTCATCCGGCGGCGTACGGCGTTCCGGCTGCGCAAGGCCGAGGAGCGCGCCCACATCCTGCGCGGCCTGGTCAAGGCGCTCGACCAGCTCGACGAGGTCATCGCCCTGATCCGCAGCTCGCCGTCGGCCGAGGAGGCGCGCGCCGGGCTGATCACGCTGCTCGACATCGACGAGGTCCAGGCCACCGCGATCCTCGACATGCAGCTGCGCCGGCTCGCCGCGCTCGAGCGCCAGCGCATCATCGACGAGCTCGCCGAGATCGAGACCGAGATCGCCGAGCTCCAGGCGATCCTCGCCAGCGAGGAGCGGCAGCGGCAGATCGTCGCCGACGAGCTCGCCGCGCTCGTCGAGAAGTTCGGCGACGAGCGGCGCACCCAGATCATCGCGGCCGAGGGCGACATGTCCATGGAGGACCTCATCGCCGAGGAGGACGTCGTCGTCACGATCACCCGCGGCGGCTACGCCAAGCGGACCAAGGCCGACCTGTACCGCTCGCAGCGGCGCGGCGGCAAGGGCGTGCGCGGCGCCCAGCTGCGCGAGGACGACATCGTCGAGCACTTCTTCGTGACCACGACGCACCACTGGATCCTGTTCTTCACGAACAAGGGCCGGGTCTACCGCGCCAAGGCGTACGAGCTGCCCGAGTCCGGCCGCGACGCCAAGGGCCAGCACGTCGCGAACCTGCTGGCGTTCCAGCCCGACGAGCACATCGCGCAGGTGCTCGACCTCCGCGACTACGAGGTCGCGCCCTACCTGGTGCTGGCGACCAAGCACGGCCTGGTCAAGAAGACCGCGCTGACCGACTACGACTCCAACCGCAGCGGCGGCGTCATCGCGATCAACCTGCGCGACGACGACGAGCTCATCGCCGCCCGGCTCGTCGGCGAGGCCGACGACCTCCTGCTGGTCAGCCGCAAGGGGCAGTCCATCCGGTTCACCGCCGACGACGACTCGCTGCGCCCGATGGGCCGAGCGACCTCCGGCGTCATCGGCATGCGCTTCCGTGGCGACGACGAGCTGCTCGCGATGGACGTCGTGCGTGACGGCGAGTCCGGCCTCCTCACCGTCACCGACGGCGGCTACGCCAAGCGCACCCCGCTGGACGCCTGGACCCCCAAGGGTCGGGGCGGGCTCGGCGTGATCGCCATGCGGATCGTCGAGGACCGCGGCTCGCTGGTGGGGGCCATGGTGGTCGCCGACGGTGACGAGGTCATGGCCATCACCGCTGCCGGCGGCGTGATCCGCACCCCGATCAACGGCGACGCGCTGCGCCTGACGAGCCGCGACACGATGGGGGTGCGCTTGATGAACCTCGGCGAGGGTGACACCGTCGTGGCCGTGGCGAGCAACGCGGAGCGGGTCAGCGACGATGCGGACGTGAGCGATGCGGACGTGAGCGATGCGGACGTGAGCGATGCGGACGTGAGCGATGCGGACGTGAGCGACGCAGAGCCTCCGGCACCTGACCTGCCGACGGACGGCGGTGTGGACGCTTCATGAGTACCGACGAGCGGACGAGCCGAGGGACGGTGGTGACCTCCGTCCCCGGTGGCCGGCCGGTGCAGCCGGTCCGCCGCGCTCGTGTCGCCGTCACCAAGGTCGACCCGTGGTCGGTCATGAAGCTCTCGTTCGCCCTGTCGATCGGGCTGGCGATCGTCATCCTCGTGACGACCGCGCTGCTGTGGTCGATCCTGTCCGCCGCCGGGGTCTTCGACCAGATCGTGTCGACGGTGCAGAAGGTCAGCGACGACGCCGCCGCCGCTCAGTTCGCCACCTACCTCGGCTTCGGGCGGATCATGGCGGTCGCGTTCGTGATCGCGATGATCGACATCGTCCTGCTGACGGCGCTCTCGACGTTGATCGCCTTCATGTTCAACCTCGCGACCGGCGTCGTCGGCGGCGTGGACGTCACCTTGACCGAGACCGACTGATCCCGGTTGGGAGCCACCCCCGGAGTCCGGTAGCCTGACTCGGCGCCGACGGCGTGACGGGCCTATAGCTCAGACGGTTAGAGCGCTTCCCTGATAAGGAAGAGGCCGGAGGTTCAAGTCCTCCTAGGCCCACCCAGTGACCGGCGCACGGAAGAGCCCCAGCCGGGCTCGCTCCTTAGACTTCTCGCCATGACCGAGCGAGGGAGTGCCGCGACGAGCCCGCAGCAGACCCTGAGCGGCGAGGACTGGGGCGGCCGTGACCTCAGCGGCCAGGAGTTCGTCGGCACCGCCTTTCGTGACATGGACCTCAGCGAGCTGACGGCCGACGGCGCCCGGTTCGAGGGCTGCACCTTCTCCGGCTGCGCCTTCAACTGCTCGACGTTCACCGACGCCGCCTTCACGAGCTGCACGTTCACCCGCTGCAACTTCTTCGACGTGACTTTCACACGCTGCAAGCTGGTGGGGAGCGCCTTCGACGACTGCGGCTTCGACATCCTCAAGGTGGTCGGCGGTGACTGGTCGTTCGTCGGGCTGGCATCCGCCGACCTCGAGAGCGCGTCGATCGACGGCGCTCGGATGCGCGAGGCCGACCTCGGCAAGGCCCGCTGCGCCGGGGGCAGCCTGCGCGGCGTGGATCTCAGCGGTGCCTGGCTGCAGGGGATCGACCTTGCCGGGACGGATCTGCGCGGGAGCGACCTCTCCTCCCTCGACCCGTCCGCCGCCACCGTCCGGGGGGCGCTGGTCACCTGGGAGCAGGCGACGGTGCTGGCCCAGTCGCTGGGGTTCGACGTCCGGGCCGAGTAGCCGGCAGGTGGGAGACCGGGAGAGCCGGCACCCGGCGCGCTCTATGCTTGCCCGGACGACCAATCGGACGACCAAGCTGGGCACCCCGGAAGAGAGAGACCGACGATGAAGAAGCTCCTCGTGCTGGCGCTGGCAGCGGTCGGCGCGTTCGCCCTGTGGAAGAAGTTCCAGGACGACCAGGCCGAGCAGGACCTCTGGACCGAGGCGACCAACGAGGCCGCCGACCTGCGCTGAGCGCCGGTCGCGGTGACACTGCTAGCCAAACTCGCACTGCAGGCCAAGCAAATGGCACTGCAAGCCAAGGGGACGTAGCTCAATTGGCAGAGCACCGCCTTTGCAAGGCGGGGGTTAGGGGTTCGATTCCCCTCGTCTCCACGTAGATTCGTCCAGGCGCAGGTCCGCCCAGCGGCGGCCCAGACCATCCGATCACCGACGAGCAGGAGACCCTTCGTGGCCGAGAAGACGTTCGCGACCTTGCACACCAACCGCGGCGACATCCGGATCGAGCTGTTCCCGGACCACTCCCCGAAGACCGTCCGCAACTTCGTCGAGCTGGCCGAGGGCAGCAAGGAGTGGACGCACCCCGGCACCCGGGTGAAGAGCACGGACAAGCTCTACGACGGCACCAAGTTCCACCGGGTGATCGCCGGCTTCATGATCCAGGGGGGCGACCCGCTCGGCACCGGCACCGGCGGTCCCGGCTACACGTTCGCGGACGAGGTGAACTCCGGCCTGGTCTTCGACCGCCCGTACCTGCTGGCGATGGCCAACGCCGGACCCAACACCAACGGCTCGCAGTTCTTCATCACGGCCGGCGCCACCACGTGGCTGAACAACAAGCACACCATCTTCGGCGAGGTCGCCGATGCACCGAGCCGCGCCGTGGTGGACGCCATCGAGAAGACCCCGACCGGCCGGGGCGACGTCCCCGTCGAGCCCGTCATCATCGACTCCGTCACGATCGAGCGCGTCACCTCCTGAGCCGGGAGTGCGACCGCGGAGATGCTTGAGCAGCGATGACCGAACCCGGTGCGAGGCCTGAGCCCAGCAGCGTGGTCCCGACCTGCTACCGCCACCCTGGTCGCGAGACGTACATCCGGTGCACCCGCTGCGAACGGCCGATCTGCCCGGACTGCATGACCAGTGCAGCGGTGGGTTTCCAGTGCCCGGAGTGCGTGGCCGAGGGGCGGGCGACCCAGCGCGCCCCGCAGACCGTGTTCGGCGGGCGCGTCCACGCCCAGCAGGACATCGTCACCCGCGTCCTGATCGGGATGAACCTCGCGGTCTACGTCCTGCAGATCGTCGTGCCGTCGCTGACGAACCATCTCGCGAGCAACCCGCTGCTGGTCGCGCAGGGTCAGTGGTGGCGGCTGGCCACCGCCGGCTTCGTCCACTTCAGCATCACGCACATCCTCTTCAACATGGTGTCGCTGTGGGCGCTCGGCCGTCAGCTCGAGGGAGTGCTCGGGCGGGCCCGCTTCATCAGCCTCTACGTCATCTCGCTGCTCGCCGGCTCCGCCGTCTCCTACGTCTTCGCGTCGCCGAACTCGTTGTCCGGCGGTGCATCGGGCGCCATCTTCGGCCTGTTCGGTGCGTACTTCGTCGTCTGCCACCGCATGCGGTGGGATCTCCGACCGTTCATCGGCCTGCTGCTCATCAACGTCCTGCTCACCGTGCTCAGCCCGAGCATCGACTGGCACGCGCACGTGGGCGGCGCCATCGCGGGCGCGATCTTCACCGCGGCCTTCGCCTACCCACCGCGCGCGTGGGCGACCAGGACTGGAATCGCGGCGGGGATCCTGCTTGTTGCAGTGTCCGTGGGCATGGTCGTCGCCCACACGAACGAGCTGCGGAGCGATCCCGTCCTGGGGCCGGTCATCGTCAGCGGCACCATCAGCACCGGGAACGACACCAGAGTGTTCCCCTGATCAAGGAGTCACCATGCGCGACGCCGTCATCGTCGAGGCCGTCCGGACGCCGGTAGGCAGGCGCAACGGCGTCCTGAGCGGGGTCCACCCGGTGGACCTCTCCGCGCTGGTGCTCCGGGAGCTGATCGAGCGGACCGGTGTCGAGCCGGCTGCGGTGGACGACGTCATCTGGGGCGTGGTGTCCCAGGTCGGCGAGCAGACCATGAACGTCGGCCGGAACGCCGTCCTCGCGGCGGGCTGGCCCGAGTCAGTCCCTGGAACCACCCTCGACCGCCAGTGCGGGTCGTCGCAGCAGGCCGTGGCGTTCGCCGCCGCCGGCCTGATCGCGGGCCAGTACGACGTCGTCGTCGCCGGCGGTGTCGAGTCGATGAGCCGCGTGGCGATGGGCTCGTCCGTCGGGGCCGGTGCTGGCCTGCCGTTCGGACCGCAGCTGATGGCGAGGTACGAGGAGGCGCTGGCGGCGACGGGCAGCCCCGTGTTCAACCAGGGCGTCGGCGCCGAGATGATCGCTGACCGGTGGGGCCTGTCGAGGGGCGCGCTGGACACCTTCGCGCTCTCCTCGCACGCGCACGCCGCGGAGGCGATCGACGAGGGCCGTTTCGTCGGTCAGATCGTTCCCGTGACGCTGGACGACGGGACCGTCGTGAGCGTCGACGAGGGCGTGCGCCGCGGCGGGACCCTCGAGTCGTTGGCCGGGCTCAAGACCCCGTTCAAGGTGGACGGCCGCATCACCGCGGCGTCGTCCTCGCAGATCTCCGACGGCTCGGCCGGGCTGCTCATGATGACCTCCGAGAAGGCCCGCGAGCTCGGTCTGACCCCGATCGCCCGCGTCCACACCACGGTCGTCGCCGGCGATGACCCGGTGATCATGCTCACCGCGCCGATGCCCGCCACCCGCAAGGTGCTGGCACGCTCGGGTCTGACGCTCGACCAGATCGGTACCTTCGAGGTCAACGAGGCGTTCGCCTCGGTCCCGCTCGCCTGGCTCGCTGACACCGGCGCGGACCCCAAGGCCCTGAACCCTGACGGCGGTGCGATCGCGCTCGGGCACCCGCTGGGCGGGTCGGGTGCGCGCCTGATGACGACGCTGGTCCACCGCATGCGCCGCGACGGCATCCAGTACGGCCTGCAGACGATGTGCGAAGGCGGCGGCATGGCCAACGCGACGATCCTCGAGCTCCTCTAGCAGCTCGGCCAAGCGCGGCCGGCTGTCCTCGCGGTCAGCCTTGTCCACACTGGGGACAACCCATGTGGACAGAACTACAACCGTGTACTTAGTGCGCTACTTCCACTGGGTGGCCACGGCGAAGCCACCACCCAGCAGCACGAAGCCGATCACGAGGTTCCAGTTGCCCAGGCTGTTCATGAAGCCGATGTCGGTCCCGGCGACGTAGTACACGACGATGTAGATGAGCCCGACGAGGAACAGCGTGATCATCAGCGGCGCCACCCAACGGCCGCTCACCTTGGCTGACGCCGGGACACCGGTCGGCGGCGGGGTGAACGGTGCCTTGCGGCGGGTCCGCGATCTGGGCACGGGATCTCCTCGGGTCTGGCGCGCTGGACCGGCAACCGGAAGGCCGTCCAGGAACCGCTGGGCGCGGCACGTCGTCCGTTAGCGTAGACGAGCGCGCGAGCACAGAGCGAGCAGCGGGCGGGTGCGCCTGCCGCCTGCCCGGACGGACAGGCGCGCCGCGTGGCGTGCGAGCGATCGAGGGGGAGGTGGCAGGGCCGGTGGCCGCTCGTTCGATGTGGCGCGTCGGCGTCCCCCTGGTGCTGGCCTTCGCCGGCCTGCTCATGGCCACCAGCGCGGCGACCGCACGCGGTACCGATCTGCGGGCGGACCGCACCACCGACCTCGCCGACCTCATCCGCGAGCAGGCCAGCCGGGCGACGGCCGGCGAAGGCACGGTCCAGTCGTTGCGCGACGATGTCGACCGGCTCACGAGCTCGCAGGGCGCAGCTGACAGCAGGGTGCAGGCGGCGCAGGCGCAGGCGCGCGGGCTCGATGCGCCCGACGGGCTGACCGCCCTGTCTGGTCCGGGGCTCACCGTCACCCTGGACGACGCGCACGACGATCCGTCCGTCGCGCTGCCGAGCGGGGTCACTCCCGACGACCTCCTCATCCACCAGCAGGACGTCCAGGCCGTCGTCAACGCGCTCTGGGCCGGCTCGGCGGACGGCATCATGGTCATGGACCAGCGGCTGGTAGCCACCAGCGCTGTGCGGTGCGTGGGGAACACGCTGATCCTGAACGGGCGGGTGTACTCGCCGCCCTTCGTGGTGACCGCCCTCGGCGACCCCGTGACGCTCCAGCACGCCCTGGACGCCTCGCCCGAGGTCACCATCCTGCGGGGCTGGGTGCAGGCGGTCGGACTCGGTTACAAGGTGCAGGACGCCCGCTCGGTCACCCTGCGCGCCTACACCGGGACGCTGGCTCTCAGTTTTGCTTCAGCCGAGTCATGAACACTGCACCATGGCCTCTTCCGTGAGCGACGTGCGGAGCGGCTCGTTCTACGGCTGGCTGTGGCGCCGGCTGCCTGGTCCGTGGCCCGTGAAGGCGGTGATCTGCGTGGTGCTGGTGGTGGCGGTCGTCGCCCTGCTGTTCGGCGTCGTGTTCCCGTGGATCGAGCCCCGCCTGCCGTTCGGCGACGTGACCGTCGGTGGGAGTGGGGGATGATGGGCGGCGTGACGACGAGCGACCTCATCAGGCCCCGCCGGGACGGCTTGCCGCCCGCCCGCGTGCTGGTCGTCGACAACTACGACTCCTTCGTGTTCAACCTCGTGCAGTACCTCGCCCAGCTGGGGGCCGAGCCCGTGGTGCGTCGCAACGACGCGGTGACCCCCGAGGAGGCCCTGGCGTACGACGGCGTGCTGCTGTCGCCGGGGCCCGGCACGCCCGAAGGCGCCGGCGTCTGCATCGACATGGTGACGTTCGCCGCCGGCCGGGTGCCGGTGCTGGGCGTCTGTCTCGGTCACCAGGCGATCGCCGTCGCCTACGGCGCCTCGGTCACCAGAGCCCCCGAGCTACTGCACGGCAAGACCTCCCTGGTGGAGCATGACGGCACCGGGATCCTCGCCGGCCTGCCCGACCCGTTCACCGCGACCAGGTACCACTCGCTCGCGGTCGACCCCGCGACGATCCCGCGCGAGCTCGAGGTCACCGGTCGCACCGCGAGCGGCGTGGTCATGGCCATGCGGCACCGCGAGCACGATCTCGAGGGTGTGCAGTTCCACCCCGAGTCGGTGCTCACCGAGGGCGGCCACCGGATGATCGCCAACTGGCTGGTCCGGCTCGGCGATCCCGGCGCCGTCGAGCGTTCCGAGGGGCTGACCCCGGTCGTCGCGAGCCCGTCTCTCGCCTCATGAACGCGCCCGTTCGCGCCGACGTTCTCCAGGGACGTCAGGACTGCACCCCCACGCACCTGTCCCGCCAGCACGATTCTCGCCAGCACGGATCCCCGCAGCACCGGACGACCAGCACGAGCACCCGATGAAGGAGCACCGATGAGCAAGAGCACGTCCGTCCAGCGCAGGACGGCGCGCGAGAAGACCGCCGCCATGCGCGAGGCTGACCGCAAGCGCGACGCGCGCCGGCGGAACCTCATCGTCGCGACCTCCTCGATCGTGATCGTCCTGCTGGTCGTCCTGGTCACCATCGGGGTCAAGCTCGGCAGCAGCCCGGCGACGGACGCATCGTCCGACACCGCGGTCACGCCGGCGTCGGCCGCGCTGCTGACCAAGGTCACCGCGGTGCCGCCGGCGACGCTGGCCGCGATCGGTACCGGCGGCGTCGCCAACCCGCTGCTCAAGGCGGACGGCGCCAAGCTGACCGACGGCAAGTTGCCGCTGGTGGTCTACATGGGCGCCGAGTACTGCCCCTACTGCGCCGCCGAGCGCTGGCCGATGATCGTCGCGCTGAGCCGCTTCGGCACCTTCAGCGGGCTGCAGACCACGCACTCCGCGCCGGCCCCCGAGGTCTCGCCGTCGACACCGACGTTCTCCTTCCACGGCTCGACCTACACCAGCAAGTACCTCGCCTTCCAGGCGGTCGAGGAGGAGACGAACACCAAGGACGCCTCCGGCAACTACATCCAGCTGGACACCCCGACGGCTGCCCAGCAGGCGCTGATCACCAAGTACGACGCCCCGCCGTACGTCAGCTCGGACAGCCAGGGCGCCATCCCGTTCGTCGACTTCGGCAACGAGGCGGTCCTCTCCGGCGCGAGCTACAGCCCTGACCTGCTCGCCGGCCTCACCCAGGACCAGGTCGCGGACAAGCTCGTCGCGTCCGACCCGATCGGCAAGGCCATCGGTGGCACCGCGAACCAGATCACCGCGATGCTCTGCAAGATGACCGGCAACCAGCCCTCGACCGTCTGCCTCGACCCGAGCATCGTCAAGATCCGGGCCTCGAACAGTGTCGCCAAGTAAGCAGCAGAACCGGCCGCCCAAGGGCCGGGCGACGACTCCGGCCAAGGGATCACGCAAAGGCGTCCCCACCGGTCGCCAAGCCGGCCGAGCCGGACGGCCCCCGGTGGGGCGTCCCGACGCCCTTCGTGGTCGCGTCGCTGCTGTTCGCGGTGGCTGGGCTCTGCGTCTCGGCCTACCTCACCTATGCGCACTACAACGCGTCCGTGGTGCTCGCCTGCCCGAACACCGGGGTGATCAACTGCGCGAAGGTGACCAGCAGCGCGCAGTCGTCGTTGCTCGGCATCCCGGTGGCCCTGCTGGGGCTGCTCTTCTACGTCGCCATGGTGGTGCTCTGCCTGCCGCAGGCCTGGGCGCGCGCCGAGCTCACGTTGGTCCGGCTGGGCGCGACGATCCTCGGGGTGCTGTTCGTCTTCTACCTCGTCTACACCGAGCTCTTCACCCTCGACGCCATCTGCCTGTGGTGCACCTCGGTGCACGTCATCACCTTCATCCTGTTCTGCATCGTCGCGTTCGCGACCGCGGTGGACCCGCGCCGGCTGCGCTGACCGCGACCCTTCTGGCACCCCGCCGGGGGCTTATTGCGAACAAGTTGCAGGAGTACTGACCCTGCCTTAGCGTCAGCAGCACCATCCGTGCGCGTGACGTGAGGACCACCGATGTCTGGCAGCTCGTCCCGGGTCGGCTGGTCCCGGGTTGGTCGGCTCCGGCGGGCGCTGACCGGTGGTGAGTGGGCTGCCGTCGCCGGGATGGCGGCTTCGTGCTCTTCCTGCACGTCCTCGGCTGGGGCCTGCTGATCGGCGTGATCGCCCCGCACCACTACCAGATCAGCTCGACGCAGGTGTTCGGCGTCGGGCTCGGCCTCACCGCCTACACGCTCGGCATGCGGCACGCGTTCGACGCCGACCACATCGCCGCCATCGACAACACCACCCGCAAGCTGATGGCCGACGGCAAGCGCCCGGTGCTCGGTCGGGTTCTGGTTCTCGCTCGGGCACTCGTCAGCGTGGTGTTCGGGCTGTGCCTGCTGCTCGCCGCCGGGCGTGCGCGCGCTGGCCGGGCAGGTCGCAGAACGACTCCTCGAGCCTGCACACGGTCACCGGCCTGGTCGGCACCAGCGGTGTCCGGCGTCTTCCTTATGTCGATCGGCATCCTCAACCTGGTCGTGCTCGTCGGGATCCTCGGGGTCTTCCGCGCGATGCGCCGAGGCGAGTACGACGAGGCCGCAGCTGGAGCACCACCTGAGCAACCGCGGCTTCATGAACCGCATCCTCGGCGGGGTCACCCGTACGGTCACCAAGCCGTGGCACATGTACCCGGTCGGCCTGCTCTTCGGCCTCGGCTTCGACACCGCGACCGAGGTCGGCCTGCTGGTCCTCGCCGGCGGCGCCGCGGCGTTCGCGCTGCCCTGGTACGCGATCCTCACCCTGCCGGTGCTCTTCGCGGCCGGGATGAGCCTGCTCGACACCATCGACGGCTGCTTCATGAACTTCGCCTACGGCTGGGCGTTCTCCAAGCCGGTCCGCAAGGTCTACTACAACATCACCATCACCGGCGCTGTCGCGTCGCGGTCGCGCTGGTCATCGGGACGATCGAGCTCCTGTCGATCTTCGTCGACCAGCTCGGCATCACCAGCGGCCCCGTCGCCTGCGGTCGGCAACCTCGACCTCAACCTCGTCGGCTTCGCGATCGTCGGCCTGTTCGTGCTGACCTGGGTCGTCGCGCTGGCCGTCTGGCGCTTCGGCCACATCGAGGAGAAGTGGGAGGCCGGCCTCGCGGGGATCAGCCCCGCGGCGGAGGCCAGCCTGGAGCGCACCCTCGATCTCACGCTGGACGACGAGCTCAGCCTCGAGCCGTCACCGCTGCTCGAGACGCCCTAGACCTCGGCGATCCGCAGCAGGTCAGCCCTGGTTCGTCTCGTAGGCGGCGAGCACCTTGCGCCTGGCCCGCTTGCTGAGGCGGTCGATGAACAGGGTGCCGTCGAGGTGATCGGTCTCGTGCTGCAGGCACCGCGCGAGCAGCCCGGTGCCCTCGACCGTCACCGGCCGGCCGTCCACCCCGAACCCATGGACCACGGCCTCCGTCGCGCGGAAGAGCTGGGCGTGCTCGCCGACGACAGACAGGCAGCCCTCGAGGTCCTCCTCAAGGGTGCGGCCGTCCGGCCCCGGCGGCTCGAGCACCGGGTTCACCACCACTCCGACCCGACGGTTGTCATCCCCGTCAGGGCAGTCGTAGACGAACACCCGCTGGCTCACGCCGATCTGGTTCGCCGCGAGCCCGACGCCGTTCGCCGCGTACATCGAGGCGAACATGTCGGCGACCAGCGAGACGAGGGCGTCGTCGAACGCGAGCACGGGCGCGCACGCGTGGTGGAGGACGGGATCGCCGACCTGCACGATCGGCCGGGCTGTTCCGTCACCCAGCGAGGCGGCAACCAGCGCGCCGGAACCCGCGTCGGTGGTCCCGGCGCCGACGACCTCGACCCCGTCCAGCGGACTGCCGCTGGCTTCCGTGCTTGCCATCAGCGGCTCAGGTCTTGGTCGCCGACGGCGTGGGCGTCGGGGTCGGCGTCGGGGTGGGCGAGGTACTCGGTGGTGGTGAGGTGGGCTGCGGTGCCTTGGCCACCGTGATCGTCACGATCTTGCCCTGGGCGAGCGCGGTGCCGGCCGCCGGGTTCTGCGAGATCACCTGACCGTCCGGGGCCGCCGTCGTCGTCACGAGGATGACCTGCGGCGAGAAGCCCGCGTTGGTGAGGTCGGCCTGGGCCTGGACGGAGGTCTCGCCGACGACGTTCGGCACGCCCGACTTGCCGTTCGAGATGGTGAGCGCGACCGCCGAGCCCTTGACCACGTTGGTTCCGGACTTCGGGCTGGAGTCGAGCACCGTCCCCGCTGGCTGCGGGCTGTTGACCTGGTTGATCGGGTTGGCCAGGGTGAGGCCGGCGGTGGTGAGCGCGCTGAGCGCTTGCGCCTGGGTGAGACCGACGAGCGTCGGCACCGCCACGTTGCCCGGGCCGCCGGAGACGACGAGGTCGACGGGGGTGTTCTCCGCGACCTGCGCGTTCGCGGCCGGGTTGGTGCTGAGCACGACGTCGATGGGCTGCGTGCTGGTCTCGACCCGGGTGGTGCCGACGCTGAGGTGGCGGTCGGCCAGCGTCGAGGTGGCGACCTGCTTGGTGAGGCCGGTGAGGTCGGGGACGCTGACCATGTTGCCGGACGAGAACAGCCCACGACCCAGGAAGAACGTCAGCCCCAGGGCAGCGATGACGAGGATCGCGAGCCCGATGTACCAGCCGGTGTGCGACTTGCCCGGGGGCTCGACCGGGATCGGCGTCACCGTCGTCGGTGCGGGCGGCACCGGCGGGATGACCTGGGTGCTGGCGGCGTCCGACCCGAGGGCCTCGCCGAGCGCAGCGCCTCCCACCATGCTCAGGGCCGCGGCGCTGGCGATGCCGAGGGGCTCGCCCGCCATCGCGCGGTCGATGTCCGCCCGCATGTCGCCGGCGGACTGGTAACGGTTGTCCGGGCTCTTGGCCAGCGCCCGCATCACGATCGCGTCGCACGCCGGCGGGACGTCGGGGTCGACCCGGGACGGCGGCGGGGCGGTCTCCCGGACGTGCTGGTAGGCCACCGACACCGGGGAGTCGCCCGATGAACGGCGGCGGCCCGGTCAGCAGCTCGTAGAGCATGCAGCCGGCGGAGTAGACGTCGCTGCGGGCGTCGACGACCTCGCCGCGGGCCTGCTCGGGCGAGAGGTACTGCGCCGTGCCGAGCACCGCTGCGGTCTGGGTCATCGTCGCCGAGCTGTCGGCGATGGCCCGGGCGATGCCGAAGTCCATGACCTTGACCTGGCCCGAGCGGCGTGAGCATCACGTTCCCCGGCTTGATGTCCCGGTGGATGATGCCGTGCTTGTGCGAGTAGTCGAGGGCGGCCAGCGTGCCGTCGGCGATCTCGAGCGCGCGCTCGGGCAGGAACCGGTGCCCCGACTTGATCATGTCGCGCAGCGTGGTGCCGTCGACGTACTCCATGACGATGTACGGCACCTTGGCGCCGGCGATCTCGGCGTCCGCCGGTGTCGTACACGGCGACGATGTTCGGGTGGTTCAGCGAGGCCGACGCCTGGGCCTCACGCTGGAAGCGCGCGTGGAACGACGGGTCCCTGGCGAGGTCGGAGCGCAGGAGCTTGACCGCGACCCGCCGGCCGAGACGCAGGTCGCGGCCGGCGTGGACCTCGGCCATGCCACCACGGCCGATCACCTCGCCGATCTCGTACCTGTCACCGAGCTGCTGGAGCTCGCTCATGAAACCTGCCTCCGCCCACTGGTCACCCGACATCTTCTCGTAACGCCTTGCCCACCACTAATTACCCTGTCCCGCTGAGGACGGCCTGCATGACCGCCTTCGCCACCGGCGCGGCGAGCCGTCCGCCGGAGATCTCGCCGTCGTTCTTCGCGCCCTCGACGACCACGGCGACCGCCACCTGCGCGCTGTCGGCGGGCGCGAAGGAGACGAACCAGGCGTCCGGGGGACGGCCGTTGCCGGTCTGCGCCGTCCCGGTCTTCCCAGCGACTTTGACGCCGGGGATCTGGGCGTTGGTTCCTGTGCCGTTCGTCACGACGCCGACCATCATGTCGGTGACCATCTGCGCGACCTGGGACGTCGTGGCCGTGTTGAACGCCTTGACCTGGGCGCTGTCGAGCACGGAGAGGTCAGGACCGAGGGTCTGCTTGACCAGGTACGGGTAGTTGACGACACCCTGGTTCGCGATCCCGGCTGCCACCATCGCCATCTGCATCACGGTCGAGCGGACGTCGAACTGCCCGATCGCGCTCTGCGCTGCCTGCGCCTTGACGAGGTTGGTAGGGAACACGCTCGTCGCGGCGGTCATGGGCATCTGGAACGAGGTGTTGAAGCCGAAGAGCTCGGCCTGCTTCTGCAGGGCCGCACCGCCGAGCGCGATGCCGACGTTCGCGAAGGCCGTGTTGCACGAGATGGCCAGCGCGTAGGCCAGGGTGACCATGCCGTCGCCGCACTGCTGGCCGGTCTCGTTGGACAGCGTGGTGTTGGTGCCGGGCAAGGTGATCTTCGCCGGCGCGGGGATCAGGGTGTCCAGGGTGTACTTGCCGCTGGCGAGCGCCGCGGACAGCGTCACGAGCTTGAACGTCGACCCAGGCGGGTAGGTCTCGGCGAGCGGCCGGTTGAGCATCGGCTTGGCTGGGTCGGCCATCAGCGTCTTCCAGGCCTTGGTCTCGGTTGCGGTGTCGGTGCTCGCGAGCGGGGTGGGGTCGAACGACGGCGTGCTGACGAGGGCGAGGATCGCTCCCGTCGAGGGCTGGATGGCCACCACGGCGCCCTGCTTGCCCTGCATCTCGGCCATCGCGGCGGCCTGCGCCTTCGCGTTGAGCGTCAGGAACACGCTGCCGCCCTTGACCGTTCGGCCCGCAACGAGGTCCGACAGGCGCTGCAGCGCGAAGCGCGGATCCGACCCGGACAGAACGTCGTTCTCCGCGCGCTCGATGCCGGTGCGCCCGTACACGAGGGAGTAGAAGCCGGTGGCGGGTGCGTACAGCGGGCCGTTCGCGTAGCTGCGCTGGTACCGCAGCAGTCCGTTCACCAGGTTCGAGACCGCGATGTCCGTGCCGTTGACGAGGATGGGCCCGCGCTGGCGGGCGTACTCGCGGATCAGGCTGCGGTTGTTGCCGGGCCCGTTCGCCAGGCTGTCCTGCCGACCGACCTGGACGACGTTCACGTTGACCAGCAGCGCCAGGAAGAGGATGGCGACCGCGATGGACAGCTTGCGCAGGGTGCTGGCGATCGACGACGTCACGGCCGGATCACCTGGGTCATGGCGGTGTCGCCGGAGCAACGCGACGGGCGGCAGCGGGCGCCGCGCGGAGTCGCTGATCCGCAGCAGCAGCCCGATCACCATCCAGTTGGCGACCATGGACGAGCCGCCGCAGCGAGGAACGGCGTGGTGAGGCCGGTCAGCGGGATCAGCCCGGTCACGCCGCCGACGACGATGAAGACCTGCAGCGCCATGCACGAACGCGAGCCCGCAGGCGAGCAGCCGGCCGAAGACGTCCCTGGCGGCCAGCGCCGTGCGCAGGCCGCGCTCGACGAGGATCGCGTACATCACGATGAGCGCCATCAGCCCGGTCGCACCGAGCTCCTCGCCGACCGTCGAGATGATGAAGTCGGACTTCGCGTACGGCACGAGGTCGGGCGTGCCCCGCCCGATCCCGCTGCCGAGCAGGCCACCGTCGGCCATCCCGTACAGCGCCTGCACGACCTGGTACCCGGCGCCGCTCGCGTCGCGGAACGGGTGCAGCCAGACGTCGACCGCGCTCGCGGACGTGCCCGAACGAGTAGTAGGCGAGCGTCGAGCCGAGCAGGAACAGGAAGGTGCCGATGATGACCCAGCCGCGCCGTCCGGTGGAGACGTAGAGCAGCGCGACGAACAGGCCGAAGAACAGCAGCGAGGTCCCGAGGTCGCTCTCGAAGATGAGCACCCCCAGGCTGACGAGCCAGGCCACCACGATCGGACCCGAGGTCACGGCCGCGAGGGACGTCGATGCCCAGGAACTGGGTGCGGGCCACCGCCAGCGCGTCGCGCTTCACCACCAGGTAGCCGGCGAAGAAGATGATGAGCGCGATCTTCGCGATCTCGGCCGGCTGGAACGAGAAGCCGGCCGACCCGGATCCAGATCCGTGCCCCGTTGATGGTGACGCCGATGCCCGGGCACGAGCGGGAGCACCAGCAGCCCGAGGCCGATGAACAGGAACGTGTAGGTGTAGCGCTGCAGGACGCGGTGGTCGCGCACCACGCGCGAGGACGCCGACCATCAGCGCCGATCCCGAGCACGGTCCACAGCAGCTGGGTCGGCGCGGTGGCCGAGGCGGTCTTGCCTACGCGGCCGGCCTTGATCGCCGCCGAGACGTCCAGCCGGTCGATCATGGCCAGCCCGATGCCGTTGATGGTGATCGCGACCGGCAGCAGGATCTGGTCCGAGTACGGGCGCGAGCCAGCGGACGGCCAGGTGCGCGGCCAGGGCCAGCGCGACCGCGCCGCCGCGAACCACGCGAAGCCGGCGGGGAGCCGGCCGAAGTTGGCGAACCCGACCTGGGCGTACGCACCGAGCCCGATGACCAGGGCGGGCACCAGCAGCAGCAGCTCGGCGAGCCGGCTCGGGCGCTCGGCCGGCGCGCCGCGGGTGCGCTGGCGGTCGGCGGCAGGACGGTGGCCGTGCTCATGAGGCGCTGCTCATGACGCGCTCGGACTGGCGTCGGGCTCGGGCGTGTCCAGCGCGCCGGGGCAGCCCGAGGGCGGGGGTTCGTCCTGGCAGGACTCGAGCTGGTCCTCCAGGCTCGCCACGATCTTGCGGGCGCCGTCAGCGAGCTCGCGCCGATCGGTCGCGCGCAGCTGGACCCGCGCGAACGTCGGCAGCCCGTCGGCGATGATGCTGCGTGGTCTCCACGACGTGCGAGAGCTGGCGGCCAGCGACGGTCGTGCGGCACGCCCTGGTAGATGACGACCTGGCCGTCGGAGGTGCCGACGTAGTACTGGGTCTGGGTCCAGCGGTACGCACCGAAGGCGCCGCCGACGATCACCAGCAGCACCACGACGACGATGCCGAGCCGCAGCCACCGCCGGCCGGCTGCACGGTGCGCGGCCGTGTCCTCGCGCCGAGCCGTCCGCGCCTGAGGTCTCCACGGCTGAGCGTCTCGAGCAGCGCCGTCGCTCGCCGGCGCCGGTCTCGGCTCGGCGCCGGCTCGCGCTGGCTCGGTCTCGCCGGGTCCGTCGGCGAGTGAGTCCGCGGCGAGGGACACCAGGCCGGCGGCGTCCTCCGGGCCCGCTCCGACGCGAACCCCGGGCAACGCGTCGGCGCTCGGGTCTGCCGTGTCGATGTCCTGGGTCGCCTCGACCCCGTCGGTGGCGCCGAGGTCGGGGCGCTCGACGACGTCCCCGACGAGGCAGGTGACGTTGTCCGGCGCACCTGCGGCCAGGGCGAGCGCCACCAGCCGTTCGGCGGCCTCGCCGGGGGTGCCGGTGGCGAGCGCGGCAGTGGATCGCGTCGTCGCTGGCGTAGCTGGACAGGCCGTCGCTGCAGACCAGCAGCCGGTCGCCCAGCTGAGGTTCCATCACCTCGATGACCGGCTCGACCTCGACCCTGCCGTCGAGGGCCTGGAGCAGCAGGTTGCGCTGCGGATGGGTCCGCGCCTGCTCGACGCTGATGCGCTCGGTGTCGATGAGGGACTGCACGAACGTCTGGTCCCTGGTCGAGCTCGGCTGAGCTCGCCGTCGCGCAGCAGGTAGGCGCGCGAGTCGCCGACCTGGGCGATCCCGAGGCGGTCACCGGCGAGCAGCAGGGCGGTGAGGGTGGTGCCCATGCCCTCGAGCTCGGGCTCGGGCCGGATGAGGCGTGCGCAGCGAGTCCCCGGCCCTCGCGACGGCGTCCCGCAAGGTGTCCTCGAGGGCGGCTGCTGCGTCGACGCCGGGTCGCGGTGGCCGGTCGAGGTACTGGACGACCTCGACCGTCGCGGCGCTCGCGACCTCGCCGGCTGCCTGACCGCCCATGCCGTCCGCGACCAGCGAGCAGGCGCGGTCCGGCGTAGCCGGAGTCCTCGTTGCCCTTGCGCACGAGGCCCGACGTGCGAGCGCGCGGCGAAGTCCAGGGAGAGGCTCACGGCGCTACTTCCTGAGCTCGAGGACGGTCTTGCCGATCCGCACCGGCGTGCCCGGCGCGAGCACGATCGGGCCGGTGAGCCGGGCACGCTCGACATAGGTGCCGTTGGTCGAGCCGAGGTCCTCGACGACCCAGGTGCCGCCGGTGGGGTAGATCCGGGCGTGCCGTCCGGAGACGTAGTCGTCGTCGAGGACCAGGGTGTTCTCCGGCGAGCGGCCGATGCTGATCGGATCGGCACCGAGGTCGAGCGCAGTGCCCTGCCGCGAGCCGGCGGTGATCATCAGCGTCTTGGGCGCGCCGCGCTTCGGCTTCGCCGCGGCCACCGGCGCGGCTCGGCGTCGGCGGGCGGCCACCGGCGACGGGCTTCGGCGCCTTGCCGGGCTTCGGTGCCTTGGGCGGCCGGGTCCGGCGCCGCGCGAACAGGTCGCGTCGCATGACGGCGGCGACCGCGAGCACCATCAGCCAGAGCAGGGCGAGGAAGCCCACCTGGATGATGCGAAGGGTGAGGTCGGTCATGCGCCTAGCCGCCGTACCGGAACACCAGCGTCACCGAGCCGAGCGCGAGCTTCGCGCCGTCGTACAGCTCGGCGCTGGCTACCCGCTCGCCGTCGACGAAGGTGCCGTTCGTCGAGCCGAGGTCGGTGATCCGCGGCGGGTCGGAGAGCACGATCTCGGCGTGCCGGCGGGAGACGCCGGGGTCGTCGAGGCGGAGGTCGGCCTCGGCGCCGCGACCGATCACCGTCTGCCGGTGGGCCAGCGCGAGCGTCGAGCCCTTGAGCTCGACGGCGGCGCGTGACGACGGTCGGCGCAGGCTCTGTCCGCACCGGCGGAGGTGCTGCTGCCGGCGAGCACCTGGCTGCGGATCCGGAAGACGCCGGTCTCGAGCTCGTCGACGAGCTCCAGCCCGACGTTCACCGGGCCCATGAACTGGTAGCCCTGCTCCTCGGCGTGCTCGCGCACCATCGCCGCGAGCTCGCTGCCGAGCGGCTCGGCGTACATGCCCGAGGCGCTCGTCGTCGTGCGGGCCGAGCTCGACGGTGAAGTCGTTCGGCACGATGGTGCGTTCGCGGCTGACGATCGCGGCGCGGTCGTCGCACTCGCGCTGCAGCGCTGCAGCGACCTCGACGGGCTGGACCTCCGCCTTGAAGGCGCGCGCGAAGACGCCGTTGACGAGCCGGTCGAGGCGGCGCTCGAAGCGGTCCATGACGCCCACGTGCACCTCCTTGCGACGGTCGTCCGGGCACAGGCATGCCTGCCATGGATCGTAACCGGGGCGGCTTCGCCACCCGGGCCGCCGCGCCTCGCGTGGTAGCCTCGACGGGCTCGCGCGAGTGGCGGAATAGGCAGACGCGCTGGATTCAGGTTCCAGTGCCCGAAAGGGTGTGGGGGTTCAACTCCCCCCTCGCGCACCACATCAACGGTCTGCCAGGCGCAGAAGGCCTTCAGCTCACTGGGGCACGATGGCTGCATGAAGCTCAAGCTCGACCTGCACGACATCTACAACCGCGGCGGCGACATCGACCGCGCGCTGCGCGCGATCATCGACGAGGCCGTGGCCAAGAAGGCCCCGCTGGTCGAGATCATCCCCGGCAAGGGCTCCGGCGCGCTGAAGAAGCACGTCCTGCGCTTCCTCGATCAGAAGGACGTCAAGGCGCTGTACCACCGGGTGGAGAAGGACTCCAACAACTTCGGCCGGGTCTTCGTGCACTTCCGCTGGAAGTAGCCCCGCGGTCAGTCCGTGTGCCAGGCGCGGAACGCCGCGAGCAGTGCCGCCTCAGCGGTCTCGCTGACGTCCGCGGCTGCCAGCGAACCCGCTACCTGCAACGTGCGCGCCAGCTGCTCGACGTAAGCGGTGCAGCCGTCGCAGGCGTTCAGGTGCGCCTCGAAGCGCGCCCGGTCAGCAGCGGGCAGCACGCCCTCGCTGTAGTCGGTGACGAGCTCGACGAGCTCCTGGCAGGTTAGTCCCGAGGCTCGTCGCCGCGGCCACGCCCACCTCATGACGCCTCCAGGTACTGCTCGAGGACCGCACGAAGGCGGGCGCGCGCCCGGTGGAGCAGAACGCGTTGGTAGGTCTCGCGGATCTCCAGCACCTCGCACACCTCCTCGGCCGTGTATCCCTCGACGTCGCGCAGCACCACCACCAGCCGTTGCAGGTCGGGAAGCTCCTCGATCGCTGCCTCGACGGTGGAACGGGTCTCTGCGTCAAGCAGACGCTCCTCGGGCAGCTCGCGCCATGAGCTGGGCGCAGACGCCCACCCCCGGGGGTCCTCGCGCGCGTCGGGACTCCGGAAGCGGCCGGGGTCGACCGTCGGTCCGTCATCGGTCTCGGCGAACGCGTCGGCGAAGGGCTGGGACCGCCCCTCCTGGGTGGCTCGGCGGAGCGAGGTGTGCACGCAGATCCGGAACACCCAGGTGCGCAGGCTGGACCGACCCTCGAAGGTGCTGATGCTGCGGAAGACGGCGATCCAGCTCTCCTGCACGACCTCCTCCGCCACGGCGAGCGAGCCGACGTAGGTCGCGAGCCACGCGCAGCATCCCAGGCGAGAGCGCGCGTACCAGCTCGGCGAACGCACGCTCGTCGCCACCGGTGAGAGCGGCGACGAGCGCGTCGTCCGTGAGGTCAGAAGGCAACGATGCCCTCGACGCCGGTCCCGGTGGGCGCGGTGAGTCCGGTGACGGTGTGCTCAGGCGCGAGCGAGCCGTCCGCGCCGACCCCGAAGCTCGAGAGGCTGCCGTCGCCACCGTTCTCCACGTACAGGGTGCCGCCGTCCGCGACCAGGTCGATCGGTCCTGGCCCCGTCGTCGCGGCCACCCCGCCCGCGGCGAGCAGGCTGATAGCGCCGTCCGCGCCGACGGTGAAGCTGCTGATGGTCCCGCTCCCTGCGTTGGCGGTGTAGGCGTAGCGGCCAGCCGTCGTCAACCAGCAGGTCGCCGCCTGCGAGTCTGCCACCGGCGCGGAGACGGTGGTGAGGACGCCGTCGTGGCCGATGGCATAGCTGCCCAGCGTGCCTGCCGCGTTGGCGAGCAGGATGGTGCCGCGGCTGTCGAAGGCGATCGCGAAGGGCACCCCGCCGACGGTGTTGACCGTGGGGTTGGCGGACGGGCGACCGAACCGGTCGAGGGTCCACACCAGTACGGTCGCGTTCTTCTTCGTGGTCACCAGCAGGTGCTTGGCGTCCGGGGTGATCGCCACCTGCGCGGGCGTCTGCAGGAAGTTCGGGTTGCCGACGTTCGGCAGGCCCAGGCTGCGGACGGAGCGATCGATGGGACGCAGGTGGCGGCCCACGATCCGGAAGCCTGCGACGGAGCCGGCGTCGCCAGCGTTCACGACGTAGACGAGGTCACCTTGGACCGAGACGGACACCGGGAGCGAGCCTCCGGAGGGCACCACCTGCAGGAGCTTCAGGAAGGTGCCGCGGACTGCGAAGACGGACAGGCTGTTGCTCCCCGCGTTCACCGCGTACAGCAGGCCGTGCGCCTGGTCGTAGGTGAGTCCCGACTGCGAGGCGAGGGGGTCGACGGCCGCACCGGTGATGCGTGCACCCAGGCCGCCGGTGGTGAAGGTGCGCTGGCGGATGAGGGTGCCGCCGGCGGCACGGGAGAAGGCGATCACGCTGTTGCCGGCGGTGTCGTCGCTGAGCACGAAGACGGCATGCCCGGCGCCCGTGTGCGCGCTGCTGGAGCTTGCTGAACCGACCGTGCCGGTGGCTGCCGAGGCAGAGGACGCTGCGGCCAGGGAGCCGGCGGTGACGAGTCCGGCCGACAGTGCGACGGCTGCGGCGCGGCGAAGGGCTGGCGTGGGACGGGTGGACGACATGAGGGCCTCCGAGGGGGCTAGGGCTTCTCGGTCGCCCCTGCTGGAGCGACACCCGTCGAGAGCGGGCGTCAGCTCTGTTCGTTACGTGCGAAGTTCTTAGCCAGTCCTTACGCCTGGGGGACGGCGCCATCGGCCGGCGCTTCCGCCTGTTCATCGGCGATCGCGCGCAGCGCCTCGACCGACGGCACGACGTAGTAGGCACCGGTGAGTGGTGTCGTGTACCGGGTGAGCGCGTCGCGGATGCCGTCCTCCGCGCCAGCCATCCGCCGGAGCATCCGGTCGAGCCGCTGCTGCTCGAAGGAGAAGCCGACGAACTGCGTGCCGTGGTTGCTCACCGTGCCGTAGGGGACGTTGCGACGGAACGACGTGCTGCTCCTCGCCGTCGACCTCGATCACCGTGCGGGCGACGTGCGAGTCCCGCGGCTTCACCGTCGTCGTCGAGCTCGATGCTCGTCCGCCTTGGTCCGGCCCATCACGTTCTCCTGCGTCTCCACCGGCAGGGCGTTCCACTCCGCGCTGAGATGCACCCACTGCTGGACCAGGACCACCGTGGAGCCCTCACCCGGCCAGCCCGCGGGGACGCCGACGAGATCGACGGCCTCGTCGAGCGAGGGGTTCTCGGTGCCGTCCTCGAAGCCGGTGAGGTCGCGGCTGTGGCGGTACGACCAGCCGGTCACCTCGCTCGCGAGGGTCGCCGCCGGCCGCACAGCCTCGAGCCGGCTCATCGCGACGTCGAAGACGAGGTCCGGCGCCGCACCGCTGACCCACACCCACAGGTCGCGCTGGGTGGCCGGCATGGTGAAGCCGTCGGGCCCGACGATGCGCTCCGCGAAGTCAGCGGCGCCGGCCGGGACCTGGTCGGGGCTGAGCTCTGCCCACAGCGACGGGCGCACCCCGACGACGATGTTCACGCCGCCGACCGTCGTGTGCGGTTCGTCGGGTCCGGCCGCCAACCGCAGGAGGTCGAGCGGCGACGCCTCCGGGCGCAGCGACAGCTCGAGGAAGCAGTGCGCCGAGGTCCCTACCGCGAAGATGCCGAACTGAACGGTCGCCACCGGCCACCTCTCGGATGTGTCTGCGGGCTTCTGTGTCGAAAAACCGACAGGCCGGAGCCTAGCCATGCGCATAATGCGAGGTGACTGCGGCGCAGGGCGACTCGGGACCGAGCCGGCCCTTGGGCGAGCGCCGGTGGCCGATGGTGGGGGCCGCGCTCGCGGCGTTGGTCATGCACCAGTTCCTCCCGCACGACTTCCGCATCTCCCCGCGCTGGGTCTACCCGGCCTTCCTGCTGGCGTTCCTGGTCGTGCTGATCGTCGGCGATCCGGGGCGGATCGACCGGCAGCGCCGCTGGCTCCGGGTGGCGACCGCGCTGATGATCGCGCTGATCACCCTCGTCAACGCGGGCGCGGCTGCGCGGCTGGTCGCCGAGATCCTCGGCAAGGGAGCCAGCGAGAGCGCGGGGCAGCTGCTCGGCACCGGGGCGATCATCTGGCTCACCAACGTGATCGCGTTCGCGCTCTGGTACTGGGACCTCGACGGCGGTGGCTCGGCAGCCCGGCTGCGGAACGGCATGATGCACAACCCCGCGTTCGTCTTCCCGGAGATGCACCTGCCTGAGCTCGTGCCGGCGGACTGGTCGCCGCAGTTCATGGACTACCTCGCCCTGTCCTTCAGCACGGCCACGGCCTTCTCACCGACGGACGTGTCGGCGATCAAGCGCTGGGCGAAGGCCCTCTTCGTCGTGCAGTCGCTGATCTCGCTGGCCCTGGCCACGCTGGTGGTTGCCCGCGCCGTGAACATCCTCTAGGGCGACTAACTGAATTTCCGCTCCAGTTCTCGTGAAGCCGGTTCGGCTGCGCGTCAGCGTCCTAGACTCGCCACGTGATCGCCTCGACGGAGCTCATCCCGGTGCCCAGGCCGGGTGGGGGGCAGAGCGGCCCGTCGATGGCGCTCGACGTCGTGGTCGGTGCGTCGGCCGCGGTCGTCGGGGGGACGATCTCCGGTGCGACCGTCGTGGGCCGCCAGCTCGGACGGTTCGGCGCGCCCGTGGTCCGGGTCGTCCTGCGGCCGCCGCTCGTCGCGCCGGAGCTCCAGCCGGCGAGCTGGCTGGCCGCCCTCGCCCGCCGCGGCGGTGCACAGCGAGAAACCACCGTGAGCGACCTCAACCGGCTGCTCGACGTCCTGGTTCCTGTCGTGCTCGCTGAGGTCCTCAACCGGGTGGACCTCACCGGCACCGTGAAGCAGTACGTCGACCTCGACTCCATCGTCGCGGACGTCGACCTCGACGCGGTGGCGGCGCGGCTGGACGTCGACGCCGTCGCTGCCCGCCTGGACATCGACGCCGTCATCGAACGGCTGGACCTGACGGCCCTGGTGCACGAGCGCGTCGACATCAACTACCTCGTCGGTTCGGTGGACCTCGACGCGATCATCGCCCGGGTGGACATCGACACCGTCGCCAGCCGGGTCGACGTCGACGCGATCATCGACCGGGTCGACCTCGTCACGATCGCGCAGGACGTCATCGGCGCCATCGACCTGCCCGAGATCATCAGGGAGTCGACCGGGTCGATCGCGTCCGAGACGGTCCGTGGCGTGCGCATGCAGGGCATCGCGGCGGACGAGGCCGTCGGGCGGGCCGTGGACCGCATGCTCCTGCGGCGGGGCCGTCGGCGCACCCAGGCGCCAGGGACCACGGACTGACCATGACCGACGCCACCGTCTCCCCGATCCCGAAGGAGGCCCGCCCGTTCCAGGGGCTGCGGGCCGGACTGGTCACCCGGCTGGTGGCCGCGGTCATCGACACCGTGGTGGTCGCGGTGGTCCTGATCCTCGCCTGGGCCGGTTACGCCGGGGTGCGGTTCCTGCTGGACCCGCGGGGCTTCAACCTCCCGAACGCCACGCTGCTGTTCAGCTTCACGATCTCCTTCTGCGCGGCAGTGCTGTACCTCAGCGTGGGGTGGATGATCAGCGGCCGGACCTACGGCTGCCACGTCCTCGGTCTGCGCGTCGTGAGCTACCGCGGCCAGCGCATGCGGCCGCTCGGCGCGTTCGCGCGGGCGCTGTTCTGCGTCGCGTTCCCGATCGGGCTGGTCTGGTGCCTGGTGAGCAAGGCCAACCGGTCGATCCAGGACGTCGTGCTGCGGAGCTCGGTGATCTACGACTGGGAGCCTGGGTCGCCCTGGCGGCACCTGCCCGGGCACGCGATGGACCAGGAGTCCCGTGACCCGCTGACGGACGTCGAGTGACGCTGCTGCCCGGCGCGGTGATCCCGATCGACACCGTGCCCAACCTGCGTGACCTCGGGGGCTACCCGACGGCCGAGGGAGGCGTCGTCCGGCACGGCCTCCTCTACCGGTCCGTCGAGCTGTCGAGGCTGGCGGGTCCGTCGCTGGCCGAGTTCGGCGCGCTCGGCATCCACACCGTGTACGACCTGCGGGGCGAGCACGAGCGGCTGAGCCACCCCGACGTCCTGCCGCCGGCGGCGCGGGGTGTCGTCATCGACGTCATGGCCGACTCGCTGGGCGCGGCTCCGACCCAGCTCGTCGCGGTGCGCAACGATCCGGTGGCGGCGTCCGAGACGCTCGGCGGTGGCAAGGGGGTGGAGATCTTCGCGCGCGGCTATCGCGAGTTCGTGACGCTGCCGAGCGCGCTGGCCGGGTACAGCAGGCTGCTCAAGGACATCGCGGGCGAACCCGACGACCGCCACGACGACCACCCCGTGCTGCCTGCGTTGTTCCACTGCACCACCGGCAAGGACCGCACCGGTTGGGCGGCAGCGGTGCTGCTGCTCCTGCTCGGGGTCTCGCCCGACGACGTCCGCTCGGACTACCTGCTGACGAACGAGTACCTGCTGCCGACGTTCAAGGACATGCTCGCGGGATTCGCGGCCAAGGGTGGCGACCCCGAGGTCCTCCTGCCGGTGCTGGGCGTCCGCGAGGAGTACCTCGAGGCGTCGCTGGCCGAGGCCACGGCGGTGTTCGGCTCGTTCGACGGCTACGTCCGCGACGGGCTCGGCCTGGACGAGACGACGGTGGCCCGGCTGCGGCGGCTGCTCGTCGAGTACTGACGCGGATCCGACGACGCCACCGCAGACCGGGGCTCCGGGCTAGAGGCCGTGCACCGCCACGACCCGACCCGACTCCTCCGCGGCCTTGAGCCGGGCGTAGTCGCGGTCGTTCTGGTCGGCGTACGCGACGGCGAACTCGGCGATCGCGCGCTCGAAGCCGTCCTTGCGGCCGAGGTACGAGCCGATCGCGACGCGGTCACCGGCGCGGGCATGGGCCCGGGCCAGCGTCCAGCCGCAGAGTCGCGCGTACAGCTCCATGCCGTTCGGGATCATCTGCTCGACGACCGCCGAGCCCTTCCAGTCACGCAGCTGCCGGACGTAGAAGTCGCGGTCGACGCCGTCGATCCCGGTCACCCGCTGCCAGCCGAGGAAGATGTCGCTGGCGGCCTGCATCAGCGTCTGGCCGGCGACCACTCGCTGACCCATGTTGTTGAACTGCGCTCTTGCCGGTGAACGCCTCCAGCACCGAGGCCTGGGCCTCCTTGGCCTGCAGGAACATCGGGTCCTCGCCGTCGACGCCCTCGCATGAGCAGGATCCACGCACGGCTCCCGACGCTGCCGACCCCGACGACCTTCCGCGCGACGTGGACGAGCTTGAACTGCTCGAGCAGGTGACGACGGTCGCTGGGAAGAGTTCGGCGGTACTGCCGGAGCAGCTGGGTCAGAGCGACCAGCAAATCGTCCGCGGCCTCGGCGTGGATGAGCTCCTCGATCGGGACGATCAGCGGCGGGGTGCTCACGATCCTGGGCTTGCCGTCCACCAGCCTGGTGAGCTTGGAGAACGCCTGCATGCTGTCGCGGGTGCGCGCCTTGTCCAGGCCGGCCTGGGTGGCCTTCAACCGCTTGGGGTCGAGCAGGCCGCCGTACTCCTTCATGACCTCGGCCATGTCGATGTGCGCGTACCAGACCTTGAGGTTCGGCTGGGTCGCGAAGGTGCGCATCGCGTTGCGGTAGGCGAAGCCGGCGGCCACCACGATCTTGTCGCGCTGCTTGGCGGTGAAGCCGTTGGTGCGGCCGGCGATCTCCAGGCTCGCGGCCAGCCGCTTGACGTCCCACTCGAACGGTCCGGGGTTCGTCTCGTCGAAGTCGTTCGCGTCGAAGACCAGCCGGCGCTCGGGCGAGCCGAAGACGCCGAAGTTGCTCATGTGCGCGTCACCGCAGAGCTGGGTCCGCAGCCCGGGGCTGGGCGTGGTCGCGAGGTCGTTCGCCATCAGCAACGCGGCGCCGCGGTAGAACGCGAACGGCGAGGTCAGCATGCGGCCGTACCGGATCGGGACCAGGTCCTGCACCCTGCTGGCGGCCTGCGACTCGAGCAGGTCGACCGGATCACGCCGACCGTCCGAGGCCTCGAACTCGGCGAGGCTGGCCAGCGGCGCGACCAGCCGGGCCTGCTTCCCGGTCTCGGCGCGCTCGGCCCTGGAGGGGTGCGGGACGGCTGCGATCTTGGTGGGGCTCATGGCTGTACCGCCTTGGGGTCTGACGTGTCGGCCGCGAAGGCGTCGACGGCGTCGGTGAGGTTGCCGAACAGGTGGCTGTCGGGGATGCGCTTGCGCAGCCCGTACAGGTCCAGCGTGTGCAGAAGGCTGTCGTCCGCGCGCATGAGCGCGAAGGTGACGTGCTTCGCGTCAAGGTAGTCCAGCAGCCCGGCGAGCGAGATCCCGGCCGAGTAGTCGATGTCGTCCATCGAGCCGGCGTCCAGGACGAGCCAGCGCACCGGGTCCGGCGCGTTCTCGATCAGCGTCTCGACGTCGTCGACGAACCGGCTCGAGTTCGCGTAGAACAGGTCGGCGTCGTAGCCGGAACACGATGAGCCCCGGCGCGCTCTGCGCCCCGGCCTGCGCCTTCTTGTACATCGGGTCCGCCCTCGGTCACGCCGACCACGAAGTCCTTCGGCTTGTACTGCCGGCGGATGATCTCGAGGATCGACAGGACGATCGCGAGCACGATGCCCTGCTCGACGCCCACGGCGAACACCACGACACCGGTGATCGCGGCGATGATGAACTCGCTCGGGCCGCCGTCCGGAAGATCCGCTTCAGGCCGAGCATGTCCACCAGGCCCAGGCCGATGAGGAAGACGATCCCGGCGAGGACGGCCTTTGGCATGTCGGTGAGCACGCCGGTCGCGAACATGCACGACGACCAGCATCGACCGCGGCCATCGTCATGTTCGCGAGCTGGGTCCGGCCCTTCTGCTCGTCCAGGATCTGCGGTCTTGGTCGGCAGCCGTTGACGACGAAGGTGCCGGTCAGCCCGGCGGCGAGGTTCGCGCCGCTGCCAGCCCGATGATGTCGCGGTTCACGTCGCCCGCTCGCCGTGCTTCATCGCGAAGCTGCGGGAGGTCGCCGCGCTCTGCGCGATGATCAGCACGAAGCAGGACAACGCGACTGCCGAGCACCTTGGGGATGTCGCCCCAGGTGAGGCCCTTCGGCAGCCCGATCGGCGGGAAGCCGCCGTGCACCGAGCCGACGACGGCGACGCCGTGCGCGACGCAGTCGATGGCTGCCGACAGGATGATCGACAGGACGACCGCGACGACGCCCCCGGCACCTTCGGAGGAACCGCTTGATCCCGACGATGATGATCGATGCGTCGAGGCCCGTAGGCGAACGTCGCCCACTGGGTCGTCGCCGAGGTTGCTTCAGGTGCCCACTGCTGCTGAAACCAGTTGCCGCTGCCCTTGGGATCCCGAGCATGCCGGGGAGCTGACCGCTCAGGACCTGGATGCCGACGCCGGTCAGGAAGCCGACCAGCACCGACGCGCTGAGGAAGTCGCCGAGAAAGCCGAGCCTGAGCAGTCTGGCAGATCAACAGCCCGCCGCAGACCAGGGCCACCAGGCTGCGAAGGCCACCCACTCCGGCGACCACGGCGTCAGCCCGGCGACTCTCAGGCTGGCCAGCCCGGCAGCCATGATCGCCGCCGTCGCCGAGTCCGCCCCGACCACCAGCAGTTGGAGGCGCCGAGCAGGGCGAACAAGAGGGTCGGGAAGATGATCGGTGTAGAGGCCGGTGATGATCGGCGTCTGCGAGATGGACGTGTAACCCATCGTCTCGGGGATCGCGACCGCGGCGAGGGTCACGCCGGCGATGACATCGGTGGGCAGCCAGTTCCGGTGGTACTTCCGCATCGAAACGGGCACGAAGCTGGATACGGACGGCAACTTCCACTCCTGACATCGGCCCGTGTCTCAAGACATCCAAACCTAGCGAGTTCGCGTGCTGTTCGGTGTCCGTTTACCAAATGGGTGACCTTGCTCCAGACGCGAAAGTGCCCTACCCGGGCACACGCGCCTTGCCCTTCTGCGACGATGCGCTCAGCAATCGACTCCGCCGCCGCAGCAGTTCGGGAAAGGTCGTCGTGACCGGCGCCTCGTGGGTGACGCTCGTGCTGCTGGCGCTCGCGCTCGCCGTCCAGCCGTGGTCAGTTCTCGCTGCGGTGCTGCTGGTCGCCAGCGAGAACGGCATACGCAAGGAGGTCGCGTACGTCATCGGGTGGTTCCTCGCGCTGCTGGTGATCGCGGCTGCGGTCCTGATCCTGTACCCGGCGAAACCGAAGCAGACGTCGACCTCGCCCGTGCTGAGCGCCATCGAGCTGGGAGCCGGGATCGTCCTGGCCGGCTGGGTCCTGCTCCGCTGGCGTCGAGGGGCGCCGGAGGGCACGCCCGACGCAGCGAGCGGTTCCCAGCAACCCCGATGGATGGGCCGGATCGACACGATGTCGCCCGTCCTCGCGTTGGTGTTCGGCGCGTTCCTGCCGAACTACGTGCTGGTCGTGGCCGCGGTGACGAACATCCTCGAGCTCGGCGTGAGCAAGTCCACCGCCGCGGTGGTGAGCTTCGTCTGGGTCGTCGTCGCCTCGCTCGGGGTGGCCGCGCCGCTGATCGTGCTGCTGGTGCGACGGGACCAAGCGGCCGGCATCTACGAGGGATGGCGCGCGTGGCTGCTCAAGAACGGGCAGTCCCTGGTGCTCGCCGTGCTGGGTGTCGTCGGTGTGGCGCTGGTCGTCAAAGGCGTCGTCGGCCTGCTCACCTGAGGCTCAGCGCCCTGCACGCGCGATGCGCGAATCTCGGGCATACCAGCGCGTCGGTCGCAGTTACCGATCAGTAAGGGGCCGTTCGGGCCATACGATCGGGTTCACTTCGTCCACTTTGGGTGTTTCGTCCCGGGCGATCATGACGCACAATCGTTGAGAGAGTCCTCTGCGGGCACTACCTGAGGCTCGGCGGAGTTGGACACGAAGAGATAACGGTCTCCGAACGGCTGGCCCCAGGCCTACAGGCAACCTTCCGTTCGCACGATGCGTCAATGACACTGAAGGTTGAGCCGAACGGGTGAAGGAGCCTCAGGTGCACCGCTTGACGACCGCAGCGACCCTGGTCGTCGCTGCCCTGGCCCTGGCGGCCTGCCAGCACAGCGACGGCGTCTCGGTGTCTCCGGGCGTCAACGTACAGCCTGCGGCAGCGACCTCGGCAGCCCCGACCCCGACTCCCGTCCTGTCCTCGCTCCCGGCGTCCGGCAGCACCGAGGTCGCGCCCGGCGGAGTGCTCCACCTCGCCGTCCATGACGGCACCATCGACTCCGTCAAGGTCGTCGGCGTCCCTCAGCGCCGGCACCTTGGCGGCGACCACCGGCGCGCGCCAGCTGACGCTGACCGGCTCCTACAGCTCTGCGGGCAGCGTCTGGACCTCGTCCGGTCCCTCGGCACCCAGCACCGACTACACGGTGAAGGTCGGCGTCCTGGACCGCTCCGGCAAGACCACCACGAAGACCATCACGTACTCCACGCAGGCCGCGTCCCAGCGCCTCACCCTCACGATCTCGCCGACCGACAAGTCCACCGTCGGCGTCGCGCAGCCGATGCGCGTCATCTTCGACCAGGCCGTGACCAACAAGGCAGCTGTCCAGCGCGCGCTCAAGGTGACGACGTCGAACAAGATCGGCCCCAACGGCTGGTACTGGATCTCCGACAAGGAGGTGCAGTTCCGCCCCGAGAGCTACTGGCCGGCGCAGACCAAGATCACCATCACCGCCAACCTCAACGGCGTCCCGGCCGGTCCCGGCCTGTGGGGCGGTCGTGACTACACGCAGACCTTCTCGACCGGGCACGCGACGGTCTCCTACGTCGACGGCGCGACGCACATGTTCACCGTGACGGTCGACGGCAAGGTCGTGCGCACCATGCCGACCTCGACCGGCAAGAAGGGGTACGAGACCTGGACCGGCATCATGATCACGAGCGAGAAGGACGCCGCGATCCAGATGAACTCGCAGACGGTGAACATCTTCGGGCCGGACGCCTACAACCTCCTCGTGCACGACGCCGTCCGTCTCACCGAGTCCGGCACCTTCGTCCACGCCGCTCCCTGGGACCACCAGCTCGGCGAGGCGAACACCTCCCACGGATGCATCCACCTGTCGACCAGCGACGCCGCCTGGTTCTTCGCCCTGAGCAAGCCGGGCGACCCCGTCGTGGTCAAGAACACCGGCGGCCAGCCGGTCAAGGCGACCAATGGCGTCCAGAGCTGGAACATCCCGTGGTCGCAGTGGATCGCCGGCAGCGCGATCCACTAGCCCGGGCTACCCGCTCGGCTAGGTCCCGGCAGGCGGCCGGATTACCGGACCGACACATGCCGGAAACACGGATTTCCTAGAGTCCGGCCATGCAGACGCTGTTCGGCGAGTACGCGCTCGGCGCTGCGTGGGATGAGATGTTCCAGGCCCCCGGGGTTCCCCGGAGTGCCTATGACGCCGTGCTGGCCGCGTTGGAGACCCTCGGCCCCGCCGACCTCAGGTTCCGGGCCGAGCAGCTCTCGCAGGTGTTCACCGATCGCGGGGTGACCTTCGCCCATCGCCGGCGAGGAGCGCCCGTTCCCGCTCGACCTCCTCCCGCGGGTGATCGACGCCGACGAGTGGGACGGCATCGTCGCCGGCGTCGCAGCAGCGGGTGCGCGCGCTCGAGGCCTTCCTCGCCGACGTCTACGGCGAGGGCGAGGTCTTCAGCGACGGCATCGTGCCCCGCCAGGTCATCACGACGTCCTCGCACTTCCACCGCGCGGCGCTGGGTATCGAGCCGCCGAACGGCGTGCGCGTGCCACGTCGCCGGCATCGACATCGTCCGCGACGAGCAGGGCGCGTTCCGGGTGCTCGAGGACAACCTGCGGGTGCCGTCGGGTGTCAGCTACGTCATCGAGAACCGGCGCGCGATGACCCAGCTCTTCCCGGGGCTGTTCGCCGGCGCACCGGGTCCACCCCGTCGACGAGTACCCGGCGCGGCTGCTGGCAGCGCTGCGCGCGTCCGCGCCGGCCAGCGTCCGCGACCCCGTCGTCGTCGTGCTGACGCCGGGCGTCTACAACGCCGCCTACTTCGAGCACGCCCTGCTCGCCCGCCTGATGGGTGTCGAGCTGGTCGAGGGTCGCGACCTGGTCTGCACCGGCAACCGGGTCCGGATGCGCACGACGCAGGGCGAGCGGCCGGTGCACGTCGTCTACCGCCGGATCGACGACGAGTTCCTCGACCCGCTGCACTTCCGAGCCGGACTCGGTCCTCGGCTGCCCCGGGATCCTCAACGCGGCACGCGCCGGCAACGTCACGCATCGCCAACGCCGTCGGCAACGGCGTCGCCGACGACAAGCTCGTCTACACCTACGTGCCCGAGCTCATGCGACTACTACCTCGGCGAGGAGCCGCTGCTGCGACAACGTCGAGACGCACCGCCTCGAGGACCCGGACGTCCTCGCGTGGGTCCTCGAGCGGCTGGACTCGTTGGTGCTCAAGCCCGTCGACGGCTCCGGCGGCAAGGGCATCGTCATCGGCCCGCAGGCCGACGAGGAGCACGATCGATCGAGCTGCGCGCCAGGTCGCCGCCGACCCGCGGGGCTGGATCGCGCAGCGGCCGGTGCTGCTGTCGACCGTCGCCGACCTTCATCGGCGACGGCATCGCGCCGCGGCACGTCGACCTGCGGCCGTTCGCGGTGAACGACGGCGACGACGTCTGGGTGCTGCCGGGCGGCCTGACCCGGGTGGCGCTGCCCGAGGGCACGCTGGTCGTGAACTCCAGCCAGGGCGGCGGCTCCAAGGACACCTGGGTGCTCGCGCACGACGCCGCGGACGACGGAGGCCAGCCGCGGTCACCGGCCCCGACGGTGTCGACGTCCTCGATGGCCGCCGCGCACCGACGGCGTGCGCCGCGACCCAGGGCCGGCCGAGTTCGCACAGCAGCAGCAGCAGCAACAGCAGACACGCAGCGCGAGACCGCGATGCTGAGCCGGATCGCGGAGTCGCTGTTCTGGATCGGGCGCTACGTCGAGCGCGCCGACGACACCGCCCGCATCCTCGACGCCTACGTCCACCGCATCCTCGAGGACCCCTGGGCCGACGAGATCGGCGCCTGCCGGTCGCTGCTCGGGCATCCTCGGCGTCAAGGAGCCGACGCGGTGATGCTGGGCGACGTCGACCGTCCTCGACGTCCTCGCCTTCGACACGAGAACCCCGACCTCGATCGCCGGGGCGCTGGACGCCGCCCGCGAGAACGCCCGCGGCGCTCGCGAGACCATCTCCTCCGAGCTGTGGGAGGCGCTGAACACCACGTGGAACGCGCTGCCGCAGCAGCGCCGCGCCGCGACACGGCTCGGTCCGCACGCCTTCCTCGGCTACGTCCGCGAGCGGGCCGCGCGGCTGACCGGGCTCGCCGAGTCGACGATGAGCCACGACGACGGCTGGCGCTTCCTCGTGCTCGGGCGCAGCCTCGAACGCGTCGACATGACCGCGCGGCTGCTCGCGTCCAGCGCCGCTCGCTGCCGACGCACGCGCCGACCTGGACCACGCTGCTGCGCGCCTGCGGCGCCGACGGGCGCGTACCTGCGCACCTTCCGGGGCGCACGTCGACGCCGCAGACCGCGTCGCCGAGTTCCTGCTGCTCGACCGGCTGTTCCCGCGCTCGGTCGTTCGCCGCGCTCGATCGACGCCGAGGACGCTGCCTGCTCGACGTCTGCGAGCCGGCACGAGTCGCCACGCGCGGGCCGGGTCGGCGACCCGCGCGGCGCTCGTCGGGCAGGCTCGGACCCGGCTGGAGTACGTCGACTCGGCCGAGCTGCTCGCCGAGCTGCCCGGTCTGCGCGCTCGATGCAGGATCCCGGCGGCGCAGCTCGAGCGTCGGCCGCGTGCGGCGCGGTTCTTCCAGCACGGCAGCGACCGTGGCGTGGATCGCACGAGGAGTCTGAGTGACCTCGATCAGCAGACTCGTCGATGAGCCAGGGCGCGGCGTCGCGACCAGGGCTGGCGGCTGCGGATCCGGCACGACACCCAGCTTCGAGTACGCGGGCCCGGTCGCGCGACGTCGTACAACGAGGCCCGGCTGACGCCGATCACGACGCGCGGCGGGCCGACCGACGCTGATCCGGCTCGAGATCACGCCCGCGACCCAGCGACGTGACCGCTACGTCGACTACTGGGGCACGCCGGTCACCGCGTTCGACCTGCACGAGGAGCACGCAGCTGCTCGAGGTGACCGTCGAGCTGCGTCGTCGAGACCATGACCGCGCCGCCCGGTCGACGGTCGCCGTGTCCTGGGCGATGATCGAGCGTCGAGCGGCACCGACGCGTTCCTCGAGGTCTCGCCCCCACCCGGCTGACCGCCGTGGACGCCGACCGCTCGAGGCCGCGTTCGAGCTCGGGCGCGCGCGCTCGACCCGCACGCCGCGGCCCTGCCGGTCGCCGAGCGGGTCCGCGACGACGTCGACCTACGTCCCCGGGCACCACCGAGGTGCAGACCGGCGCGCAGGAGGCCTGGGCGCAGCGGGCAGGGCGTCTGCCAGGACCTCGCCCACCTGACCATCGGCGTGCTGCGCCGCACTCGGGCTGCCGGCGCCGTACGTCTCCGGCTACCTCCACCCGACCGCGGACGCCGATGTCGGCACGCGAGTCGCGGGTCAGTGCCACGCCTGGGTCGAGTGGTGGACCGGCGGGTGGCGGGGCTACGACCCGACCAACGGTGTGCCGGCCGGGTGACGGCACGTGATCGTCGGCCGCGGCCGCGACTACGCCGACGTCCCGCCGCTCAAGGGTGTGTACCGCGGGGCGTCGTCGTCCCACCTCGGCGTGAGCGTCGAGGTGGAACGACTCGCCTGACCCGCTCGATTCGGCTGGCCCTCAGCGGGCAGCTGGCACTGGGCCGGCGGCTGGGCTCAGGAGTTGATCGCGTCGACGATCTTCTCGCCGCCCTCGTCGAGCGCCTTCACCACGGCGTCGTAGTCG
The DNA here is from genome assembly GCA_963819215.1 of uncultured Actinomycetota bacterium. Taxonomy (GTDB): domain Bacteria; phylum Actinomycetota; class Actinomycetes; order Prado026; family Prado026; genus CAWFVK01. The sequence continues at coordinate 187,364 of CAWFVK010000001.1, read as the reverse complement.
TCCTTGTCGATCGCCTTGTCCAGCTTCTTGTTCGCCTTCGCCACCGCGGCGTCGACGCGGTCGAGGTAGAGGTCGTCGACGACGGCCACGATCGCGGAGGAGCCCGGCGGCAGCCAGTCCTCGGCCTGGACGCCGATGGCCTTCTCCTCGTGCCGCTTCATGAGCTTGCCGACACCGGCGCCGATCCCGGCGCCCACGACGGTCGCCAGGAACAGCGGCGGCGCGAACAGTCCGACCACGAGCCCGCCGACCGCTCCGGCCGTGGTTCCGCCGCCGACCAGGCCGCCGCCGTGCTCCTTCACCTCGACCGTGCCGTCGGCGTCGCGCTGCAGCACGACAGCACCGATGACCATCACGTCACCGAGGTTCTTGAGGGTGTCGAAGTCCTGGGCCGCGGCGGACGTGTCCGAGCCGTAGGCAGCCACCACGAGGGTGACGTTCCGCTCTGCCATCGCACTGCTCCTTAGTCGTGGCCGGGCGTGACCCGGCGGGTGTGGCGGACCAGGTCACGCTCTCACAGGTGATCGTCGCGCGGCAGGGAGTCGGCAGCGCTGGGGACCGTGCAGGGATGTGGAGAAGGGAGGGTGTGGACAGGCGGTGCTGAGGTCAGGTGACGCTGAAGGCCGCGATGGAGTCGCGCAGCCTGGTCGCCAGGCCGTCGAGCTCGGCGATGGCGCGCGCTGAGGACTGCGCGCCCCTGGCCTGCTGCTCCGACACGGACGAGACCTGGCTCATCGCGGCCAGGACCTGGTCCGAGGCGCTGGTCTGCTGCCGGGTGGCGGACTGGATCTCCGCAGCGGCGTAGGCCGAACGATCGGCGGTGTCCGCGATCCGGTCGAGCCGCTCCTCCACCTGCGCGGCGAGCTCGGTGCCGCGGGTCGCTGCCTTGGCGCCCTCAGCGGAGGCGAGCACCGCGTTCCTGGTCGCCGCGCGGACGCCCACGATGATGGCCTGGATCTGCCCGGTCGACTCCTGCGCGCGCTCGGCGAGCTTGCGGACCTCGGCGGCGACGACGGCGAACCCGCGGCCGTGCTCACCCGCGCGGGCGGCCTCGATCGCCGCGTTGAGGGCGAGCAGGTTGGTCTGGTCGGCGAGGGTGTCGATGACGGCGAGGATGCGGTCGATCTCGTTCGTCGCGGACTCGAGGTTGACGGCCTCGTCGGCGATCGTGGCGACCCGGCCGGCCAGCTCGTTGATCGAGTCGACGGCGAGGTTCACCACCGCCCGGCCTTCGGAGCTCACCCGGGAGACGTCGGCGGCGGCGTGCGCGACGGCCTCGGCGGTGTCGGCGATGCGGCTGGCGGTGGCGGTCAGCTCGGAGATGCTGGTCGTGGTCTCGGCGAGGGCCTCGGCCTGCTGGGCGGTGCCTGCCGCCGACTGGGACGAGGTCTCGCTCAGCTCGGTCGCAGCGGCCGCGAGCTGCCGTCCGCTCTCCTGGACGTCCGCGACGACGTGCCGGACCGAGTCCACGGTGGACTCGAGCGAGAACCACAGCGCCGCGGCCGGACCGTTCGAGTCGTCGCCCTGCGGGACCACGCCGGGACGAAGGTCGCCCTCCGCCACCTGGGCCAGCGTGCTCGTGAGGCCGATGACGTTCTCCGCCAGCATCCGCCGGCTCTCCTCGGTCTCGATCTGCAGCGAGCGCACCGAGGCCGCGAGGGTCGCGGCGAAGACTGAGAGCAGGGGCAGTCCGAGGCACACCACGATCAGGTCGCCGAGGGTGGCATGGTCGAGCTTGTCAGCCAGTGCGGTGCCGATCACGGCGCTCAGGCTGGCGAGCATGCCGAACACCGGGGTGAAGCCGATGGGCAGGTAGCTCGCGGCGAAGATGATCACGAAGGCGTAGTAGAGGAACATCGCGTGGGTCACGCCGCCGGTGTGCGCGACCTGCACGGTGATGAGGATGAGGAACCCGACCAGGGTGGCGAAGTCGACGGCGATGGCGTGCCGCTCGAGGAACGGCAGGCGCGGTTCGAGGCTCGGCCGCACGATGTACCAGACGCCCCCGAGCATCGTGACGAGGGTGAGCACGACGGTCAGCAGCAGGCCCGGCGGCTTCGTGGTGGGGTCGGTGTCGTTGATCAGTACCTGCGCGACAGGGTTGTAGGCGGCCACCACGATCGCGGTGATCCCAGCCGTCAGCGACAGCCGACGTGACACGTCCACCCTGCCCCCTCTACGGCCGTGACTGGCCCTGGTCCTGCCTGAGGGGTGCATCGGACGATCTTGGTCGGCCCTTTAGGCCAAACGAGTGACGCGGTCAGCGCTCGCTGAGCGGCCCGTCGGTGATCGCGCGCAGGAAGTCGGGAAGATCGGTCACCGGGAGCCGGAACGACCCCGTGCACTCCGCGCCCTGCCAGAGGCTGAGGACGACGACGGCGCCCTCCGGGTGCCAGTTCACCCTCATGGCGCGCTCACCGCCCCGTGGATCACTGAAGACCTCGCCATGGGTGGGGAGCGCTGGCGTCGGAAGTCGCAGCAGCTCACCCATGAGTCGAATCGTGCCCCACAGCCGCTGTTCAGGGAAGCCCGGGCCCGCAAGGGGCAGACTAGGAGCGTGCCCGAGCTGCCCGAGGTCGAGTCCCTCGCGTCGTTCCTGCGCGAGCGTGCCGTCGGCCGGGTCGTCGCGCGCGTCGACGTCGCCTCCATCGCCGTGCTCAAGACGTACGACCCGCCGCTGTCCTCGCTGCAGGGCCTGGCCATCACCGGCGCGAGCAGGCACGGCAAGTTCCTCGACATCGACGTCGACGGCCTGCATCTGGTCGTCCACCTCGCCCGTGCCGGCTGGCTGCACTGGCGGGCGAGCCTGCCGACGGCGCCGCCAAAACCCAACGGCAAGAGCCCGCTCGCGCTGCGTGTTCACCTCGACGACGGCAGTGGTTTCGACCTGACCGAGGCCGGCACCCGCAAGAAGCTCGAGCGTCTACCTGGTGCGCGACCCGCTGCAGGTGCCGGGCATCGCGAGGCTGGGGCCGGACGTCCTCGCGGACTCGTTCACCGAGGACGTCCTCGAAGCCATCCTCGCCGAGCACGGACGGGCCCAGCTGAAGGGCGTGCTGCGCGACCAGTCGATCCTCGCGGGCATCGGGAACGCCTACTCCGACGAGATCCTGCACGTCGCGAAGATGTCTCCGTTCAAGCCCGCCAGCTCACTGACCCCAGCCGAGCTCGACACGCTGTACGCCGCGATCCGCGACACCCTCGCCGATGCCGTGAAGCGGTCGGAGGGTCTGGCGGCGGGTGAGCTGAAGGCGGAGAAGAAGTCGGGCCTGCGCGTCCACGGCCGCACCGGGCTGCCATGCCCCGTGTGCGGGGACACCGTGCGCGAGGTGTCCTTCGCGGATTCCTCGCTGCAGTACTGCCCGACCTGTCAGACCGGCGGCAAGCCGCTCGCCGACCGTCGGATGTCCACGCCTGCTGAAGTAGCCGGCACGCGGAGGCAGCCGGCGAGCGCGCTGCCTGCCGCCCGCGCTGCCCGCCGCGCTGACTGCCGCGCTGACTGCTAGGTCGCCGCCACCACGATGACCGCCGTCCCGTACGCCACGAGCTCCTGGTAGCCCTGACCGACCTCGTTGGAGTCGAACCGCATGGCCAGCACGGCGTTGGCTCCCCGCATCTCCGCCTGCTCCGTCAGACGCTCCAGTGCCTCGACCCTGGATTCTTGGAGCTGCTTGGTCAGGCCCTTGAGCTCGCCGCCGACCAGGGCCTTGAAGCTCGCCCCGATCTGGGTGCCGACGTGCCGGGAACGCACCGTCAACCCGGTGATCTCGCCGAGCACGCGCTCGACGCGCCAGCCGGGGACGTCGTTCATCGTGGAGATCAGGACAGCCATTTGTTGGTCCTCCGTTCGGCTCGGCGTCGTGCCGCGCGCCCCGTAAGCCTGTCAGACCTGACAGGCTTGGGAACTGTGGTCCACGTCGTCGCCCACCGTGGCGCTTCCCTCGATGTCGCCGAGCACACGCTCGCTGCCTACCGCCGTGCGGTCGCCGTCGGAGCGGACGCCCTGGAGTGCGACGTCCGGCTCACCGCCGACGGTGTGCTGGTGTGCGTGCACGACCGCCGGGTCGACCGCACGTCCGACGGTCGCGGCGCCGTCTCGACCCTCGAGCTCGCAGACCTCGCTGCCCTGGACTTCGGTTCCTGGCGGAACGGCGGGAGCGGCAGCAACGGCGACGGCGGGGCCGGTCACGGCGCCAGCGAGATGCCAGACCTGCTCGATGTCGACGCGACCTCGGTGCTCACGCTGGAGCGGCTGCTCGCGTACGTGAAGGACTGCGGCCGCCCGATGGAGCTCGCCATCGAGACGAAGCACCCGACGCGGTACGCCGGGCTGGTCGAGCGCCGGCTCGTCGAGACCCTGGACCGGTTCGGCTGGGCGCATCCTCGGCTGGGGAGCCAGGTCCCCGTGCGGGTGATGAGCTTCTCGGGGATGTCGTTGCGCCGGATGCGAGAGCTCGCGCCGAGCCTGACGACCGTGTACCTCATGGAACGTGTCCCGCTCCGGCTGCGCGACGGCAGCCTGCCGGCGCACGCGCGCATCGTCGGCCCCGACATCGCGATCCTGCGCTCGCACCCCACGTACGTCCAGCGGGTGCATGACAAGGGCGGCGCGGTGCACGTCTGGACCGTCGACGACCCCGCCGACGTCGACCTGGCGCTCGAGCTCGGCGTCGACGCGATCATCACCAACCGACCCGCCGAAGTACTGGCCCGGGTCGGCCGGGAGGGATCAGAGCAGCCGGAACGGTTTCGGGCCGAGGCCTGATGGGAAAAACAACTGGCAAGCACCAACCGTCTGCCGCGGAGAAGACTGTGTCCTTGCTGCACCACGCGTCGACGCGAACGACCAGCCGATCCGTCGAGCTGCCGTTCGCGCTGACGAGCGTGCCGCAGGCCAGGGCCATCATCGCTGCCGATCTCGCAGCCGCCGGAGTCGTGGATCCGGAACGCACCGATGTCCTCCTCGTGGTCTCCGAGCTCCTCGGCAACTCCATCCGGCACGCCAGGGCGCTGCCAGGCGACACCGTGCGGGTGCTGTGGCGCACCACCCTCGAGGAGATCGAGGTAGCCGTCGCGGACGGTGGCGCGCAGACCAGGCCGCGTGCCGAGCGCCCGCCGTTCGCCGCCCTGTCGGGTCGAGGCCTGGGCATCGTCGACGCGCTGACCGGCACCTGGGGAGTCGAGGGCGCCGGCTCGGAGTACCAGCTCGTGTGGGCGGTCGTGCCGCGTCCGACCGAGCGCGGCTGAGCGGTCCGCCAGACCCGCGAGGTAGTGTCCCGCCGCATGGGTGCGAAGAGCGTTGCCGCCAGGAGAGCCGTCGCGAAGCAGGGCGCGGCCAACCCGATCAAGGACCCTCACACGGTCGTGCCCGAGGTAGGTCCGCGCGAACCATGTCCCTGCGGATCGGGTCGGCGCTACAAGGGCTGCCACGGCAAGGCGGCGGCCCGCGCGGCTGACGCCGTCGTGCTGCGGCCGTTCGCGGGGCTGCCGGGTGAGGCTGACTGGGTCGCGCTCCGCGAGATCGTGCCCGCGGCGACGGCGGAGCTGGTGCTGACGGGCGACTACGCGGGCCGCACGGCGACCCTGTCGACGGTGCTCCCCATGGCCTGGCCCGCGATGGTCCGCCTGGACGGCTCGACCTTCCTGGGCCTGCAGGTGCAGGGCTCGTCCTCCGACATCAGCCGCGACCTCGGGTCGGCGCTGGTCGCCGCGCTCGACTCCCCGAAGGGCACGTTGATCGGCGCCGCCCAGATCGCCGCAGGCGGTCCGAGGCTGCAGGACGTCCTGGACACCTCCGCGCCGCTCGTTGTCGTGGTCCACGACGGCTTCGACTACTGGATCGACGGCGTGGAGGAGGCCGACCAGTCCGACCCCGAGGTCGCCGAGTCGATGGAGCGCGCGAACGCCACGGTCGTGCCGACCGTCCGGCTGGTGTCGGTGGAGGCGGCGTACTGGGCGGGCATGAACGAGCGCGCGACGCTGCGCTGGGTGCTCCCGGAGGACGAGGAGCCCCTGCTCGACGCCCTCGCCCGCATGCACGTCGCCGGCACCTTGTCCCTCGGCGATGGCACTCGCTTCATCGGCACGTTCCGCGCGCACGGCCTGCTCGTGCCCGTCTGGGACCTCCCCTCGGACCAGCGCGCCGACGACGTCGAGGACCCCGCCTCGGCCTTCCGTGAGCGGCTCGACGAAGCCCTCGCTGTCACGACACCCCTCACGGGCGCCGAGCGCCATGCGCGGTCGGGACTCCAGACCCGCCAGCTCACCATCCGCTAGCCCGCCGCCGCGGTGTGCAGCGGGCAGGTCTAGCCAGTCGCTGCCGGCGCGAAGTACCCCGAGATGTCAGCGATCACATCGACCGAGCCGGCGTTGTTGGCGAAGTCCACGGCGCCGTTGACGACCGGGACGACGACGAGGTTGGCCACGGCCTGTGCCGAGCCGACATTCAGGTTGGAGACCCCGGGTCGTGCGGTGCCGTCGGGGAAGGCCGTCAGATACGTCGCGGTCGTGGCTCCGACCGCAGTGACGTTGAGCACCACGGCGGTCGCGTCAGCCGACACCCCCGCCACGTCGGTCACGTCGACATGCAGCACGCCCCCAGGGCCGACCTGGGCCGGCGGGAGAGCGACAGCGCCGGGGCACGTCCCAGTCCCTGAGCGCGTGTCGAACACGCGGCACGGCGCCACCGGTACGTAGGACGAGCCGCTGTCGGGGCTCTCGTAGCCAGCCAGGTCCGCGAGCAGGTTCACCGTGCCGGCGGCGTTGAAGAACGTGACGCCTCCGTTGTGCAGGGGCACGACGACGAGGTTCGCGACGGCGCTCGCGCTGTTCACGTTGAGGTTGGAGACCAAGGGGCGCGGCGAGCCTGCCGGGTACGTCGAGACATAGGTGCTCCGCGTGGCTCCGACCGCGGTGACGTTCAGCACGACGGCGGTGGCGTCGGCCGGGATCCCGGCGACCCCCGTCAGCGGAACGGTGACGGTCTGGCCCGCGCCCAGCGCGACCGCCGGGAGGACGGGCGCCGCTGCGCACGCGGTGGAGCTGGTGTGGCGCCGGGTGTCGAAGACCCGGCAGGGTGCGACCGGGGTGTAGAGCGAACCGCTCGCCGGCGCGTAGTAACCGGCGAGGTCGGCCAGCAGGTTGAGCCGGCCGGTGGCGTTGAAGAAGTCCGCCTTGCCGTTCCGCAGCGGGACGACGACGAGGTTGGCGACCGGGGCAGCGTTGTGCAGGTTGACCGTGGACACGACGGGCCGTGACCCCCCGTCCGGGTAGACGGAGACGTAGGTGCCCGCGGTGGCGCCGACCGCGGTCACGTTGAGGATCACGGCTGTCGCGTCCAACGGGATGCCGCCCACGCCGGCGAGCTGGACCGGCAGGACCTCACCGCCGGTCAAGGGGGCAGCAGCCACGGTGGCGGCTCCGCTGCAGGTCCCTGTCCCGGTCCTCGTGTCGAAGACTCGGCAGGGTGTGACCGGGAAGTAGCTGCTGGATGCCGCCGTGAAAGTCGCGGTCTTGGCTGCTGACGAGTTCCCCGCGTTGTCGTGGGCGACGACGGTGGCGACGTACGTGGTGCCGGCGAAGTCGTCGGTCGCGAAGCTGGTGGCTGTCGTCGTGGCGGAGTAGTCGACGACACTCCCGCCGCCGTGCGTGACGGTCACGGTGTAGCCGCTGATGCCACTGCTCGGAGCGGCGTCGCCGGCACTCCAGGTGAAGGTGCCTGGAGCTGCCGCGGGTGCGTGCACGGATGCCACGGGTGCGACCGTGTCCACGGTGACGTTGACGACGTAGGTGTCGCAGTTCGTCGCGGTCGAGGCGAGGACCCAGACGAGGTAGTGACCGTCCGACGGGACGTGCACCGAGTCGGGCGGGGTGGCCGAGGTCGCCTGAGAGCACTGGGTCGGCAGGGGGCCGGCACCGGCCGCCCATGCGACGAAGTGAGCCGCTGGTGGGGTCGAGATCGAGAGCGGGATGGTGTCGCTCCGCACGAACGGATCGGCCGTCAGGGTGACCAGTGGCAGGGCTGTGGCGGCGAGCTCGGACCACAACGGGGCCCCAAGCCCGGTGGCGAGGTCGTAGCCGGGTCCGGCGGTGAAGTGCCCGTTGGTGCCGGTGGTGACGTCGCGGAACGCGGCGGCCGGGGCGCTGTAGAGCGCGTCGTGGATGTCGCCGAGACCGCTGGAGAAGCCGCGACTGCCGAGGAGGTCGGCGTACGTGGCCGCCGCCAACGGCGAGGCCAGGCTCGTCCCGCCCCACAGCTGCTGCTGGATGACCCCTCCGACGTACCGCTCGAGCATGAAGCCCGAGCTCGGGTCGGCGTCCAGGGAGATGTCAGGGACCGACCGCATCGACCCCGCGAGCGCGGACTGGTACGCGGGTTTGCCCCAGAAGGCCGACAGCCCGCCGCCACTGCCCTCGCCCTGCCAGCTCTCCGGACCGGTCGAAGGGACGGGGGTCCACCAGGACTGCTCGACGGGCGAGGACGCCACCGTGTCGTCGAGGCTGGTGCCGCCGACCGCGATCGCGTCCGGCGCGGATGCCGGGAACTGGACTGCGAGCGCGTCGTTCGCGGGCGTGTGGGACTGGAAGCTCGCGCAGTCGAAGGCACCGTTGTCCCCGCTGGCCACGAAGACCGTGACGCCGGCCGACTCCAGGGTGCTGATGGCGGAGTCGACGGCACCCATGCTCGCGGCGTCGTTGTTGTCCTCGCACGAGCCCCAGGAGACGCTGAGGGCGGTCAGCGAGAACCCGGCTGCGGGATCCACGGCATCGGCGGCGACAGCATCGAAGGCGTCGATGAAGTTCTGCTCGCTGAGGTCGGGGGCGAAGTAGACGCGCTGCTTCGCGTACGGCGCCGTGTCCAGGATCGACTCCTGGTCGAGCGCCACCTCCACGTCGTTCCCGGAGCCGTCGAGCACGTCCGGCTCGGCACCGTCGATCGGCACGGCGGTGTACTGGCCGCTCGCCACCGGGTCACCGAGCGGCTCGCTGTGGTCCGCGGCGTACTGCGTGAGATCACCCGGGTCCCAGCCGGTGAGCTGGATCGTCGCGACTGTCTGAGTGCTGCCGCCGATCGGCGGTGCGACCGGCGCGTGGTAGACAGCGGCCGCCTGCTTTCCGTCCGTCGTCGTCGGGGTGAACGCGGGCTGCTGGACGACGCGCTGCTCGCTGCTGACTGCGGCGGCGACCATGCCTTGCATCGAGGCTGGTACGTGCAGCGCTGCCGGTCGCGGACCAGATCGGGCGCTCGGGTCGCCGAAGGCCGCGCGCACGCTGGCCTGGGTACCGTTGACGGTGATGGCTACCGGCGAGCTCCGCACGACGGTCAGGCCCGCGGCTGCCGCGGCTGCCGCCACGCTCGACCGGGTCGCTGTCGACGGCAGCAGGGCGCTCAGGCGAGCCAGCCGCGCCGCCCGCGACAGACCCCGAGCCCGCCCGAGAGCCTTCAGCTGCGGCGCGTTCGGCTGCGCCAGCTGCAGGGTGACCTGAACCAGCGGACCGCTGGCCGATGACGCGGCCGTTCCCTGCGTGCCGGCGCCTGATGCTGCGTCGGTTCCTTCCGCCGCGGCGGCGCTGCCCGCTGCACCGCCCGTGACGACGAGGACGAGTGCGAGGGAGCCGACCAGCAGCGATCGACGCATGTGGCCTTGCCCCCCAGGAGGTGGTGCGGGTGGTGGTGAAGTCGTCACTCCGGATGTCCACGCTAGCCGCCCTTGCGCCCCTCCGCCCGGATGGCGGAAGAGGCAGTACGGGGAGCAACGCCGTGCCACTCTGCGTAGCTGAATGGGCTGTCGGTTCATGACAGCCGGGGCCCGGCGCAGCGTCAGTGCAGTGAGTGCACGGCCTCGACCAGCGTCACGACGGACAGCAACGCGAAGAGCCCGGCCGCGATCCGCCGGATCAGCACCAGGGGGAGCCGCTCGGCGAGCTGCCGACCGGCGAGCACGGCGAGGGCGGCGATCGTGCACAGCGCCGCGAGCGAGCCGATGAAGACCGAGAGCGGTTCGTCGTAGCGCGCAGCGAGGCCGGCGGTGACCAGCTGCGAGAGGTCGCCCCACTCCGCCGCGAACAGCACGAGGAAGCTCGTGACGACCGCTCGGGTGGAGCCAGGCGCCGCGGCAGCGACCTCCGCCTCCTCCGAGGCCGCGTCCTCGGCGGCGGCCGCGGCACCGCGGTACATGATCACCGCGCCGACCGCGAAGAGGGCGCCGGCGAAGAAGAGCACGGCCGCGCGGGGCAGCAGCGCGAGCAGGCCGCCGAAGGTGACAGCGACGAAGCACTGCACGGCGAAGGCCAGCGAGACGCCGACCCAGACCGGCAGCGGCTTGAAGCGCGTCGCGAGCACCAGGGTCGCGACCAGTGTCTTGTCAGGAAGCTCCGCCGGGAAGATGACGACGAACGTGGTGGCCATCACCGAGAGGTCGAGCGCGAGAGCGCTCAAGGCCGGTGGTCCGTGGGGGCGAGCGGGGGCAGGTCGTCGGCCGGCCGGATCGAGTCCGACGCGTCGACGGCCGGGTCCGCCGGGTTGTCCGCGCTCCGCCAGCCGGTCGGGGCACCCCGTGCACCCCCGGGCTCGCGGTTGACCGGCGCGATCGGCTCCAACGCGGTCTCGACGCCACGTCGCGGACCGCTCCACAGGGCGGGCACGGCTTCGATCGTGTACGCGATGGCGTAGGCGATGGCCTCGTAGTTGACCCGCCACCCACGAAAGTGCAGCCAGGCTTCCTCGGGCGTCCGCTCCATCGGGTAGCCGGACCGGGCCATCCGCGCCACGCCCTGCAGGAACTCGTCGTACGTCAAGGTGATGGGGTCGTCGGGGCTCGGGTCCTGCTCGTAGGGGATGCCGAGGGTGTCCGCCAGGTCACGCATGCAGGTGAACCCCATCCGCAGCGCCATCCGCGGCGCACCCTGCCGCCCGCTCGGGTTGAACGCGAGGGTCAGCGCCGCGGAGTCCATCACCGACAGCAGACCCACCAGCCAGTTGCGCGTCGGCTCCTGCGAGCGGAAGTAGATGAGGACCGGGTAGTTGGAGTGGCTCTCGGAGACGTCCGCGGCCCACCGCTCCCAGCCGCTGTAGAGGTCGGTGAGGTTCGTCAGCGAGTTCACCCCAGCGTGCCGGCCGAGGATCTCCGGGCCCCAGTTCGGCTCGCCGGCCCGGGCCTCCAGCATCGTGACCTCGGTCTCGCGCCGGTTGTACGCGCTGTACAGCGCCGGCAGGTAGCCGATCTGCAGGCCGATGACGATCGGGCCGGTGAGCGCGGCGGCGAAGTCGACGAAGGTGAGCTGGCTGCGGTCGGTCGAGGCGAAGCCCAGGGTGAACAGGCTCGAGCCGGCCTCCCTGAGCGCGGCGCCGAGGCGCAGGTCGCTGACCGCGACGATGAGCAGGCCGTAGCCGAGGAGGAACAGCAGCAGCCACACGACCAGGATCACGATGATGGTGATCGGCGCCGCCCAGGCCAGGAAGGCGTCGCGGCGCTCGTACGAGGGGGTCCGGGCCGCGGCCAGCCGGAAAGGTGCGCGCACCCCACGACTGACGAGCCTGGCCAGCTTGGAGCGCAGCCGCCGCGGGACGACGAGGTTGCGCAGCACGCTGGAGATCGTGCCGATCACCACTGCGGTGCCGGCGATCGCGGCCAGCCACCGGACGATCACCACGGCTGCCTCATCCGATCCCGAGGCCGTGCGCGGCTGCGGCCGCCGCGGCGAGCACGGCCTTCACCGGACGCCCGGTGTCCTCGGCCACGGCCATGACGTCCTCGTACTCGGGCTGGACGTTCACCACCGCGCCCTCGAACCGTGCCGTCTTCACCCGTACAGCATGCCCGTCGACCTGCACGGTCACGAACCCACGCTCGAGGGCACGCTTGTCCACGAGGTGCTCGCGCACGCCGAGGGTCGAGGTCTCGGTGAAGACCACCCGCCGCACGACGTCGGCGAGCGCGGGCTCGACCAGCACGGAGAGCACCTGGGCCGGCCGGCCCTTCTTCATCAGGACCGGTGCGAGCCACGCGTCTGCCGCACCGGCGGCGAGCAGCCGGGCGAGCACCGCCGGCCAGAGCCGAGGGTCGAGGTCGTCGACGTTCGCCTCGATCACGAGCTCGGTGGGCGCTGCCTCGTCGCCGGGCTGACGCGCTCGAGCAGCACCACCCGCAGCAGGTTCGGGACTCCTTCGAGCTCGCGGGTGCCAGCGCCGTAGCCGGACCGCAGCAGCCGGCCGAGCGGGAGGCCACCCCAGGCGCCGGTCACCGAGGCGAGGACGGCGGCCCCCGTCGGCGTGCAGAGCTCGACCTCCTCGGCGCCGGAGTACACCGGTGCGCCCGCCTCGGCCAGGATGGCCACGACGGCGGGCGCCGGCACGACGAGCACGCCGTGCGAGGAGCGGGTCAGCCCGGAGCCCAGCGCCACCGCCGAGCACGTCACGTCGTCGATGCCGAGGTCGACCAAGGCAGCGCTCACCCCGACGACGTCAGCGATGGCGTCGAGCGCCCCGACCTCGTGGAAGTGCACCTCGTCCGCGGGGACCCGGTGGACGGCACCCTCGGCCCTCGCGAGGCGAGCGAACACGTCGAGCGCGCGCGTCCGGACGGGCTCGGCGAGCGGCGCGCGCTCGAGCAGCTCGCGCACGTCCGCCCAGGTGCGAAGGACGTCGGAGGGCGGAGCCTCGACCTCTGCCTTGCTCGCGCCGACGCCGTGCCGCTCGACCGGGTGGACCGAGATGCGGACGGGATCCACGCCCACCGCATCGACAGCACCCTGGACGGCCGTGAGCGAGGCACCGACGTCCAGCAGCGCCCCGAGGAGCATGTCCCCGCTCGCGCCCGCGGCGCACTGGAACCAGGCAGCCGTCACGACGTCGCCCGCTCGTCGGCCGAGCCTCGAGCAGCTGAGTGAGCGGGTCGGGAAGCAGGGCCGGACGCCGGTCGGGGAGCCGCCCGCCGGGCCACCCTGGCAGCGAACACGCCAGCCCCGAAGCCGTTGTCGATGTTGGTCACGACGATCCCGGGCGCGCAGGAGTTGAGCATGGCGAGCAGCGCGGCCAGCCCGTCGAACGATGCGCCGTAGCCGACGCGAGGTGGGCACCGCCACGACGGGCACCCCGGTGAGACCGCCGACGACCGAGGGCAGCGCGCCCTCCATCCCGGCGACCACGATCAGGCAGTCCGCGTCATCGAGCTCGGCCTGGACGGCCAGCAGGCGATGGATGCCCGCCACCCCGACGTCGTCGATCCGGGCCACCCCCGCGCCGAAGACGCGCGCGGTGAACGCGGCCTCCGCCGCGACCGGGCCGTCCGAGGTCCCCGCGGCGACGACGCGGACGAGGCCGGACGCGGCCGGCAGCGGTCCCCAGGCGGCTGCCCGTGCCGGCCGGTCGAGCACGGCCCCGGGGCAGCTGGCCTCGACGGCCTGCAGCGCCGCCGGCTCGAGCCTGGTCGCCAGCACGGCTCGGTCGGGGTGGGCCGCGTGCAGCCGGGTGAGCAGCTCGACGACCTGCTCGGGAGTCTTGCCGGTGCCGAGCACGACCTCGGGGTCGCCGGTGCGGTCGGCACGCTGGACGTCCAGCCGGGCGTATCCCAGGTCAACGACCCCCGGCGTCTCCTGCGTCATGAGTCGGACCCTAGCGGGCTACCCTTCATCGAACCCGTCCGCGTTTTGGTCCAGCCAGGAGCACCGTGTCGCTCGACCCGTCCGTCACGAGCATCGTCGCAGTCGCGGGGGCTGCGGTGGGCGTGCTCGGCTTGCTCCTCGCACTGGTCGCCACGATCCGGCTCGGCCGCATGCGCCGGCTCTACTCCGTCCTGCAGGGAGACGGCACCAAGGGCTCGTTCGTCGATGCCGCCGCACGCACCCAGGAGCGCGTCGCGGAGCTCAGGGCCGAGGTCGGCTCGCTGTCCACTGGCGTCGACCAGGTCCGCACGGACCTCGCCGACGCGATCCGGCACGTCGCGGTCGTGCGCTACGACGCGTTCGGCGACATGGGCGGGCGGCTCTCGTTCTCGGCCGCGCTGCTCGACGACGCCGGCGACGGCCTGGTCTTCAGCTCGATCAACGGTCGCAGCGAGACGCGGACCTACGCCAAGGGGATCAAGAGCGGCTCGTCGGAGGCCCAGCTCTCGCCCGAGGAGGAGCAGGTCGTCGGCTGGGCGCTGCGGGGGAACCCGCCCACGGTCGTCACCCCGCGTGCGGCCCGCAAGCCGGCAGGCAAGGCGGGTGCGCAGCAGCCGGACGAGCAGTCGCTCGACGGCCGGACCGCAGAGCCGCGAGCCGTCGGAGCAGGCATGAGCGAGCCGCCCGCGACCGAGCCCGACCAGCTGGACGACGCCAGCCGCGGCTACGCCTACCTCGGCCCGGAGGGCACGTTCACCGAGGCCGCGCTGGTGTCCTGCCTGCGCGAGACCGGCCGGCTGGACGGCGCCACCGCTCCTGCCCTTCGCGAGCGTCGAGGCCGTGCTCGCCGCGGTCAGGGACGGCGCGGCAGTCGCGCGGGATGGTCGCCCTGGAGAACTCGGTCGAGGGCTCGGTCACCGCGGTGCTGGACGGGCTCGCCTTCGGCGACCCGCTGTAGTCGTCCGCGAGACGTTGCTCTCGGTGTCGTTCGCGCTGCTCGCCCGGCCGGGCACGACGCTGCCCGAGGTCCGGACGGTCGTCGACCATCCCGCACGCCGCAGCCGCAGTGCCGCAACTGGCTGCGCCGCGAACCTGCCGGCAGGCGCAGTGGATGCCGGCGGCGTCCAACGCCGACGGCGCGCGGCTGGTCGCGGAGGGTCGAGTACGACGCCGCGCTGGCGGGTGCGTTCGCCGCGGACGTGCTACGGGCTGGAGGTCCTCGCCGACGGCGTGCACGACGTCGTGGGCGCGCAGACCCGGTTCGTGCTGGTCTCGAAGCCCGGTCGTCCCGGAGCCCGTCACCGGCTCCGACAAGACCTCGCTCGTGCTCGTCATCGAGCGACGACCACCCCGGCGCGCTGCTCGAGATCCTCACCGAGTTCGCGGTGCGCGGCGTCAACCTCACCCGGATCGAGTCGCGGCCGACCGGCGGCGGGCATGGGTCGACTACTTCTTCTCGATCGACGCCGAGGGCCACGTCGACGAGGCCAGGGTCGGCGAGGCGCTCATCGGCCTGCACCGGATCTGCGCCGAGGTCCGGTACCTCGGCTCCTACCCCCGGGTCGACCAGGTCCGGCCGGCGCTGCGGCGCGGGGTGTCCGACGGCGAGTACAGCGAGGGCCAGGCCTGGCTCGCGCGCATCCGTGACGGCCGGGTCTGAGTCGCGGCCCAGCTGAACCGCCGCTCTGGCCGTTCCGGGCGCCGGTAGGGTGACGACGTGATCGACCTCCGCGCCGTCCGCGAGAACCCCGACCTCGTCCGTGCCTCGCAGCGCGCCCGCGGTGAGGACGAGTCGCTGGTCGACGCGCTGGTCGCCGCCGACGAACGCCGCCGGCTCGTCGGCGTCGCCTTCGAGACGTTGCGCGGCGAGCAGAAGGCCCTCGGCAAGCAGGTCGCTGCCGCGAAGGGCGAGGAGAAGACCGCGCTGCTCGACGCGGGCCAAGGAGCTCGAGGCCGCCGTCACGCGAGGCCGAGGCCGAGCGGGACGAGGCCGCCGCGGAGGCGTCGCAGCTGCTGCTCAAGCTCTCGCAACCTGGTCGCACCCGGACGCCCCGGTCGGCGGCGAGGACGACTACCGTCGTCATCGACCCACGTCGGCACGCCGCGCGACTTCGCGGCCGAGGGCTTCACCCCGCGCGACCACGTCGAGCTCGGCACGGCGCTCGGCGCCATCGACCTCGAGCGCGGCGCGAAGGTCTCCGGCTCGCGCTTCTACTTCCTCACCGGCGTCGGCGCGCTGCTGGAGCTCGCGCTGGTCAACCTCGCGATCAGCCAGGCGGTCGAGGCCGGCTTCACGCCGGTCATCGCCGCCGGCGCTGGTCAAGCCGGAGGCGATGGAGGGCACCGGCTTCCTCGGCCACGCCGCCGAGAGTCTACCGGCTGGAGGACGACGACCTCTACCTCGTCGGCACGGCCGAGGTCCCGCTCGCGGCGTACCACATGGACGAGATCCTCGACGCCGCCTCGCTGCCGCGCCGCTACGCCGGCTTCTCGCCCTGCTTCCGGCGCGAGGCCGGCTCGCTACGGCAAGGACACCCGAGGGCATCATCCGGGTGCACTGGTTCGACAAGGTCGAGATGTTCTCGTACTGCCGCCCGAGGACGCCGAGGCCGAGCACCCGCGGCTGCTCGGCTGGGAGAAGGAGTTCCTCGACAAGCTCGAGCTGCCGTTCCAGGTGCTCGACGTCGCGACCGGCGACCTCGGCTCGTCAGCGCCGCGCGCAAGTTCGACTGCGAGGCGTGGTTCCCGACGCAGGGCGCGCTACCGCGAGCTCACCTCGACGTCGAACTGCACCGAGTTCCAGTCCCGGCGGCTCGCCATCCGCTGGCGCACCGACGACGGCGTCGCGCCGGTCGCCACCGCTCAACGGCACGCTGTGCGCGATGACGCGGACGATCGTCGCCTGCTCGAGAACCACCAGCAGGCTGACGGCTCGGTGCAGGTTCCGCCGGCGCTGCGCCCGTACCTCGGGGGCCGCGAGCTGCTGCAGCCGCTCTAGGCAGCAGCCGAGCTAGGCCTTGTATCTGCCGGCGCTGGTGCCACTCTGGTCGAGGTGAGCGGGAGCCTGGCACTGGCTGGACGCATCGTGACGATGGACGACCACCGCACGGTGCTGGACGACGCCGTCCTCTACGTCGAGGACGGCTTGGTCGTCGACGTCCGCCCGCGCACCGACCCGGCTCCGGCGGGCTTCGAGGACGTCACGGTCACGCCACCGGCGGCACGATCTTCCCCGGGCTCGTCGAGCTCCACAACCATCTCCCGTATGACGTCCTCTCGCTGTGGCAGGTGCCGCACGTCTACGGCAACCGGGACCAGTGGAGCGGCCCGGGCAACCCCGACTACCGCAGGTTGATCACCGGTCCGATGCAGGTGCTCGGCTCGCAACCGGAGGTCGCCGCTGCGGTGGTGCGGTTCGCCGAGACGCGCTGCCTGCTCGGCGGCACCACCACGAGCCAGGGCATCACGCTCGCCAACAGCCCGAGCATCGTCAGCCACTTCCGCGGCCTGGTCCGCAACGTCGAGTCCACCGGCGACCCGAAGCTCCCGGCGGCGCTCACGCACATCGCGGACGTCGAGGCGACCGACGCCGAGAAGTTCCTCGAACGCGTCTCGGGCGACAAGAAGCTGATCCTGCACCTCGCCGAGGGCACCGACGACTCCGCGGCGAAGCACTTCGCCGCGTTGCAGGTCCACCCGGGGACGTGGGCGATCACCGACAACCTGATCGGCATCCACTGCGTGGCGCTGACGGACGCGGACTTCGGTGTCCTGGCCGCGCACGGCGGCAGCATGGTCTGGTCGCCGCTGTCGAACCTCCTGCTGTACGGGCAGACCGCCGACGTCGGGGCGGCGCTCGCCCACCAGGTGCCGGTGGCGCTCGGCTCGGACTGGGCTCCGTCGGGGAGCAAGAACCTGCTCGGCGAGCTGAAGGTGGCACGGCTCGTCGTCGAGGTGCAGCAGCTCGACCTGTCGAGCGCTGACCTGGTCGCGATGGTGACCAGCACGCCGGCGGCCATGCTGGGGTGGGGGAGCCAGATCGGTCGGCTGCAGGCCGGCTACCGCGCCGACTTCGTGGTGGTGCACGGAACCACCACTGACCCCTATGCCGCGCTGCTGGAGGCGACGGAGGCAGATCTGGACCTGGTCGCGATCCAGGGCGTGCCGCGGGTGGGGAGCTCGAAGCTGATGCGATCGCTCGGGCTCACGGCCGCCGCCGCCCACCCGGAGAAGGTCACCGTGGGCGGGCACCAGCACGTCCTGAACCTCGTCGAGCCGACGGCCGACCCGACGGTGGCAGCGATGTCCCTCGCGCAGGCGCGCTCGGTGCTCACCCAGGCGCTGCACGACCTGCCGACCGCGAAGGTCACCGCGTTGCCGGCCCGCCACCTGCGACTGGCGGTGGACGGGCTCGTCGACAACCACATGTCCTCGCGACCGCACCTGCCCTTCCACGGCGAGGTGACGGGCCCGAACTACCAGGACCCCACCGCTCCACCGGCTCTGGCGGGACCGCCGCCGAACCTGCCGGCGCTCACCCTCGACCCCCTCACCGCGGTCGACAACCCGCACTACTACGACACCCTC
Source organism: uncultured Actinomycetota bacterium (assembly GCA_963819215.1). Taxonomy (GTDB): domain Bacteria; phylum Actinomycetota; class Actinomycetes; order Prado026; family Prado026; genus CAWFVK01. Next base: position 169,175 of record CAWFVK010000001.1, on the reverse strand, counting down.
GGCACCGAGGTGAACCTGCCGCCCGACGTCCGGGCCGGACTGCTCGCGCTCAAGCCGGCCTAGCCCTGCCAGCTGCTCACCCTTGAAAGGACGGCGCCCCGATGACTGCTCCGTCGCACCCGTTCTGCCCCGGCTACGACCGCGCTCCGTACCGGGCACTGGTCGAGGGCTATCCCGGCGAGGACGCCTACCCGCCTGCGGCGTTCCGCACCGAGTGGGGCCCGATCTTCCATCGGGGGCGCCTCGACGGCACGGCTCGGATCCTGGTCATCGGCCAGGACCCTGCGACGCACGAGGACGTCGCCCGCCGGGTCCTCGTCGGCGAGGCTGGGCAACGGATCCAGGGCTTCCTCGACAAGCTGGGCATGACGACGTCGTACGTGTTCGTCAACACGTTCCTCTACTCGGTGTACGGCCAGAGCGGAGGGACCAAGCACCACAAGGACCCGCTGATCCTGGCTGACCGGTTCGCCTGGTTCGACGCGATCGCCGCCGACAACCCGCTGCAGGTCGTGGTCTCGCTGGGGACCCTCGCCGACGAGACCTACCAGGCCTGGCGGGCTGTCCCCGGGACGGCGCCGGCACCCTGGCGGTACGCCAACGTGCTCCATCCGACCTATCCGGACTCCGCGAGCGCGAGCGGGCAGACCACCTTCGCGGCGGCGATGAAACGGCTGTGCGAGAGCTGGAACAAGGGGCTCGACCTCATCACCGCGCCTGGCCCCGGTGTGCTCACCCCGGACGTCCCGACCCCGCTCGTCCACTACGGCGACGGCATCACTGCGGCCGAGCACGGCGCGATCCCCGAGGGTGACCTGCCCGCCGGGCTGCCTGCCTGGATGCGCGGGGCGAAGAGCTGGGCGGCGCGCACCGGTTCGTCGGCGGCGCAGAAGCGCGCCACCCTCACCGTGACGATCCCGCCAGGCGAGGGCTAGCCGTACCTGCCTGCGCCGTCGCGTCGCCCCTCGTCCCGACGGGCCAAACCCCAGTGCTCGTTCAGTGATCCGCTCGGTACGGTGGAGGCTGTGGAGGGTCACGATGCACTCGACACCGGGCGGGCGTTCGCACATCTCTCCCGGTCGGCCTCGTTCGTCGCAGTGGCCGGCTGCTACCTGCTCGCCGCCGCTGGCGCCGGGGTGGCCCTGCTCCGGGTGCACGACCATGCTCGGCTCACCGGGGTGCTCGCCGCCGACCTCGCCGCAACGCTCGTGGTGTTCGCGCTCTCCATGGTGGTCGGGAACTCCAGCCTGTACGACCCGTACTGGAGCGTGGTGCCGCCGGTCGTCGCGGTGTTCCTCGTGCTCGCGGACCCGGTTCCCGACCTTGACGGCGCGCGAGTCCGCCAGGGCGTCGTCGTCCTGCTGGTGCTGTGGTGGGGCGTGCGGCTGACCAGCAACTGGGCGCTCGGCTGGCAGGGGATGAGCCACGAGGACTGGCGCTACCGCGACCTGCGCGAAAAGACGGCCGGCCGGGTGCCCTGGTGGGTGGTGAACCTGGGTGGCATCCAGCTCATGCCGACGCTCGTGGTCTTCGTGGCGATGCTGTCACTCTGGCCTGCGCTCGGTGCGCCGAGGCACTCGCTGGGCCCGCTCGACGCCGTGGCGGCGTTGGTCACGTTCGGTGGGGTCGCGCTGGAGAGCCTCGCGGACCACCAGCGCCGGGCCTTCGCCGCCGATCCGGCGAACCACGGCTCGACCCTCGCGACCGGGGTGTGGTCGTGGTCCCGGCACCCCAACTACCTCGGCGAGATCACCTTCTGGTGGGGGCTCTGGCTGTTCGGCCTTGCAGCCGCGCCATCCTGGTGGTGGACGGTGATCGGCCCGCTCGTGATGGTGCTGCTGTTCGTCGCGGCGAGCATCCCGTTGATGGAGGAGCGCAACCTCGTGCGGCGGCCGGACTATGCCGCGCACGTCGCGGCGGTCCCGCGCCTGCTGCCGGTGCGACGCCCGCTGGCCGCAGCGGGCTGGGTGCTCGTGCTCGGGTCAGTGGTCTGGCTGCTGGTGACGCTCAGCTCGTCGGTGGGCGTGCGCACCATCGCGGGGGCCGGGCTCGTGGTGGGTCTTGCGTTTGTGGCCCGCGGGCTCGCTCTGCGTCGGCGGATTCTGTCGCGTCGCTTAGCGCTGGCGGTGGTGCTGCTGGTCCTGGGCGGCGTCGAGGTCTGGGTGGGCGCCGGGTCGTGGGTCTGGCTCAACCTGGCACTGGCCGGGCTGGTGCTCGTGCTGCCGCCGCCGGCTCCGGCTCCCGGCTCGGCGCACGAGCGTGCCGCGGTGTCGGAGCTCGTCATGCAGACATCCACCGATCCGCTGGCGCCGTTCAGCCAGCGCACCGACCTCAGCTACGCGTTCAGCCCGGACGGCGGGGCCGCGGTCGCCTACCGGGTCGGGCTCGGCACGGCGGTGGTTGCCGGTGACCCAGTCGGTGACCCGACGCAGGCGGCGGCGGCGCTGGAGGCGTTCGTCAGGACGTCGCTCGGTCAGGGTTTCCGGGTCGCCGGGCTAGGGACGGCCCACCCGCAGCGCTGGCGCCGGTTCGGTCTGCGCGCGGTGCCGATCGGGCGCGACGTCGTGCTGCACGTCGACGAGCTGGAGCTGGTGGGGCGGCAGTACCGGAACCTTCGCCAGGCTGCGCAACGGGCTCGGAACGCCGGGGTTCAGGTGGCGGTCGTGCTGGAGCAGGACCTCGCCGGGCCGGAGCGCGACCGGCTGATGGCGTTCGCGGGCTCGATCAAGGCGGCGCGTGGCTTCTCGATGATCCTCGACCATCCGCTGGACGCCACCCACCCGGGCACGCTGGTCGCCGTGGCGACGGACCGCGCAGGTGCGGTGGTCGCGGTCGCGCGTTTCGCGTCAGCAGACCAGGGGCGCGAGCTCTCGCTCGATGTCCCTTGGCGCGGGCGCTCCGCCCCGAACGGGACCGAGGAACTGATGATGCTCGCGGTGGTCGACTGGGCCCGGGAGCGAGGCGGCCGGCGCGTGTCGTTGGCCTTCGCGCCGTTTCCGGAGCTGTTTGCGCGTCGGCGACGGATCGCTCGGTGATCGGTTCTCGCTCGCGGGCGTCTGGTTGCTGCGCCCGTTCATCGACCTCAAGGGCCTCCACCGGTACCTGCGGAAGTACCACGCCTTCGACGCGCAGCGCTTCGTCGTGCTCAAGCCGGTCGAGGCGTTGTGGATCCTCGTCGACCATGCTGCTGCTCGAGTTCGGGCCACCACCACGTGCGCGCCGGGCATCGCGGTCCGGCGGAGGCCGCGGAAGCCGCTCGGTCGTCGCAGTCCCGGCGCTAGCGGGCCCGTGCGTGGACGAGGAAGCGATCGTTCGGCGGCTTCGGCTGGCTGGATGCGTGTTCGCCGAGGACGAGGCTCGGCTGCTGATCGACGGTGCGGACTCGCCGGCTCTGCTCGAGTCGATGGTCGATCAGCGTGTGGGCGGGCTACCGCTGGAGCAGATCCTTGGCTGGGCCGAGTTCTGCGGTCTGCGGATCTTCGTGGAGCCGGGGGTGTTCGTGCCTCGGCGTCGCAGCGAGCTTCTCGTGTCGGCTGGCCGTTGCGCGACGGCCAGCCGCCGTCGTCGTGGTCGATCTCTGCTGCGGATCGGGAGCGATCGGCGTCGCGCTGGCTCGCCGCTTGGAGCACGTCGAGCTGCATGCCGCGGATGTGGACCCGGCGGCGGTGCACTGCGCTCGCCGCAACGTCGAACCGGTGGGCGGCTCGGTCTACGAGGGCGACCTGTACGCCGCCCTGCCGTTGTCGCTTCGCGGGCGAGTGGACCTGCTGGTGGTGAATGCGCCGTACGTCCCGACCGAAGCGATCGCGCTGATGCCGCCCGAGGCTCGCGACCACGAGCACCGGGTGGCCCTCGATGGCGGTCCGGACGGGCTGGACTTCCATCGCCGGGTGGCAGCGGACGCCCTGGACTGGCTTGCGTCCGGACGGCCTGCTGCTCATCGAGACGAGCGAACGTCAGTCCGGCGAGACGGTGCGGATCTTCGAGCAGGCGGGCTTGCTCGCTGAGGTGGTCACGGACGAGGAGCTCCACGCAACCGCTGTGGTGGCCTATCGCCCTGGCAGTGTGGGGGTCTCCCCCGCCGGTCGGACCACAACTCGGACTTAGAGTGTGCCCATAGTTTCATTTAGCTATCTTCTGAGCGTATGATTGCGGCATGGTTTCAGGGTCGTGGCCGGCTCTCGGCACGGAAGAGCGGGCCTGGCAATCGAAGATCTCGCCGGACCTGGTGTCGGCGCGGGTCCGCCAGCGGCATTCTGGCCCGTACCGGGCGGCCCTCGTCCCGGAGATCGCTGACCAGGTGCTTACGCTGCCGGCTGACGTCGCGACGCTCGCCGAAGATGCGTCGGTCGAGATCGCCCGGTTCGACGCGGAGTTGGGTGCTGAGGTCGCTCCGTTCGCCTCGGTGTTGCTGCGGTCGGAGTCGGCATCGTCCTCCAAGATCGAGAACCTGACGTCGGGTGCGAAGTCGATCGCGCTGGCCGAGCTTGGAAGCAAGGACAAACGCAACGCAACGGAGATCGTCGGCAACGTCGCGGCCATGGTCGCCGCGCTCGCCCTCGCCGACCGTCTCGATGAAGACGCCATCCTGGCCATGCATGCGGCCCTGCTGGCGGATGTCCAGCCCGAGATCGCCGGCCGCTGGCGCGAGGAACAGGTGTGGATCGGCGGCGACTCGTTCGGACCGCACGGAGCCGCGTTCATCCCGCCTCATCACGACCACGTGCCTGCCCTGATGGCTGACCTGGTCAAGTTCACCCGGCGCGCGGACCTGCCGTTGCTCAGCCAGGCCGCGATCGCTCATGCCCAGTTCGAGACCATCCATCCCTTCCCGGACGGGAACGGCCGCACCGGCCGGGCGCTCATCCACGCGATGCTGCGCGGTCACGGGCTGACCAGGAACGTCACGGTGCCCGTGTCAGCCGGCCTGCTGACTGACACCAACGGGTACTTCGACGCCTTGACCGCGTACCGCGAGGGCGACCCCGCCCCGATCGTCGAGAAGCTGGCGAACGCGTCCTTCGCGGCGGCGGCCAACGGTCGCCAGCTGGTGCTCGACCTCAGAGAGATCCGGCAAGGTTGGGACGACAAGATCAAGGCCCGGCGAGGAGCGACGGCCTGGCAGCTGGCCGACGTCCTGCTTCGCCAGCCAGTCATCGACACACCGACTGTGGCGCGCGAACTCGGCGTCACCCCTCAAAACGCGCTGCGCGCCATCACGCCACTCGCGGAGGCGGACATCCTGGAGGAGTTCACCGGCTTCGCCCGCAACCGGATGTGGCAGTCCCGGGAGGTGCTCGACGCGCTTGACGACTTCGCAGCACGGGCCGGTCGTCGAGGATGAAAACACGCTCGAGCTATACCGAATCCGACTGGCTTGTTGGCCTGGTCGGACACGGTGTACTCGGCCCCGATGCGCCCACGCTGGACCTGGTCGAGACCGGTCACCGCTTCGTCAGCGGCGGCGTCGAGGTCGTCTTCAGTTGCGACCGGTTGAACGCCTCGAAGAGCTGACTGTCGAGCTCGGTGCGGTCGGTGACTGACCACGAGCGTCGGGTCCTTCAGCTTCGGCTGCCGAGCAACGGCGTGAGCGTAGAGCTCCATCTCCATCGACTTGCCGGAACCCTGGGTGTGCCACACGACCCCGGCCTTACCGTTGGACTCGACGGCGAGCACCGTCGAGCCGAACGCCTTGGTGACAGCGAAGTACTGGTGCGGCCTGGCGATCCGCTTGGCGTAGCCGTCCGCGCCCTGGTCGAAGGCGACGAAGTCCTGCTGGATCTGGAGAAACCGCTCTTGGTTGCAGACGCCGTTGACGAGGTCCTCGATCTCCAGCCGCACTTGCTCCCACTGATCCGGGTCCGACCTGTAGGCCTGCTCTCGTCGTTGACATTCCACGGCGAGCGATCTGCCGGTAGGCCTTGGGACCCGCCGTGCCCAGCTGGATGTGGATCTCGGCATGGGTAACTCATCTGTTACGGTAACGAGACGGTTACCGAGTCTGGGAGGTTCGCATGGCCGACGCGCCTCCGCGCTGTCAGCGACGGCGCAGCCGCCGGCGATCCCTTCGAGGCGCTCGGCGACCCGAATCGCCGGGAGATCCTGCGCCTGCTCAGTGCGGGCGACCTGCCGGTGACGGAGATCGCAGCCGGCATGCCGATCAGCCGGCCGGCGGTGTCCCGGCACCTGCGCCTGCTGAAGGACGCGGGCTTGGTCGACGAGCACGCCGACGGCACCCGCCGGATCTACCACCTGCAAGAGCAGGGGCTGCAAGCGATTCGCGCTCTACCTGGAAAGCGTCTGGGGCGATGCGGCAGCACGGTTCACGCTGCTCGCCGAGAACACCAAGGCGGCAGGGGAGTGACCGCGACGAGCGGGCCGAGGCCGGTCGCGCCGTTGACCTATGGCCTTTGACGTCGAATGCCCCGTCGACCACGCCTTCGCGGTCTGGACCTCGCGGACGAGCAGCTGGTGGCCGTCCGATCACACGGTCAGCGGACGAGCCGGATGCACAGATCGTGATCGAACCGCGACAGCGGCGGCCGGATCTTCGAGCGGACCGCCGAGGGCGACCGAACATGCCTGGGGCGAGGTCACGGCGTGGGAACCGCCCCACCGGCTGGGCTACCGCTGGCACCTGATGCGCGACCCGGTCGACGCCACCGACGTGGACATCCGGTTCTCCGAACAGGGTCCGAGCCGGACCCGGGTCGAGATCGAGCACCGGCGGCTGGCAGCGCATCGACGCGTCCGGCGACCCATGGCGTGACGCAACCGCGCCGGCTGGGATGCGGTGCTCCCGCATTACCGCGCAGCAGTCTCGAAGGGAGATCAGTCTGATGGCCGAAGGGCACAAGGAAGACCCGTGGGAGCTCACAACCCCACCGGGCTCGTCGAGCTACACGATGTACCGGGACGAGAGCGCGGAGCCGCCGACGCTGGTGTGCCAGGTCGGGTCGACCACGCTGAAATACCAGCTGCGAGCCATCGACGATCTGCACGCCTGGCTGCTGGAACAGGGCGACTGGGTTCCGCTCGGCGCGGCCGACGAGAAGAAGCCGGCCGCCGATGGAACCGTGGAGAGCTGGGGCCGCTCACCGGACAACCCTGTCGGTGGCTGGTACGGCCTTCGCAACGGATATCGCGGCCGCTTCGGCATGTACCTCCCGCCGCTGCTGGAGGAGCTCGGCCTGGCCGAGCTCACCCATGACGCCCGCAACAACAGCATGCGTGCCATTCGCAGAGCTAGCCCTACCCGCACGTCTGCGACCGAGGAGAAGACCGCCATGTCCACGACCAAGGTCATCCGGTACACCACGGCGCCCGACGCGGCAGAGGAGAACGAAGCCTCATCCGCGCGGTCTTCGCGGAGCTGGCGGAGGACCGACCCGAAGGCTTTCGGTACGCCGTCCTGCGCCTGGCGACGGCCAGGACTTCATCCACGTCGTGACCTACGACTCCGACGACAACCCGCTCGCGCGGTCAGCAGCCTTCGCGGCCTTCCAGGCAGGTATAGCCGAGCGGTGCATCGAAGGACCGACGCGGCCGACGCCACGGTGGTCGGAAGCTATCCGGCCCGGCCGACGAGTTAGAACGAGTCTGTTGTCACTGGGTTGTCGGCCTGCTCGTTTGATGACGGGTGAGTCGGTCGGCAAGAGATCTCGGATGCAGAAGGGGCGAGAGGTGGGCGGCGTCCGGGAGGACCTGCAGATCGGAATTCGGCAGGCGTTGAGCGAGTGCGGTCATCGCCGCCGGAGCGGACACCGTGTCGAGCGCGGCGCAGATCAAAAGCGTGGGTACCTGGATCCGACCCATGAGCTCGGCGCGGTCATAGCTCGCTATTCCGTCCAAGGCGGCGGCCCAGGTCGCACGATCGGCGTGCATCAAACACTGGCGGGCATGCGTGACCAGACCATCGCTTGACTGCCGCTCATCCGGACGGAACCACCGCGCCAGCGCACCATCGACGTCGACGGGAACCCCCGCACGCAGTTCGGTGGCCGTCTGAGCGAACGGTGGGAAGGGGGTGTCTCGGCTGCAGATAACGGCGAGCGTGGCGACGCGTTCTGGCGCGAGGAGCGCCAGCTCGATGGCGATCTGACCGCCGAACGAATGACCGACCACGTCCCATCGATCGGCGACGGCGGCCAGCTCGCCCACCAGACGTTCAGCGATGGCCAGCTGGGGAAGGCGATCGGCGGCGCGTGGCGTCACGTCGGGCGCGTGCACCGGCTGGTGTTCGCTGAGGAACGGCACGACGTCGGTCCAGACGCCAGGGTCCAGCGGCGTGCCATGCAACAGGATCCACGCGCGGGGGACCTCACGTGAGGCCTGCCTGCCGGACGTCCGCCAACGACCATTGCTCGCCGCGACGCCACGCCCGGGCGAACCGCTCCTCACCCAACGCTTCGGCTGTGCGGTTCTGCAGATCCGTGGTGAAATCACGCCGGGGCCACGCGATGCCGCCACGCTTGTTGTGCGCCCGGGCGGCGGCGAACAATGCCGCGGCCTGCTCGTAGTTCCCGGCCAGCGAGGTCAGGTTGGCTCGGGTCTCGAGGTACCAGCCACCACGCCGCGTACCGAGCCGCCAATGAATGTCGATGATTCGGTCGGTCCACTGCAGGCCTTCGGCTGGGCCGCCCCTGCTGTATTGCCGCCACGCTGCAGGCGCCGGCGGCGGTCCAGGCCGCGAAGGCGTGATCGACCGCATCGCTCGGGCGTAGAGGTCGGTGGCGCGCCGCTCGGTGGCTTCGGGGGCCGTGCTCGGCATGGCCAGCAGGCAGTCGATGGCATCGCTGAAGACCGCGAGGCCGTCGTCACCGGCGTCGTCGGCGAGCGTCGCCATGGCTCGATGGATTCGTCCGAGAAGTTCAAGATCGTCGGTCGACCACACGGCCGAGGCCAGCCGCCCGAGGGCGTGGCCGACCTCCAGGCGCCGGCTCGCTGGCACGTCGCCCACCATCGCGAGCGCACGGTCGATGAACGGTGTGGCCAGATCGGTCCGTCCCTGCAGCGCGCGAATCGACGCGATCGCAGCCAGTGCAAGCAGTTCGTCCACCCGGGCGATCAGCAGGCCTTGCCGCAATGCCTGCGTCACCAGGTCGAGCCACCCGGCGGCGTCGGCCGTCTGTGATCGGTAGTACCAGTAGTCGAGCAGCCGACTGGTGATGACGACACCGGCCGCGGACGACGTCGTCGGCCAGTGGGCCGGATGGTTGATGGCGCGGACGGAACTCGTCCTCGAGAACTCCGCGGACCGCGGCGAGGTCATCGTCGATCGCGTTGAACCAGCCCGCTTCCGCGAACGATCCGAACGCCGGCCCACGATCGGTCCGGGCCAGTACCCAGGCGCGGCGCCGATCTTGTTGGCGCGTTACGTCGTCAGCGTCAACCAATCCGCGCATCGCGTGCGCCCGAACGGTCGCGAGCTGGCGGAACAGCGAAGGCCCGTCCGGTCGGATCGGTGGCAGCGGCGACCAGCAGCGACCGTTCGACAAGCAGCGGAATGAGATCGGCGGCTCGATGTCTCGATCGTTCCAGTCCGAGGGATCCGAGACACCGGCAGCCGCGGCGGCGGTGAACGGTCCGGGAAGCACGCGTGAGATTACGGTGCAGCTGGCGCTCCGGCTCGCTGAGGAGGCGCTCGCTCCAGTCCAGGGCGGCGCGCAACGAGCTGCCGCGTTCGCCGGCCCGCCGGCCGGACGAGAAAGGCGGCTCGGGTCGGCTTGCACCTGCTCGGCGATCTCGGCCAGCGAGTACGCCTGCGCCCGGGCAGCAGCGAGCTCGATCGCAAGCGGCAACCCGTCAACGGCCGTACAGATCTGGGCCGCCAGCTCGCGTGCCGCCTCGGGAGACAACGACGCCAGCCGCGCCGGGGCGGCGTCCTGGACGCGCCGAAGGAACAACTCGATCGCGGGCGAGGACTCAGTCGTCCCATCGGGCCGCTCGAGCGCAAGCGGTTCAACACTGACGATCCGCTCACCGGCCAGCCCGAGTGGCTCTCGGCTGGTCGCCATGATCGAGACCTCGCCGTCGCCGCCGGCCAGCGTGGACGCCACCTGCGCTGATCTGCGGCATGAGGTGTTCGCAGTTGTCCAGCACGAGCAGCGCGGCCCGCCCGTGCAGATGAGCGGTCAGCGCGTCGAGCGAGCTGCCGACCGGCGGTGGCTGCAGTCCGATCATCGACATCACGGTCGCGACGATCAGCACCGGGTCGGCGATCGCGGCAAGGTCGGCGAACCAGACCCCGTCCCGAAACAGACGCCGCCGAGCCAGCCGCGGCCTCGAGCCCCAGACGGGTCTTTCCCGCGCCGGCCGGTCCGACCAGCGTGATCAACCGCTGGTTCGGCCAGCAGCCGGTTGAGCTCAGCCAGTTCTCGCTCGCGTCCGAGTAGCTCTGAAGTCCGCGCCGGGAGGTGCACCTCGACGCTGGCACGGGCGCGGGCTCGCGTGGTCCTGCCGCGAGGGTCGGATCCTGTTCGAGTATCCGGCGCTGCAGGTCCTGGAGCTCGGCGCCGGGCTCGATACCGACCTCGTCGAGCAGGGCTGCCCGGCGGCGAGATAGGCGTTGAGCGCGTCCTCGGCCCGTCCGCATCGGTAGAGGGCCAGCATGTGCTGGCGGCGCGCAGCGCTCGTTGTACGGCATCTCGCGGATCAGCGCCTCGACGTCAGCGAGCGCCCGCTCGGCCTGCCCGGTGGCCAGCAGGGCGTCGATTCGGCGCTCCTGGATCTGGCGATGCTGCTCTTCCAGCCGTGCGACGGCCGCGGCGGCCCAGCTCGTCGGCCGAGCGGTCCGTACGGACGCCCCCGCCACAGGCGCAACGCCTCGTCACAGCGGCGCAGCGCGCGTTCGGGTTGATCGGTCGTCATCAGGTCGGCGACCTCGTCGGCGAGCTGGGCGAAGCGCAGCGAATCGACCTGCTCGGGTGTGACCAGCAGTCGGTACCCGCCGGCCTGGTTGACCAGCACGCTGGACGGTTCGCGTGGCGGCCGGTCGGGTTCGAGGACGCGCCGCAGCCGCCACACGTGCGACTCCAGCGTCGACGCCGAACCGGCCGACGCACGATCGCCCCACACGGCGTCGACGACGGCGTCGACGGAGACCCGGTGGTTGGCGTGGACGAGCAGGACGGCCAGGACCGCAGCGGGTCGCTTGCCGCCTGGTGACTGCTCGTGGCCCGTCGATGTCGATCGAGAGTGCGCCGAGGTCGCAGAGTCGCACCTCCGGACGATATCGAGGCCGGCCGGCCCGCTCGACCGGCCGCGCGTCCGTCCCGTCCGAGTGCTTGATCACGCTGCCGCCGTCTCATCGGCTGCGCGTCGCGGCGGGGGAGCAGCGCCGCCACGGCGATTGCGGCGACGACGGCGGCCCCGGCGGCGATCAGGAACGCGATCCGGAAGCCGTCGATGAACGCCGAGTTGGCCTGGTCGGCGACCGGGCCGCCCGAGGTGGGCGGCGACCGCGAAGGAGGCCCGCGCCTTGTCGGCGACGCCGGTGGGCAGGCCGGGCAGGCGAGGTGGCCGCGGTAGACGGCGGTCGCGATGCTGCCGAGGACGGCGATGCCGAGCGCGCCACCGACCTCGCGGGACAGGTCGTTCATCGCCGAGGCGACGCCCTGCTGCGGCCTTCGGCAGCGCGCTGGTGATCGCGCTGGTGGCCGGCGTCATCGCGGCGCCCATCCCGACGCCGAGAACGAGCAGCCCAACGGCGAGGTGCCAGTACGGCCGTGTCGGCGTCGAGCTGGGCGATGATCGCCAGCGCGGCGGCGATGCCGATCAGGCCGGCGACGCACACCGCGCGGGACCCGAACCGGGCCGCGAGCTTGGGTGCCAGCCGCGACGTCGGCATCATCGTGACCGCCATCGGCAGCATGCTGACCGCTGCCACCAGGGCCGAGTCGCGGCGCACGAGCTGCAGGTACTGCAGGACCAGGAAGATGAAGCCGTAGAACACGAAGAACTGAATGAAGATCGACAGGCTGCCGGCGCTCAGTCGACGGTGGGTGAACACCCGCGGGTCGAGCATCGGGTGCGGCGTGGCGCAGTTCGACGAGCACGAACGCGACCAGCACGAGCCACACCGAGCAGCCAGACCCGACAATCGTGCGGGCCGAGAGCCAGCCAGCCGTCGGCGCCTCGATGATCGAGTACACCACCGCGACCAGGCCCGCGACCGACAGCACGGCGCCGGCGACGTCCAGCCGCGGGGCGTCCTGGTCGGCCGACTCGGGCACGATCATGAAGCGTCCCGATCAGGGCGAGCAGCGCCGAGAGCGACGTTGACGCCGAACACCGATCGCCACGAGAAGACCTCGAGCAGTGCACCGGACACCACCACACCGAGCACGGCCGCGCCGCCGGCGACCCCGGCCCAGATGCTGACGGCCTTGACCCGCTGGGCGGGCGGGAAGGTGCCGGTGATCGTCGACAGCGTCGCCGGCATGACGAGCGCGGCACCGAGACCGATGACCGCCCGCAGCCCGATCAGCACGGTGGCGTCGGAGGCGATCATCGCGGCGGCCGAGCCGATGCCGAACACGGCGAGGCCGATGATCAGCAGCCGCCGGCGGCCGTAGCGATCACCGAGCGCACCGCCGGGCAGCAGCAGCGCCGCGAAGGTCAGCGAGTAGGCGTCGATGATCCACGACAGCTGGGTCTGGGAGGCATGCGTCGAGCGGGCGATGTCGGGCAACGCGACGTTGAGCGAGGACATCGCGGCGGTGACGGCGGCCAGCGCGAGGCAGACGACGGCGGTGACGGCGCCATGGCGGACAGCTTTGCTCGCAGCGGTGCGAGCGGGGACGGAGATCACGGGCGTGCCCATCAGATTTCCCTTTCGTGGTTGCGGTGCGGAGGACTTGGCCAGTGGCAAGAACGTGACCGGGGTCGTACAGGTCGGCGAGCGTGCATAGTCGATGAATGGTTTCGGTGTCGTAGCAGCGGGCGATGGTGCTGGGCTGGTCGCTGGCGGCGAAGTTGGGCAGCAGTCCCGGCATCACGCTCGGTGCGAGCGCGGCCAGCACTCGATCGGTGTGCTCGGCAACGGCAGCGACGGTGTCGGCTCGACGCGGTGCCGACATGAACAGGCCGTACGCGGCGTCCCGATGGCAGACGGCTGACGGGTGATGCGGGGCCCGTGCAACGGCGCCACCGAGGGCGCGGAGCTCGACGATGGTGTGGGGGTTGTTGCCGTCGACGGCTGTGACGAGCGAATCGATGCCGGCTTGAGTGAGGTCGTCGAGCAGCGCTGAGGAGGAGTTGACCGGCATCGGGTCGACCGGGTCGCTATGGATGCGGGCGATCTGCGCGTACGGCCGCTCGGCGACATCGTCGATCAACGGCGTGGCGATGCGTCGAAGCTCGGCCAGCTGCTCGCTGCCCGTCTTGGCGGTCCCAGTCCAGGCAAACCGCACCGCGATGGTCTGGTGTCCGGCGATAGCTTTCGGCAGCTGCGGAAGCGGCGGAAGGTTCATCACGGCGAGCGAGGTGGTGCCCTGCTCGGGGAGGTTGGTGACCAGCTTCCGCCAAGCGGTGAAGACGCGGGCTGCGTCCTCGGCGCCGAACCACAGCGCGCCCCCGTAGAAGGTGCTCAGTTCGGGCAGGTCGAGCGCGACTGCCGTGACGATGCCGAGGGTGGCCTTGCCGCCGCGCAGCCCCCAGAAGAGGTCGCTGTTCTCCGTCGGGGTCGCTTGCCGCAGCTGACCGTCGCCGGTCACGACGTCGAACGCGCGCACGCAATCGGACGAGACACCGTAGGTGCGGGCGAACGGCCCGACCCCGCCGCCGGTGAGGAAGCCGACGACACCGACCCCGGGAGCCGACCCGCACAGCGGAGCCAGCCCGGCCGGGGACGCGGCGTCCAAAACCTGCTGCCACCGCACCCCGGCTTCGACACGCGCCTGACGGCCCTCGATATCGACCGTGCACTCCGTCATTCGCTGCGTGTGCACGAGCAGGACGTCGTTGCCGATGGGTACGGCGCCGTGACCGGTGCTGCGCACTGCGACCTTGAGGCCGTGCTCGTTCGCGAACTGCACTGCGGCAGCCATGTCGGTTCCGGATTCCGCGTACACCACGGCGATCGGGTGAGACTCAACGGCGCGGTCCCACGGCGTTGCCTCGTCGTAGTGGGGGTCCCCGGGACGCGCCACGCTGCCAGTAAGGCGGGTGGCGAGCTCATCGAACGGCGGGCGTTGTCCTTGGACGGTCGGGGAGTTCATTGATCCTCCTCGCGGGTAGTGGTCGACCAACGAGCTCATCGTCTTCGTGACCGCTCCAAGTCCGCTCCAACGCGAGGGGGGCGGGGCCTTGGAGCGGTGGTGCCTGCTCTTTCTCTTGGGTAGCACATGTGCTAGCGTGGCTCACATGACGACGACCGGATTGCGAGAGCTGCGGCAGCAAGCGAGTGAATTGGTGCGGCAAGCCGAGGCGGGCGAGACCATCACCGTGACCGTCTCGGGCCGTGAGGTCGCTGAGCTGGGTCCGGTGCGCCGCAACCGCTGGCGTCGTGCTGCGGACATCGCCGAGCTGTTCCGCGGGGCAGTCGATGAGGACTGGGCGCGGGATCGCGATGCGATCGACGGAACCCTCGCCGACCCGTTCACGCGATGAGGGTCATCCTCGACACCAGCGTGCTGCTCGGTCCGGATCCCGGCTTGCGCGACGTCGAGGTCGCCATCAGCGCGATCTCGTTGGCTGAGCTCCACTTCGGAGTGCTGGTGGCAGACGAGCCTGCCGTGCGTGCAGAGCGGCTCCGGCGGCTCGGCATCGTCGAGAAGACGTTCGACGCGTTGCCGGTCGACGGGTCGGTAGCACGGGAGTACGGGCGCCTGGCCGCCGCGGCGGTGGCGGCAGGTCGGCACCCGGGGGCTCGCGCTGCCGACCTGCTCATCGCCGCGACCGCGGCCGCCCACCAGGCGACGCTCTGGACCCGCAACCCGAGCGATCTGCTCGGTCTAGAGGGGCTGGTCGAGATCCACCGGTCCGAGTGACCCTGTTCGGCGGAGCCGCCCGCGGGCGTGCACCCAGCCGCGACGGCCTCCGCTACTGAGCCGTGGCGACGACCGGGATCGAGACGGTGGTCTGGTTCGAGGTGTAGAGCAGGACGACGTCGCCGAAGACGACCGATCCCTCGCCGCTGACCGCGAGCACGAGCTCGTTGCCGCCGGCTTGGAGCTGGTTCGACGGGATGATCTCGTGCCAGGTCCGCTCGTCCACGTCATCGTCGGTGAAGGTGTAGATGGTGACGTGCGCGGAGTTGATCCTGACGGTGAACTCCGGCGTCCCGAAGCGACGCGTCCGGTAGAACAGAACCGCTGGGAATCCGACCGCGCCTGGGAGCGGGAACTCGAAGTGGCAGTCGTCCTCGCCGCTGCCCGGGTTGGGGACCGAGATGCCTTGCGCGGTCTCCTCGAAAGCGTGGTAGCGCGCGACCTGGGTCATCTCGAAGGTGAGATGCGCGGGAACGTCGAAGCTGGGCATGGGATCTCCTCTGAGCGATGGCGTGATCTCGTTGCCTAGGACGAGGATTCGATCGCTTGAGAAATACATGCGGTGTCGGGTCAACCGCCGACGATCGGCCACCCGATCTCCGTCTGCCAGCGCGCTGCCTCCGCCGTCTCGGAGTGGTCGATCACGTAGTGCTCGCGGATCTGGTTGCCGATCTGGAGCTGGTTCTCGGCGAGGTAGCTGCCGAGATCGGCGTAGGCGAGGTCGATGTCCGCGGCTGGTCCGAAGTGTGTCGTGATCGCCAGCTCAGCCGCCGGAATCTTCAGGCTGCGAATCCGCCCGCTGCTGAATGTCCCCGGGAACCCGGCTGCGACAGGGAGGTAGACCAGCGCCTGAGCCGGCTCCTGCTGGTAGACCTCCTCGGCGAAGATCCCGCCGGCCGGCCCGGCAGGGATCACGCCCTCGTCGCGCGCGAAGGCGCGCAGCTCGTGCAGCGCGCCCTCCCACCACGGGCCGAGGCCCCCCGGCTCGACCGTGTCGGTGATCGCCAGGGCGTTCAGCGCCGACACGTGTCGTCGGCTGATCGGGGCTCTGGCTCGAGCCGTGTCGAGCAAGGTGCGCAGGGAGGTGACGGCGGCACGGGTGTCGGCGAGCTCGGTCTCGAGCCGGTCCAGGTGGGCGCTGATCAGCCTGTTGCGCTCGGCGGGGTCCGTGGCGACGAGCACGGAGCGCACCTCAGGAATGGGCATCTTGAGATCGCGGAGCCGACGGATGAGCTGAGCGGTGGGTAGCTGGTCGAGGGAGTAGTAGCGGTACCCCGTCTGAGGGTCCACCCGGGCCGGCGCTAGCAGGTCGACCTCGTGGTAGTGCCGCAACGTCTTCACGCTCAGCTGGGTCAGGGTCGAGAACTGTCCGACCGGCACGGTGGTGGTCATCGCCGTGGCTCTCCTCTCGGCCTGGCTGCGGCCTACTGGTCGCGGTTCTTGATGATGAACAGGGTCACGATCTTGCGGTCCCGGAGACGGAAGTAGTTCGTCATGATCAGCGGGTCCGGCAGGCCAGTCTTGTCGTAGTCACCGTCGAACCGGCAACGCACTGCGACCAGACCGTCGTTGTCGACAACCTCGACCGGCTCGAGGGTGACGTGGTCGCCCACCATCTCCGTCGTGACCCAGGCTCGGATGGCGTCGAGCCCCCAGAGCTCGCGGGCGGCGTCGTTGACCAGGGCGTCCTCGGCGAACGTCGCCATGATGGCGTCGACGTCGAAGCTGTTCACGGCCGCCACATGGGCGGCGATCGTGGGGTCGAGGGCCAGCTGAGCAGGCATGGGGCCAACCTTTCGTCGATGGTCGCTGACCTGCTCCACGGTGCTGCCTTCCCTTACGGGAGGGTCAAGCTCTTCGAGATCTGAGGTCAAGGCGACTACCACTACGTCTTCGTGACCGACGGCGGTCGACCGACGGCGTCACGACGCTGAGCCGGCGCCTGGCGTTCCGGGACGCGGCCGGGCGCGCGCATGGCCAGGTTCGACAGGCCGCCGGCGAACTTCGACCCGACCGAGGACCTGCTGAACTCGCTGCTCGACGCGCGGCAGCCGAGCGAGGGCTAGCCGCTCAGACGGTCGGGATGGTCGCCAGGCCGGCCGCGAAGCGCTCCTCGGTGATGGGCTCGTCGGTCATCCGGCCGTCGAGGTAGGCCTCGTACGACGCGAGGTCGAAGTGCCCGTGGCCGCAGAGCGCCGTGAGGATGACCTTCTCCTCGCCCGACTCCTTGCAGGCCAACGCCTCGCGGATGCAGGCAGCCAGCGCGTGCGTCGGCTCCGGCGCCGGGACGATGCCCTCCGTCCGCGCGAACTGCACGCCCGCGGCGAAGCACTCGGACTGCCCGATCGCTACCGCCTCCATGAGCCCGAGCTCGTACACGTGCGAGATCAGCGGCGCCATGCCGTGGTACCGCAGGCCGCCCGCGTGGATCGGGTCCGGGATGAAGTCGTGGCCGAGCGTGTGCATCTTCATCAGCGGCGTCATGCCGGCGGTGTCGCCGAAGTCGTACGCGTAGACGCCCTGGGTCAGCGACGGGCACGAGGCGGGCTCGACCGCCCGGATCACCGGGCTCATGTTCCCGGCGAGCTTCTCCCGCAGGAACGGGAACGACAGCCCGGCGAAGTTGGAGCCACCGCCGGTGCAGCCGACGAGCAGGTCCGGCGTCTCCCCGACCTTCGCGAGCTGCAGCAGGGCCTCCTCGCCGATGATCGTCTGGTGGAGCAGCACGTGGTTGAGCACCGAGCCGAGGGCGTACTTGGTGTCCTCGGACTGCGCCGCGACCTCGACCGCCTCGGAGATGGCGATGCCGAGCGAGCCGGTGTGGTCGGGGTTGAGCTCGAGCTGCGCGCGCCCGGCGGCGGTGAGCGCCGACGGCGAGCGGTGCACGGTGCCGCCGAAGGTCTCGATCATCAGGCGGCGGTACGGCTTCTGGTCGTACGACGCCCCGACCTGCCACACCTCGCACTCCAGGTCGAACAGCGCGCAGGCGAAGGCGAGCGCCGTGCCCCACTGGCCCGCGCCGGTCTCGGTGGTGAGCTTCCTGACGCCGGCCTTGGCGTTGTAGAACGCCTGCGGGACGGCGGTGTTCGGCTTGTGCGAGCCGGCCGGGGAGACGCCCTCGTACTTGTAGTAGATGCGGGCCGGGGTGCCGAGCGCCTTCTCGAGCCGGTGCGCGCGGAACAGCGGCGACGGCCGCCACTGGCGGTAGACGTCGAGCACCTCGCCGGGGATGTCGACGTACCGGTCGGTCGTCACCTCTTGCAGGATGAGGTCCATCGGGAACAGCGGCGCGAGGTCGTCCGGTCCGACCGGCTGCAGCGTGCCGGGGTGCAGCGGCGGCGGCGGTGGGCTCGGCAGGTCCGGGATGAGGTTGTACCACTGCGTGGGCATCTCGGACTCGTCGAGCATGATCTTGTGCTGGTTCACCGTCGCGTCTGCCATGGGTCGAACGCTAGTGGCGGAGGGTGCCGCTTGTCAGGCGACCGCCGCAGTCGGCTGCTGCCGGCGTCGCGTAGCGTCTACCCAATGGTTCCGATCCGGCTCGTCGCCACCGACATCGACGGGACGATCGTTCGCTCCGACGGCACGATGTCCCCGCGGACCGTCCGCGCGCTCGCCGCGGTCGAGGACGCCGGCTTGCTGCTCGTGCTCGTCACGGGGCGGCCTGCGCGGTGGATGCACCCCATCGTCGAGGCGACCGGGCACCGCGGGGTGGCGATCTGCGCGAACGGCGCCCTCGTCTACGACCTGCACTCCGAGTCCGAGCTCGAGTCGTTCCCGATCCCGGTGGGCGCAGGGCTGGAAGCCGCGGCGCGGCTGCGGAACCTCATGCCGAACGCGTTCTTCGGCGTCGAGCGCTCGACCGGGCTGGCGCACGAGCCGGCGTTCGTCCCGCGCTGGGCGCTGGACGCCGAAGCGCCCGCCCCCCTGTCCGAGCTCTACCGCAGGCCGGTGTTCAAGATGCTGGTGCGCGACGAGTCCAGCACGGGCGACCGGATGCTTGAGCTCGCGCGCCCGGCGCTCGCGGGCCTGGTCGAGGTCACGCACTCGAACGCCGCGGACTGCCTGCTCGAGATCTCCGCGCTCGGCGTGACCAAGGCCTCGACGCTCGCGCGGGTCGCGGCTGAGCACGGCATCACGGCGACCGAGGTGCTCGCGTTCGGCGACCAGCCGAACGACGTTGGCATGCTGCAGTGGGCAGGCTCCGGCTATGCCATGGGGAACGCCCACCCTGACGTGCTCGCCGCCGTGCCGCTGCACGCGGGCTCGGTGGCGGACGACGGCGTGGCCGAGGTCATCGAGCAGGTGCTGAGCGCAGTGGCCGGGTCCGGCTCTGGAACACTGCTCTGATGGATCTGAACTGGCTCGGTCCCATGGCCGAGGCCCGCCCTGCCGGGACCAAGGGCTGGGGCAGCTTCGCTGTCGAGGCCATCCCCGCCGGCACCACGGTCGCGGCCTTCGGTGGTCACGTGACCACCGGCGCCGTGCTCGCGACGCTGCCCGAGGAACGCCAGGGGCGATCGATCCAGATCGACGACGACCTCTACCTCGTCAGCGGCGAGCAGCCCGAGGCGGGCGACATGCTGAACCACTCGTGCGAGCCGAACCTCGGGCTCGTGGGTGCGACCGTGCTCGTGACGCTCGGCGAGGTGGCTCCCGGCGAGGAGCTCACCTTCGACTACGCGACCTGCGACTCCAGCGACTACGACGAGTTCACCTGCGCGTGCGAGTCCGCCACCTGCCGAGGCACCGTCACCGGCCGCGACTGGATGCTGCCTGAGCTGCAGGCCAAGTACGCAGGGTGGTTCTCGCCGTACCTCGCGCGCCGCATCGCCGCCGCGCAGGAGCTGGCACCACGCGCGCGCTGAGTCAGAGGTAGAGCCCGCCGCCGCGACCCTGCTGCTCCTCCGCGTGCGCAGGCTGGCCACGCCCGTCCGGGCTTGCTCCTGGCGGCAGCGCCCGCCGGCGGATCTCCTCGAACTGCGCCTGCGCCTGCATCTGCTGGGCGAACAGCGCCGTCTGGATCCCGTGGAACAGCCCCTCGAGCCAGCCGACGAGCTGCGCCTGGGCGATCCGCAGCTCCGCCTCGCTCGGCACGGTGTCCTCGCTGAACGGCAGGCTGATCCGCTCCAGCTCGTCGACGAGCTCGGGCGCGAGGCCGTCCTCCAGCTCGGCGATGGAACGCCGGTGGATCTCGCGCAGCCGCAGCCGCCCGGCCTCGTCCAGCGGCGCCGCCCTCACCTCGTCGAGCAGCTGCTTGATCATGCTGCCGATCCGCATGACCTTGGCGGGCTGCTCCACGAGCTCGACGACCGAACGCTCGGCAACCTCCTCACCCTGCACGGCCTGCGCCTCGACGGGAACCGGCGAGCCGTCGGGCCCGATGATGACGACCTGCGGTTCGTTCGTGCTGATGGGTTCGGTCATGGCTTCATCCAACCCGATGGGCACGAGCGCGTCACCCCGGCCTGGCCCAGGGGCGGCAAGCCCGCCAGACAGGCACAAAACCGCTTGTGCCATGCGCGACCCGACAGCAGTCTGCTGACATGCGCCCGCTTCCTGGTTCTCTGCAGGCGCGGCGGCCCACCCTGGGCGACGCGCGGGCGCTCGCTGACCTGGTGGACGCCGTGGACCTCGCCACCCGGGGCCGGAGCGACGACTCCTTCGAGGAGGTGCAGGCGGATCTCGCGAGCCCGCACTACGACCTCGACGGCGCAGCCTGGGTCGTGCTCGACGGTGCGACGATCGTCGGCTGGCTCTGGTCGGAGCTTGACGACGCGGAACCTGACGGCGCCGAGCTGGCCCTCGATCCGTACGCGCTCGATCCGGCAGTCCTGCGGTGGCTGCTGGCCGAGGGGATGAGCCACGCCGACCGGGTCGCGGCGGAACGTGGAAGCGGGCTCGACCTCATCGCTGGCTGCTTCGCCACGGACGTCGACCTGGTCGAGGCGTACCGCAGCGCCGGCCTCAAGCTGAGCCGCGAGTTCTGGCGGATGCGGGTCGACCTCGACGGCTGGAGCCGCTCGCTGGAGCCGCGGTACGAGCCTGCGCCCGGCGTGACCGTTCGCGTCGCCAGCGAGGAGGATGCGGACCTGCGCCTGCTGCACGCCCTGGTGACCGAGTCCTTCGCCGGCCACTGGCACTTCCAGGCCCGGCCGTACGACGAGTGGCTGGAACGCCTGCGGGCCAGCGCCGGCTACGACCCGACGCTGTGGTGGATCGCGACGGTCGACGGTGAGCCGGCCGGGGTGCTGATGGCGGACGACCACCAGGCGGCTGCCGGTGCCGGCTACATCGGCACGCTCGGGGTGCTCGACACCTTCCGTCGCCGCCGGGTGGCCAAGACGTTGCTCCGCCACGCGTTCGCCGAGTTCGCCGCACGCGGGCGGGCCATCGTGCGGCTCAGCGTGGACGCGGAGAGCGCCACCGGCGCGACCAAGCTGTACGAGGCCGTGGGCATGTCGGTCGAGGAGATCCGGCTCGTGTGGCGCGGCCGGGCCGGGCCGCGCCAACGCTAGGCGCCGCGACGAACGCTAGGCGCCGCGACGAGAGCTAGGCGCCGCGACGCTACGACGTGGTGAGCAGCACCTTGCCGATGTGGTCGCTGGACTCGACGAGCCGGTGCGCCTGCGCTGCCTGGCTCATCGGCAACGCCCGGTCGATCACCGGCCGCACCGCCCCAGCCTCGACCAGCGGCCACACGTGCGCGCCCACGGCGGCGACGATCGTCGCCTTCTCGCCCGCGGGACGGGCGCGCAGCGTCGTCGACAGCAGGGCGGCGCGCTTGACCATCAGCATCCCGAGGTCGAGCTCAGCCTTGCGTCCGCCCTGCATGCCGATGACCACGAGCCTGCCCTCGGTCGCGAGCGCCTCGACGTTGCGGCTGAGGTACTTCGCGCCGATGAGGTCGAGGATGACGTCGGCGCCGTGCCCGTCGGTCGCCGTGGCGAGCTCGCGCACGAAGTCCTGCTCGCGGTAGTTGATGCCGACGTCGGCGCCGAGCTCGGCGCAGGCAGCGAGCTTGGCCGCCGAGCCCGCGGTGACCACGACCCGCGCCCCGATCGCCTTGCCGAGCTGGATGGCCATCGTCCCGATGCCCGAGCTGCCGCCGTGCACGAGCAGCGTCTCGCCCGGCGCAAGGCCGGCCAGCATGAAGATGTTGGACCACACCGTGCAGGCGACCTCGGGCAGCGCGGCGGCGGCTTCGACGTCCACGCCGGAGGGCACCGGCAGCACCTGGCCGGCCGGGACCAGCACCTGCTCCGCGTACCCGCCGCCGGTCAGCAGCGCGCAGACCGCGTCGCCGACGGCAAAGCCCTCGACGCCATCGCCGAGCGCCGCGACGACGCCGGAGCACTCGAGGCCGGGATACTCCGACGCGCCCGCCGGGGGTGGGTAGAACCCCTGGCGCTGGCTGATGTCGGCCCGGTTCACCGCACTGGCCGCGACCTTGATGAGGACATCGCCCGGGCCGGGCGGCGGGAGGTCCGGGACCTCCGACCAGACGAGGACCTCGGGCTTGCCAGGCTTGGAGATGACGACGGCGCGCATGCTCTGCAGCCTAGGGTCCGAGGAACGGCACGCGAGTCGACGGCGCGCGAGCCACCTGACGGTGCCCCACCGTCTGACGTCAGCGAGGCAGCGACAGCGTCGGGACGACGGCGCCGCTCGGCGCGCCGCCGGCGGCGATCACGGCCATCGCATCGGCGTGCACGAGTCCGCGCAGCATGGCCGGGCCGACGTGCCGCACGGGAGCGCCGGCGCGCAGCGGCACGAGGCGGGTGTCGCGGGGGTGCCCGACCACGGCCTCGGTCAGCAGCACCGAGCCGAGCTCGGCGGGCTCCAGGCCCCGCAGCGCGCGCAGGGCGGGCAGGGCCAAGGTCAGCAACCCGGCCACCGCGGCGA
Source organism: uncultured Actinomycetota bacterium (assembly GCA_963819215.1). GTDB lineage: Bacteria > Actinomycetota > Actinomycetes > Prado026 > Prado026 > CAWFVK01. The sequence goes on along the minus strand of CAWFVK010000001.1, from coordinate 146,280 downwards.
GCGGGTTGCCGGGCAGACCCACGAGCGGCACCCCACCGACCAGCCGTGCCAGCAGCATCGGGTGCCCGGGCCGGACGTCCACCCCGTCGACGAGCAGCTCAGCCTTGGCGTCGTCGAGCACGGCATGCAGATGGTCGACCGGGCCCCGGGCGGTCGAGCCGGTCGTCACGACCAGGTCAGCCCCGGCGAGCTCGTCGAGCTCGCGACGCAGGGCGTCGGCCGTGTCGGGGACATAGCGCAACGGCAGCACCTCGGCACCGGACCCGCGCAACCACGCGGGCACCATCGGGCCGAGCGCGTCGCGCACGCTGCCTCCCGCGGGGGTGCCGCGGGTCACCAGCTCGTCCCCGAGGACCAGCACCTGGACCACGGGCCGGCGGACGACCACGACGGTGTCGGCCCCGGCCGCGGCGACCAGGCCGAGCACGGCGGGCGTGACGACCATGCCCGGCTCGGCGATGACGTCCCCCTCCACGCATTCGCTGCCCCTGCGCCGGATGTCCCAGCCCGCTGGGGGCACCTGCGCGGTGCCGAGCTGCCCGTCGACCAGCCGGCCGACCTCGCTGCGGAGCACCGCGTCAGCGCCCGACGGCACGCGCGCCCCGGTCGCGATGACCAGGGCCTGCCCCGGCCGCAACGGCTCGCCGGCCAGCGCCCTGCCCGAGGGTGATGTCGCCCCCGCCAGGCGTGCGCCGATCACGTCCCAGGGCGGGTCGCCGCAGACGGCCCAGCCGTCCATGGCCGAGGTGTCGAAGCCAGGCAGGTCTGCGGCGGCGCGGACCTCCGCAGCCAGCACCAAGCCCTCGCTGGCGACGAGCGGGACAGCCGCAGCTTCGAGCGGCGCGAACGAGGCAGCGGCCGCTCGCGCGTCGAACCAGCTCTGGCTCACGACTCGGGCGGGGTCCATCGCGCCGCGAGCTGTTGCGCACGGGCCGCGGCCTCCTCGACGGCGGCGGACGACGGCTCGCTCGGGTTGGCGGCGGTCCGCAGCGCTGCGGCGTAGCCGACCAGGAACGTGGTGAGCGGCGCGGCGGGGCGGTCGACCTGGTGCGCGGCGTCCCGCGCGACCTCGAGCAGCAGCCGGACGTCGACGTCGACGTCGATCCCGAGCTCGGCCGACAGCTCGGCTACCCAGCGGTCGAGCGGTCCGGCGGTCGTGCCGTCCATCGCGAGCCTCCCCTTCAGGCGACCGGGCGTTCCGGTCTCCTCGCATTCTGTCCTGCTTCGGGACACCGTCTCGGCTCGAGGCTCAGTCCTGCTTCCAGGCCTGGCGTCGACACGAACTTGACGCTAGCGTCAAGTTCGTGCGCACGCTCACCTCAGCCGTCGACGTCGCGGCAGCCGACCACCTCGCCAACCGGGCGGCGATGCTCGCTGCGCTCGCCGAGATCGACGCGCTGAACCTGCAGGTGATGGCCGGCGGCAGCGAGCGGTCGGTGGCGACCCTGCGATCGCGCGGCAAGCTCCTGCCGCGTGAGCGGATCGACCTGCTGCTCGACCAGGACAGCCCGTTCCTCGAGCTCTCCGCGCTCGCCGGCCATGGCACCGGCGATCCGCTGGGTGGTGGGGTCGTCACCGGCATCGGGCTCGTGCAGGGCGTCGAGTGCCTCGTGGTCGCGAACGACCCCACCGTCAAGGGCGGGGCCCAGTCGCCGACCTCGGTGGCGAAGGTGCTGCGCTCGATGGAGATCGCTCGGGTCAACCGGCTGCCGCTGATCAACCTGACCGAGTCGGCCGGTGCGGACCTGACGCGGCAGTCGGAGATCTTCGTGCCCGGGGGCGCCGCGTTCAAGAACCTCACCCAGCTGTCCGCAGCGGGGATCCCCACGGTGGCGCTGGTCTTCGGCAGCAGCACCGCCGGGGGCGCCTACGTGCCAGGCATGAGCGACTACACCGTGCTGCAGGCGGGAGCCGCACGCGTCTACCTCGGGGGCCCGCCGCTGGTGAAGATGGCGACCGACGAGGACGCGGACGAGGAGGAGCTCGGTGGCGCCGCGATGCATGCGCGGGTCTCGGGCCTGGCCGACTACCTGGGTGCGGACGAGCCGGACACGATCCGCATCGGGCGCGACATCGTCGGGCACCTGCGGTGGCGCAAGCTCGGCCCCATCCCCGTCGAGGCGGCACCGAGCTGCCCGCCTACGACCCGGACGAGCTCCTGGGCATCGTCTCGGCGGACGTGCGGCAGCCGTTCGAGGTACGCGAGGTCATCGCCCGGCTGGTCGACGGCAGCCGCTTCGAGGAGTTCAAGCCGCTCTACGGATCGACCCTGGTGACCGGCTGGGCCGAGCTCTGCGGCTACCCGCTGGGCATCGTGGCGAACAACGGCATCCTGTTCTCCGAGGAGGCGCAGAAGGGTGCGCAGTTCATCCAGCTCTGCAACCGCACCGACACCCCGCTGCTCTTCCTGCAGAACATCACCGGCTTCATGGTCGGCACGCGGTACGAGCAGGGCGGCATCATCAAGGACGGCGCGAAGCTGATCAACGCGGTGTCCAACTCCACGGTCCCGCACCTGACGCTCATGGTCGGGGCGTCCTACGGCGCCGGCAACTACGGCATGAGCGGCCGTGCCTACGACCCCCGGTTCGTCTTCAGCTGGCCGAACCACCGGATCGCGGTGATGGGCCCGAAGCAGCTCGGCGGGGTCATGTCGATCGTGGCCGAGCAGCGTGCCGCCGGTGCGGGCGCGGCCTTCGACGCCGAGGCCTTCCGGCCGTTCCGCGAGGCTTTCGAGGACCAGGTGGAACGCGAGTCCACCGCACTGTTCGCCACCGGGCGGGTCTGGGACGACGGCATCCTCGATCCGCGCGAGACCCGCACCGCGTTCGGTCTCGCGTTGTCGGCCTGTCACAGCGCGGAGGTGAAGGGGACGTCGAGCTTCGGCGTCTTCCGGATGTGAGCGCGCCGGTGGAAGGGGCTCCAGTCGAAGGGCTTCCCGTGCAGGAGCCCGGTGGTTCGGTCGATCCGTCGGCTGCTCGTGGCCAACCGCGGCGAGATCGCGAGCCGGATCTTCCGGACCTGCGCCGAGCTGGGCATCAGCACGGCAGCGGTCTTCGCGGAGCCGGATGGCCAGCTGCCGTTCGTGCGGCAGGCGGACGTCGCCGTGCCGTTGACCGGCTCGACCGCTGCCGAGACCTACCTCGACGTCGCCCAGCTGCTCGCCGCGGCCCGCGTGGCCGGCGCTGACGCGATTCATCCCGGGTACGGGTTCCTCGCGGAGAACGCCGCCTTCGCGCAGGCAGTGCTCGACGCCGGACTGCTCTGGGTGGGTCCGCGGCCGGAGTCGATCCGGGCGATGGGTTCGAAGGTCGAGGCGAAGCGTCTCGCCGTCGCCGCGGGCGTGCCCGTCGCGCCGTCCGTCGAGCTGGTCGGCGACGATGCGGGCACCTGGCTGGAGGCCGCGCAGACGGTCGGATTCCCGTTGCTGGTCAAGGCCTCTGCGGGTGGCGGCGGCCGGGGCATGCGCCTGGTCGGCGCGCCGAGGACGGCTCGCCGACGCCGTCAGGGTCGGGCCGGCGGGAGGCGCAGTCGGCGTTCGGCGACCCCACGGTCTTCCTCGAGCGGTACCTCGCCGGGGCTCGGCACGTGGAGGTGCAGGTGCTCGGCGACGGCTCGGCCGTGCGGTGCACCTGCTGGAGCGCGAGTGCTCGATCCAGCGCAGGCACCAGAAGATCGTCGAGGAGACGCCGTCGCCGGGGCTGACCGGCTCCGCGCGTGAGGCGATGCTGGCCGCCGCCGTCGCGCTGGCGAGCAGCGTGGACTACCTCGGCGTCGGCACGGTCGAGTTCCTGCTGCGCCGGGCAGGAGTTCTTCTTCCTCGAGATGAACACCCGGCTGCAGGTGGAGCACGCCGTCACCGAGGCCGTCACCGGGCTCGACCTCGTGCGGGTCCAGCTCGAGGTCGCCCAGGGTCGCTCCGGACCCTGGCTCGTGTGCCGGTCGGAGCCGGGCACGCGATCGAGGCTCGGCTGTACGCGGAGGACCCAGCGGCGGCTACCTGCCGTCGGCGGGCCTGCTGCGCCTCTTCGAGCCGGGCGGTGCCGACTTCGCTGGGACGTCAGCGTGGGGCCGGGTTCGGTGGTGTCACGTACTTCGACCCGCTGCTCGCCAAGGTGGTGGCTACTGGTCCGGACCGGGCGACGGCCGCAGCCCGACTGGCCGCTGCATTGCGTCAGCACCCGCATGCACGGCCTGACCACGAACAGGGATCAGCTGGTGGCCGTCCTGGAGTCATCGGCCTTCCTCGCCGGTGACACCCCGACCGACTTCCTCGACCGGCATCCCGAGCTGGCCTGCCCGTCGCTGCCGTCCGCGCGTCGCGCTGGCGCACCTCAGCTGCCGCCCTGGTTGCTGCGATCGAGGAGCGCTCGGCCTGCACGGGCGAGTGCCGGGTTCGCCGCGGCCGGGTGGCGCAACGTGCAGGTCGAGCGTGCGCCGACGGTGCGGTTCGAGGCCGACGGTCTCGCGCAGTCGGTCAGCTACCGGCTTAGGGGTCCATGGCTCGATCTCGAGGTGCGGCGAGGTGCGGCATCGACTGCGCGCCCAGCGCGACCGCGGCCGGCGTCGATCGACCTGGAGCTCGACGGGCTCCGCGCCTCTACCGGTGGCTCGCTATCCCGAGGGGGACGCCATGCTCGTGTGCGTCGACGGCAGGTGGCGGGTCGAGCCGAGCTCGTCGAGCTGCCGCGCTTCAGCGACCACGACGGCCGGGGCGCCGCCGCTGGGCCGATCGCGCCGATGCCAGGGACGGTCAGCGCGGTCGAGGTCGCGTGGGCGACGTGGTGACCGTCGGCCAGACCTTCGTGGTGCTGGAAGCCATGAAGATGGAGCACCGGATCCGGTCCGCGCTCGCCGGCGTCGTGAGCAGGCTGGCCGTCGCGGTCGGGGACTCGGTCGAGGCCCACCAGGTGCTGGCCGTGGTGGAGCCCGAGGAACAGCATCGGGTCAGGCGATGGCTGAGCCGGTCCGGATCGCCAACTGCAGCGGCTTCTTCGGCGACCGGCTGGCCGCCGCTCGCGAGATGGTCGAGGGCGGCCCGATCGACGTCCTCACCGGCGACTGGCTCGCCGAGCTGACCATGCTCATCCTGGCGCGGCACCGGATGAAGACGGTCCCGGCGGCGGCTTCGCCCGCACCTTCGTGACCCAGATGGAGGAGGTGATGGGCACCTGCCTGGAGCGCGGCATCCGGGTCGTCTCCAACGCCGGCGGCCTGGACCCGCGCGGGCTGCGCCGACGCCGTGCACGAGCTCGCGGGACGGCTCGGCCTGGCGCCGACGATCGCCACGTCGACCGGCGACGACCTGCTGCCGCGGCTGGACTGAGCTGCGTGCGGCCGGGGCACGCTTCGACAACCTCGACACCGGCGAGCCGCTCGGGTGCTCGGCGCGCCGGCGTGACCGCCAACGCCTACCTCGGCGGCTGGGGCATCGCCGCGGCGCTGGGCGGCGGGGCCGACATCGTCGATCACCGGCCGGGTCACCGACGCCGCGCTGGTCGTCGGTCCGGCGGCCTGGCAGCACGGCTGGGCGCGCGACGACCTGGGACGCGCTCGCCGGTGCGGTGGTGGCCGGTCACGTCATCGAGTGCGGGGCACAGGCGACCGGCGGCAACTACCCCTTCTTCGCGGAGGTGCCAGGCCTGGAGCACGTCGGGTTCCCGATCGCCGAGGTCGCCGCGGACGGCTCGTCGGTCATCACCAAGCACCCGGGCAGCGGCGGGCTGGTCTCGGTCGGGACCGTGACCGCGCAGCTCCTCTACGAGATCGACGGTGCGCCGTACCCGAACCCCGACGTCGTCGCCCGGTTCGACACGATCCAGCTGACCGAGCTCGCCCGCGACCGCGTGGCGATCAGCGGCGTGCGTGGCGCTCCGGCCCCGACCTCCGCCAAGGTCGCCGTCACCACGGTGGGCGGCTTCCGGAACTCGATGACGTTCGTGCTGACCGGCCTGGACATCCCCGCGAAGGCTGCGCTCGTCGAGCGGCAGGTGTGGGCGGCGCTGTCCGGCGGGCGGGAGGGCTTCGATGCCGTGGACGTCCAGCTCCTGGGCCACGGTGCGGGCAGCTCCGATGCCGGCGTCGCGCCCTCGGTGACGGAGCACGCCGCGCAGGCCGAGCTCGTGGTGACGGTGAAGGACCGCGACCAGGCCAAGGTGGGCAAGGCGTTCACGGCTCCGCTGGTCGAGCTCGCGCTGGCCTCGGTGCCGGGCCTCTACCCCGCCGGCTGCCCCGACGGGCGCTTCGCCCTACGGCGTCTACTGGCCGACGACGGTCGCTGCCCGGCAGGTGACGGAGTGGGTCACCGTCGGCGCGGGACCAGCCGTTGCCGTCGAGGCACGCAGTGCCGTGGCCGGTGCGCTGCTCGCGACGCCGGACGCGGACCGGCCTGAACGTCAGACCCGTTGGCTGGGCTGGGCGGGGCACAGGTCCGCGCGCCCCTCGGCCGAGTGTTCGGCGCGAGGTCCGGGGACAAGGGCGGCAACGCGAACATCGGCGTCTGGGGACGAGACGAACGGGACTACCGCTGGCTGCGCACCTTCCTCGACCCCTCCCGCGTGCACGAGCTGCTCCCTGAGACGAAGCCACACCGGGTCGACGTGCACCAGCTGCCGAACCTGCACGCGGTCAACGTCGTCGTGCACGGCCTGCTCGGGCGCGGGGTGGCCGACAACGTCAGCACCGACCCGCAGGGCAAGGCGCTGGGGGAGTACCTCCGCGCCAAGCTCGTCGACCTCCCGCAGTCGCTGCTCGAGGCCCGTTCGCCAGGAGAGTCCGGATGAGCGCGCAGCCCGACCTGCCGGTCACCGCCCGCGGCCGACGGACCAGGGACGCCCTGATCGGGGCCGCCCGTGGCGTTTTCGAGGAGCGCGGCTTCAACGACACCCGGATGTCCGACGTCGCGGATGCGACCGGCGTCAGCCACGGGACCGTCTACACGTACTTCCCCAGCAAGGAGGCACTGCTCCTCGCGGTGTGCTCGGCGCTGCGCACCGAGGTCTTCACGGCGGTCAAGGTCCCGGACGACCTCCGCGGCGACCCGCTGGTGCGGATCGAGGAAGGCAACCGCCGCTACCTGCACGTGTACTCCACGCACGCCAGGATGCTGGAGGTCGTCGAGCAGGCGGCCGCGGCGGACGCGGTGTTCCGCGAGCAGGTGGACGGCATTCGCACCGCCTTCATCGAGAAGGCGCGCGGCACCCTCACCCGGTTCCAGGCCGAGGGGCTGGCCGACAGCACGCTCGATCCGGACCTCGCTGCACCCGCTCTGGTCGGGATGGTCGAGAGCTTCGCGCGCCGGTGGCACGACCTCGGCGAGACCTTCGACGTCGAGCAGGTGGTGCACACGTTGAGCCAGCTCTGGGCCGGCGCGATCGGGCTGCACGGGGCAGCGGGCGGGCATCCGAGCACGGCACCGGTCGGCGCGGGACGGACGAGAGGGTGGCAGGCATGAGGTTCACCGAGGAGCACGAGCAGTTCCGGGCGACGGTTCGCGCCGTCGTCGACCGCGAGATCAACCCGCACGTGGACGCCTGGGAGCAGGCCGGGGTCTTCCCTGCGCACGAGCTGTTCCCGAAGCTGGGAGCCGCGGGGATGCTCGGCCTCGAGTACAGCGAGGAGTACGGCGGTGGCGGCGTCGACCACTCGTTCACCGTCGTGCTGGGCGAGGAGCTCGGGCGCGCGGAGTGCGCGGGGGTCCCGATGGCGATCGCCGTGCAGTCGAACATGGCCACCCCCGCGCTGGCACGCTTCGGCAGCGACGAGCTGAAGCGCCGGTTCCTCGCGCCAGCCATCGCTGGGACCCAGGTCTGCTCGGTCGCCGTCTCGGAGCCAGGAGCCGGATCCGATGTCGCCGGCATCCGCACCCGGGCGGTCCGCGACGGTGACGAGTGGGTCGTCAACGGCAGCAAGATGTGGATCACCAACGGGACCCAGGCGGACTGGCTGTGCCTGCTGGTGCGGACGTCCGACGAGGGCGGCTACCAGGGGATGTCGATGCTGGCGTTCCCGACGGACACCGAGGGCTTCACCGTGTCGCGACGGCTGGACAAGCTGGGCAACCGGTCGTCCGACACCGCTGAGCTCGTGTTCACCGACGCACGGGTGCCCGTCGAGAACGTCATCGGCGAGGTGGGGCGTGGGTTCCAGCAGCAGATGGCGCAGTTCCAGGACGAGCGCCTCATCGGCTGCTACATCGCGGTGACCGGCATGGAGCGTGCCCTGAGGCGGACCGTCGAGTACCTGCGCGAGCGGCCGGCCTTCGGCAAACCGCTGCTGGCCAACCAGCACCTCCAGTACCGGCTGGCCGAGCTGTTCGCCGAGGTCGACCTGCTGCGGCACTACTGCTACGCCGCGGCGGAGGCCTACGTCGCCGGGCAGGACGTCACCAAGTTCGCCACCGTCGCCAAGCTCAAGGCCGGTCGGCTGGCCCGCGAGGTCGCCGACATCGCGGTGCAGTACCACGGAGGCATGGGCTACATGGAGGAGACGTGGACCGCGCGATACTTCCGTGACTCCCGGCTGCTCAGCATCGGCGGGGGTGCCGACGAGGTGATGCTGCGCGTGATCGCCCTGCTCGAAGGGATGGGACGCCGATGACCGAGCCTGCCGCGGATGCACCTGCCGCGGGTGCACCGGCCCCGGATGCACCGGCCGTGCGCTACGAGGTGCGCGACGGCCTGGCCACCGTGACGCTCGACCGGCCGGATGCACGCAACGTGCTCGGCGCGGAGGCGCTGATGCAGCTGCTCGCCGCCCTGCAGCAGGCGGCCGTCGATGACAGCGTGCGGGTGGTCGTGCTCACCGCGACGGGTCCAGTGTTCTGCGCAGGGGCCGACCTGCGAGCCGCCCAGCAGGCCGACGGCTTCAGCGGGGCCGGCCCGCAGCAGCTCGTCGCCGTGCTCGAGGCCCTGCTCGACCATCCCAAGCCGACCATCGCCCGGGTCCAGGGGCACGTGGCGGGCGGCGGCAACGGGCTGGTGGCCGCGTGCGACCTGGCGGTCGCGGCCGCGGGCGCGCGCTTCGCGTTCTCCGAGGTGCGCGTGGGCGTCGCCCCGGCCGTGATCTCGGTGGTCGTCCTGGGCGTGCTCGACCCGCGGGCTGCTGCGGAGCTGATGCTCACCGGTGAGCGGGTCTCGGCCGAGCGCGCGCGGGCGGCTGGCCTGCTGACGCGAGTGGTCGAGGCCGACGCGTTGGACGCGACCGTCGCGGGGTGGGTCGAGCAGCTCATGCTCGGGGGGCCCGAGGGGCTGGCAGCCACCAAGCAGCTGCTGCGACGGGTGCCGGTGCTCGACCGCGATCAGGCGTTCCGTTGGACGGCGGAGCTCTCGGCGGCCCTGTTCGCGAGCGCGGAAGCGGCCGAGGGCATGGCCGCGTTCATCGAGCGCCGCCCTCCGCGCTGGGCCCGGTGACGGTCCCCAGCTCCTTGCTCATCTGCGTCCGGACCGTCCGGTAGCCGAGCGAGTCGTACAGCGCGCGGGCCCGCCGGTTCGGGCCGAAGACGTTGAGACCCACCGACGCGTAGCCGTCCGCCCGCGCGAGGTCCTCCGCGGCGAGCATCGCCGCCCGTCCGAGCCCTCGGCCGCGGGCGGACTCGTCGAGCTCCACGTCGAACACCCAGGCCTGGGTCGGTTCCTGCCTGCTGGGTCCCACCCAGAGCACGCCGACGCGGCCGCCCTCGGCGACGTCGACGACGTGCGTGACGTGGTGCCCGGGCGTGGCAGCACCGGACGGCAGCAACCGCCTGAGCTCGTCGCCGGCTTCGGGCAGGACCTCGGCGAGCGGACGATCGGTGGCTTCGGCCAGCTCCGTCGCATAGGCGAGCTTCACCGTGTCGGCGTAGGCCTCGTAGCCGGCCGCGTCCATCGGCTCCAGCCGGACTGCCGGCGGCGCCTGGTCGAGGTCCCGCGCGGCGCCCCAGAGATCGGCGACCTCGACCAGGCCGTCAACGTCCAGCAGCAACGACAGGGGGCGACCCACGGTCTCGCCGATGGCGGCGAGCCGACCCTCGAGCTCCGCACGCGGCCATGCCGACGCCAGCGGCTGCCGCCGGCCTGACGCGTCGACCAGCGCGGCGGGCCGGCCAGCCGTGGCGATCGCGCGCAGCGCTGGGGCGGCGGCCCCCACGCCGGTCATGTCGCCGCCCACCAGCACGACCACCGCGGAGTCACTCGCGACCAGCCCGGCAGCCACCGCGGCGAGCGGCCCGGCGAACGCGGGCTCCTCACGCACCCAACGCACCGCGCGGGCCGTAGGCCGCGCCGGGCCCACGCAGACGACGGAGCAGTCAGCCGGGAGCCCGTCGAGCGTCGGACCCAACAGGGTGTCGAGCTTGTCGGAGCCGAACCGGGTGGATCGGCCGCCCGCGACCACGATCACCGTGCAAGGAGTCTGCGTCGCCACCCGCGCAGCCTAGGCCGTTGTCTGGCATCGTCAGCAGTGTCAGGCCACCGCCACGAAGGAGTGCGCAGATGTCTCTCTCCAGTGCTGAGTCCACCGTCCTCGCCGGGGTCCGGACCGAGCTGTTCCTGGGAGGGCAGTGGGGGCCGTCGACGAGTGGCCGGACGGTGGCGGTCGAAGACCCGTCGACCGGGGAGACGATCGCCGAGGTCGCCGACGCCACCACCGACGAGGGCCTGGAGGCGCTCCGCATCGCCACCGAGCACCAGCACGCCTGGGCTCGGACAGCGCCGCGCGATCGCGGCGAGATCCTGCGCCGGGCGTTCGAGCTCATGGTCGAGCGCGCCGACGACCTCGCCCTGCTGATGACCCTGGAGATGGGCAAGCCGATCGCCGAGTCGCGCGGCGAGGTGACCTACGCGGCCGAGTTCCTCCGCTGGTTCTCCGAGGAGGCCGTCCGCATCGACGGCCGGTTCGGGCTCGCCCCCGACGGCGGCAGCCACCTCATGGTGCTCAAGCAGCCGGTCGGCCCTTGCCTGTTCATCACGCCGTGGAACTTCCCGCTCGCGATGGGGACCCGCAAGATCGGCCCGGCGATCGCGGCCGGCTGCACCATGATCGTCAAGCCGGCGAAGCAGACGCCGCTGTCCATGCTCGCGCTGGCCGGCATCCTGAGCGAGGCCGGCCTGCCCGAGGGCGTGCTGTCGGTGCTCACCACGAGCAGCGCGTCGCGGCTGACCGGCCCGCTCATCAAGGACGCCCGGCTGCGCAAGCTCTCGTTCACCGGGTCCACCGAGGTCGGGCGCGGACTGGTGAAGGACGCCGCGGACCAGCTGCTGCGGACGTCGATGGAGCTGGGCGGCAACGCGCCGTTCCTCGTCTTCGAGGACGCCGACCTGGACAAGGCCGTCGAGGGCGCGATGCTCGCGAAGATGCGCAACATGGGAGAGGCCTGCACCGCGGCGAACCGGTTCCACGTGCACGCGTCGGTGGCCGACGAGTTCTCGCACCGGCTGGCCGAGCGTATGGCCGCACTGGTGGTGGGCCGCGGGACCGAGGACGGCGTCCAGGTCGGGCCGATGATCGACGGCGCGGGACGGGACAAGATCGCCGAGCTCGTCGCCGACGCCACCGACCGGGGTGCCAAGACGCTGGCCGGCGGCAGCACTCCCGACGGCGCTGGCTACTTCTACCCGCCGACCGTCCTCGCCGGGGTCGAGCCAGGCTCGCGCATCCTGGCCGAGGAGGTCTTCGGCCCCGTCGCGCCGATCGCGACCTTCGAGACCGACGACGAGGCGATCGCCGCCGCCAACGACACCGAGTTCGGCCTCGTCGCCTACGCCTACACCGAGTCCTGGACCCGCGGGCTGAAGGTGATCGAGGCGCTCGAGACCGGCATGCTCGGGCTGAACCGCGGGCTCGTCTCGAACCCGGCTGCACCCTTCGGCGGCGTCAAGCAGTCCGGCTTCGGCCGCGAGGGCGGGCCCGAGGGCATCAACGAGTACCTCGACATCAAGTACGTCTCCACGCCGCGCAGCTGAGACGGGCGATGCCGGTGCTTGAGCACGCGGAGCTGCGGCGCGTCCTCGGTGAGTCGGCGAGCCTGGTGGCGGCGACGTACGTCTTCGAGGACGTCGCGCTCGCGCTCGCCGAGCTCCTGCGCGAGCGGACCGAGAGCGGGGCGTACGACGAGGCCGCTGATCTTGACGAGCTCGCGCAGCTGGTGACCGCGGACCTGCAGTCCGTGAACGGCGACCGCCACCTGCGGCTCATCCATCACGTCCAGGCCCAGGACCTCGAAGCCGAGGACAGCACCCGCGCGTGGCTGACCACGAAGGCTCAGCTCACGCTCGGTGGGATCGCCGCGATCCGCAGCCTCGAGCACGGCGCTGCCCTGCTCGAGCTCGCGCCGATCCTGTTCCCATTGGAGCTCGCCGCGGACTCGCTGGTCGCCGCGATGAACCTGGTGGCGCCGGCGTCGGGCCTGCTCCTGGACGTGCGGAACCTGGTGGGCGGCAGTCCGCCGTCGGTCGCCTTCGTGTGCAGCTACTTCTTCGAGGGGCCGGTGCACCTGATCAGCACCAGCGAGCGGGAGTCCGTGGTGGCGGCGCAGTCGTGGACGCTGCCGTTCGTCCCGGGTCCGCGCTTCGGCGCGGCCAAACCGATCGTCGTGCTGACCAGTGGCACGACCTTCTCCGGTGGCGAGGAGCTGGCGTTCGACCTGCAGCAGCACGGCAGGGCCCTGGTCGTCGGCGAGCGCACCGGCGGCGGCGCGCACCCGCGGGAGGGCTTTCCCGTCCACCCGCACCTCGAGCTCACCATCCCCGTCGCTCGCTCCTTCCACCCGGTCACCGAGACCGACTGGGAAGGCACTGGCGTGGTGCCGGACATCGAGGCCGCCGCGGCCGATGCGTTCGACGTCGGGCTGGCCGAGCTCCTGCGCCGGCTCTGAGCCAGCCCGTCGCCGCGGCACCGTTCGCCCCGCACGTGCGCCTACCCGCGAGTAACGTGCAGCTGTGGACTTCAGAGACACCCCGGAAGAGGCCGCCTTCCGCGCCGAGCTGCGCGCCTGGTTCGCCGCCAACCTGCCGGCCGGCTGGGCCGACCGCGAGCCGTCCGTCGGGCTGGAGGACGTCGACTTCGCCCGTGCGTGGAGCGCCACGCTCTACTCGGCCGGCTACGCGGGGATCACCTGGCCCAAGGAGTACGGCGGGCTCGGCGCTGCCGCCGACGTTCCAGGGCATCTTCCTCGAGGAGTCCGCCCGCGTCGAGGCGCCTGACCACATCGGCGTGATCGGGCTCGGCATGGCCGGCCCGACGATCATCGCCTGGGGCAGCGACGAGCAGAAGAAGCGCTACCTGCCGACGCTGCTGTCCGGCGAGGAGATCTGGTGCCAGGGCTTCTCCGAGCCGGGCAGCGGCTCCGACCTCGCCGGCGCGCGCACCCGGGCCGTCCTCGACGGCGACGAGTGGGTGGTCAACGGGCAGAAGGTGTGGTCGTCCTACGCGCACATCGCCGACTGGTGCATCCTCGTCGTCCGCACCGACCCGGAGGCCGAGAAGCACCGCGGGCTGTCGTACCTGCTGGTCGACATGCACGCCCCCGGGCGTCGAGGTCCGGCCGCTGCGGCAGATCACCGGCGACCCCGAGTTCAACGAGATCTTCTTCACCGACGTCCGCGTCCCGCGCGAGTCGATGCTCGGCAAGCCGGGCGACGGCTGGTAGGTCGCGATGACGACGCTGCTGCACGAGCGCGGCACCCTCGGCTTCGCGCTCACGGCCGCGCTTCGAGCAGCTGCTCGGCCGGCTCGTCACCACCGCACGCACCACGCGGCCCGACGGCATCCGGCCCGGCCGACGACCCGCTGGTCCGCGACCAGATCGCCCAGCTCTGGATCGACCTGCAGGCGCTGCGGTTCACCAACTACCGCTCGCTGACGGCGCTGGAGAAGACCGGCGTCCCCGGCCCGGAGGGCTCGATCGCGAAGCTGCACTGGTCCGAGACCAACCAGCGGCTCACGAAGCTCGCGCAGGAGCTGGTCGGTCCGGCCGGGCAGCTCGACGGCGACGAGGCCGTCTGGGACGGCTTCTGGACCTACCAGCAGCTGCGCAGCCGCGGCAACACGATCGAGGCCGGCACCTCCGAGATCCTGCGCAACATCATCGCCGAGCGCGTCGTCGGCCTGCCCGCGCTCCCGCTAGCAGGAAGTGAGCCTCCGATGGACTTCGCCTTCTCGGACGACCAGGACGAGCTCCGCGCTGCAGCGCGCCGGCTGCTGACCGATCGGCTGCCCGACGCCCGGCTGCACGAGCTCGCCGACTCCGCCGACGGGACCGACCCCGCGCTGTGGGCCGAGCTCGTCGGGCTCGGCTGGGTCGGGCTCTCCGCACCGGCAGGAGGCGGGAGCTTCCTCGACGAGGCCGTGCTGCTCGAGGAGGCCGGGTACGCGTTGCTGCCGGCACCCCTGCTGGCCACGGTGATCGCCGAGCCGGCGCTGGTGCGGGGCGACCAGGACGCGACGACCGCGACCGTCCTTGCGTGGGCCGAGCCGAGCGGCCCGCTGGCCTTCGAGGAACCGGATCGCGTCGAGACGACCGCTGACGACGGCCCCGGCGGCTGGTCCCTCACCGGCACGAAGTCCGACCTCCCCGACCTCGGCGGCGCGCAGCAGGTCGTCGTGCTGGCCCGCACCACCGCGGGGCCGGCGCTCTTCCTGACGACGGCCCTCGACGGCCGGCTCACGTTGCACACCACGGACGGGACCCGACGGATCGGCGAGCTGACCCTCGACCACGCGCCAGCGACCCTGCTCGCCGATGCCGCGGACACCCCCGCCCTGCTGGCGTCGATGCGGCGCCGGGCCCTGGCCGGCATCGCGCTCGAGTCGGTCGGGCTCGCCGCCCGGATGCTGGCCACGGCGACGACCCAGGCGAGCACCCGGGAGCAGTTCGGTCGCGTCATCGGCACCTACCAGGCGGTCTCGCACCACGTCGCCGACATGTACCTGCGGACCGAGCTGGCGCGCTCCCTCGCGTATCGCGCGGCCTGGTGCATCGACGCGCTGGAGGGAGACCCCGGGAGCCTGTCCGAAGGGGAGGTCGACAGCGCGTGCGCCGCCGCCAAGGCGGCGGCGACCGAGGCCGCCGTGTTCGCCGCCGAGGGCGCGATCCAGGTGCTCGGCGGCATCGGCATGACGTGGGAGCACGTCGCTCACCGCTTCTACAAGCGTGCCCTCGCCGACCAGTCCTGGGCGGGCCTGCCGGCGCGGCATCGCGAGACCGTCGCGGCCGCGCTGCTCGACGCGTAGCCGGCTACCTCCGGGTGCCCGGTCGGGAGACACTGCTCTGATGAAAGCGCTCGTGAAAGCTGAGGCGGCCCCCGGTCTGTGGCTGATGGACGTCCCCGTTCCCGAGCCTGGCCCTGGTGAGGTGCTCATCCGGGTGCTGCGCACCGGGATCTGCGGCACCGACCTGCACATCCGCTCGTGGGACGCCTGGGCGCAGGGCGCCATCAAGGTGCCGGTCACCATCGGCCACGAGATCGCCGGCCGGATCGAGGCGCTCGGTCGCGGGGTGGACACCCTCGCCGTCGGCGAGCTCGTGAGCGTGGAGGGACACATCGTCTGCGGGCGTTGCCGGAACTGCCTGGCCGGTCGCCGTCAGCTGTGCCCGAACACGGTGAGCGTCGGGGTCGACCGCAACGGGGGGTTCGCGGAGTACGTCGCGGTCCCCGCCTCGAACGTCTGGCGGCATCGCACCGAGCTGGACCCGGACGTCGCGGCGATCTTCGACCCCTTCGGCAACGCCGTGCACTGCGCGTTGAGCTTCCCGGTGCTCGGCGAGGACGTCCTGATCACCGGGGCCGGGCCGATCGGGATCATGGCCGCGTCCGTCGTGCGGCACGCGGGCGCGCGCAACATCGTCATCACCGACGTCAGCGAGGAACGCCTCGACCTCGCCCGCAGCATGGGCGCCGTGACGATGGCCCTCAACGTCGCCACCGGTGACCTCGACGACGTCTACGACCAGCTCGACATGCGTGAGGGCTTCGACGTCGGCCTGGAGATGTCCGGCGCCCCCGCGGCGCTGCACTCGCTCATCGACGCGATGGCGCACGGCGGACGGATCGCCCTGCTGGGGGTGCCGGCGAAGAACGAGGTGCCGTTCGACTGGGACCGCGTCATCCACTCGATGCTCACGGTCAAGGGGATCTTCGGCCGTGAGATGTACGAGACGTGGTACGCGATGTCCGTGCTCGTGGAAGCCGGTCTCGACATCTCGCCGGTGATCACCCATCGCTTCTCCTACCGTGACTTCGACGCCGCCTTCGACATCGCGACCAGCGGCCGGTGCGGCAAAGTGATCCTCGAGTGGTCGGAGGCCTGACGGATGCCGCACGACGCGACCCTCGACGGCCTGCGGGCCGAGCTCACCGGCCGGCTCAGCGAGATGCGCGAGACCGGCGTGTTCAAGCCGGAGCGGGTGATCGGGTCACCCCAGGGCACGCACGTGGACGCCGACGGCAAGCCGCTCCTGAACTTCTGCGCCAACAACTATCTCGGGCTGGCCGACCACCCGGACGTCGTGGCCGCGGCCCACGAGACGCTCGACCGGTGGGGCTTCGGGATGGCCTCGGTGCGTTTCATCTGCGGGACCCAGACGATCCACCGCACCCTCGAGGAGCGCCTGAGCGCGTTCCTCGGCACCGAGGACACGATCCTCTTCGGCTCCTGCTTCGACGCCAACGGTGGCGTGTTCGAGGCGCTGCTCGACGAGCGGGACGCGGTGATCTCGGACGCGCTGAACCACGCCTCGCTCATCGACGGGATCAGGCTCTGCAAGGCGCGGCGGCTGCGGTACGCGAACCGGAGCATGGCCGAGCTCGAGGCCGCGCTGGTCGAGGCCGCCGATGCCCGCTACCGGCTGATCGTCACCGACGGCGTCTTCTCGATGGACGGGTATCTCGCTCCGCTCGACGAGATCTGTGCGCTGGCGGACCGCTACGGCGCCCTGGTGATGGTCGACGACTCGCACGCCGTCGGCTTCATGGGTCCGGGCGGGGCCGGCACGCCCGCACTGTTCGGGGTCGGCGAGCGGGTGGACATCCTCACGGGCACGCTGGGCAAGGCGTTGGGCGGCGCCTCCGGCGGGTACGTCGCGGCGCGCGCCGAGATCGTGCAGGTGCTGCGGCAGCGGGCGCGGCCGTACCTGTTCTCGAACTCGGTGCCGCCGGCGATCGTGGGTGCCGCGCTGCGGGTGCTCGACCTCGTCGGCGACGGGGACGGCCTGCGCGAGCAGCTCCGGGGGAACGCCGCCCGCTTCCGGGCCGGCATGACCGAGGCGGGCTTCGAGCTGCTGCCGGGCGAGCACCCGATCGTCCCGGTGATGTTCGGCGACGCGGTGCTGGCAGGGCGGGTCGCGGAGGAGCTGTTCGCCCGTGGCGTCTACGCGGTGGCGTTCTCGTTCCCGGTGGTTCCCCAGGGGCAGGCCCGGATCCGTGTCCAGCTCTCGGCGGCGCACACCGACGCCGACGTCGACCGTGCCGTGACCGCCTTCACCGAGGCCCGCGAGGCGGCGCGCTAGGCGATGAAGATCCCGGACCTGCTGCTGACCTGGCAGTCGTCGCTGCTCGTGGCGAGCGTGCTGGCGACCTTCGCCCTGCTGTTCCACCGCATGCGGGGCAAGGTGTGGTCGTTCTTCGTCGCCGCCGCGAGGGAGACCTCGATCGTGCTGGCGCTCTACTCGCTCTGGCAGGTCGCCGGTGGGCTCGCGCTGCGCCGGGTGACGGGGGCGTTCGACCGCGCGCACTGGATCTTCGCCTTCGACCAGCACCTGCCGCTGCCGAGCGAGCTCACCGTCCAGGGCTGGGCGCTCCCGCACCCGGACCTGGTCAAGGCAGCCAACACGTTCTACCTGTACGTCCACCTGAACAGCATCGTGATCTTCCTGGTCTGGGTGTTCATCCGCCACCGTGACCGCTTCCCGTGGGTGCGCAACGTGCTGGCCCTGGCGACCGGGATGTGCCTGCTCGTGCAGCTGATCCCGGTGGCGCCGCCGCGCATGCTTCCGCAGCTCGGTTTCGTCGACACCGCGTTGCTGTACGGCCAGTCCGTCTACGGCGCCTTCGGGAGCGGGATCGCCGACCAGCTGTCGGCGATGCCCTCGGTGCACGTGGGCTGGGCCGTCCTCATCGCGATCGTGGTGATCAAGATCAGCCCGAGCCGCTGGCGCTGGCTGATCATCGCCCACCCGGTCGTCACCGCGCTGGTGGTGGTGCTCACGGCCAACCACTGGTGGCTGGACGGGATCGTGGCGTCCTCGCTCGACGTGGTGGCCATCGTGGTCGTCACCCTGCTCATGCGCCGCTACGCGTCCTGGGTCCGGCTGCGCCGGCGCGACCGCGGACGAGCCCGCGGACGACCGCGATCTGGGTGTGACAGCCGAGGTCTGATGTGCGAGTCTCGTGTCATACGCGGTACGGCGATCCCGGAAGCGTTGCAGGAGGCATCCACATGTTCGAAGAAGGCCAGCTGTACGCGCCCATCACCCGTAGGGCGGACGGCACCGTCGAGGTCGACCTCGGTGACACCCACCCCGGCGCCAGCGACCCCGTGTACCGCGCCCGACGGAACGCCATCGCCGAGCTCGCTCTCAGCTGGCAGCCCGGCGACCCGATCCCGCACGCGACGTACACCGACGACGAGCACGAGGTCTGGCGGCTCGCCTGCTCGGAGCTCGCGGTGCTCCACCGCTCGCTCGCCTGCCGGGCCTACCGCGAGGGAGCCGAGCTGCTCGCCCTCCCGACGGACCACATCCCCCAGCTCGACGAGGTCTCGGCCTCGCTGGAGCCGCTCACCGGCTTCCGGTACGTCCCGGCCGCCGGGCTGGTCCCGCTCCGGCAGTTCTACGGTGCCCTCGACGACGGCACGTTCCACTCGACGCAGTACATCCGGCACCACTCGGTCCCGCTGTACACCCCTGAGCCGGACATCGTCCACGAGGTGCTGGGCCACGGCGCCTGCCTGGCCGAGCCGCGGTTCGCGGCGCTCTACCGCTCGGCCGGCGCGGCCGCGCGCAGGGTCGAGTCGCAGCAGGCGCTGGAGTTCGTGTCCAAGGTCTTCTGGTTCTCCCTGGAGTTCGGCGTGCTCCGCGAGGACGGCGAGGTCAGGACGTACGGCGCGGGCCTGCTGTCGTCCTACGGCGAGATCCAGCAGATCGCGCACGCCGATCTCCGCCCGCTCGACCTCGCCCGGATGGGCGTGCAGACCTACGACATCACGCACTACCAGCCGCTGCTCTTCTGCGCCGACTCGTTCGACGAGGTCGAGGACGTCGTCGGGGGGTTCTTCGACGCGGTGACGGACGAGCAGGTCGCGGAGCTCCTCGCCGTCACCGCACCTGCGTAGGCGGTGCGCAGGCCGCTATCGCAGGGCCCAGGCGCTGACGCCACCGACCAGGCCCGACGTGTTGGGGACCAGCACGACATCTGCGCCGAGGTCGAGGGTGAGGTGCCGGGCGTTGCCCCCTCCGAGGAAGAGCCGGTCGAACCCGAAGACGGGCCGGAGGCCGTCCACGGCGCGCTGCACCCGCCGGCTCCACTTCGCGTTGCCGACGCGGCGCCGCGACGCGTTACCCAGCTGGCCGTCGTACGTCGCACCCTTCCGGAACGGGGCGTGCGAGAGCTCGAGGTGCGGGGCCAGTCGGCCGTCGTCGAACACCGCGCAACCGAGACCGGTCCCCAGCGTGAGCACGAGCTCGAGCCCCTGACCGGTCTGCACGGCCGCCCCCTGCACCTCGGCGTCGTTGAGCACCAGGGTCGGGCGGCCGAATGCTCGGGCCAGGGCGTCCTGGACGTCGAAGCCTGACCACGCCTTGACCAGGGCGGGGTCCTTTTCGGTGAACGGCCCAGCGACCGTGGGGTAGTGCGGGGTGCTCACCACGGTGCCGTGCCTGATCATCCCCGGCAGTCCGACGGTGACGCGGTCGGCCGCTGGCAGCGCGGCCACCAGAGCGAGGAGCTCGTCGACAAAACGGTCCGGTGGCAACGGGTAGGGCGTCGGCACGCGGACGCGCTCGCTGAGCTGGGTGGCGGCCGCGTCGAAGACCGCAGCCTTCAACCCGCTCCCCCCGCAGTCGATCGCGAGGGTGCGTGGCTGACTGGTCATGCCGACAGCCTGCCCGATGCCGCCGCCGCACGAGCGCAAGCCGCGACCCTGCAGGGTCGCGGCTGTCCTCAGAGCAGGCCCAGCCGGGAAGCCTCGGCGCCCATCGTGAAGCGGGTGTGCACGCCCATCCGGCGCTGCAGCACCGCCAAGCGCCGGCCGATCGTGCGCGACGACGTCCCGAGGTGCCGGCCGATGGCGTCCTCCGTGAGGTCGGCGGCCAGCATCCGTAGCAGCGCGACATCCTGCTCGGTGTAGTCGGCGCCCGTGCTTGCCTCGCGGGGCACCTCCTCGGCGGTGACTTCAGCGGTGCGCGGGCTGGCGTGCTCCCACAGCTCGTCGAAGAGCCGGCCGAGACCCTCGACGAGCTCGCGGCCACGGACCACCAGCGCCGCACTCACCCACGGACCGTCGGCGGCGAGCGGCAGCATCGCGGTCCTGGCGTCGGACACGAGCATCCGCAGCGGGAGGTGCTTCATCGTCCGGGCCTGCTCGCCGGATCGCGCTGCCTCGGCCATGTAGTCCGCGTAGCCCTCGACCCTGAAGGCGTCCTCCGCGTAGATGGTGCGGATCGCTACGTCCCGGTCGAGCGCGTCGAACATCGCCTGGGGCAGCAGGCAAGGCCGGCCGGCGCGCACGAACGGCTCGCGGTCGAGCTGCACCAGCTCGGTCGAGGTGAGCGACAACAGCTCGAAGACGGTCCGGTTCACCTCGTCCGCCCCGTGCACGACTCGCACCGAGTCCGGGGCCGCCCAGTCCTCCTGCATGGCGCCGTAGAGCTGGGTCAGCTGTTCGACGGCGTTGCCCGCGTTGACGAGCCGGGCGGCCTGCAGCTGGAGCAGCCGGCTGAGCCGGTTCGCCGGCGGTTCGGGGACGTACCTGACCTCGCTGCTGCCGGACGGCTCGACGCCGCGCCCGCGTACGTAGGCGGGGACGTCCGCCCTGGCGGCGGTGACGAGACCGCTGCGGACCAGCTGCCCGAGGATGCCCTCGATCTCCGGGACGCCCGCGCGCAGCCGTCGCGCGATGGCGAAGGCCGTGCTGCCGGTCGAGCCCACCACCTGGCGGTAGACGCGCTCCTCCAGCGGGGAGAGGCCGAGCGCCGACAGGCTGCTGCTCGACAGGCCGACGAGGCCGGTGACGCGGGCCGACGACTGCTCGTCCGGGGTGCGCCGGCGTCCCTGCGGACCGGTGCGGTCGTCGAGCTCGGCGTGCGCGGCAGACTTGTTGACGCTCATGGCGGCAACCTTCCGGCGGAGCTCGATGCCCGGTCGAGCTGACTCTGCGACGACCACCCCCACACCACCTGAGGCCCAGCTGGCTGCGGCTCGACGCATCGCCAGTGTAGGTACGCCTTCGCCGACGACCGACCTCCGCACCGGCGAAGTCGCCGGACGTATCAGGCCGCCGTGTCCACACTCAGTCATGTCGTGAACCGGACAGCAGATCTGATACCGCCGCTGAGCGTCCTGGCGGCTCGTCTCACGGTCGCCGCTGGGCGCCTGGGGGTGGGCCTCGTCGGTCCGTTGGCCGACTGGCGCTGGACATGAGCTCCGTCCTGCCGAGCGTCCTCAACGACGGCCCGGTAGCCGGCGGCGTCGTCCTTCCAGTCGGACGACCTCGCTCACTCTTCGGTGCGGCGCCCGCCCAGCGCTTCCTCGTCGACTTCATGCGCCGGCAAGGGCGTCGGGCGGGCACGGCGTTCGCCACGCTGGAGCGCACCTCCGGCGGCTCATCGGTGTGGGTCGTGATCGACGGCACCAGGGTCGGCCGGCTTCATCCGTGGTCGTGGAGGGCCTACCGCCGCGCCGTCGAGGGGATGTGGGCGGTGGGGCTGACGGTGTACGTCGAGGTCCGGGTGGACGCCTCGGGTCCGCGCGTCCTCGCGACGGTGTCCCTCCCCGACCGGCTCGACGTCAGCGGCCGGGTTTAGCCGGCCTGTCCTGCTGGGCCAGCCGCCGCCGCAGCACCGAGGTCGGGATCTCGGCGCTGGTGCCGACGAGGTCGGTCACCGAGACGCGGAGGGCGTCGGCGATGAGCCAGACGCGGTCGAGGCTCGGTGAGAACGCGCCGTTCTCGATCCGGCTGATGCTCTTGCGGTCGATCCCCGCGCGCTCGGCCAAAGCCTCCTGGGTGAGGCCCTCGGCCACGCGATGATCTCGAACGGCGTCGCCGAAGCCAGCACGACGCTCGTGCACGCGGTCAGGGCGAGGTCGGGCCACCGAAGAAGGCTCACGTGATCCCTGCAAGATGTCCGTACCATCTTAGGTACAGATCTGATCTTCCGAGAAATTGTTGCGTCATCACCCACCGTGACTGAAGATCATCCGCGCACCACGGTTCCCGAACGAGGTGATCACCAAGCGTGAGCGCTGGTGAGGCGAGCGTGGCGGGTTGCGCCTCCTGCGCAGCGCCGACCCGGCCCCCAGGTCATCCGTTCGGTCAGAGTTTCCGCGTGGCCGGTTCTGCGACCACGCGACTCCTTGAAACCGTCGCTCGGACGCTCCTACTGTCGCGTGGTCGCACGGCCCTGAGCTGGCCGCGCCATGGGGAGGAATGGTCATGTTCGGTCGCCTGGCAAAAGTAGGAATCCCAGTCCTCGCGGTGGCGACCATGGCGATCGGCTTGACGGCCGGCAGCGCGAACGCGGTCGGTGGCGTGGCCCAGGCCACGATCGTCTCCGCCGTCCCGGCCACGACCAGTCCGAACATCAATGACGGCCAGACCTACGCGATCATGCAGATCGGCACGCGGATGGTGCTGGGCGGCACGTTCACCACCGTCAGCCCGCCAGGGGTGACCAACGGGACCCAGTCGGTCAGCCGGCCGAATGTCCTGGCCTTCAGCGCTTCGACTGGCGCGATCGACACCGGCTTCCACCCGACCGTGGACGGCACGGTCTGGGACGAGTGGCCGGGCCCGAGCCCCGACACCATCTACATCGCCGGTGCCTTCAACAACGTCAACGGGGTCAAGGCCAAGGGCGTGGCGCTGCTCAGCACCGTGACGGGCGCCCTGGTCTCGACGTTCAAGCCCGCCACGCTCAATGGCATCGTCTACAGCGTCCGCTCCAGCGGCGGCCACCTGTTCATCGGCGGCGCGTTCACGACGGTCGGCGGCGCGGCCCACGCAGGCCTCGCGTCGTTGAACCCGACCACTGGTGCGCTCGACCCCTACGTCAACATCCAGCTCACGGGCCACCACAACGACAGCGGATCAGGTGCCCAGGGTGGCGTCGGCGCGCGCAAGATGGCTCTCGCGCCGGACGGCAGCCGGCTCATCGTCATCGGGAACTTCAAGAATGCAAACGGCACGCTGCACGACCAGATCATCAACGTGCTGATCGGCTCCTCCCCGGCCGCGACGATCGATCCGAACTGGAACACGTTGCAGTTCACGGCCCTCTGTTTCAACGGTGCCTTCGACACCTACATGCAGGACGTCGACTTCTCACCGGACGGCTCCTACTTCGTCATCGCGGCTACCGGTGGCAGCGGTACCAACACCGACGGGACGCGCTCGCTCTGCGACTCCGCCACCCGCTGGGAGACCAGCTCCTCAGGTCAGAACGTCAAGCCGACCTGGGCCGATTACTCGGGCCAGGACACCATCGCCTCCGTCGCCGTTACCGGAAGCGCGGTCTACGTCGGCGGTCACCAGCGCTGGCTGAACAACCCGGCCGGCTTCGACTACGCGGGCACCGGCGCGGTGCCCCGCCCCGGTCTGGGTGCGCTCGACCCGCAGTCCGGTGTGCCGCTGGCCTGGAACCCCGGCCGTAACCCGCGGGGATCCGGTGCGGCGTCCCTGCTGGCTACGTCGACGGGCTTGTGGGTCGGTAGCGACACGCAGTACATCGGCAACCGCAAGTACTACCGCGGCCGCATCGCGTTCTTCCCGCTCGCCGGCGGCACCGCCGCCCCGACCTACACGACGGCCCAGCTGCCGTCGAACCTCTACAGCGCCGGCTCGTTGCCCCCGAGCAACGTCCTCTACCGGGTGGACGCGGGCGGTCCCGCGATCGCCTCGCTCGACGGCGGGCCGGCCTGGCAGGCGGACCAGAGCGACCCGAGCCCGTACCGCAACTCGGGCAGCAACACCGCCGGTTACAGCCACGTCGGCAGCGTCGACTCCACCGTCCCCGCCACCACTCCGTCCTCGATCTTCGACTCGGAACGCTGGGACCCGGGCAGCAACGGTGACGGCGGCGAGATGAGCTGGGCCTTCCCGGTCGCGGCCGGCACGCCGATCACGGTGCGCCTCTACTTCGCGAACCGGTGCGAGTGCACCGGAGCGCCGGGTAACCGGGTGTTCGACGTCGCGCTGGACGGCACCACGGTCCTCGACCACTTCGACATCACGGCCGCGGCAGGTGACCAGGTCGGCACGATGCGGTCCTTCGACACCACCTCGGACGGCACGGTCAACATCGACTTCTCGCACGAGGTCGAGAACCCGCTCATCAACGGCATCGAGATCATCAACGACACGACGACGCAGCCGTACCTGTACCGCGTCGACACCGGCGGCCCGTCGATCCAGTCCGTCGACGCCGGCCCGAACTGGCAGGACGACACCAGCGACCCCGTGTCGTACCGCAACTCCGGCAGCAACGCCGCGAGCTACGGCCCGGTCGCGCACGTCGACTCGACCGTTCCGTCGACGACCCCGTCCGGCATCTTCAGCACGGAGCGTTGGGATCCGGGCAGCAATGGTGACGGCGGCGAGATGCACTTCGCCTTCCCGGTCGCTGCGGGCACCCCGATCACGGTGCGGCTCTACTTCGCCAACCGGTGTGGCTGCACCAGCGGGGTGGGCCAACGAGTCTTCGACGTCGCGCTGGACGGCACGACGGTCCTCAACCACTTCGACATCGTCGCGACGGCCGGTGACCAGACCGGGACCATGAAGTCGTACGACATCACCTCGGACGGCACGGTGAACATCGACTTCACCCACGAGACCGAGAACCCGCTGATCAACGGCATCGAGATCATCAACCGATCCATCCCGTTGCCGAGCCAGTCCTCGCTCGACACGTTGACCAAGCGGGCCTTCACGGGCAGCGCCGCTGGCGGTGGCACGAGCATCCCCGGCACCGGCATCGCGTGGTCCACGGTCCGTGGCACGGCGATGATCGGCAACAAGCTGTTCTTCGGCTCGACCGACGGCAACCTCTACGTCACGACCTACGACGGCACGACGTTCGGCACGCCGACGCCTGCTCGACCCCTACGACGACCCGATCTGGTACGGCGTCGACACCGGCTCCGGCCAGACCTTCCAGGGCGTGAAGTCCGGGATGTACGGCGCCGAGATGCAGAACGTCACCTCGATGTTCTACTCCGGCGGGCGTCTCTACTACACGCTCGAGCGGGCAGCAGAACTTGTACTCGCGCTCGTTCAGCCCCGACTCGGGGATCCTGACCGAGGACGAGACAGCAGACCGGCGGCGTCGACCTCAGCAACGTCGAGGGCGGCACCCTCTCCGGCTCGACCTTCTACTACGCGAGCGCCGTCGACGGCAGCCTGCACACGGTCACCTTCTCGGGTGGCTCGATGCAGGCCGGCACCGACCAGACGCTGTCCGGCACGGGCATCACCGGCGTGGACTTCCGCACCCGCGGGATGTTCCTCTACGGCGGCACCCTGACCCAGCCGGTGGCTGCCTTCTCGGTGAGCTGCACCCTGATGGTGTGCTGCTTCGACGCCTCGGCCTCGACGCCGTCGACCGGCCTCACCTACGCCTGGACCTACGGCGACGGCGCCACGGACAGCGGCGTCACGGCGAGCCACACGTACCTGACCCCGGGCACGAAGTCCGTGACGCTCACCGTCACCGACGGCCTCAACCAGACGGCGCAGGTGATCCACCTCGCGAACCCGACGCTCGGCCCACCGCCGACCGCCTCGTTCACCTGCACGTGCACCCTGCTCCAGTGCAGCTTTGACGCCTCCGCCTCGACCGGCACCCAGCGGCGGCGATCCAGCAGTACGCCTGGGACTTCGGTGACGGCACGACGGACACCACCACCGGGGCCATGCCGCAGCACACCTACGGCCTCGGCGGGCAACTACACCGTCGCGTTGACGATCACCGACGGCGTGGCCCAGACGAGCAGCGTCCAGCACGTCGTTATGCCGGCCAACGCCAGCAGCGTCGGCTTCGTCGGATCTGCGGCGACCAGCGGAAAGGCCGCGACAGCTTGTCGGTGGTCGTCCCGAGCACGGTCGCGGCCGGCAACGGCCTGGTCCTCGTCGGCGACCGACCGCGTCGGCTAGCTGTTCCCGTCGGCTCCGGCCGGCTGGTCGCTGGTGGGGTCGCAGACCACGACCGGCAGCGTGCTCACCACGGCCGTCTACCAGAAGGTCGCCACGGCCGGTGACTCCGGCAGCACGGTCACGGCAGGCTTCGGCTCTGGCGCTGACGGGCAGCGTGCAGGTGCTCGCCTACAGCGGCACCAGCGCGTCGAACCCGGTCGCCTCCTTCGTGTCGTCGTCGAACCGGACGACGCACGTCGACGGAGACCACCCCGACGACGACGATCGGTGCACCGGCGTGGGTGGTCTCGCTGTGGCAGGTGAAGACCTCGGACGCGACCGACGCTTCAGCACGCCGTCCGGCCAGCAGGCCCGCAGCTCGACCGCGGGCACGTCGGGTGGCCACACGGCGGTCTTCGCGACCGACGGCGGTGCGCAGGCCCCGGCCGGCAGCGTGGGTGGTCTGGCGACGACCATCAACGGCTCCGCGGGAGCGGGCACGGCCTTCACGATCGTGCTCGCGTCCGCGTAGCAGGGCGCTCCCCGAACCTACTCTGGGGGAAGGTCCGCGGGCAGCTCAGCTCGTCCGGCTGAGCTGCTCGCGGATGTCGTTCTTGAGCACCTTGCCGACCTTCGAGCGCGGCAGGTCGGCCCAGACCTCGACCTGCTTGGGCGCCTTGACGCGCCGAGGCGCGCCTTCACGAACGCCTGCACCTCGCAGCGGGTCGACCGTGCGGCCCGGCTGCAGCTGCAGCGACCGCGGTCACCCGCTCGCCCCACTTGTCGTCGGGCAGCCCGATCGACCGCGCAGTCCTGGATCGCCGGGTGCTGCATCAGGGCCTGCTCGACCTCGGCCGAGTAGACGTTGAAGCCGCCGGTGATGATCATGTCCTTGGCGCGGTCGACGATGAAGAGGAAGCCGTCCTCGTCGAGGTAGCCGATGTCGCCGGTGTGGTGCCAGCCGTGCCGGCTGCGCCTCGGCGGTCGCCTCGGGGTTCTTGTAGTAGCCGGCCATCACCAGCGAGCTGCGGACGCACGATCTCGCCGCGCTCGCCGTGCGGCAGCAGCGCGCCCGTCGTCGTCCATGATCGCGACGGTGCACCAGCGGCGCCGGCCGGCCGGCCGAGCGCGAGCCGCTCGCGCGCGATGCGTGCCGTCGGCGCGCGAAGTGGTCGCGCGGGCGCCATCGTCGAGATCATCATCGGCGCCTCGGTCTGCCCGAACAGCTGCGCCATCACCGGCCCGATCCGGTCGAGCGCCTCCTCCAGCCGGGCCGCCGACATCGGCGCCGCGCCGTACCAGAAGCACTGCAGCGAGCTGCAGGTCCGCGTCGTCGAGCGTCGGGTGCGCCGAGCAGCATGTAGATCAGCGTCGGCGGCAGGAACGTGTGGGTGACGCGGTGCGCGCCGACCAGCTCGAGGAACGCGCCGAGGTCGGCGGCGCGCATGATCACGATCTCGCCGCCCAGCGCCAGCATCGGGAAGCACAGCACGCCGGCGGCGTGGGTGAGCGGCGCGAGCGCGAGGTAGACCGGACGGCCGCCGAACGGATAGCCCATCAGCGTCAGCGCCGTCATCGTCTCGAGGTTGCGCCCGGTGAGCATCACCCCCTTCGGGGTCGCCCGTGGTGCCGCCGGTGCCGACGATCATCGCGACGTCGTCGACCGGCGTCGGACGCTCGAGCGGGTGCGCCGGCTCCGAGGCCAGCCACTCGTGCGAGCGACGGCGCCGAGCGCCGAGCGGCTCGTCGAGGCAGACCAGCGTGCGTCAGCCCCGGCAGCGTCGGCGCGGATCTCGCTCGACCAGGGCGGCGAACGCGCTCTGGAAGATCAGCGCCGCGCAGTCGAAGAGCGTCGAGCAGCTCGCGGTTCTCCGCACGCCTCGTTGCGCGGGTTGATCGGGCACCACACCGCGCCGGCCCGGGAGATGCCGAACACGCAGGTGAACGCGTGCGGGTCGTTCGCCGAGAGGATCGCGACCTTGTCGCCCGGCTGCGACGCCCGAGCGGCGCAGCGCGCGCCGCGACCCGGCGGGACACGCCTGCACCTCGGCGTAGGTCAGAGCACCTCGCCGTCGGTCGTCAGGCACGGCGCGTCCGGCGCCGAGCGAGGCGCCCTTGTCGAGGTAGTCGGCCAGCCGCATCGGCTCCGCCAGCCCGGTCAGCCGGCTCGTCATCGGTCAGCTGACGGGCTCCAGCACCAGCCCGAACTCGCGCAGCACGCCGAGCAGCTCGCGGTGGCCGAAGGCCTGGCAGCCCGAGGCGAAGCCGACCCGTCGGGGCGGCTGCTGCAGCAGCGAGTACGCGGCGTAGGCCTGCAGCAGCCCGGTCTGCTTGTAGTTGCTGTTGCCGTGGATGACGCAGTGGGCGCGGCCGAGCGGCCCGGAGGCGTGCACCGAGTCGACCGACTTGTTGATCCGCGGGTTCTCCCGCGGCGGCATGCCGGACTCGATGGTCGCCGCGATCGCCTGCCAGCGCGGCGTCCCTGCTCGTCCGTCGGCAGCGTCTTGATCTGTCGTGTCCACCATCGTCGACCGTCGCGAGCACGCCCTCCATCACGCGTGCGGTTGAAGCACGCCGCCGATGACCCTGCAGTTGGCCACGCGCGGGTCGTTCTTGAACCAGACGGGGTGCGACTGGTGCCGCCCCAGGGCAGCGCGAGCGCCGAGCTCGTGCTGGCCGGGCACCGACGACCTCGTAGTGCCGCCGTCAGGGTCCAACGGGACGTACTGGTTCTGCTCGAGGTAGTACCAGTCCGCGTTGAGGATCGGTGAAGATCGTCTGGGTCGAGGCGATGGTCGGGATGCCCCCCAGAAGCACCGCGATGTCGAGGGTGTCCAGGCCCGGGTGTCTCCAGGCAGATCTGGGCCGCGATCTCGCCGGTCGTGTACATCTGCGCGATGCCGGGGGAGAGCAGCAGGCCCTTCGTCGGCGAACTCGCTTGCCCCAGTTCTGGCTCGCATGCGATCACCCAGTCCTGCTCGCCGGTCGTGTCGAGGTAGTGCATGCCGGCGGCCAGGCAGGCCTCGACCACCTCGGGGCCGTACTTGATGAACGGGCCGACCGTGTTGCAGACGACCTGGGCGCCGGTGAACAGCTCGGTGAGCGCCTCGACGTGTGCTCGACCTGCGACGACCTCGTGCTCGGCGGTCTCGATGCCGGGGACCGTGGAGATCGCCTCCTGGACGCGGTCCTTGTCGCGGCCGGCGGCGACGAAGGGGACGTTGTACTCGCGCAGGTACTCGCAGATCGAGCCGGCCGGTGTAGCCGGAGGCGCCGTAGACGACGACGGGCTTGTCAGTGCATGTCCGATGCTCACATCCCCATTCCGCCGTCGACGGGCAGGCCGATGCCGGTGATGAACCGGGCGGCGTCGGAGGCCAGGAACACCACCGCGTCCGCCATGTCGGCGACCTCGCCGAGCCGGCCCGAGCGGCGTGAGCCCGATGACGTCGCCCGACGGCGGCCTCCGGGCTCGGCGAACAGGCCGAGCTCGGCCACGTCGCTGGCCAGGCTTCATGCCCATCGCGGTGGGCACGAGCCCGGGGTAGATGCAGTTGACCCGGACGCCGTAGCCGAGCTTGCCGGACTCCATGGCCGCGACCCGGGTCATCCGGTCGACCGCCGACTTGGTGCCGGAGTAGCCGGCGATGCCGGGGAACGCGATCGTGGCCGCCACCGAGGCGACGTTGACGATCGCGCCGCCGTTGCCGGCGGTCCCGCCGGGCGCATGGCGCGGAAGGCGTGCTTGATGCCGAGCGCGGTGCCGACGATGTTGACGTCGAGCATCGTGCGCAGCGTCGTCGGCGTCGATGTCGATGATCAGCGCGGTGATCTCGACGCCGGCGTTGTTGACCAGGACGTCGAGGCCGCCCATGTCGGCGACGGCCTTGGCGACGGCGGTCTCCCAGCCCTCGTCGTCGGTGACGTCGAGCTTCACGAAGGACGCGCTGCCGCCGCTGTCCTTGATCGAGGCGGCGGTCGCCTGACCCTCCTCGGCCGAGCACGTCAGCGATCACCACTGCCGCGCCCGCCCCGGCGAAGGCCCTGGCGATCCCCTCTCCCAGCCCCTTCGCCCCGCCGGTCACCATGGCCTTGCGACCGTCCAGCACAGCTCCGCTCATCCGAGATCTCCTTTGACCTTCGGACTGATCTGGGACCGACTCTCGACCTGAGGGGCCTTGCGCGGTCATGTGGCAGTCACGCTAGCGAGCGTTTGACGGGTGTCAAGAGATTCCTGGACACTTGTCAAGATTCGCAGGTGCCGCTCAGGGAGCGGCGAGCCTGCTCGGGTACAGTCGGGGCCGTCAACCAGGTCGAGGCAGCCGATCGTGGCGCGCAGTGACGGAGGTGCTCGTGGACGAGCGACCGCGCCCAGCTCCGCGACGAGCTCGCGACCGCCTCTCGCGCAGCCAGGTCGACAAGTTCGCCGAGCGCCGGGCGCCAGCTCGCCGAGTCCGCGCTGCAGACGCTGTCCGAGCTCGGCTACGCGCAAGACCAGCCTGCGCGACATCGCCGACAACAGCGAGTTCTCGCACGGCGTCCTGCACTACTACTTCACCGACAAGATCGACCTCATCCTGCATGGCGTCCGCCAGTACAAGGCCGTCTGCATCACCCGCTACGACGAGATCGTGGACACCGCCCGGACGGCCCGGCAGCTGCGCACGGGCTTTCGCTGCCGCGCTCGCGGACACCCTGGTCGTCGACGGCACCATGCACCGCCTCTGGTACGACCTCCGCTCGCAGGCCCTGTTCGAGCCCTCGCTGCGCGCCGACGTCATCGAGCTGGACGGCAAGCTCGAGCACATGATCTTCCGCATCGTCACGCGCTACGCCGAGCTCGCAGGCGTCACGCTCGCCGTGTCCTCGCCGGTGGCGTACGCCTTGTTCGACGGTCTCTTCCAGCAGGCCCTGCTGCACCACCTCGCCGGCGACGCCACGCGCCGCGAAGACCCTGGATCGGCGCGCTCGTGAGGTGCTGGACAGCCTCGTGCTCTCGGCTTGAGCTGCTAGGCGGACTCGACGCTCGAGTTGGTAGGCAGAACGCGAGTCTGAGCTCGCGCCCTGTCTACCAAGTCGGGGAGGGGTCTCCGGTGGCCGGGCTAGGCTTGGGGCTGCCGGGAGGGCTCGCATAGTGGCCGAGTGCGGCAGTCTTGAAAACTGCTGGGGGTGCAAGCTCCCCGAGGGTTCGAATCCCTCGCCCTCCGCTGTCAGCTCCAAGATCAACATCGTGGGCGCGGGCAGCTCAAGCCATTGCCTGTGCGCGGCAGCATTGTGTCTGACGGCGGGCATTGCCATTCATGGCCTGGGCTGTTGACTGGTGACATGAGAGCGAACAGGTCCGTGCCCGCGTCGACCGTCATCCCCGTGCTCACCTACCCAGACGTGCGTGCGGCTGTCGCCTGGCTGACCGACACGTTCGGTTTCGTCGAGCGCCTCCGGATCGGCGAGGGCCACCGGTCGCAGCTGCGCGTGGGGGACAGCGGCGACGTGATCGTGGCCGACGCCGGCAGTGACCGCCGTCCGCCGAACCCGGACGACGGCGTCACGCACGCGGTGATCGTGCGGGTGGAGGACATCGACAGGCACTACGCGCGTTCGGTCGCCCGTGGCGCCGCGGTCGAGGCCGAGCCGGTGGAGTACCCGTTCGGGGAGCGCCAGTACAGCGTGCGGGATCTGGCCGGGCACGAGTGGACCTTCTCGCAGACGGTCGCCGACGTCGCGCCCCGGGACTGGGGTGGCGAGCTGCTGTAGCGTCGAAACCCGTTGCCAGGCCATACCGAGGGGTCAGCTCGTGCGTCTGCTTCACCTCGCTGTCGGGGCGCTGGTTGGGTGCCTGGCTCTCAGCGGCTGCTCGGCGCCTGCGGCCTCCGGAGCCGCGGCGCCCTCCACGCTGACCGTCCCATCGAGCGCCAGCCCCAGCGACACGTCCAGCCCCGCAACGTCCAGCCCCGCGACGTCCGACCCGGCGACGCCCAGCCCCGCGACGTCCGACTCGACCACGTCCGGGCTGGCCGCGCCGCCGGCCCGGCCGCTCAGGCCGCAGGGGACCGTCGCCGCGATCGGCGACTCGGTCATGATCGACGCCGAGGTCCCGCTCGCCGAGAGACATCCCTGGCATCGTCATCGATGCCGTCAGCAGTCGCGAGGCACAGACGGGGATGGAGCTGCTGCAGAGCGAGCAGGCCAGGGGCGCGGTCGCGGAGAACGTCGTCTTCGGTCTCGGGACGAACGGCACCTTCGACGCCGCGCAGCTCACCAAGGTCATCGCGCTCACGCAGGGGTCCACCCTTGTCGTCGTCACCTCGCACTGCCCCTACTGCAGCTGGACCCCTGCAGACAACGCGATGGTGCACGCGCTGTGCACCGCGGCCCAGCACTGCTGGGTCGCCGACTTCGAGGCCGCAGCTGAGCGCCACCCAGAGTGGTTCGGCAGCGATGGCGTCCACATGCTGCTGGGCGGCACCGGCGCGAAGGCGTACGCGTCGCTGGTCGTCGCCACGCTGTGCCGGGCCGGCGACTGCTGACTCAGCACGACGTCACGACCTCGGCTTGCCTCCCAGCAGGTCACGCACGCGGTCATACCTCGCCGTTCGGCGCGGACCGAAGCGTTCGTGCGCGCGGGCCAGCTTCTTCGGCTTGTACCGGTGGCGGGCCCACCACGACGTCGGCTTGGCCAGCCGCAGCACGCCGATGAACGCGATGAAGGGGACCACGACGCCGAGGACACCCGTCGCGAGCTTCCCCTTCAGCAGGCAGATGCCCGAGAACACCATGTTGAGCACGATGGCCGAGGTGACGTTGGCCAGGCTCGACGCGTCAGGGTCGGAGGCGTCGAGCCCGAACGGCGAGGTGCTGAGCAGCAACGCGGCCCCCACGGCGAGGGCGAGGAGCACGGCGTCGATCGAGCTCCGGCCTTCGTCGCTCCAGTAGACGTCCTCCAGGTAGAACAGCAGCGCGAACTCGTCGAGCACCAGCGCGGCCCCAGCACCGAACAGCAGCGCCAGGATCTCCAGCCCTGGCGAGCCGGGTTGAAAGCGGAACTCGAGCATGCCGGTCACGAGCAGGAGCAAGATCCCCCACACCTGGTGGTGGACGTGGACGCCGCCGATCGAGATGTCGCCGACCAGGCTGCGTCGGCCGCCCCGCGCCTGCTCGACCTGTGCCTGCTCGACCTGCGCCTGCTCGACCGGCGACTGCTCGGACTGCGACTCCTCGATCGGCGTACGCGCGTGGATCCGGCGGGTCAGGGTGCGCACGATCGCGAAGGTGACGACGAACCCGATGAGCGCCCAGACCGCGGCGGCACGTCCGGACTGGACGAGGTTGTCCTCGTACCACCGCAGCACCCCCGTCGTCTGCGCGACCGTGTCCAGCGCCAGCGAAGTCACCACGACGTCATGATCGCGCAGTGCCTCCGCGCCTGCTCGGACCCCCTCCCTGCGAGGATGGCGGGGTGAACCGCGACGACTGGACGGCTGGACCCCATGCTGCGGGCTGAGGCACGGATCGATCTCGAGGCGATCCGGCACAACGTCCGCACGCTGCGCGCCGGGACCTCCGCGGAGGTCATGGCGGTGGTCAAGGCTGACGCCTACGGGCATGGGCTCGTCCCGGCCGCGCGGGCGGCGCTCGACGGCGGCGCGACCTGGCTCGGGACGGCGACGATCGACGAGGCGCTGACCCTGCGAAGCGCTGGCATCAGCTCCTCGGTGCTCGCGTGGCTCTGGACACCTGACGAGAACGACACCGTGCGTGCGGCGGTCGCCGCCGGGATCGACCTCTCGGTGAGCAGCGAGTGGCAGCTCGGGACGGTCGCCGACGCTGCACGTGAGCTGGGTGTCGTTGCGCGCGTGCACCTCAAGATCGACACCGGACTGTCCCGCAACGGCGCGACGGCGGCGGACTGGCGGGAGCTGGCCGAAGGCGCTGCGGCTGAGCCCGCGGTGGATCCGGTGGGTGTCTGGAGCCACTTCGCCTACGCCGACGCACCCGGACATCCCACGATCGCCAAGCAGCTCGACCGGTTCCGCGCGGCCCTCGACGTCGCGGCGGCAGCGGGCGTGCAGCCGCGCTGGCGCCATCTGGCGAACTCGGCGGCGACGCTGACGCTGCCCGAGGCGCACTTCGACCTCGTCCGGCCGGGTATCGCGGTGTACGGCTTGTCGCCCGTGCCGCGAGAGGACGGCTTCGGGCTGCGCCCCGCCATGACGCTGCGGACTGCGATCGCGAACGTGAAGCGCGTCCCCGCCGGGGAAGGTGTGTCCTACGGCCACGAGTACGTCACGAGCGAAGAGACGACGCTGGTCCTGGTGCCGCTGGGGTATGCGGACGGGATCCCGCGCAACGCGACCAACGTCGGACCGGTGTCGATCAACGGGCGACGGTTCGCGGTGAGCGGTCGCGTCTGCATGGACCAGTTCGTGGTGGACGTCGGTGATTTTTCGGTCGACGTGCACGACCGCGTCACGCTCTTCGGCTCGGCAGCCGACGGCGTCCCCACGGCGCAGGACTGGGCCGACGTGCTCGGGACGATCCACTACGAGGTGGTGACGCGCATCGGCGCGCGGGTGCCCCGAGTTTGGGTATAGGGCTGACCAAAAGTAGGGAGTCGCTCCCCCTGTGCATCAGATGGCGCCTTCGTAGGTTCAAGGAGTCGGAAGCAACCGACCACGAACCCTAAGGAGCCCGCCATGAACACCAAGTCCGCCACCGCCGAGTCCGTCACCGCCGAGTCCGCTCAGCCCGTCGCGATCGTCCGGTCGCTCGTCCGCCGCCTCGTCGCGGTGCTCGCCGTCGCCCTCGGCCTCGTCGGGATCTCCACCTCGCTGGCCTTCGCCGACTACCCCGCACCTGACACCAACGCCATCACCGTCGCCGTCCCGGTGGCTGCTCCCGCCGCACCCGCGCCCGTCGTCACCACCGGCGTCTCGGTCTGGCTGGTCGTGCTCCTGGTCGCCGTCGCCGTCGCGATCGGCTTCGGCATCGCCCAGCTGGTGCAGAACCTGCGCCGCCACAGCGTCTCGGGTCCGCTGGCCACCGCCTGACAGGACGATCACCTGCGCTGGACGCTCCGGCTGACTCGGCAAACCCCCGAGGCACCGCCGGGCAGGACTCGAAGCCTAGGCATCGGTCGCGGCAAACATAGGTAGGACGCCCGATGCCGTGCAGGTCCCCCGCTGACTGAATGGTGCACGGGCCGAGAGGCGGCCCAACCGAGCTGAAGGAGCCGAACATGCCCCGCTTCCTGGTCGAGCGCACGTTCCCGGACGGCCTGCTGATCCCCACCACGAACGACGGCGCCACCGCCTGCCTCGGAGTGGTCGACCGCAACGCCGAGGTGGGCGTGACCTGGATCCACTCCTACGTCACCGACGACAAGAAGAAGACCTTCTGCATCTACGACGGCCCGGACGCCGAGTCGATCCACCGGGCGGCGAGCCGCACCGACCTCCCCGTCGACAGCGTCACCGAGGTCCGCGTCCTCGACCCGTACTTCTACGTCTGACCCGAAGCCACCATCGGCTGAACTCGCGAACGCTCATCCTGCGCGAGGCGCAGGACCCCCAAGCTGCCCGGGGAGGGCAGAAGGCGTGGCCACCTACCCGGTGGCCACGCCTTTGGTGTCCCGGGTGCGGGAGTACGACAAGATCAGCACGTGCGCATCCTGGTGGCCTCGGACCTCCACTACCGGCTGCCCCACTACGACTGGTTGGTCGGTGCCGCCGCTGACGTCGACGTGCTGGCGCTGCCCGGCGATCTCGCGGACGTCGTCAACCGCGTGCCGTTCCCCGTGCAGGTGCTCGTGCTGGAGAAGTACCTCGCCTCGCTGGCGGAGCGCACCACGGTCCTCGCTGCCTCGGGCAACCACGACCTGGACGGCCCGGGAGATCAGGGCGAGCAGGTCTCCGGTTGGCTGACCGCGCTGCGCGGCGAGACCCTGGTCGGCGACGGCTCGTCGATCGACATCGACGGCATCCGGTTCACCGTCTGCCCGTGGTGGGACGGCCCGCTGACCCGCGCAGCCGTCGCTGACCAGCTGGCTGCGGCGGCAGTCGACCGGCCGGCGACCTGGATCTGGCTCTACCACGCGCCGCCGGCGGGGACGGTGCTCTGCCGGGACGGTCACCGCGAGTTCCCCGACCACGATCTCGCCGGCTGGATCGAGGAGCACCAGCCGGACATCGTGCTGTGCGGGCACATCCATCAAGCGCCGTGGGTCGACGGCGGCTCCTGGCACGACCGCCTCGGCAAGACCCTGGTGTTCAACGCCGGCAAGCAGCTCGGGCCGATCCCGCCGCACATCACCATCGACACCGAGGCCGGAACCGCGCACTGGTACGGCGTGTTCGACAGCGAGACGATCCGCCTCGACGAGCCCGGTCAGCAGAGCTAGGCGATCAGCCCTCGGGGTCGCGGGACGAGCCGGTCCGGGCCTGCCCGGGGTCGTGGTGGACCAGCGCGCCGAGGATCCCGTCCACCATGCCGAGGTGGTCCTCCCGGTCGGCGTACTGCTGCTTGACGTCGACGAGGTACTGGGTGAGCCCGTCGAGCCGTGCAGCCGTGATCCGCAGGACCTCGAGCGCCGCGCCTGGCTTGCTGTGCAGGAACTCGAGCGGTTCCTCGACCACATGCACCTCGACGTCGGTGGCCGCCCGCACCGTCGCGCTCGAGACGCGGTCGAGGACGGTCGCCATCTCGCCGAAGACCGCGCCCGCCCGCGTCACCCTGGCGAAGGCGAGCCCGTCGCGCTCCACGGTCAGGGTCCCCGAGACCAGCACGTACATGCGGTCCGACGGCTGCCCCTCCTCGATCAAGGTCTCGCCCGCGCTGAGCGTCCGGAGCGGCAGGCCGACGCAGTGTCCGAGGAGGTCCGTCATGCGGATCATTGTGTCGAGCCGCGACTGCCCCGGTCGAGCGGAGGCCAAGCAGATGCTTAGTACACCTAGAGCTCGGTCGTCAGCACGTCCCCCTCGAGTCCCGGGGTGACCGACAGTCGCACGCGGACGCTCTCGGACAACGCCCCCGAGGGGCCGGCCTGCGCGACGGCGGACAGGAAGGCGTCTGCGGGGACGCGCCAGACGACGCAGCCGTCGACTGCGGTGACCGTCGCCGTGCGCGGCACGTGATGGATCAGGCCGATCTCGCCGAAGTAGGCGGGCGCGTCCAGCTGCCTGAGCTTGAGGACACCCTGCGCCGTTCGGGCTGTCACGTCGACGCTGCCCGACACCAGCACGTACAGCGCGTCGGACGGCTCTCCTTCGCTCACCACCGATGCTCCGGCTGCCACGGCCTGCTCCTCGGCCCGCTCGGCGATCTCGCTGAGTGTCCACCGGCTGGCCGCGTGGAAGAGGGTGAGCTGGCGCAGCAGGCTGACCCGCGGATCGACGGCTGCGGTCAGCTCGGCTGCGCCACGGTCGAACCGCAGCAGTCGACGGAACAACGCAGCCTGGACGACCAGCGGCAGCAGGCCCGCGAGGAGCAGCGTCCCGTCCAGCCCGAGAACGTGCAGCGACATCGGGGCGACCAGGGCACCGACGGCCGTCCCCGCGAGCACCAGCGTGTGGGTCTGGCCGAACACCTGCTGGGAGAGCCCCGAAGGTACGGCGCGCTGCAGGCTCGCGATCACCGTGGTGGTGACCAGGACGCAGCCGATGCCGCGGACGGTCTGCGCCGCGAGGGCGATCCCGAGCGCAGGCGACGCCAGGAAGACCAGGAGCGGCAGGGCGTACAGCACCATGCCCACCGTGGTGGAGATGGTCGACCCCGCTACCTCGTGCCGCCGTCGCAGCAGGACTGCCCCCAGCAGCCCGCCGGCGCCGGCGGCCGTGAGGAGCCAGCCGTACCCGGTTGTCTGGTTGCGGAGCTGCTGGGTGGCGATGACGGCGAGCAGCACGACGTCCATGCCGTAGAGGAAGGCTCCCGTCGCACGAACGGTCAGCAGCGGCCACAGCGAGCGCAGCAGCGCGCGGTCCGCAGCGGTCAAAGCGGGGCGTCCGGCCTGGGCCACCGCCTTGGTGCGCGGGAGCGCTGTCGTCCCGGCGAGCAGGATCGCCGACACGGCGAAGGTGATGCCGTTGAGCAGGAAGAGCACCGGGGGCGGGTAGAACGTCAGGACCAACGAAGCGATCGCCGGCCCGGCAGCGACCGCGACGGCTTCGGCCGAGCCGATGAGCGCCATCGATCGCACGAGCTGGGACTCCACGACGACGTCGGCTGCTACGGACAGCGCCGTGCTGCTCTGGATGCGCGACAGGCCCGAGCTGAGCGCAGCGAGGGCGATCGCGAGGACGAGCGGACCGTGCAGCGCTGCGAGCACGGTGAGCACGAGCATGGTGACGGCACACCCCGCGTCAGCGGCGACCGCCACGCGTCGCCGCGAGAACCGCGCCACCCAGCGGCTCCCGAACCAGGTGATGGCAAGCGCCGGGATGTAGCGGCCCACCGTCGCTGCTGCGACCCAGGCCGTCGAGTGCGTCTGGTCGTACGCGTAGACCGCGATGGCGACGTTGTAGCTCCACGTCCCGAGCGCCGAGACGACGATCGACGTGCCGATCCGTCGAAGGTCGCCCGTCCGTTCGCGCGATGGATCGCTCAACCGGTGACGAGCCGATCGTCCATCGAACGTCTCCCTCGAGCGGTCGGTGCCCTGGCCGAGGCCGGGGCGCTGCGGGAACTGCAGGCGCTGAAGTCATCCTCGCCTCGCGGCCGCCGCGCAGGGCCCGCGTTCACGCAACGTTCACTCCTCGGGCTACTCCCTCTGTGCGCTGACTTCCGACCTGCGGCGAACAGGGATTACCCGGACCGGCTGCCGCGTTCGTGCTGGCATGTCTGAAGCTGGCGTTTCATCAGTCGCCCGGGTCGTGGTCGCGACCGCCCAAGGGGGTCCGGAGGTGCTGGCGGTCATCGAAGCGCCGCTGTCCGCACCGGGGCCCGGTGAGGTGCTCGTCGAGGTGCGGGCGGCTGGGGTCAACCCGATCGACGCGAAGTCCTACGGCGGCTTCTACGGCCCGCCGGCCGAGCTTCCGCTCCGGCTCGGCTCCGAGGCTGCCGGCGTGGTGCGTGCCGTGGGCGAGGGCACGCGTGCGGCGGACGGACCGCTCGCTGTCGGGGACGAGGTCATCGCGTACCGGATCAGCGGCGCCTACGCCGACGCCGTCGTGGTTCCAGGGAGCTCGCTGGTGCACAAGCCCGCTGCCCTTGGCTGGGCGCCGGCCGGCGGCTTGATGCTCACGGGCGTGACGGCGGTGCATGCGCTGACGGCGACCGAGGTCTCCACCGGGGACACCGTGCTCGTGCACGCTGCTGCTGGTGCGGTCGGCCTGATGGCGGTGCAGCTGGCGAGGCTGCGCGGAGCACGGGTGATCGGCACGGCAAGCCCTCGCCACCACGAGCTCCTCCGCGAGCTCGGCGCTGAGCCGGTCGAGTACGGCGAAGGCCTGGTCCAGCGCGTCCGCGCGCTCGCGCCCGGTGGCGTCGACGTCGCCATCGACGCGGTGGGCACGCCCGAGGCGGTCGAGTCGTCGTTGGCGCTGGTCGCCGACAGGCAACGCATCGTCTCGCTCGTCGCGAACCCGGGCGTCCGCGCCTCGGGGCTGCGCATCCTCGGCGGCGGGCCAGGAGCCGACCCGGGGACGGAGATCCGGACGGCGGCCAGGCTCGAGCTGGTCCGTCTCGTCACCGAGGGGGAGCTGCGGGTCGTGGTCGCGGCGACCTATCCGTTGGCAGACGTCGCTGACGCGCACCGCGCCATCCAGGCGAGCCATCCGGCCGGCAAGATCATCCTGATCCCCTGACGGCTCCTGCCGGCAGAAGCCGCGGCGCCGAAGCCGATGCGATCACCAGATCCCGGAGGTAGCCTGCGAGAAGTCGACGTGGACGGGTGCCATGCAGCGAGCGCGCGGGACCGAGGAGCCGTCGTCGCGCGCCCCGGCGGGCCCGCCGAACGCGCAGAGCTCGTGGCTCGCCTGGCCCGCTGGCACTGATCCCGACGTCCTGTCCCGGACGATCATGCTCGCGCACGACGACTTCCTGGCGAACGGCCGCGCCGACGGTGCGGTCCGCAGCCTGGTGGCGCAGTCCTGGGCGAGGTGCCTGAGCGAGGGCGTCGATCCTGAGTACTCGCTCGCGCCGGTGGACCTCGTCGGTGCCGAGCTGCAGTCGCACCGTGACGAGCACCCGCTGGCCCAGGTCATGCCGGTCATCCGCCGGCTGCTGGTCGAGGACGCCACGGACGCGGGCCTGCTCGTCGCGGTGAGCGACGCCGCCGGACGGCTGCTCTGGGTCGAGGGCGACAGCAGGCTCCGGACGCTGGCCGAGCACATGAACTTCGCGGCGGGAGCCAACTGGAGCGAGAGCTCGGCCGGGACGAACGCCCCGGGAACGGCGCTGGCCCTGGACCACGCCGTGCAGATCTTCGGCGCAGAGCACCTCTCGCGGTTCGCCACGCCGTGGAGCTGCTCTGCGGCCCCCATCCACGACCCGGACACCGGTGCCGTGCTCGGCTCGCTCGACCTGACCGGCGGGGACGCGGTCGCCTCGCCCTACACGTTGTCGCTGGTGCGGGCAGCCGTGGCGGCGGTGGAGAGCGAGCTGCGCGTCTTCAGCCTCACCGGCCAGCGGGGTCAGCGTCCGAGGAGCGCCGCCCGGGCGCCGCGGACGAGCCTCGAGCTGCTCGGCCGCAGCAGCGGCCTGCTCAGGCATCCCGACGGCGAGACACGGCTGAGCCTTCGGCACAGCGAGGTCCTGACCCTGCTTGCCTCCTACCCGGACGGCCTGTCGGCGAGCCAGCTCGCGTCGAACCTCAACGAGCGCGAGTCGGCCAGGGTCACGGTGCGGGCCGAGATGTCCCGGCTGCGAGCCCTGCTCGGCGACGTGCGGCTCGAGTCCCGGCCGTACCGGCTGGTCGACCCGCTGGAGACCGACGCCGCCAAGGTGAACGAGCATCTGGACCACGCCAGGTACCGGCAGGCGGCCGCGCTGTACCGCGGGCCGTTGCTGCCGCAGAGCGAGGCCCCGGGAGTCGTGAGGCTGCGGGAGGATCTGCACGGCCGGCTGCGCGCCGCCCTGATCGGGCTCGGTGAGCCCGACGGGCTGCTGCGGTTCGCTGACACCGATCACGGCAGGGACGACCTCGACGTCTGGACCGCCGCGCTCCGGGCGTTGCCCGTCGGTTCGCCGCGGCACGCCCAGGTCCTGGCGCACGTGACCCGGCTGGAGGCGGAGCTGAGCGTGCCCGCTGCAACCTTCTCGCAACCTCCGCGAACCTAGCGTTGGTGGTCCGTCGGGCGCTCGGCCCGACCCGGGCGACAACGGAGACGCCGATGACGGTCTATGCACAGCCTGGTACGGAAGGCAGCGTGGTGTCGTACCGCGAGCGGTACGACAACTGGATCGGAGGCGAGTACGTCGCCCCCGTGAAGGGTCAGTACTTCGAGAACCCCTCGCCCGTCACGGGGAAGACGTTCTGCGAGGTGGCTCGCGGGACCGCTGAGGACATCGAGCTCGCGCTGGACGCCGCGCACGCGGCGGCGCCGGCCTGGGGCAAGACCTCCGTGGCCGACCGCGCGAACATCCTGAACAAGATCGCCGACCGCATCGAGGCCAACCTCGAGATGCTGGCCGTCGGCGAGACCTGGGACAACGGCAAGCCCGTCCGCGAGACGCTCGCTGCGGACATGCCGCTCGTCATCGACCACCTGCGCTACTTCTCCGGTGCGATCCGTGCCCAGGAGGGGTCGCTCTCGCAGATCGACGACGACACCGTGGCGTACCACTTCCACGAGCCGCTGGGCGTGGTCGGCCAGATCATCCCCTGGAACTTCCCGCTCCTGATGGCGATCTGGAAGCTGGCCCCCGCGCTGGCCGCCGGCAACTGCGTCGTCCTCAAGCCGGCCGAGCAGACGCCTGCCTCGATCATGCTGCTCATCGACCTCATCGGTGACCTGCTCCCCGCTGGCGTCCTCAACATCGTGAACGGCTTCGGCGTGGAGGCGGGCAAGCCGCTCGCGTCGTCCAGCCGGATCCGGAAGATCGCCTTCACCGGCGAGACCACGACCGGCCGGCTCATCTCGCAGTACGCGAGCCAGAACCTCATCCCGGTCACGCTGGAGCTCGGTGGCAAGAGCCCCAACATCTTCTTCGAGGACGTCGCGCACACCGAGGACGCCTTCTACGACAAGGCGCTCGAGGGGTTCACGATGTTCGCCCTGAACCAGGGCGAGGTGTGCACCTGCCCGAGCCGTGCGCTCATCCAGGCGTCGATCTACGACCAGTTCCTGCCCGCGGCGCTCGACCGCACCAAGGCCGTCGTCCAGGGCAACCCGCTCGACACCGAGACGATGATCGGCGCGCAGGCGAGCAACGACCAGCTCGA
Organism: uncultured Actinomycetota bacterium; assembly: GCA_963819215.1. Classification (GTDB taxonomy): domain Bacteria; phylum Actinomycetota; class Actinomycetes; order Prado026; family Prado026; genus CAWFVK01. The sequence goes on along the minus strand of CAWFVK010000001.1, from coordinate 103,586 downwards.
GAAGATCCTGTCGTACTTCGACATCGGCACGAAGGAAGGCGCACGGATCATCACCGGTGGCGAGCGCGTCGACCTCGGTGGCGACCTCTCCGGCGGGTACTACGTCGCGCCGACGATCTTCGAGGGCACGAACAAGATGCGCGTGTTCCAGGAGGAGATCTTCGGGCCGGTCGTCTCGGTCACCCGGTTCAACGACTACGACGACGCCATCTCGATCGCGAACGACACCCTCTACGGGCTGGGCGCCGGCGTGTGGTCGCGGGACACCAACACGGCGTACCGGGCCGGGCGTGACATCCAGGCCGGACGCGTCTGGACGAACTGCTACCACCAGTACCCGGCGCACGCCGCGTTCGGTGGCTACAAGAGCTCGGGCATCGGCCGCGAGAACCACAAGATGATGCTCGACCACTACCAGCAGACGAAGAACCTGCTGGTGTCCTACTCACCCAACAAGCTCGGGTTCTTCTGAGCCGAACCACAGCAGCCGAGAAAGAGCGAGATGACTGACTCCGCCGACGTCACGGTTGAGCGGGTCTCGGTGACCCCGGAGGCGGCGCAGATGCTGCGTCGCCTCCGGGAAGACCATGGCCCGTTGATGTTCCACCAGTCCGGTGGGTGCTGCGACGGCTCTTCGCCGATGTGCTTCCCGGCTGGCGAGTTCATCACCGGCGATGCCGACATCCTCTTGGCGGACCTCGATGTCGGTAGTCCGGAGACCATCCCGTTCTGGATGTCCCGCGAGCAGTTCGCGTACTGGTCGCACACCCACCTGACCGTCGACATCGTGCCCGGCCGCGGTTCCGGCTTCTCGGTCGAGGCACCGACGGGCAACCGCTTCCTTATCCGCTCGCGGCTGTTCACCGAGGAGGAGACCGAGCAGCTGCCGGCGCCGGCCTAACGTTCCACCGGGACCTTGACAGTCAAGTAAGTTGACTGTCAAGGTCTCTGTATGACTACTCCACCTCTCAGCAGTCCCGGCCACGAGCACGGGCATGACCACGGGCAGGGCGACGACCACGAGCACGCCCACAGCCACAGCCACGGCGAACCCTGGTCCGTCGACGTCACCCAGCCGCACTGGGCCGACGACGTCTCGGTCCCCGCCATGCTGGGCGCGGCCCGTCGCGGCTATGGCAACGCGATCCGGGCAGCGCTCGGCGTCGCCGGCTTCGACGACATGCCAGCCCGGGGCAGCTTCGTGATCGGCGCCATCCGCAACGAGGGCTTCCAGGGCATGGACCGCATGGCCAGGACGATGGGGGTGTCGAAGCAGGCCGTCAGCCAGCTCGTCGACACGCTGGTCGCTCGTGGCTACCTCGATCGCGTCCCGGACGCGGAAGACCGCCGTCGGATGACCATCACCCTCACCTCTCGCGGGGAAGCCGCGAGCGACGAGATCCGCGAGGCCGTCCAGTCGGTGAATGACGCCGCGAGTGCAGTGGTGGGGCCCGAGGCCTTCGCGCAGGCGCGCCGGGTGGTTGCCGTGCTCGCGGTGCTCGCCGAACGAGGGCACGAGCACCCCGAGTAGCCCTGGACGGTCCGTGCGCGGGACCCATCCAACGCGTTGGCTGCTCCGAATGGGGGAAGGACGAGCGACCGACCCCAGGGAGCATCAGATGAAGCGACACGGCCTTGCTCGCGTGCTGGGCGCGTTCGGCGCTGTGCTGGTGGGCGCCGGGTTGTCGCTCGTTCCCGGATCCGCACTCGCGGCAGGTCCGCCGACGACCAGCGGAGGGGCGACTCCCGTGGGTACCGCCTGGCTGCGGCTCGCTCACGTCGCGCCGTCGACCGGTCCGGTCGACGTGTGGCTGACTCCGTTCGGAGGGGTGACGGGGCCGGCCGCTCTGCATGACGTGAGCTACGGCTCGGTGACGCCGTACCGCTCGGTCCCGCCGGGCTTACTACACGGTGGCGATGCGCGCGGTCGGTGTCTCCCCGTCGTCGCCGGCGCTGCTCTCCGCGACCGTGCAGGTCGCGGACGGGCACGCCTACACGGTCCTGGCCGAGGGCGCGAGCGACCCGCTGTCGGTGCACCTGCAGAGCGATGACCTCACGCCGCCCGCAGCGGGCAAGGCGCGGGTCAGGCTGGTGCAGGCGTCGACGGCGGCGTCCTTCGTGGATGTGCAGGCCGTGATGGGGCCGGCGCTCGCGAACAACGCTCTGTACGGTGCGGTGACGAAGTACGCCGAGGTTCCGCAGGGCCGCTGGACGCTGCAGGTCTCGGCTGGCTCGGACCCGAGTACGACGACGCAGGTCGATGTCCGCGCCGGAAGCGTGAACACCTTGCTGGTGCTCAATAATCCGAGCGGTGGCGTGACCGTGCGGGCCATCACCGATGCGGTCGGGACCGTGGCGACGCCGAAGGGTGGCGTCGAGACGGGTGAGGGTGGCACCGCTGGACCAGCGCCCCTTCCGCTGCGCCAGGGCGGGCTGGCTGTGCTGGGCGGCGTTCTGGTGGCTCTCCTGGTCGTCGGCGGCCTGCGACTCGCGCGGGTAACCGTCCGCACGTCGTGACCGCGCGACGCAGGGACTGGATCCTCGCGACGCTGGCCGGCCTCAGCGTTGCTGTCGTGCTCGGCGTTGTGCTGACCCGTGGTGCGGCAGCGGCACCGGTCGCAGGGATCGGATCGGTCGAGGTAACCGTCGCTGCCAGCGACACTGCGAGCGCAGCTGCCAGCGACGCTGCGAGCGCGGCCCCGAGCGACATCGCGAGCCCACCGGCGGAGGCCCTGCAGGGGCCCCAACCATTGCCGCCAGTCCATGTCGTCACCGCGACCTCGTTGCAGATTCCTGCGATCGGCGTGAGCACCGCCCTTGAGAAGCTCTCGCTGGGCGCAGGAGGTGTCCTGAACCCGCCCGCAGATTTCCGGAAGGCCGGTTGGTTCGCCGCAGGCGTGGTCCCCGGGGACCCTGGACCTGCGGTGATCGCCGGCCACATCGACTCGTACAGCGGGCCCGCGGTGTTCTTGCACCTCGCCGAGCTGAAGGCCGGTGCCGTCGTCTCCGTCCAGCGGTCGGACGGCCGCACGGTGCGGTTCCGGGTGACCTCGACCTTGCGATTCTCCAAGGACGCTTTCCCGACTGCCCTGGTCTACGGGCCGACGCCCACGGCCGAGCTCCGCCTGATCACCTGCGGCGGTGTGTTCGACCATGCAGCCCAGCGGTACCCGGACGACGTCGTGGTGTTCGCGGAGATGGTCTAGATGAAGCGCCGGGTCGTCCTGGTGTGCCTGCTGCTGTCGGGGCTTGCTGTCGGTCTGGTGATCTCCGGCCGGTTGCAGCTTGGTCGTGCCGACGACTCTGACGTCGCTGTTCAGCAGGCCGAGGAGTGGCTGGGTATCAACCTGCAGCCGGGGGAGCGACTCGTCGTGGACGACACCGTCCGTGGCGACCTGGCGCATGCCGGCTGGCCGGCATCCGCCCTCGCCAGCAAGGCCGGCACCGCCACCCTCTGGACCGGTTACGCCTACGTCGTCTCGACACCCGCCCTGCGGGCGCACCCGACCGACCTGTCAGCGAAGGCCCTCGCCAGCAGCACCCTGGTCGCGACGTTCGGGGACGACGACAGCCAACGCACCGACGTGCTGCGCATCGACCCGAGCGGGGCGGCCGTGGCCCAGGCTCGTGATGCGGCACTGCGCACCGCGAGCACCAAGGCTGGCAAGCAGCTGGCGACGAGCCATCGCGTCGTCTTCGGGCCGGAGGCGCGAAGCGAGCTGCTCGACGGGGATGTCGACCCGAACGTCCTCGCTGCGCTGGTGGCGCTGGGCGCGCAGCACTCTGTCACCGTCTCCGGCTTCGCCAACCCTGCGAGCGAGGGAGCGACGCTCGGGCTCTTGCGGCAGTTCACACTCACCACGATCGACGGGGTGCCGGTGAACCAGGGCGCGCGCCAGACCATCGCCGTGCAGAGCTGGTTCGCCGCGCAGACGGGTCAGTTCCGTGCAGGAACGCTGGGGATCGAGGACGGCGCCCTGCTGATCGGGCTCCGGCTCTCGAGCCTGGACAGCTACGGCCAGCTCTCGCAGCCGCTGCCGCCGAGCGGGGTGTCAGCAATGTCGTCCTGAGGGGTCGCCCCTCGTGGTCGGCTCAGGTGTGCGAGGGGCTGCTGGTCTCGCCCTCGAGTTCGAACATGAGGTCGTCGGCGTAGCAGTACAGCCAGTTCTCGCCCGGCTCGAAGGACTGGATGATCGGGTGCGACGTGGCGTGGAAGTGCGCGGTCGCGTGCTTGTTGGGCGAGCTGTCGCAACAGCCGATGTGGCCGCACTCCATGCACCGGCGAAGATGCACCCAACGGGCTCCCATCTCCAGGCACTCCTTGCAGCCGTTCCCGCTGGGCACGGCCTCGGTGATCGTGTCGAGGTGGGTGCAAGTGGCCATGGGGTCCTCCACGAGGTTGCGTTCAGCGGGACGTTCTTCACGCTAGTCCAGCCGCTGGACGGTTGCGACACCAGTTAGTGGGGGGTGAAGACTGCCCCACAGTAACCAGGGCTAGGCCCGAGCTGGCCGTTCACGGACACGGTCACTGGCGTGCCCGCCTGGGCGCCACCGGCTGACGTTGTCGACGCCGGGTCGGCGTTGACCGCCATCGCGTGCCCGAGCGCGGCCAGCTGCGTCGCGGTCGACGACCACGGCCGAGTGGTGACGTACGACGGCACCAGCTGGTCGGCCCCCGTCAGCGTCGACCCCACGGGTGGTGGCTTCACCGCGGTGTCCTGCGCCAGTGACGGCTACTGCGTCGCGGCCGACGCCAACGGTGACGTGCTCACCCGTTCCTAGGCACGCTCCGAGCAGAGTGCCCGACGACTGTCTACGAGGTTCGGGCGATGGTGCTTCCTGGCAACGCAGCGCGTGCGGCCTCAAGGCGCGCGACCGGGACGCGGTACGGACTGCATGACACGTAGTCCAGGCCCACGTCGTGGAAGAAGTGGATCGACTCCGGGTCACCGCCGTGCTCGCCGCAGACACCCAGGTGCAGGTCCGGACGGGTGGCCCGGCCCTCTTCGGCAGCGATGCGCACGAGCCGGCCGACACCGTCGGCGTCCAACGTCTCGAACGGCGAGATCGTGAAGACGCCCTTCTCCAGGTAGGCGGCGAAGAACGCCGCCTCGACGTCGTCGCGGGAGAAACCCCAGGTGGTCTGTGTGAGGTCGTTGGTTCCGAACGAGAAGAACTCCGCGACCTCGGCGATCCGGAACGCCGTCAGCGCGGCCCGAGGCAGCTCGATCATGGTGCCGATCGGGATGTTCAGCGAGACGCCTTCGCGCTCCTCGATCTCAGCAATGATGCCGTCGATCTCGTCGCGGATGAGGTGGAGCTCCATCACCGACCCGACGAGCGGGACCATGATCTCGACGTGCGGGTCGCCGCCGGCTCGCGTGCGATCCACGGACGCTTCCGCGATGGCTCGCACCTGCAAGGCGAACAGGCCCGGAACGACGAGACCGAGCCGAACACCGCGTAGGCCGAGCATCGGGTTCGACTCGTGCAGCCGCTCCACCGCTGCGAGCAGCTTCACGTCCGCCGGGTCGACCTCGCCGCGGGCCTCGGCCAGCGCCACCTTCACCATGAGCTCACCGCGGTCGGGCAGGAACTCGTGCAGCGGCGGATCGAGCAGCCGGATCGTGGTCGGCAGGCCGTCCATCGCTTCGAGGAGCTCGTTGAAGTCCTGGCGCTGCAACGGCTGCAGCGCGTGCAAGGCGTCGTCCCTCGCACCGACCGTGTCGGCCAGGATCACCCGCTCGATGAGCACCCGGCGGTCGCCGAGGAACATGTGCTCGGTCCGGCAGAGCCCGATGCCTGCCGCACCCATCAGCCGAGCGCGCCGCGCATCCTCAGCCGTGTCGGCGTTGGCCCGCACGGCCAGCCGACGCGTCTTGTCCGCGTGCGCCAGCAGGCGATCGACCGCGTGCACCAGATCGGCAGTCTCGCTGTCCGCGCCCTCGAGCGCGCTCGTCAGGCCCTCCTCCAGGTACCGCGCAACCGGCGACGGCACGACGTCGACCTGACCCACGAACACGGCACCGGTCGAGCCGTCGATCGACAGCCAGTCGCCAGCATGGACGACCACGCCGCCAGCCCGCGCTGTCCCGGTGGACTCGTCGACGTCCAGGTCCTCGGCGCCGCAGACACACGTCTTGCCCATGCCGCGGGCGACCACCGCGGCGTGCGAGGTCTTGCCACCACGGGACGTCAGGATGCCGGCGGCCGCGATCATGCCGGAGAGGTCGTCGGGGTTCGTCTCCTTGCGGACCAGGATGACGTCGCGGCCCTCGGCCGCCGCGGCGACAGCAGCAGCGGAGTCGAAGACCACGGTCCCGACCGCAGCACCAGGCGAAGCGGCAAGCCCACGAGTGAGCAGCGTGCCCTCACCATGGGCGTCGAACTGCGGGAACATCAGCTGCATCAGCTGGTTGCCGTCGACCCGGTCGAGGGCCTCGTCCATGGTGATGAGCTGCTCGTCGACCAGCTGGGTCGCGATCCGGAAGGCCGCGGCGGCGGTGCGCTTGCCGACCCGCGTCTGCAGCATCCACAGCTTGCCGCGCTCGACCGTGAACTCGATGTCGCAGAGGTCGCGGTAGTGGGTCTCGAGCCTGCGCATGATCGAGCGCAGCTCTTTGTACGACGCAGGGTCGAGCTTGGCGAAGTCCTCGAGGCTGAGGGTGTTCCGGATGCCGGCGACGACATCCTCGCCCTGCGCGTTCGAGAGGTAGTCGCCATAGACACCGAGCTGGCCGGTCGCGGGATCGCGGGTGAAGCAGACACCGGTGCCCGAGGTCTCTCCCAGGTTGCCGAACACCATCGTGCAGATGTTGACGGCGGTGCCGAGATCCTGGGGGATGCGCTCGCGGCGCCGGTACAGGCGGGCGCGCTCGGTGTTCCACGAGTCGAAGACGGCCTGGACCGCGAGGTCGAGCTGCTCGCGGGGATCCTGCGGGAACTCGCGGCCGGAGTGCTCGAGGACGATCCCCTTGAACTGCTCGACCAGGGCCTTGAGGTCGCCGGCGTCGAGACCGACGTCGGTCGTCACCCCACGGGCGGCCTTGGCGGCATCGAGCGCGCTCGAGAAGTGCTCGCCGTCGATGTCGAGGACGGTCTTGCCGAACATCTGGATGAGGCGCCGGTAGGAGTCCCACGCGAACCGCTCGTCACCGGAGGCGGCGACGAGACCGGGCACGGAGTAGTCGTTGAGGCCGACGTTGAGGACCGTCTCCATCATCCCGGGCATCGAGAACTTCGCCCCGGACCGCACCGAGACCAGCAGCGGGTCCACGGAGTCGCCGAGCCGCCGGCCGATCTGGTCCTCGAGCCGGCGCAGCGCCATCGTCACCTGGACGCGCATCGCGGACGGCGCCGAGCCCTTGGCGAGGTACTCGCGGCACGCCTCGGTGGTGATCGTGAACCCGGGCGGCACAGGCAGGCCGATCCGCGTCATCTCGGCGAGGTTCGCACCCTTGCCGCCGAGCAGGTCTTTCTGGTCCTTGTCGCCCTCGGCGAAGTCGAAAACGTAGGTCGTCATCATCAGCTCCGTTGGTCGTCGAGCCCGGCCGCACTGCCTGACCCCGCACCAGTGGTCGAAGGGTAGTACGGCACTTTCTGGACAGAACGGCGGTATGCCATCCTGGCCCGCGGCCCCCGTCCGGGACCTGCCGAGCCGCCGACCGAAGGGCAGCGCCACCGTGACCGGAGCGGTCGACCTCGTCATCACCGGAGCAGCCGTGTACACGGGCGCCGAGAACCGGCCGTGGGCCTCAGCGGTAGCGGTTCAGGCGGGTCGCATCGTCGCGGTCGGTTCCGAGGACGAGGTCCGCGACCAGGTCGGTGCCGCACGCGAGTCCCTGCACCTGCCCGGCCGGATGCTGGTCGCCGGATTCCAGGACGCCCATGTCCATCCGCCGACAGCGGGACGCAACCTGCTGACAGTGAGCCTGCACGGCCTCGCCGGCCGGGAGGCCTATCTCGCCTCGGTCGCCGCCTACGCTGCCGCCCATCCGGACGAGGGGTGGATCACCGGCGGCGGCTGGGCCATGGAGTACTTCCCCGGCGGGCTGCCTCGCAAGGAGGACCTCGACGCGATCGTGCCCGACCGTCCGGTGCTCCTCTTCAACCGCGACGTCCACGGCGCCTGGGCCAACAGCAAGGCGCTGGAGTTCGCCGGCATCGACCGCGACACCCCCGATCCCTCCGACGGCAGGATCGAGCGCGACCCGGTCACGGGCGAGGCGACCGGGATGCTGCACGAGGGCGCCGCGTACACCCTCGACGCGACGGTGGTGCCCGCACCGTCGAGCGCGGACTGGGACGCCGCGGTCCTCGAGGCGCAGGCCCACCTGCACTCCCTCGGCATCACCGCCTGGCAGGACGCCTGGGTCACCGACGACACCCAGGCCGCGTACCTCCGGCTTGCCGCCGACGGCCGGCTCCGCGCCCGGGTGGTGGGATCGCTGTGGTGGGAACGCCACCAGGGGATCGAGCAGGTCGACCACCTGCTGACCCTGCGCGAGGCGGCGAAGGCCGGGGCACCCGGCGGGTACCACGGCACGACGGTGAAGATCATGACCGACGGCGTGCTGGAGAACTTCACCGGCGCCCTGCTCGAGCCGTACTGCGACGGCTGCGGCGGCGAGACCGACAACAAGGGCCTGACCTACGTGGACGCAGCAGGCCTGGCCGAGGCCGTGACGGTGCTCGACTCGCACGGCTTCCAGGTGCACATGCACGCGATCGGCGACCGGGCGGTGCGCAACGCGCTGGACGCCGTCGAGGCCGCGCGGTCGGCCAACGGCGTGAGCGACAACCGGCACCACATCGCGCACGTGCAGGTGATCCAGCCGTCCGACGTGCCGCGGTTCGCCGCCCTCGGTGTCATCGCGAACTGCCAGACCTACTGGGCGCAGACCGAGCCGCAGATGGATGAGCTCACGCTGCCGTTCCTCGGTGCCGCCCGCGCCGACCTGCAGTACCCGTTCGCCGACCTCGTCCGCTCCGGAGCCCGGCTCGCCATGGGCAGCGACTGGTCGGTCACCACGGCGAACCCCCTTGAGCAGATCGAGGTCGCGGTCACCCGGATCGACCCGGCGAACCGCGCCAACGCGCCGTTCCTGCCGGACCAGCGCCTCACCCTCGACCAGGCGCTGCGCGGTTTCACGCTGGGCTCGGCGTACGTCAACCACGACGAGCGGGAGTCCGGCTCGATCGAGGTCGGCAAGCGCGCGGACCTCGCCGTGCTCGACCGGTCGCTGTTCGCGGCGGAGGCAGGGCCGATCGGTGACGCGCAGGTCGAGCTGACGCTGGTCGGCGGTCAGCCGGTCTACGAGCGCTGAGCCAGCCGGCTGCGACTGCTGGGGCACCCGGTAACCTCCCGGTAACGATCTTGTGCCACCGTGCGGCTCTGCCGGGTGGGACGCAGGTGGGGTGCAGCTGGCGTGCTGGTGGGGTGAGGTGCGTGGAGTCGGAGCTCGGTCCGATTGCGGGGTTGCTCGACGATGCCCGTCGTTCGGTCGTGGAGCTGCGTGACGGTGAGGTCGCGACCTACATCCCCGAGCTCGCCAAGGCCGATCCCGAGACCTTCGGCATGAGCCTGGTGACGCTCGACGGCGAGGTCTACTCGACCGGCGAGTTCGTTCCGTTCACGATCCAGTCCGTCTCGAAGCCCTTCGCCTACGCGCTCGCCCTGGCCGACCGCGGTCAGCGAGGCAGTCCTGTCGAAAGTCGGTGTCGAGCCGACCGGTGACCCGTTCAACACGATCAGCCTCGACGACGTCAGCGGGCGTCCGTTCAACCCGATGGTGAATGCCGGCGCGATCGTCACCACGGCCCTCGTCGCGGGGACTTCCAGAGCAGGCTCAGCTCGAGCGGCTCGTCGCGGGGCTCTCGGCGTTCGCCGGCCGACGGCTCGACGTGGATGAGGACGTCTTCACCTCCGAACGCGTGACCGGTGACCGCAACCGCGCCATTGCCTACCTCATGCGGTCGGCTGGGCTGCTCGACGACGACGTCGACGCGCAGGTCGAGCTCTACTTCCGGCAATGCTCCGTCTTGGTGACCGCTCGCGATCTTGCCGTCATGTCCGCAACGCTCGCCCACGGCGGTACCAACCCGGTGACCGGCGAGCAGGTCGTGCCGCTCGAGGTCGTCAAGTCGGTGCTCACGGTGATGACGACCTGCGGGATGTACGACTACGCGGGCGAGTGGCTCTACCGGGTCGGGCCTGCCGGCCAAGAGCGGGGTCAGCGGCGGCATCGCGGCGGCGCTGCCCGGGCAGCTCGGCATCGGGGTGCACAGCCCGCCGCTCGACGCCGCGCGGGAACAGCGTCCGCGGTGTCGGCGCCTGCGAGTGGCTGTCGCAGACGCTCGGGCTGCACCTGCTGCTCCCCCACGAGCAGACGACGACAGCGCTGCGACGCTCCTACCGCGGCAGACTTCGATGCGGATCCAAGCGTGGCTGGCGTGCGCAGGAGCGCGAGCTGCTCGACGAGCACGGCACCGAGATCGCGATCAGCGAGCTCGCGGGCGACCAGTCGTTTGCCAGCACGGAGCTGCTGGTGCGGTCGCTGCGCGGCGATCCCGTGGTCACGCTGCGCTGGTGGATTCTTGACCTGCTCCGGGTCACCCGTCTCGATCAGGCGGCGGTGACGATCCTCGCTGCGCTTGCTCGCAGACCTGCGGGCGCAGGGCGTGGTCCGTCGCGCTCGTCGAGCCCGACCAGCCGCATCGCGCGCGCTCGACCGTGCGCGAGCTGCGACGGCGAGCTGCCGACGGTTCGCTGCCGTCGAGACCGCGCTGGAGTGGGCGGAGTCCGAGCTGCTGGCCGATCGCGGCTATGCGGATCACGTGCCGGACGAGCTGGTGCCGCTTGCGGGCCAGGATCTCCTGCGCGGGCCTGGCGACCGTCCGTGGTCGCTGCGATCGAGGCTCGCACCACGACGCAGGATCTTCACGCCGGGAACGATCGTGTTCGAGGAAGGCGCGGACGCCGGACGGCCTCTACTTCGTCGGAGCCGGGCAGCTCACCGTCGACGTGCGCGTGCGGCGGCCGGCGGGCCGGCGACGGCTCAGCACGCTCGGAGCCGGCGCCTCCTTCGGCGAGCTCGCCCTCGTCGATGGCCAGCCGCGGACGCCGCGACATCTGCCGGTAGCCGTCCTGTGCCACCGTCCGGCTCTCGCCACGTGGGGGTGGAGGGTCATGGACGCGGAGCTGCGATCGCGGGGTTGCGCGAGGCCGCCCGTGCGACTGCGCGTACTCCACGGCCGAGGTCGCGGCCTTCGAGGCCTCGTAGCTCGCCAGCCTCGCGCGGCGCGGCGAGCTGCTCAGACCTGGTCCGGGTAGAAACCGAGCCGGGCCAGCGGCTCGACCAGCTCGTGCTCCTCGTAGGAGAGATGACTCAACAGCGTGTCGCTCAACAGGTTGACTGCCTCCTGCACGCCGTCGATCGCATCGGGATGGGCCACGAGGTGGATCAGGCTGGCGTCGACCTGGTCGAGCACGTGGTGGATGGCCTGGTGCTCGGTCTCGAGCCGGTCCACCACTGCGGTCAGTCGCGGGTCGCTCGCCTTGAGGTGAGGGAAGATCGCGGCGTCCTCCATGCTGTGGTGCGTGGTGACGACGCGGCAGTAGGACTCGCAGAACCCGCCGAGCGTCCAGCTGTTCTGCCGCAGCGCCATCTCGTTGACGGCGCTGCGAGCGGCGCCGACCTCCATGATCCCGTCGCGTACCTGACCGATGATGTCCTGCACCTGGGCGAGCTCGCGGCGCAGGTGGTCGTGCACGTCGACCAGGTGCGAGCCGACGGCGCGACCGGTTGCGGTGTACTCGTGCGAGGGGTCGAAGGCAGGTCCGGTGGGGCGTTCGGACTCGTCCCAGAGCGTGGTGTCGCTGAGCCGGGTGCCGTCGTCCGGGGTCACCCGGACACCGAGGGCCGCGGGCAGGGCGCGGCTTCGCGTCCCCGTGAGCTCGACCGCGGCCGTCGGGTCCGGCTCACCTGCCTCACCCGGCTCACCTGGTTCGGCAGGCTCGTCCGGGTAGGGCTCATCGGCTGCCGCCGCGGGGTTCGCGCTGGTCTCGGTGAGCACGAGCTCGCGGACGGCGGGTGCGACCTCCTGGGCGAAGATCTGCAAGGACCGCGGGTCGTCGGTGCCGAGGATGAAGGCGCTGATGCCGTGGTCGAGCGCGATGCCGGCGAGCTCTTCGGCCCACTGGTCAGGCGGGCCTTGCAGCAGGCCGGTGGACCGATCGGCGAACGCCCCGTTGATGTTGAGCAGGCGACGGATGTCGCGCGGGCTACGCCCTGCCGCGACTGCCGCGCGGTCGATGGTCGCGTTCATGCCGGTCAACGATTCGATCCCGTCGAGGTAGCTGAGGGACGGCAGCCACCCGTCAGCGACGCGGCCGACCAGGCCGAGCATGCGCGGCTTGTACGCCCCGACCCAGATGTCGATGGCGTGCGCGGGTGCTGGGCCACGCTTCGCGCCGTCGACCCGGTGATGCTGCCCGCCGGTCCTCGCCCCGCCGCGCTCGCTCGTGTCCCAGAGGGCGCGGATCACGGCGATGGCCTCGTCGAGCGCGTCGACGGCGTCGCCGGCACTGAGCCGCCGGCCGCCCATGGCCTCGATGGCGTCCCAGAAGGCTCCGGCTCCCAGGCCGAGCTCAAGACGACCGCCGCTCAGCAGGTCGAGGCTGGCGGCGCTGCGCGCGATGACCGCCGGCTGACGCAGCGGGAGGTTGAGGACGTTCGGTGCCAGCCGGATGACGTCCGTCCGCGCCGCAACGGTCGCGAGCAGCGTCCAGGTGTCCAGGAACGCCGGCTGGTACGGGTGGTCCTGGAAGGTGACGAGGTCGAGGCCGACGCGCTCGGACAGCTGGGCCAGTGCGACGACCACGTCCGGATCGCTGGCGCTGGGGGTCAGGAACGAACCGAAGAGCAGGTGGTGCGCCGGGCCGGGCATGGGTACCTCGTTCGTCTCGATCGCGGTCCCGACCATGCTAGTAGTTGACTCTTCAACTCCCGCCCGCTCCGGAAGCGGCGGAAGCCTCCGGACAGGGAAGTGCCCCGGACCCGATGGTTGCGCATCAGGTCCGGGGCCCCGGAATCCCCGCAGTGGGGGCCCCCTCCGGGATCCGGCGATCAGGCCGAGGTCAGATTCGCCCTGTCCATCGACCAGCTCGCCTCCGTGATGCTGCCGCCCTCGATCTGGACGGTCAGCGCCACGGTGCCGTCGGGCGACCACAGGTCGTAGTCGCCGGTCTTGAGGTTCGGGTACACCGCCGCGTGGATGGTGTGGCCCTGCACGGTCCTCGGGTGGACGGCGACGTGCTGCCCGTCCCGAACCCCTCCGACCGCGCTGATCTCGATCTCCGCGCCGACCATCGACGCCGGGAACGTGAGCACGAGCGCGCCCACGTCCCCGCCGACGTCCAGCACCACAGGTCCCTGGCCGGCGTCGTGCCGGTGCGGGAGCGAGGCATGCAGGTGGTCGTGCGGATGGCCGTGCTCGGTCATGCCGCGCCGACGGAGTAGCCGTCGTACGGCGTGCCCAGGTACGGGAACGCACCGAGGAAGGCCGGTGCGTTGAGGCCATCGGTCACCAGACCGGCTGCCCCGTCCGCGGTGTAGGTCGGGGCGACCAACGGATAGGTCGCACCGGCCAGCGCCCTGAGCTCGATGGTGAAGACGTCGTCGATGGGGCGACGTCCGTTCGGGAACCCGGCGAGGTCACCGCCGAGGATGCCGAGCGCCTTCGGGCTCGCGGCCGGCTTGATCGCCGTGTTGAGCCGCAGCATGTCGGCGACGACCGAACCGGTGTTGTTCTGGAAGCCCGGGATGATGCCGCTCGGCAGACCGGTCATCAGGATCGCGACCAGGTCGGCTCGGGCTGCAGTCACGGTTGCCAGGTTCGGGAACACCCCCGGGTAGAGGACGGGCAGGAGCTTGGCAACCTCGGGGTACTGCACGTACTTGAGGAAGCGCGAGTCCATGCTCGGGGGGAGCGTGTTCCAGTAGTCCTTCATGCCCATCGGGATGATCGCCTCGTTGATGAGCGGGTTGCCCAACCGAGAGACCTGCGCCCATGGGCCGTGCCAGGTCAGCGATCCGTCGTCCTCGCGCATGCTGGACTTCTGCCGGCTGGCCGTCGTCCAGACCCCGATGACGGACTTCGGGTCGGCCGGGTCCGTGTGGACGCTGCCGCCAGTGAGCTCCGAGATCGGCACCTGCAGCGCGATGCTATGCACGTTGAGCATGCTCAGCCCGTTGACACCCGTGCCTGCCGGCGTCGGGATCACGTGCAGGTTCTGGAACGGACGCAGGTCGAGCAGGTCGAACACCGAGCCGAGGTCGACGTAGAAGCCGTCGGCGCGCTGACCCGCGAACACGGTGCGACCTTTGCCGAGAGGGTGCACGGCCTGCGCGGCCAGGTTCGCGTAGTTCGGTGTCGAGCGCGGGCCGATGTTGCACGGCGGGCTCCCGAGGTTGCTGCCGAGAACCTGCTCGCTGCCGTCACGCAGCCGCTTGGTCACCGTGTAGAACTGCCGGCGGTTGAAGGTCTTGTCACCGACTGAGGTGATCTGCCCGGTGTTGTAGAGGAACGTGCCCGCGTTGCGGACCCGCGTGGTGAAGTCGAAGGCGTACGTGATGTCCGCCTGCGCATCGCCGTGGTTGGAGATGTGGATCTCGTAGCGGACGTCGTCGCCGAACTCGAAGAAGTTCGGTCCGGCGTCGGGGCCCTGCAGCGGCACGTAGTTGGCGATGATCGTGACGGTGTCGGGCTTGTCCGGGCTGACGAACGCATAGAGGTCCGAGCTGTCAGCGACCGGGTCCTTGCTGATCTCTGGTGCTTCACGATGGGACGACATTGATGGTCCTCGCTGCTAGTGAGAGACGGAACAGAGGTCGCGGCGCGCGGCCGCGGGGTCGCCGCTAGTCGGCGAGGTGCGCGAGCTTCTGCGCGAGGTTCCGGTCGGTGACGACGACCTCGCGGTCCCCCGACATGACGCTGACGCGTCCGGACTTCGCGTCCTTCACGTAGACGACCAACGTGTCGGTCGAGGCGTCGTCCGCTGGGGTGTCGTCCGATGCCGAGCTGCCAGTCGCCAACGCGGCACCGGCAGGGATCATTGCGGCGGCGGTGACTCCGGCGGCGGCCACACCAGCGCCACGCAGGAAGTTCCGTCGACTGTGCTCAGCCATGAGCATCTCCTCTTGTCGTGTCCCGCCGATTGCTCCGGCGAGGCTGTGTCTGCTTCGGAGCGCGGGCGCGGCTGGATTGGTTGGCTGGAGCGCCCGGACGGGTGACGGCCTGGCCCGGGTGCCTTAGCCCAGCGTTAGCCCCTTGGCCGGCGCGCTGCGGCGATGATGGTGCGGTGGCGCAGCGGGGTGTCTACGCGGGCTGGGCGGCGGTTCTCGGCGCCGTCGTGATCGCTGCCGTCTCCGGGGCTGGGGTGCTCGACAGCGCGGTGCCGGGTTCGCAGCCCTTCGCACCCCTGAGCCAGGCAGCGGTGGCGGCCGACCTGCGGACCGCGCCCTCCCCCGGTCCGTCCGCTGCCCTGCTGCCACCCATGAGCGCGAGCGCTACGCCGACAGCGACCGCCAGCACACCGCCCAGCGCGGCGCCGCGGTCCGCCTCGCCGCAAGGGACAGCTCGCCCGACGCCCGCACCTTCCGGTGCGGGCGGGCCGAAGGTCAGCAGTCAGCCCGCGCCGTCGACTCCGGCCCCGAGCGGCAAGCCGACGAGCAGGCCCACGAGCAAGCCCACCCCGACCCCCACCCCGAAACCGACGCCGTCACCGAAGACGCAGACCCGGCTGATCTACACCGGCGGCGGCTCGGTGGTGGCCGTCTGCAGCGGTGCGGTCATCCGCCTCATCTCGTTCAGCCCGGCCCAGGGCTTCCGCGTGGCGCATGTGGTCCCAGGCCCGGCGGCCTGGGTGGTCGTGGACTTCGCGTCGACCCGCGGCGGGCACGACGTGTGGGTCGGCGCGTACTGCCGTCGGGGCATCCCCACCGAAGCTGACGGCCAGCCTGGGCACTGGCCGCCTCGAGAAGTGGCGCCGAAGTCGATCGCGCAACAGGCGAAGCCGGTCCCCATCAGCCCGGCCATCGCGGGTCGGGCCGGACATCACGGCAGGGCGGCCGGCCAGATGCGGACGGCGTCCAGGCCCAGCTGAGCCGTGTCCAGCGAGGTCATGCTCATCTCGACCCGACCCGACGGCAACATCGAGCCGGTGTCGAGGATCGGCCGGCTCGGTTGGTACGGGCTGGTGTTCTCGATCAGCACGACCCTGGCAGAGTCGTAGATGAGCTTGCCGGTGCGGACGTCGAACACGTCGATCACCACCAACGCCTTGCCCGTGTTGAAGAAGCCGGCCTCGAGCAGCTGGATGCGCGAGCAGAGGTTGCACTGGTAATAGACGGAGGAGGGCGTCGTGGTGCTCGCCCGCCAGGTCTCCGTGCCGTACCAGGCGATGTTCTCGAAGCGGTCCGAGGTCGCCATGTTCGTGAGCCGGAAGAAGCCGTACTCGTCGAGGCTCCCGGGCCAGGCGTCCTCGACGATCCCTTGCGTCGGCTGCGGCGTCGCGTAGACCTCGAGCTCGGCGAGCGCCAGCGCGAACCTGGCCGGCGCGGTCTTCGTCGCCGAGGCGATGAGGGCGAGCTGCGAGGCCCGGACGCGGACGTAGCGGCCCACCGCGTAACCGTCCAGCACGGTCTTCGCGGTCCCCGGGGTCGGGAGGTCGACCCGGCAGCCGAAGGTCTGCCAGGTCGCGCCGTCCTGCGACGTCTGGACGCAGAAGCTGACCGGGAAGCCGAAGGCCGGCCAGAAGCCGGCGGGGTGCGCGGGGTCGAGCCACACCTGCTCGATCGTCTGCAGCGACCCCAGGTCGACGATCACCCACTCGGGGTCGTAGGGGTCGGTGTTGAACTGGTTGCTGTGGAAGCCGTCGTTGCCCGGCACCGAGACGTCGACGCCGTCCGTCAGTCGCGCCGGCGACCAGCTGGGGGCGTCGACGGCTTGCGAGCTGACGGTGACCGGCCGGTGCAGCGCGAGGTCGCCTGGCGCTGTGACGGCCTGCGCCGTGCCGGGCGCCGCGAGCAGCGTCACCAGGACGGCGGCCACGACGGTCAGCAGGACGGGCTTGGCGGGACGTGGAAGGACTCGGGCTCCGAGCGAGCGATTCATGGCCAGCGAGTATGCCGCGCTCATGATCAACATGGCATCGGTAGAACTGCCCATGCTGGCGGCGATCAGCGAGCGGGTGACGAGAATCGAACTCGCACTGTCAGCTTGGGAAGCTGATGTTCTGCCATTGAACTACACCCGCGGGCGACGGCCGGCGGCCTTCGCGCGGCCCTACTGTAGCCGCATGTCCGACGCGTCCGCCAAAGGCCCCGGACCACCACCGGTGCGGTTCGAGCGCCTGCTCAACGCACCCAACCGAGGCGTCGTCACCTGGCTGAGCATCGTCAAGGCGGCGGTCGCCGCGACCGTCGCGTACGAGATCGCCGAGCAGATCGGGCCTGCTCGGTTCGCCTTCCTGGCGCCGGTGGTCGCGGTGTTCACGGTGCAAGGCAGCGTCCTTGGCACCCTCGGCCAAGGCATCCAGCGGGTGCTGGGGAACGTCGTCGGTGTCGCGGTCGCCGCCGTGTGGGTCCAGGCGACCGGGGCGCACTGGTGGAGCCTGCTGATCGCGCTGCTCGTCGTGATGCCGGTCGCGGCCCGGCTGCCGCTCGGCGTCGCCGGGCAGGCCCAGGTGACCCTGGCCGTGCTGCTGACGGTCGCCGCCGGGCCGGCGGTCACCGGCTACGGCCAGTGGCGGGTGGCGGACACCGTGATCGGCGGGGTCATCGGCATCGCCGTCGGTGTCGGCCTGCCCGAGCGGCCGCGGTTCGACGAGGTCCGGACCGCCCAGCTCGCCTGGGCCGATGCGCTCGCCGACCAGCTGCACGCCATCGCCGTCGAGCTCACGCGTCCGCTGCTTCTGCATGCCGGTGCGCGGCACGGGTTCGTCGCGTCGTCGAGCCGGCTGTACGACATCGCCGCCGAGGGGCGCGCTCAACTGGCCGCGGCTTCGGAGGGGGTGCACTTCAACCCGTGGGGCCGCCGCGAGCGCGAGAACCTCGACCTCCTCACGAACCGGCAGCGCCAGCTCGTCCGGCTGACCTTGCAGGTGCGGACCTTCTCGCTCACCGTCGACCCGCTGTACGACCGGCCGGGCCTGCCCCCCAAGCTCACTGCCAGCTCGCTCGCCGAGCTGCTCGACCACGCTTCGGCCCTGCTACGCGCGCAGACCTCGGGCACCGACACGACGACGGGCGCGGCGGCCCTGCAGCAGGCGGTCGCCGCCTGCGTGGCCGCGGTCACGACCGAGACGTCCGACGCGCTCGCGGTCCTCGACAGCATCAGCCTGCTGGGGCGCGTCGACCAGCTGCGGCAGGAGCTGGCGCGACCGGCTGGCTTCAGCCCGGAGCAGGAGCAGAAAGAGCCGGACGGCGACCTGCCCGACCTCTCGCTACCTGATGAACCGCCTGCCCGGTAGCCTCCACGGGTGCTGCTCTCAGACCGCGACATCCGAGCCGAGATCGCGTCCGGCCGTGTGGGCCTCGACCCCTACGAGCCGGGGATGATCCAGCCGTCGAGCGTGGACGTCCGGCTCGACCGCTTCTTCCGGGTCTTCGAGAACCACCGGTACCCGCACATCGACCCCGCCGAGGAGCAGCCGGATCTCACCCGGCTGGTCGAGCCGGCCGCGGACGAGCCGTTCATCCTGCACCCCGGCGAGTTCGTGCTGGGCTCCACCTACGAGACCTGCACGTTGCCGGACGACATCGCGGGCCGGCTGGAGGGCAAGTCGTCGCTGGGCCGGCTGGGCCTGCTCACGCATTCGACCGCGGGCTTCATCGACCCAGGCTTCTCCGGCCACGTCACGCTCGAGCTGTCGAACGCCGCGACCCTGCCGATCAAGCTCTGGCCCGGCATGAAGATCGGCCAGCTGTGCCTGATCCGGCTGTCGTCGCCGGCCGAGCACCCGTACGGCTCCGCGGTGTACGGCTCGCGGTACCAGGGCCAGCGCGGGCCCACGCCGTCCCGCTCCTTCCAGAACTTCCACCGCACGCCGATTCGCTAGCAGCGAATCCCTCGGGTGTCAGGACGGCCGAGATCCTCCCTAGGGTTGGGGCATGAGCATTCCTGACGCTCCCGCCGTCCCCACGGCGAGCAGCGAGGCCTTCCCCACCCTCAGCCCTGAGCAGTTCGCCAGGCTCGTCGCCTACGGCGTGCCGGAGGACATCCAGGTCGGCGACGAGCTGTTCCGCGCCGGTGACCGGTCGATCGATCTCATCGTGGTCGAGCGCGGCACGGTCGACATCGTGCGGCCCGCGACGCACGACGCCCCGGAGGAGGTCGTGGCGACGCACGGAGCCGGTCGCTTCCTCGGCGAGCTGAACCTGCTGACCGGCCAGATCGTCTACCTCACCGGGCGCGTGGTCGAGGCGGGGCACGTGTACCGGATCTCGCCCGAGCAGTTCCGCCGGCTGATGGCGGACGACACCGAGCTCTCCGACCTGCTGCTGCGGGCGCTGCTCGCGCGGCGGCTGTTCCTCAAGAGCGGCGCGGCCGCCCAGGCGCTGGAGATCGTGGGCAGCAGCCTCTCGGCCGGCGACGCTGGCGCTGCGGACCTATGCGGCACGTCAGCTGCTCCCGCACGTCTGGGTCGACTCCGACGCCGTCGCCGGTCGCGCCCTGATGGCTGCGGTGGGCCTCGAGAACGCCGATCTGCCGGTGGTCCTGACGCCGGTGGACGTGCTGCGCAACGCGACCACGGGCGAGCTCGCCGAGCACTCTCGGGCTGTCCTACCACCGCGACGTCAACAAGCCGGTGGACCTCGCGGTCATCGGCGCCGGCCCGGCCGGTCTCGCCGCGGCGGTCTACGGCGCGTCCGAGGGCCTCGCCACCGTGCTGCTCGACGCCGTCGGGCACCGGCGGCCAGGCCGCCGCCAGCTCGCGGATCGAGAACTACCTCGGCTTCCCGTCCGGCATCAGCGGGGCGGACCTGACCGGTCGCGCGGTGCGTGCAGGCGCTGAAGTTCGGCGCCGAGCTCTCCAGCCCGTGCCGGGTCGTCGGCGCTCGACACGACGGCCCGACCAGCTGCAGGTCGTGCTCGCCGACGGCACGCGCATCCCCACCCGGGCCGTCGTCATCGCGACCGGCGCGCGGTACCGGGCGCTGCCGCTGGAGCGCTGGGCCGACTTCGAGGGCGCCGGCATCTACTACGCCGCCACCGAGCTCGAGGCACGCGACTGCGCAGCAGCCCGGTGACGGTGGTCGGCGGCGCGAACTCCGCCGGCCAGGCCGCGCTGTACCTGGCGCGGTCGCGGCAACCCGGTGACGATCGCGGTGCGCGGGCCTGACTCACGGCCGGCATGTCGTCCTACCTGGTCGACCGGCTGCTGGCCCACCCGCAGGTCACGGTCCGCACGGCGACCGAGGTCACCCGGCTCGACGGCGAGTCGTCGCTGGCCAGCATCACGCTGACCGACCGAGCTCAGGCGAGCCGGTCGAGCAGAGCTGCGGCGGCCTGTTCTGCTTCATCGGTGCCGAGCCCGCGACGGACTGGCTGACCGGGGTCGCCCTGGACGAGGACGGCTTCGTCCTCACCGACGTGCAGCTGTCCAGCGGCGACCTCGACCGGCACGTGGGCGGCGCTCGGTCGCACGCCGCTGCCCTTCGAGACCAGCGTGCCGGCGGTCTTCGCCGCCGGCGACGTCCGGCATGGCTCGATGAAACGGGTGGCCGCGGCGGTCGGCGAGGGCGCCAGCGCCATCCGTTCGGTGCATATCGCTATCGGCGTCCGCGCCTAAGCAGGCGCCGGGCAACCTCCCGGCGGGCGTCTCCGTCAAAGGTACGACAGCCTGGCAGCGAGCCGGGACTGGTCACCGATCTAGTCCGGAGGCGCCCGTGGAGATGTCCGAGGAGTTCGGCGAGTTCGCCAGAAGTAGACAGGCGGCGCTGCTGCGCACAGCGTTCCTCATGTGCGGGGACCGTCACCTGGCCGAGGATCTCGTGCAGACGACGTTCTACAAGCTCGCGCGCTCGTGGAACCGCGTGCGCAAGGCGGACTCGGTCGATGCCTACACCCGACGCACGCTGACCAACTGCTTTCTCGACCATCGACGGCTGCGTCGTTGGTCGCTCATCGACCACGACCTGCCGGACCCGGCCGCGCCCTCGCACGACAGCGAGCTGCGCATGGTCGTGCTGGCGGCCCTGGCCGAGCTCCCGCCGCGGGCGCGGGCCACGGTCGTCCTGCGCTTCTGGGAGGACCTCTCCGTCGAGGAGACCGCCGCAGCCATGGGCGTGTCGACCGGGACGGTCAAGAGCACAACCTCGAAAGCCCTGGACAGGCTCCGCCCTGTCCTCGGCGACGCCCTCACGAAGGAGTTCACGCATCATGTCTGACCTCGACGTCCATCGCTTGCTCGAGTCCGCTCTGCCGGATGACCTCGTAGGTGTGCGTCTGACCGCACGCGACCTCGTCCCTGACGCCCTCGACAGGGCGCACCGGGACTCCGTCCGTGCCAGGATCCTGACGGGTACCGCCGCCGTCGCCGTGGCAGCCGTCGGTACCGCTGGCTTCTTCGGACTGACAGGGGCTGCCCCGGCGTCCCCCTCGACTGGCTCTGTTGCGGCTTCTGGCTCGCCTTCCGCCTCGCCGTCCTCCACTTCCTCGGTCGCTGCGAAGCCGAGCGATGACCTCAAGGCTGCGCTGACTGCTGCGCTGCATGGCATCCAGATCCATGTCGACGTCGACCCGCAGCTGACGACCGGCAGAGTCGTGTATGACAAGAGCAACAAGCCGGTCGCCGACAGCTCCGTGAACAATTCGTGGTCCGTCGGCTACCTCATCCACCAGGCAGACGCGGTCAACTCCTTCTTCGTTCAGGTGGTCCGTTGGGCCCCCGAGAATGTCAGGAGCACCGTCGGCGGTAGTCAGTGCGCGGACTACAGGGTAGCGATGGGGAGCGGCGTGACCTGCACGCTCGCGCAGGTCGGAACTGACACGGTCATGACGGTTGCAGGTGCCGGCGCTGACGACGGTTTCGAGGTGTCGGTGATCCGACCGGACGGCCTGGTGTCGCAGTTCAGTGAAGGCCCGACGGTGTACAAGACGGCGGACGGTCAAGTCACTGCCGACCGGGACCGTGCCCCGCTCAACGCCGACGGCACATACTCCAGCGGCTACCCCGGATCAGCGAAGCCGATGCTGACCGCCGAGGCGATAGTGAAGGTCGCGACCTCGAAGTCAGTCGTCGACGCCATCAACGAGATCGGCGCGCAGGTCACCCAGCCGAGGTAGCTGACCGTGCGGACCGCGTGGCCTCCGGACGCCATGTGCGCCGCCCTGCAGCGTCTTCTCGACACCGTGGCCCGCGGGCACGGGCCACGGTGGTTCGCCGGCTAGGCAGAACGAACAGCACCGTCTCGAAAGCCCATGACACCCCGCAGTTTGTCGTGGGGTCCGCCCATCTGAAGGAGTTCATTCACCATGGTCAATGTCCATGAATCCGTTCACTGCACGTCCGACGAGCTCGAAGCCAGCCAAGAGGCCACCCGGTTCGAGCACCTGGTGGCAGCTCCTCAGGCGGGCCGCACTGCCGGGAGGTCTCGCGTGGTGAAGGGCGCTTCGGCGTTCGCAGTCGTTGCCCTCGGCGTGGCGGCGTTTGCTGGCCTGCAGGGTTCCGCGTCGGCGGCGTCCCCCTCCGGGTCGCCGTCCACATCACCCTCGTCGTCGGCTTCGGCTTCTCCATCGGCGTCGGCGTCTGCATCTTCCTCGGCTTCGCCGCGTCACCGTCGACCGCGGGTGACGCGACGCTGAGCACCGACCTCCAGTCCGCCTTGGCCGGGGCGCTGAAGGGCTTGGGCGCAGACGTCGGTACCCTCCCGCATGCCGTCAACGGTAGGACGATCCCGGACCGGACCAACGCCACCGACGCCGCAACCGGTAGCTCGTTCGGGGTCCCGTTGATCGCCACCAAGGCGAGCGCGGCCAACCTCTTCGGCGTCGAGGTCGACCGGTGGAGCAAGGCAGCTGTCGCGGCGGGAGCGGACTGCACATCCTTCCAAGCAGCTGGTCACGCGGTCTCGTGCACGGTCCAGAACGTCGGGGAGGACACGGTCAAGACCGTCACCGACGTCACGCATGCCAGCGTGACGGTGACCGTGATCCGTCCGGACGGACTGGTGTCGGTGTTCACCACGGCCCGCATTCTGGACCCCGCATCCGTCGGAACCAGTGATCGCGAGGTCGTCGATCGACAACTCGGACCAGTCCGGCTCGAGTGGATCGGCCGGTCACGCGCAGCCCATGTTCACCGCGACGCAGCTGGTGACCGTTGCGACCTCGAAGTCGGTCGCGGACGCCGTGACCGCGATCGGTGCGACCCTGCCATAGCCGGGCAGGGACTGAGCAGCGAGCTGATGACGCTCCAGCGCTGGCCCAGCCGGGTCAGTGCTGGAGCGCCACCTCGCCGGGCTGGAGCAACGCCCGCAGGAGCAGGATGATCGCGCCGACGAGCAGGCCGTAGGCGACGGAGCCTACGAGCGCCCAGCCGGTGAGCCCGGCGCGTCGACCGGCGATGCCACCGAACGCCCCCAGGCACAGCACCCCGACCAGCACGATGACGTAGACGATCCGTGAGTACGCGAGCCCGAACAGGCCAAGGACCGCGAAGATCACCAGCGGCGGTATGGCCAGCAGCAGGTAGACGGACTCGCGGACGACGATCGCTCTGCGCTGGGTCCCGGTCAGGGACTGCCCCTTCTCGATCCGGGTCCCCAGCGAGTCGGCGAACACGTGGCCGCAGAAGATCGCCACCATCGGGCCCAGGACGACCGCGACGACACCGCGGGCCGACACCTCGGTCCAGCCGTCGTACACGATGAGCACGGCCATGAGCATGATCGTGGTGTAGATCAGCCGGTCGAACTGGAACAGCTGGACCAGCCGGGACACCCGGGACATCAGGCAGGCGGCCAGGTCAGGAGGGTCGCCGGACGGACTCGAGCAGCAGCTGCGCGACGTCCCGCACCTGCACCTGGTCGACCTGGTCGACACCGGACTGCACCGCACCCACGCCGTCGCTGATCAT
Source organism: uncultured Actinomycetota bacterium (assembly GCA_963819215.1). Lineage (GTDB taxonomy): Bacteria > Actinomycetota > Actinomycetes > Prado026 > Prado026 > CAWFVK01. Next base: position 79,444 of record CAWFVK010000001.1, on the reverse strand, counting down.
CACCCGGCAGAACGGGCAGCCGACCGCGATCGTCTCGGCCCCGGTGGCGATCGCCTCCTCGGTGCGCTCGATGTTGACCCGCTTGCCGATCTTCTCCTCCATCCACATGCGCGCGCCGCCGGCGCCGCAGCAGAACGAGCGCTCGGCGTTGCGCGGCATCTCGGTCAGCGTGAGCCCGGGCAGCCCACCCACCAGCTCGCGCGGTGGGGTGTAGACCTTGTTGTGCCGGCCGAGGTAGCAGGGGTCGTGGTAGGTGATCGTCTGCGTCCCGACCGAGCCGGCCGGCGGCGCGAGCGGCGTCAGCTTCTTCTCGCGGACCAGCCGGTTGAGCAGCTGCGTGTGGTGGACGACCTCGTAGTTGCCGCCGAGCTGCGGGTACTCGTTCTTGATGGTGTTGAAGCAGTGCGGGCAGGTCGCGACGATCTTCTTCGCGTTGATCTCGCCGAGCGTCTCGACGTTCTGCTGGGCGAGCATCTGGAACAGGAACTCGTTGCCCGAGCGGCGCGCCGAGTCGCCGGTGCAGGTCTCGCCCTCGCCGAGCACGGCGAACGAGACCCCTGCGAGGTGCAGCAGCTCGGCGACGGCCTGGGTGGTCCGCTTCGCGCGGTCCTCGTAGGCGCCGGCGCAGCCCACCCAGAACAGCCACTCGGTGTCGTCGTCCAGCGGACCGTCGACGACGCGGACCTCGAACGGCAGGTCGGCGGCCCAGTCCATCCGCCCGCTGGCGTTCATGCCCCAGGGGTTGCCCTTGGTCTCCAGGTTCTTGAACAGGCCGTTCAGCTCGGCGGGGAACTCCGACTCGATCATCACCTGGAACCGGCGCATGTCGACGATGTGGTCGATGTGCTCGATGTCGACCGGGCACTGCTCGACGCAGGCGCCGCAGCTGGTGCAGGACCACAGCACGTCCGGGTCGATGACGCCGCCGCCGATCGTCAGGCCGTGGTCGTCGAACTCGCTGGGCCCGACCAGCGGGCGCTCGGCCTCGGCCTTCGCACTGGCAGGGACCTTGGCCAGCGCGGCCTCGTCGGCGTTCTCGCCACCGGCCAGCAGGTACGGCGCCTTGGCGAAGGTGTGGTCGCGCAGGCCCATGATCAGCAGCTTGGGCGACAGCGGCTTGTCGGTGTTCCAGGCCGGGCACTGCGACTGGCAGCGGCCGCACTCGGTGCACGTCGCGAAGTCGAGGATGCCCTTCCAGGTGAAGTCCTCGATCGTGCCGCGGCCGAAGATGTCGTCCTCGCCCGGGTCCTCGAAGTCGATCTTCGTCTTGCCGGAGTACATCGGCAGCAACGGGCCGAGCGCGTTGGGCCGGCGCGAGAAGAAGACGTTGAGCGGCGCCAGGAAGATGTGCAGGTGCTTGGAGTACACGACCAGCACGAGGAAGCCCAGCACCACGCCGATCTGCAGCAGGATGCCGATCGTCTCCAGCGCCTCGTTGGCGGTGTAGCCGAGGGGGGCGAGGATGTCCGCGACCCACTGCGACGCGAAGGCACCGGAGTCGTAGGGGAAGTAGCCGGTGTTGATCTGCGCGCCCCGGTAGAGCAGCAGCGTCCAGATGACGTTGAAGATCATGAACAGCACGAGCCACGCCGCACCCGTGTGCGAGCCGAAGAAGCGCGACCTGCGGCCCTCGGTCTTGGGGTTGTTCTTGACCCGGATCACGATGAACACGACGAGCGCGACCAGGACTGCCACCGCGAAGAAGTCCTCGAGGAACCCGAGGACCGGCCAGCGGCCGATGATCGGGATGTGGAAGTCGCGCTGGAACAGCGCGCCGTACGCCTCGATGATCGTGAGGCCCAGGACCAGGAAGCCCCAGAAGGTGAAGAAGTGTGCGATGCCTGGCACGGACCAGAGCAGCAGCTTGCGCTGGCCGAGGACCTCGACGGCCTCGGCCTCGACGGAGGCGCGCGGGTCGGTGACGCGGCCGCCGACGGGCTGTCCGGTCCTCGCGATGCGGTAGAGCTCCACGAGCCGGCGCCCGGCGATGGCAGCCGCGACGGCCGTGATCAACAGTCCGAGCACCACACGCACGACCACGAAAGACCTCCAGAGGCGGCTGACCCCGGCTCAGCGTAGTAGGCGCTGCCCAGCAGCAACTTTCAGCCCGGGTCCAGGTGCACCCCGATCCCGGTAATTCTGCTGATTCGCCGCTGTAGGTCGGCTGCCACGGTGAGGAAGTCGCCTCGACGAAAGTGCGTGGCGGCGGGACGGGGACCGGACCATCACTGCTTGTCACCGCCACGTGGAGCCCGCAATGTCGACCGTGCCTCAGCCCATGTCCGCGACCATGCCCGAGACCTTCTCCAAGACCCCGTCCAAGAATCCGTCCAAGAATCCGTCCAAGAGGGGGTCCGGTCGGCCGGCAACGAGCTGGCTGACGTGGCTGGGCGCCGCCGCCCTGGTGCTGGCGTCGGTCCCTGCGCTCGCGGGCGGCAGCCCCGCGGTCTCGGCGGCGCCGCCCTCCGTCGCACTCGGGGCTCCGGCCGCCGTAGGCGCCAGCGAGCAGCTCACCCTGCAGCTCGCTGAGTCCAGCGCGGAGCGATCGGGGTTGCAGGCGCTCAGCACGGCGCACGGTCTCAGTCACGAAGAGCGGGTTCGTACCTTCGACACCTTGCTGCCGGCGTCGTCGGTCCGAGCGAGGGTGCAGGCCGTGGTCCAGGCCGACGGCCTCACCGTGGGCAAGGGCGGCCCGCTGTCCGTGACCGTCAGCGGTCCCACGGCACGGGTCCGCGCGATCTTCGGTGCGCCCCGGCGCAGTGCCGGCGGCTGGGACGGCGGCCGCGCGATCCCCACGAACCTCGCCGGGCTGGTGTCGTACGTCGTCGGCGCCGCCGACTTGCCGACACCGGTCCCGCTCGACACTGCCGAGCCGGACCCGACCCAGGTCGGCGGCCCGCTGGCGCAGACGATCTACCACGCGCCGGCGCGACGTTCGGGCGGTTCGTCGTTGACCGTGGCGACCTTTGAGCTCTCCGGCTGGCGCAGTGCGGCGATCACCGACTTCGCGGCGGACAACGGGCTGCCGGACCCCATCGCCAGCGGTCAGGTCGCCCAGGTGCCCGTGATGGCGGGCATCGACCCCGCGACCTGGGGCAACGACTGGGCGGCGCACGAGGTGGCCCTGGACACCGAGGCGGTGCTCGCGGCTGACCCCAACGCCCAGCAGCGGGTGTACTTCGCGCCGGACTGGTACACGTTCTTCGCCTCTGTCACCGCCGATGCGCTGAGCACGGCGCCGGACTTCCACCTCGTCGCGATGAGCGCCTCGTACGGCTGGTCGGAGTGCCCCACCGCACCGGAGGACGTCACCGCGCTGACCGAGGCCACCGAGGCGCTCGCTGCCGCCGGCGTCACCTACTTCGACGGCTCGGGTGATGCGGGCAACATCAAGACCTGCACAGGCGAGCCCGGCGCCACCCCGGCGAGCGTGAACGTGGGCGGCACGCTGGCGCAGACGGTCAACCAGGACCCGAGCACGCTGGTCGAGACGGGCTGGACCGGATCGGGCGGCGGATACACCATCTGGCCGCGACCGGCCTACCAGGACGGCGTGAGCAGCAACCCGCTCCGGTCCATCCCCGACATCGCGGTCAGCGCCAACGGCTTCCCGAAGGTCGACGTCGATCCCGACGGCACCGTCGAGCGCTACCTGTCCGGTGGGACCAGCCTGTCGGGGCCGCTCGCGGCTGGTCTGTTCACCGACATGCTCGACAACGCCGGGGTACAGCAGGGGATCGGAGACATCCATGCCGGCCTCTACGCAGCGGAGGCCGCGGACCCGGCAGCCTTCCGCGACATCACCAGCGGCAACAACGGTTTCCCGGCTGGTCCGGGCTACGACCTCGTCACCGGTCTGGGCGCACCCAACTGGGCCGAGCTCATGAAGTGGCTGGTCCCGTCCGCTCAGCTCGACCTCGCGGTGGGGGCGCCGGTCACCGCGTCGTCGTCGATCGAGAGCTGGGGCTGGGCAGCGGCCGAGGCCACCGACGGCATGGACTACTCGACGGCGACCTCGAACGGTTTCCACAGCAGCTACGGGCCGGTGCAGAGCACCACCCAGTGGGTGCAGGTGGACCTGGGCACGGCCCGTCGGATCACCCAGGTCGTGCTCTCGCCGTCGCACCCGAGCGGTTTCGGTGCGGGCTTCGGCTTCCCTGTCGACTTCACGCTGCAGGCGTCGAACGACCCCACCTTCGGCTCCGGGGTCGTGTCGCTGGCTGCGCGGACGGGCTACGCCAACCCTGGCGACGCGGCGCAGGCCTTCGCGGTGGACAGCGTCGCGGGCTACCGCTACCTACGGCTGACGAGCACCAAGCTGGGCTACATCCGCACGATCAACGCCGTGCCGCAGTACGCCCTGTCGCTGGCGGAGCTCTCGGTGTTCTCGACCCAGGCACCGGCCTCGTCGCCGCCGGTGACCGCGCCCAGCACGCCGGGCGCGGGCGGTGCTGCCTTCACCCTGACCGTGCCCGGCGGTGGCTGTGCCGGCGTGAGCGCTGCGAACGTCAAGCTGTGGGCGCCGAACGTCCAGATCATCACGCCCTGCGTCGCGAGCGACCCGGACGCCCAGTGGACGCTCGACACCTCGAACGCCTCGTTCGTCCAGCTGGTCAACAAGGCGACCGGCAAGTGCGTGGACTCGACCCAGTCCAACCCCACCTAGGGGACGGCGCTGGTGCTCGGCGTCTGCGGGAACAGCGGCCAGGGCACCAGGCTGACCCGGCAGGCCGGGATGGTCACCGGGACCGAGCAGTACGTCCAGCAGAGCGCGCTGCGCAACTGCCTGACCGCCCCCGCCACCGTGAACGGCACGGTCATGGTGCTCGGCCAGTGCCCGTGGGCCCTGAACTTCACAGAGAGTCCCGCACAAAATTGAGCCTAGGACGCTCACATCACTTGCGTGATGCCGCTCGATCTGGCACTATTGGGGCAACGCACTTCTTCCCTGGAGGTTTCCCCTATGTCTCGAGCCGTCGGCATCGACCTCGGCACGACCAACTCGGTCGTCTCCGTCCTCGAAGGTGGCGAGCCCACCGTCATCGCCAACGCCGAGGGTGCCCGCACGACCCCCTCGGTCGTCGCCTTCGCCAAGAACGGCGAGGTGCTCGTCGGTGAGGTCGCCAAGCGCCAGGCGGTGACCAACGTCGACCGCACGATCCGCTCGGTCAAGCGCCACATGGGCACCGACTGGAAGGTCAGCATCGACGGCAAGGACTTCACGCCGCAGCAGATCAGCGCGTTCGTCCTGCAGAAGCTGAAGCGGGACGCCGAGTCCTACCTCGGTGAGACCGTCACCGACGCCGTGATCACCGTGCCGGCGTACTTCAACGACGCCCAGCGCCAGGCCACCAAGGAGGCCGGCGAGATCGCGGGCCTCAACGTCCTGCGCATCGTCAACGAGCCGACCGCCGCCGCGCTGGCCTACGGCCTCGACAAGGGCGACAAGGAGCAGACCATCCTGGTCTTCGACCTCGGTGGCGGCACCTTCGACGTCTCGCTGCTCGAGATCGGCGACGGCGTCGTCGAGGTCAAGGCGACCTCCGGCGACAACCACCTCGGCGGCGACGACTGGGACCAGAAGATCGTCGACTACCTCGTGACCCAGTTCAAGAACGGCCACGGCGTCGACCTCTCCAAGGACAAGATGGCCCTGCAGCGGCTGCGTGAGGCTGCGGAGAAGGCCAAGATCGAGCTCTCGTCCTCGGCCGAGACCACGATCAACCTGCCCTACATCACGGCCAGCGCCGACGGCCCGCTGCACCTCGACGAGAAGATCAGCCGCAGCCGAGTTCCAGCAGATGACGTCCGACCTCCTCGACCGCTGCAAGGCGCCGTTCGCGAACGTGATCAAGGACGCCGGCATCACCGTCGACGGCATCGACCACGTCGTGCTCGTCGGTGGCTCGACCCGGATGCCCGCCGTCGTCGACCTGGTGCGCGACCTGACCGGTGGCAAGGAGCCCAACAAGGGCGTCAACCCCGACGAGGTCGTCGCCGTGGGCGCCGCGCTGCAGGCCGGTGTCATCAAGGGCGAGGTCAAGGACGTCCTGCTCCTCGACGTCACCCCGCTGTCCCTCGGCATCGAGGTCAAGGGCGGGCTGATGGAGAAGCTCATCGAGCGCAACACCACCATCCCGACGAAGCGCTCGCAGGTCTTCACCACCGCCGAGGACAACCAGCCGTCCGTGCAGATCCAGGTCTACCAGGGCGAGCGCGAGATCGCGGCGTACAACAAGCGCCTCGGGATGTTCGAGCTGACCGGCCTGCCGCCGGCCCCGGCCCGGATGCCGCAGATCGAGGTCTCCTTCGACATCGACGCGAACGGCATCCTGCAGGTCCACGCCAAGGACCTCGGGACCGGTCGCGAGCAGTCGATGACGATCACCGGTGGCTCCGCGCTGCCGAAGGAAGACATCGAGCGCATGATGCGCGAGGCCGAGCAGTACGCCGACGAGGACCGCACCCGCCGGGACGACGTCGAGAGCCGCAACCAGGCCGAGAGCCTCGTCTACCAGACGGAGAAGTTCCTGGCGGACAACGCCGAGAAGTTCGAGTCGGGCAGCGCAGCCGACGCCAAGGCCAACGTCACCGGTCCGCTCGAGGACCTCAAGAAGGCCCTCGAGGGCGACGACGTCGCGGCGATCAAGGCGGCGACCGCCACCCTGAGCACCGCCAGCCAGTCGCTCGGCGCCGCGCTGTACGCCGAGGCCTCGGCCGCCCAGGGCGACTCCGGCCAGGCCGGTGGCTCGGCCGGCTCGCACGAGCAGGCTGACGCCGCTGACGACGACGTCGTCGACGCCGAGATCGTCGACGAGGGCGAGGGCGAGAACAAGTGACGGAGCCGACCAGCGAGTCCGTCCACGACGTGGTCGACGCCGAGCTGGTCGAGGACTTCGAGCAGGAGGCCGCCGCCGAGGACACCTCGGCGGCGGCGCTCGAGTCCGACCTCGACCAGACGCAGGCGCTCGTGGCCGGCATCACCGCCGACCTCCAGCGCGTCCACGCCGAGTACGCGAACTACCGCAAGCGGGTCGAGCGCGACCGCGAGCTCGTCCGTGACAGCGCTGTCGCCGGTGCGCTCGCCGAGCTCCTGCCCGTTCTCGACGACGTCGGGCGGGCGCGCGAGCACGGCGAGCTCGAGGGCGCGTTCAGGTCCGTCGGCGAGGCGCTGGAGCAGGCCGTCGCGCGCGTGGGCCTGGAGTCCTTCGGCGTCGTCGGCGACCCGTTCGACCCGACCGTGCACGAGGCGCTGACGCACGTCCACAGCGACGACGTCTCCGAGGCGACCTGCGTGGCGGTCTACCAGCCCGGCTACCGCTTCGCCGGTCGCGTGGTGCGGCCGGCCCGCGTCGGCGTGGCGGACCCGGGCTGAGCCCGGTCCTGACAGCTGGGAGCGATCTACTGAGTCAGCATCAACTGCAGAGAGGGAGGTGAGGCGCCCGTGAGCACCAAGGACTACGTCGAGAAGGACTTCTACAAGATCCTCGGCGTGCCCAAGGACGCCCCGACCGACCAGATCAAGAAGGCCTACCGCAAGCTCGCCCGCACCCACCACCCGGATGCGAACAAGGGCGACAGCTCGTCGGAGGAGCGCTTCAAGGAGATCTCCGAGGCCTACGACGTCCTCTCTGACGACACGAAGCGCAAGGAGTACGACGAAGCCCGCGCGCTGTTCGGCAGCGGCGGCATCCGGTTCCCTGGCGGGGGTCGGTCCGGTCCAGCGCCCGGCGGCGGCGCGACCTTCGACATGGGCGACATCTTCGGCGGCGCCGGCGGTGGCGGCGGCCTCGGGGACGTCCTCGGCGGCTTGTTCGGCCGCGGGGGCAGCAGTGCCGGTAGGGCCCAGCCGGCCCGGCGTGGTGCTGACATCGAGTCCGAGGTCACGCTCGGGTTCAGCGAGGCCGTCGAGGGCGTGACCGTCCCGCTGCGCCTGACGTCGGAGGCGGCCTGCGAGGCCTGCCGCGGGACGGGTGCGCGGGCCGGGACGATGCCGCACACCTGCCCGACGTGTGGTGGGTCGGGTCAGGTCAGCCGGAACGCCGGCGGTTTCGGCTTCGCCGAGCCGTGCCGGGACTGCCGTGGCCGCGGTCTCGTCGTCGACGACCCGTGCCCCGTCTGCAACGGCAGCGGGCGCGCACCGTCGACCAGGACCATCTCACGCCCGCATCCCGGCCGGGGTGCGGGACGGAGCCCGGATCCGGCTCAAGGGCAAGGGCGCGCCAGGCGAGCGCGGTGGGCCGAACGGTGACCTGTACATCGTGGTCCACGTCGCCCCGCACGCAGTCTTCGGGCGCAAGGACGACAACCTCACGCTGACGTTGCCGCTCACCTTCGACGAGGCGGTGATGGGCGCGGCGGTGAAGGTCCCCACGCTGAACGGCTCGCCGGTCACCCTGAAGGTCCCGGCGAACACCACGTCGGGCCGCACCTTCCGGGTGAAGGGCAAGGGCGTCGTGCACAAGGACGGCAGCCGCGGCGACCTCCTCGTCACGGTCGAGATCGCCGTCCCGAGCTCGGTCGAGCCGGCCGCTCGCGAGGCCCTGGAGGCGTACGCCGCGGCGACCAAGGAGCACGACCCTCGGGCTGATCTCCTCGCCCGCGCTGCCGCCGAAGGCCGCGGGTGATCGGCGTGAGCGAGCCTCGTTTCTCGCACGGCGAGGATGTCCCCGTCTACGTCATCTCGGTCGCCGCGGAGCTCGCCGGGATGCACGCCCAGACGCTGCGCACCTACGACCGCCTCGGCCTGGTGACCCCAGGGCGTACCGCGGGCGGTGGGCGGCGTTACTCGGCCAGGGACATCGGGCTGCTGCGTGACGTGCAGCGCCTGTCGAACGAGGGCGTCAACCTCGAGGGCATCCGCCGGGTGCTGGAGCTGGAGAACGAGGTCCAGCGGTTGCGCCGTCGGCTGGCCGAGGTCGAGTCGAACCAGCGCAGCGGCGCCCTCGTCGTGTGGCGCCCGCAGTCCCGACGCTCCTGAGCGCCGGGCGGCGGCTCAGCTGACAGCCGGCTGGGGCGTCCCTGCGGCGACGATGAGGTCGCGGTAGAAGGTCGCCCGCCGGATCAGCCCGAGCATGACGACCCCGACGAGCACGCCGTCGCGGTGGTAGCCCATGACGACCTCACCGGTGATCTCACCTTCCAGCACCCTGATGTCGTCCGGGCCCAGCCCTGGCATGCCGAACGACTGCACGCGGATCTCGTACTGGTCGCTCCAGAAGGCCGGCATCGGCAGGAACGGCGGGAGCTCGGGGGCGTCGTCCTGCAGCGTGGCGAGCAGCGACCGGGCCGCCCGCTTGGCCGTCTCGGTCGGCATGTTCCAGTGCTCGACCCGGCGCGGGACGTCGTCGAAGAGCAGGTTCGGGAACCGGGCGATGTCGCCGACGACCACGACGTCGCGCACCGGCGTCGCGGCTGCGTCGGCTGCGCCCCGCACCGGGTGGAGGTCGACGCTGCAGGTGACGCCATCGGTGAGGTCGAGCCCGTTGCCGTCGAGCCAGCCGACGTTGGGCAGCGAACCGACGGCCTCGACGATGACGTCCGCCGCGATGATCGCGCCGTCGTCGAGCGTCACGCTCGCGGGCCCCGTCGCGTCGGGCCGGCCGTCGATGGCCGCGATGGTCCGCTCGAGGTGGAACTGCACCCCGTGCTCCTCGTGCCGACGCTGGAGCTCGGTGCCGAGCTCGACGCCCAGCGGGCGGAGCAGCGGGACCGGCATGGGGTCGATGACGTGGACCTCGCAGCCGAGCAGGCGTGCGGTCGCGGCGACCTCGCAGCCGATGAAGCCGGCGCCGATCACCACCACCGACGCCCCGGGCACGAGGTCGGCACGGAGCCGGGCGGCGTCGTCGAGGGTCCGCACGATGTGCCGCCAGCCCAGCGGCGCGGGCAGCGGGAGCCGGCGTGCGCTGACCCCGGTCGCCGCCACCAGGCCGTCGTAGCTGAGCTGCTCGCCGCCCTCGAGCTGCACCACCTTGCTGCCCAGGTCGACGGAGGTGACGACGGCGCCGAGCCGCCATTCGACGTCGGCCACCGAGGCCTTGTGCCGGAACGCCAGGGTCTGGTGCGAGATCTCGCCGGCCAGCCCCTCCTTGGACAGCGGCGGCCGGTTGTACGGGAGGTGGATCTCGTCACCGACGACCACGATGTGCCCGGCGAAGCCCGCCGCACGGAGCTGCTCCGCGGCGCGCAGGCCTCCCAGGCCCGCGCCGACGACGACGATGCTCTGGCTCACAGCTCGTGCACCCCCTGCTCGGGCCCCATCCTGCCTGTGGGGCGGGGCCCCATCCTGCCTCAGCCGGTGGGGTAGTGGCGCAGTCCGGGTCCGGTGTACACCTGCTGAGGCCGCCCGATCTTGGTCGTCGGGTCCGCGATCATCTCGCGCCAGTGCGCGATCCAGCCCGGCAGCCGCCCGATCGCGAACAGGGTGGTGAACATCTGGGTCGGGAACCCCAGCGCCTTGTAGATGAGGCCCGTGTAGAAGTCGACGTTCGGGTAGAGCTTGCGGGAGACGAAGTAGTCGTCGGCCAGCGCGGCCTTCTCCAGCGCGAGGGCGACCTCGAGCAGGGGGTCGAGCTTGTCCATCGACTCGAGGAGGTCGGTCGCGACCTTCTTGACCAGCGCCGCCCTCGGGTCGTAGTTCCGGTACACCCGGTGGCCGAAGCCCATCAGCTTGAGGCCGGGCTCCTTCGCCTTCACCCGCGCGACGAAGGCGTCCACGTCGCCGCCGCTCGCGGCGATGCCCTCGAGCATCTCCAGCACGGCCTCGTTGGCGCCCCCGTGCAGCGGCCCGAACAGGGCGGCGATGCCGGCCGAGATCGAGACGAAGAGGTTGGCGTTGCTGGAGCCGACGAGCCGCACCGTGGCCGTGGAGCAGTTCTGCTCGTGGTCGGCGTGCAGGACGAGCAGGAGGTTGAGGGCCTTCGCCGCGACGGGGTCGACGACGTACTCCTCCGCGGGCACCCCGAAGGTCATGCGCAAGAAGTTCTCGACGTAGTCGAGGCGGTTGTCCGGGTAGAGGAACGGCTGGCCCACGGCCTTCTTGTGCGAGTAGGCGACGATCGTCGGCAGCTTGGCCAGGAGCCGGATCGTGGAGATCTCGACCTGCTCGGCGTCGAACGGGTCGAGGCTGTCCTGGTAGAAGGTCGACAGGGCGCTGACCGCGGAGGACATCACGGCCATCGGGTGCGCGTCCCGGGGGAGCGCGCCGAAGAACTCGCGGAGGTCCTCCTGCAGCATCGTGTGCTGGCGGATCACGGCGTCGAAGCCGGCGAGCTCGTCCGGCGTCGGGAGCTCGCCGTGGATGAGCAGCCACGCGACCTCGAGGAAGGTCGCGTGCTCGGCGAGCTCCTCGATCGGGTAGCCGCGGTAGCGCAGGACCCCGGCGTCACCGTCGATGTAGGTGATCTCCGACGCGCAGGCCGCCGTGTTCGCGAAGCCTGGGTCGAGCGTCACCAGGCCGGACTTGGCCATCAGCCCGTTGATCTCGATGCCGGCGGCGCCGTCGGTGGCCGGGACGACGGGCAGGTCGAGCGAGCCGTCGGGATAGCTGAGCAGGACGTCCGTCACGAGTGGTCCTCCTTCGTCGTCGCGGGCGGTGCGCCGCGTGCTGCCCTCGACCAACCGCCGGTTCAGGAGCCAGGCGGCTGGTCGTCGGGCGGGGGTGTGCCCGATGGTGCTGCCATCCTGCCCCCACTCCCACCAGGTCCGGCGATCGGGTGAACGAGGGGGCACTCGGGTGCCAGCCGGATTACTGTCGAGGCCGGTGCTGACGGGTGTCGAGCCCCCGCACGAGGGTGAGCGACCGGTCGAGCGAGACAGCGATGAGGCGAAGGTGAGGACGGCAGTGCGACGACAGGCCCACCGGGCGGGCAGGGTGCGCGCCGGCGTCCGGGGCCTCGCGCTCATGGCTGCACTCGCGGCCCTGCTCGCCGGCTGCTCGGCGGCCGCGGGTCCCGCGTTCTCCCGGCCCGAGCAGGGCCCGGGGTCAGCGTCGGCGTCGACCCCGTCACCGGCCCCGAGCGTGGCGCCCACCGGACCCGCGCTGGCCAAGGCCGCCGCCGCGGTTAGGTACCTCGCGATCATCGCGCCGCGCAACGCTGCCCTGGCCACCATGGATGACGCCCTCGACGCGCTCGGGGACCATCCCACGGTCGCCGACCTCGCCGCGGTCACACGGCCGTTCGCGCTGGTCCAGGACAAGGCGGGCGTCGAGCTGTCCAGCGTTGCCTGGCCTGCTGCGGCTGCGACCGACGTCCGTGCACTGGTGCTGGCGAACGTGGCGCTGTCGAACGACCTCCGTGCGGTCGCCGGCTTGCACGAGAGCCAGCTGCTGGCCTGGGTGGACAAGACGGACGCGGACCTGGACACGTCGGCGGCGATCGCGGCCAGGGTGCGGGTGGACCTCGGGCTGCCCCCGTCGGCGCCCGTCGGTGGCACCGGCGGCTCCGGCGGTACCGGCGGCACCGGGTCGGGGACCGTCACCGCGTAGTCGCTGGGCGTCATAGGCTCGGCCGCAGATCCGGACGACGTGACGAAGGGCGGGACACCGCATGGACCTCACGACCCGCAGCCAGGAAGCGATCGCGGACGCTCAGCGCCGCGCGGTGACCAACGGCAACCCCGCGCTCGAGCCCGCGCACCTGCTCGCTGCCCTGCTCCAGCAACCCGACGGGATCGCGGTGGCGCTGCTCGAGACGAGCGGTGTCGACCGCGGAGTCCTCACCGCGGCAGCCGAGAGCGCGGTCGACGCCCTGCCGAGGGCGAGCGGCAGCACCGTGTCGGCCCCGCAGGCATCCGGCACCCTTCAGCGGGTCCTCGCGGTGGCGACCGAGCGCGCCCAGCGGCGCGGTGACTCCCACCTGTCGACCGAGCACCTGCTGCTGGGGCTGGCGGCCGCCGGCGGGGACACTGCGGAGCTGCTGCGCCGTTACGGCGCCACCGAGCAGGGTCTCGGCGACGCGCTCGATCGGGTCCGGGGAACCGCGCGGGTCTCCTCGGCGGATCCGGAGGGGTCGTTCCAGGCGCTGGAGAAGTACGGCGTCGACCTCACCGCACGGGCCCGCGAAGGCGGCCTGGATCCGGTGATCGGCCGCGACGCCGAGATCCGACGCGTGGTCCAGGTGCTGAGCAGGCGGACCAAGAACAACCCCGTCCTCATCGGCGAGCCCGGTGTCGGCAAGACCGCCGTCGTCGAAGGGCTGGCCCGCCGGATCGTGGCCGGGGACGTCCCCGAGTCGTTGCGCGACAAGCGGTTGGTCTCGCTCGACCTCGGGGCGATGCTGGCAGGCGCGAAGTACCGGGGTGAGTTCGAGGAGCGCCTCAAGGCGGTCCTCGACGAGATCAGGGACTCGAACGGGCAGGTCGTCACCTTCATCGACGAGCTCCACACCATCGTCGGTGCGGGCGCTTCGGGCGACTCCTCGCTGGACGCCGGCAACATGCTGAAGCCGATGCTGGCGCGCGGCGAGCTGCGGATGGTCGGCGCGACGACGCTCGACGAGTACCGCGAGCGCATCGAGAAGGACCCAGCGCTCGAGCGCAGGTTCCAGCAGGTCCTGGTCGGTGAGCCGATCGGTCGAGGACACCATCGGGATCCTGCGCGGCCTGAAGGAGAAGTACGAGGCACACCACAAGGTCCAGATCACCGACGCCGCCCTCGTCGCCGCAGCGACCCTGTCGAACCGCTACATCACCTCACGGTTCCTGCCGGACAAGGCCATCGACCTCGTCGACGAGGCCGCCTCGCGGCTGCGCATGGAGATCGACTCGCGGCCGGTGGAGATCGACGAGCTGCAACGGTCGGTGGACCGCGCCCGGATGGAGGAGATGGCGCTCGCCAACGAGTCCGACCCCGCGTCCGTCGAGCGCCTCGCCCGGCTGCGGGCCGACCTCGCCGACCGGCAGGAGCGGCTCGGGGCCCTCAACGCCAGGTGGGAGCAGGAGAAGGGCGCGCTGAACAAGGCCGGCGCGCTGGCGGAGGAGCTCGACCGGCTGCGCACCGAGGTGGAGCTCGCGCAGCGGGCCGGCGACCTCGAGACGGCGAGCAAGCTGCTGTACGGGCGGGTCAGGGAGGTCGAGGCCGAGCTCGTCGCTGCCAGGGAGAACGCCAACAACCGGTCGGCCATGGTCAAGGAGGAGGTCGGGCCCGACGACGTCGCCGAGGTCGTCTCCGCCTGGACGGGGATCCCGGCCGGCCGGCTGCTGCAGGGCGAGACCGAGAAGCTCCTGCACATGGAGGAGGGCCTCGGGCAGCGCCTGGTCGGTCAGCGAGCGGCCGTGACGGCGGTCTCGGACGCGGTGCGCAGGGCCAGGGCAGGTATCTCCGACCCGGACCGACCGACGGGCTCGTTCCTGTTCCTCGGACCGACCGGAGTCGGCAAGACCGAGCTGGCCAAGGCGCTCGCGGACTTCCTCTTCGACGACGAGCGCGCCATCGTGCGCATCGACATGAGCGAGTACGGCGAGAAGTTCTCGGTGTCGCGGCTCGTGGGGGCGCCGCCGGGCTATGTCGGGTACGAGTCCGGCGGCCAGCTCACCGAGGCGGTCCGGCGCAGGCCGTACGCGGTCGTGCTCCTCGACGAGGTCGAGAAGGCCCACCCTGAGGTCTTCGACGTCCTCCTGCAGGTGCTCGACGACGGCCGCCTGACCGACGGCCAGGGCCGGACGGTCGACTTCCGCAACGTCATCCTGATCATGACGTCCAACCTGGGCTCGCAGCTGCTCGTCGACCAGAGCATCGACCCCGAGGCCCGCCGGGAGGGCGTGCTCACCATCGTGCGGGCGACGTTCAAGCCCGAGTTCCTCAACCGGCTCGACGACATCGTGCTGTTCGAGCCGCTCGGCACCGAGGAGCTCGCGCACATCGTCGACCTGCAGGTCGCGCTGCTCGCCGGGCGCCTGACCGAGCGCCGCCTGACGCTGGTGGTCACCCCGGCCGCGCGCGACTGGCTGGCCCTTGCGGGCTTCGACCCGCAGTACGGAGCCCGGCCGCTGCGCCGGCTGGTCCAGACGGAGATCGGCGACCGGCTCGCCAAGGCGATCCTGGCCGGGACGGTGCTCGACGGCGACACGGTCGAGGTCGACGTCGCGGACGACGGCACCTCGCTGCTCCTTCGCGGCGTGCGCCGGAGTCCTGGGTGAGCCCAGGGGGCCCCGAGGAGTACGGAGCGCCGCGGCCTCCCGACCCACCCGCACCGGTCGCACCCGTCGCACGTCCGGTGCTCGGCCTGCTCGCCGCTGCGGTTGCCGCGCTCGTCGGCGCCGTCGTCTGGGCGGTCGTCAGCTACCTGACGAAGTACGAGCTCGGCATCCTGGCTGCGGCCGTCGGGCTCGGGGTCGGGCTGGCCTGCCGCGCGGTGAGCCGCGCGATGACGACCGCCACCACGGTCGCCGTCGGCCTGCTCGCGGTGCTGGGGGTGATCCTGGGCTACGTGCTCACCGACATCGGCTACGTCGCGCACGCGCAGGGTGTGGGCTTCCTGGACGCCGTCAGCCTGGTGCGTGCCACGTACAGCCCCGTGCAGGTCGTCCGCGCGTCGATGAGCGATCGGCCTCCGCTGGCTCTTCGTCGCGGTGGCCGCCTACGCCGCGGTGCGCGTGGCCACCTCAGCACGCTCGCCGCGCAGCCCCTGGACCAGGCGCTGAGGGTGCGAGCGGCGCCTCAGCGCAGCAGCCGGCCGTCCCGCAGCCGTCCCAGCGCCTCGTCGAGCACCTCGGGGCGCTTGCAGAACGCCCAGCGCACCAGCGACCGGCCGGCGTCCGGGTCGTCGTAGAACACCTGGTGCGGGATCGCCACCACGCCGCACCGCTCCGGCAGCGCGCGGCAGAACTCCGTGCCGTCGGTCCAGCCGAGCGGTCGCATGTCGGTGGTGGCGAAGTAGGTGCCCTGGGGACGGAGACCGTCGATGCCCGAGCTCGGCCAGCCCGCGGCACAGCTGGTCCCGCTGCCGCCTGCAAGGTCGCGCGCAGCTCGTCGTAGTAGCTGTCCGGCAGCGTCAGCGCCTCGGCGACCGCGTACTGGAACGGACCGGCCGAGACGTACGTCAGGAACTGCTTGGCGGTCCGCACCGCCGCGACGAGCTCGGGCTGGCCCGGTCGACCCAGCCGACCTTCCAGCCGGTCAACGAGAAGGTCTTGCCCGCCGAGGAGATCGTCACGGTGCGCTCGCGCATCCCCGGCAGCGTGCTGATGCGGACGTGCGCGCGCGCCGTCGAACGTCAGGTGCTCGTAGACCTCGTCGGTGACGACGACCAGGTCGTGCTCGAGCGCGACCTCGGCACGGCGTCGAGCTCAGCGGCGGACAGCACCGCGCCGGTCGGGTTGTGCGGCGAGTTCGAGCAGGATCAGCCGCGTCCGGGTGCCGACGGCGGCGCGCAGCGCGTCGAGGTCCAGCGCGAAGTCGGGCGCTCGGAGCGTCACCGGCACCGCGCACGCCCCGGCCATCTCGATGATCGCCGCGTAGGAGTCGTAGTAGGGCTCGAGCGCGATGACCTCGTCGCCGGTGTCGACCAGGCCCAGCATCGCGGCGGCGATCGCCTCGGTGGCGCCCGCGGTGACCAGGACCTCGCGCTCCGGGTCGAGGTCGATGCCGTAGTTGCGGAGCTGGTGGGCGGCGATCGCCTCCCGCAGCTCGGGGATCCCGAGGCCGGGTGGGTACTGGTTCCCCTGGCCGGTGAGCACGGCGTCCGCAGCGGCTGCTGCCACCGAGGCCGGACCGTCGGTGTCGGGGAAGCCCTGCCCGAGGTTGACCGAGCCGGTGCGCTGGGCGAGCGCAGACATCTCGGCGAAGATCGTCGTGCCGAGGCCGGCCAGGTGCGGAGCGAGCCGCGGGCGGGCCGCGCCGGAGGTGGTCACGAGGCCACGGTAGCCAGCCCGAGGCGCGCCGCGTTGGGGCGCGGGCCCTGAACCTGCTCCCTAGGAAGTGATCGACAGCTTGATGCGGGGCGAATATCGACGATCCGCTCGAGCGCGTCCATGACCACAGGTGCCGTTGACGCGGCGGGGTTGCTGAAGGCCGCCCCTCGAAGGGCGGGGACCCCTTGCCTAGGCGGGCCACTGCAGGGCGACAGGGACGTCCAACCTCGTCCTGCTCTGCGGGCAGCGCCACGACGTAGCGGCTGGACCACCGCGGCTGAACCGTCACCATCACCAACGGCCTATCCCACTTCACCGCATCCCAATGGCTGGCCAGCGCATGACGAAGGGGCGTCACGAGGTGTAAGGCTTGGGGCATGGCTACTGCTCTGGTCACCGGTTCGACGTCAGGCATCGGCGAGGCCTTCGCAGAGGAGCTCGCTTCGCACGGCTACGACCTCGTGCTGGTGGCGCGAACCCGGGAGCGGCTCGAGGCGCAGGCTGCAGACCTCGCGCGGCGCTTCGGCGGAGCGACCGAGGCGCTCGTCGCCGACCTTGCCGACCGTGCGGGCTGCGCCGAGGTCGAGGCGCAGACTCGCAGACGCCTCGAGCCCGGTCGACCTGCTGGTCAACAACGCCGGCTTCGGCACCAACCGGCGGTTCGCCGTCAACGACGTCGCCGAGGAAGAGCGTCAGCTCGACCTGCTGGTGCGCGCCGTCCTGCGGCTGACCCACGCGGTGGTTCCCGGCATGGTCCAGCGGGGGCACGGCGGCATCGTCAACATCTCCTCGCTGTCCGGCTGGCTGCCCGGGGGGACGTACTCAGCGGCGAAGAGCTGGGTGACGACGTTCACCCAGGGCCTCGCGCGCGAGCTCGCCGGCACCGGGGTTCGGGCGGTTGTGGTCTGCCCTGGCTTCACCCGTACCGAGTTCCACCAGCGGGGCGGCATGGACGTCAGCGCGATCCCGGACCGGCTGTGGCTCACGCCGGAGCAGGTGGCCCGCGAGGGCCTGGCCGATCTGCGGCGCGGCCGCAGCGTCAGCGTCCCGACGCGGACCTACAAGGTGCTGGGGCTGGGTGCGCGGCACGCGCCCCGCAAGCTGGCGACCGATCTCTACGCACGGAGCAGGCCGAAGAAGTAGCCACCGCCAGGCTGGTCGGGAGCTGGTCGGGCCCTGGTCGAGGGGGATCAGGAGGTCGTCGAAGAGGTCAGGACGCTGACGAAGTAGCTGTCCTGGCCCGCGACGAACGTCACCGAGCCCTTGCCCTTCTTCGGGTAGGTGCCGCCGAGCGAGTCGACGTCCGTGCCGAAGGTGAGCGGTGCTCCGATGCTTCCCCGGCTCGAGGAGTCCATGACGTTGCTGGGGTCCTGCGTCCCGCCGGTCGGCGTGAGCGCGACACCGTTCAGCTGCACCTGGTCACCGGTGAGGGTGGGGTCGCCGCCCCAGGCCGCCACGCCGATGCTGGCGGGCTTGCCGCGGGTGATGGGCACGGCGAAGGTGGGCGCGGTCGCCCCGGGCACGACGCTGCTCAGACCACCGAGGACCGCCACCCGGTTGGCCGGGGCGCTGGCGTCGGTCTGCACCACGATCAGCGACCAGCCGGCGAACGACCCCCGCCCCGTGGAGGCCACCGGGTCGGCAGCCCACCAGGTCCCCGCGCCACCGGCGGCGACGAGCGAGGTCACGTTCGCGTACGCGGAGTAGAGCGGCTTGGTGCCTGCCTGGGCGGTGAGCACCCGGGTCGCGTTGACGGTGACGTAGCCGGTGCCGTTCGGCGCCTTGAGGCTGATCACCCCCGGCTCGGTGCTGCCGTCGTAGGTCCCGGACCAGTACAGAGCCGCGAACTTGATCGTCTTCGGCTTCCCGGCCGCCAGCGTCAGGGTGGCGCCCGAGGACGCGGTGGTGCTGGGATCCGCGTCGGCGTCGTACCAGCCCATGTCCCAGTCCCGCACGCTGAGCAGCGATCCGACGCGCTGCTGGGCGTCCGAGCAGCCGACGAGGATCACCGGGCAGGACAGGAAGGTGTTGCCGATCTGGCTGACCCGCAGGTGACCGCGCGCGCTGTAGTCCTGGGCGAGCCCGCTCTTCTGCACGCCGTGCGCACTGGTGATGACGACGGGGGCGAGTCCGGCTGCCCCGACGGTGATGCTCACGGGCGTGGTGCCGGCCGAGCCGTCCGCGGCCACGACGTCGAGCGAGAGCTCGTCGCTGCCGCCGGTCGAGAGGTCAGGAAGCACGCAGTTCGCGCCCGTCGCCGACGGGGTGCAGCTCCAGGAGCCGGTCGTCCCGTCGCTGTCGATGCCGGTGAACGTCACCCCGGCAGGCAGGGCGACGTCGGCCGTCATCTGGCCGGATCCCGCGGTGCCGCTGTTGTCCACGGTGAAGCCGATCACGCCGGGCCGGCCCTCGAGCAGGTCGCCGACCGGGGTGTACGTGACCACGAGCGAGGCCGCGCCGACGGGGATCGTGTCGGTCGGGCTGGGTGTCGGGGTGGGGGTGTCGGTCGGCGTCGGGCTGTCGGTCGGCGTCGGCGTATCGGTCGGGGTGGGGCTGTCGGTCGGGGTCGGCGTGTCGGTCGGGGTGGGGCTGTCAGTCGGGGTCGGCGTGTCCGTGGGGGTGGGGGTGTCCGTCGGGGTCGGCGTGTCCGTGGGCGTGTCGACCGGGGTCGGCGTGTCCGTCGGGGTGTCGACCGGGGTCGGCGTGTCCGTCGGGGTGTCGACCGGGGTCGGGGTGTCGACCGGCTGGAGCGCGTTGGCGTCGACGGGAGGCGGGGTAGGGGTGTCGGCAGGCGTCGGGGTGTCGCTGGGGCTGGCCGCCGGGGTCGAGCTGTCCACCGGGACGACGGGTGGCAGCGCAGGGGCGCTGTCGGTCGGGCTGCTGGAGTCGGACGGCGCGCCGGGCACGGCAGGCGCGCTCGCCGCCGACTGGTCGGTGGCCCCGGTGGTGGTGCCGTTGTTGCTGCTGGTGATGACGGCGGTGGCCACGCCCGCGCCGGCCAGGGTGATGACGGCGGCGGCCACGCCCGCGACCCAGCCGCTGGCGATGAGGCCACCGCCCGCTGCCGCGGTGACGGTCACCGCTGCGGTCGCTCCGCCGACGAGCGCGGCGCCGCCGGCGGCTGCCGCTGCCGCGGTCCCTGCGGCCGGGGCCCCGATCGAGCCGGCTGCCGCAGCCGCCGCGAGCCCGAGGCCACCCGCGCCGGTGCCGCCGGCCGAGGCTGCACCGGCAACTGCCGCCGCACCTGCGGTGCTGACCGCCGCGGCCGCGCTCGTGCCACCCAGCGCAGCAGCCGAACCGAGCGTCCCTGCCGCACCTGCGGTGGCTGCACCGGTCGCACCGGCGACGCCCGCAGCGCTACCGGCCGCTCCAGCGCCAGCCGCACCAGCCGCGCCGGCACCGGCCGCCGCAGTCCCGGCGGCACCGCCAGCAGCCCCACCGGCACCGGCGGTCCCGGCAGTCCCGGCGATGACCGAGGCAGTCCCTCCGAACAGGGCAGCGGCCTTGAGGTAGCCGACGACGAAGGCGCCGAGGATGAGCGGGGCGACCACCATGCGCATGCCGTGGTTGACGTCCGTGAGCTCGACGACCAGGGCCCGACAGCGCGAGCAGCCCTCGAGATGCGACTCGACCTGAGCCGTCTCGCGCTTGGACAGCCCGCCTCGGGCGTACGAGCCGAGCTTCTCCGCGTAGGGCTCGCAGTCGACGTTCTTCGGGCCCATGAGGTGCTGCTGCAGGTACGCCTGCCGCAGGCCCTCGCGGGCGCGGTAGGCCAGGGCCGCGACCCCGTTGGCGGTGAGGCCGAGCAGCGGAGCCACCTGGGCCGGGGACAGGCCCTCGACCTCGGTGTGCCACAGGACCGTCTGCCAGCGCTCGGGCAGCGAGGTGTAGGCGCGCGAGACGATGGAGCGTTCCAGTCCCTCGACCGCGGGGTCGACGAAGGGCACGCCCGGGTCGAACGGGGTGAGGTCGTCGGCCACCTGCACCTTGGCGTTGGCCCTCGTGCGGTCGTACGCGGTGCGCCGCAGCGCGGTCAGCAGGTACGCCCGGAACGCGACGTCCGGGCCGCCGCCACCCTGGACGATGCCCAGGACCTTGGCGAACGCCTCCGAGACGAGATCCTCGGCCTCGTTGGGGTCGCGGGTCATCTGCCGGGCCAGCGCCCTGGCCGCGCCCACGTGCCGGTCGAAGAGCGGGCCGAAGGCGGCGGTGTCGCCGGCGCGGACGGCCGTGATCAGCTCAGCGTCGCTCGGGCCCGGCGCCTGGACAGGCGCGAGCTCGGTGTCGAGCGGTGGCTGGTCGGTCACAGGCTCGATTCTCTTCTACGAGGGGGCGTGAAACGGTGAATCTGCGTCCGGTATACCCCGGTTGGTCCAACATCTGGTAGCGGGGTCGTGCTCCGTTCGGACGCGAGGGACGGCCAGAACGTTCCCGGTCACCCTCGCGCGTACAGATGAGACGGCGTTCCGGGCCATCCATGACGGACGAATCGGACCCCAGTCCCGGGGTGCTTCGGTGCAGCGCGAGCCGCGGATTGCACCAGTCCGGACCAGACGGGGCGCCGCCTGGAGGACCAGCCACAGAAATTGTCGGCCAAAGCCGCGTCATGGTTGAGCGACCGGGGGGTCTCATCGGTGTCGACAAGCGAACGGAAGGAGGGAAACCAGCATGGCGGATGACGTTCTTTCTGTGCTCTTCCCTCTCAGCGGGCCTGCCGCCGCTGTCCGTGCCAGCTGGCAGCGGTGCAGCGCCGAGGCAACCTGGGCGCATCCCACCGACTGGTGGGACCCGGCCGTGGACGCGCTGGCCGAGGCCGTCGCGGACGGGCGGGACGCAACGGTCTCCGCTGAGCTCCTCGGCCGGGTGCGGGCCGAGGCCGGGGTCGGTCTGGCGGAGTCGCTGGACGACCTCTCGGCCCTGTTCATCGTCGTCGGCGAGCCCAGCCCGCCGTTCGACGTGGTCCGCGCCTTCACCTCCGGCTGGGCTGAGGCCGGGGTCATCCCCGTGCGCACCTCGTCCTGCGAGGACGCCATGACGGGCCTGGCCACCACCTCGTACCTCAAGACCAGGCTCGGCGAGATCTACCGCAGCGCCGTGGCGGACAACATCCTCGTCACCGACGCCGTCGGGCTGGTCGTGCTGGATGCGTCGGTGCAGACACCGGACCCCTGGGAGCGTCTCGCCAGGGTCTGCGTGCTTGCCGACTGCCTGCGTGACGTCTTCGCGGCCGGCGAGTCCCTGGTGGTGCTCGGCTCAGGCCGCGTCGGGGCGCTCGTCCAGCGTGACGAGCAGCTCGGCAGCACGCTCGCCCGGCTACGCGACCTCGTGGACCTCCGACTGATCGACGCCGGCCTCTCCCGGGTCTCGCGCCGACCACCGCGGGTGTGGCTGGAGCCGCTGCCCGCGGACTACGACCAGGCGCTGGCGCTCCTGCGAGAGCTCGAGCGCTAGCGACAACACAGACCGTGTGGGATCTGCTGAGGGGCTGATCCGACACCTTCCGGACTCATCGAGGGGGTGGGTCCGGGCAGTCCGAGCCCGTCGAGGGGGCTGGCTTCGGACGCTTGGCCGGCGGTGGACCGACTCCCGGAGGGGTGGGTCGGTCCACCGTCGCGCAAGCCGCATCCCTCCATCTGCATCGCTCCCAGCTGTATCGCTCCCGGCTGTGTCGCGTTCGTCTGCATCGCTACATCGCGTCCAGCAGCACGCCGAGCGCTGCCGCTGTCCCGGCTGGGTCGACCAGCGCCGGGAAGGGCCCGCTCGGGTGCTCGACCACCGGCCAGCCGCGTGCTCGGGCCAGCCGCGCCGCGATCGCGCTCGACGGCGCCGTGCTCAGGTACCCGCACGGCGCGTCGGGCCAGTCGTCCGGGTGCGGCAGGGCCTCGGTGAAGAAGTCCAGCGTCCGAGGCCGCCGGCTCGTCGCCAGCAGGATCCGGTCGGCGGGGGCCAAGGCGAGGCCTTCCAGGGCGCGGTCGTCGAGGCACTCGGGGAGTGCAGCGCCGGCTGCCAGCGACAGCCGCAGGACCGCCGCGGCACTGTCGTCGGCAGCGGCCAGCAGGTCCAGCCTCGATGCCGTTCCCCCAGACCTCGGGAGTCCGGCGTCGACGAAGACATACCCCGCCACGGTTCGTCCCCTGGCGCGCAGCGCTGCCCCCACCGAGGGCAGCAACGGCCCGGCGCCGCCCTGCCCCACCAACGTGAGAGGGGCCGGCGGTTCTGCCGTTGGCTGCAGCGCTGCCGCTTGTCGTGCGGCCTCGGCGACGTACCGGATCGCGTACGGGGGCCGGTCGTCGGTGCGGACCTCGACCACCTGGACCTGCTCGGCGGTCAGCTGCTGGGCGAGGTCGCCCCAGCTCACGGCGCCCACCAGCGGCGAGTGCAGCAGGACCAGTGCGCGAGGGGTCACCCGCACAGGGTGCCCTACGGCCTCCCCTAGGCTCTGCGCGTGACCTCTACCCCTGCCGCCCCGTCCGCCCGCGCCGCGCTGCTCGCCGAGATCAAGGACAAGGCCGTCGTCCACGGCGAGGTGGTCCTGTCCTCCGGCGCGACCGCCAGCTACTACGTCGACCTTCGCCGGATCACGCTCGACGCCGTGGCTTCGCCGCTGGTCGGTGAGGTCATGCTCGACCTCACCGCAGACCTGGACTTCGACGCCGTGGGCGGTCTGACCCTGGGCGCCGACCCGGTTGCGACCGCCATGATGCACGCCGCCGCGGCTCGTGGGCGCAGGCTCGACGCCTTCGTCGTCCGCAAGGAGGGCAAGGCCCACGGCCTGCAGCGCCGGATCGAGGGGCCGGACGTCGCGGGACGCCGGGTGCTCGCCGTCGAGGACACCTCGACCACGGGCGGCTCGGTGCTCACTGCCGTCGAAGCGCTGCGGGAGGCCGGAGCCGAGGTGGTGGCCGTCGCGGTCATCGTCGAGCGCGGGGCCGCCCCGAAGGTCGAGGGCGCGGGCCTGACCTACCTGTCCGCCTACTCGCTCGCGGACCTCGGGCTCGCCTGACGCCGCCTGCGGTCAGGCGTCCTGCTGGGAGCTCTTGCGCCCGCGCCGGAGCTCGAGGTAGATCGGGATCACCGAGACGAGCACCAACGCCACGAGGATGAGCTCGATGTGGTCCTTGACGAAGGCGACGTTGCCGAGCCAGTAGCCAAGCAACGTCACGCTCACGGCCCAGGCGACACCACCGATGACCGAGTAGGTGATGTACGTCCGGCGATGCATCTTGCTCACGCCGGCCATCACGGTGATCACGGTGCGCACGATGGGCACGAAGCGAGCCAGCAGGATCGACGGCCCGCCGTACTTCTCGAAGAACGCGTGCGTCCGCTCCACGTACTCCTGCCGGAAGAACCGCGAGCCCTCTTCCTTGAAGACGGCTGGGCCCAGCGAACGGCCGATCTCGTAGCCGACGATGTTGCCGGCGATCGCTGCCAGCGCGATGAGCAGGCAGAGCAGCCAGAGCGGGGTGTGGAACCGGCCCTGAGCGACGAGCAGACCCGCGATGAAGAGCAGCGAGTCGCCGGGCAGGAAGAAGCCGACGAGCAGCCCGCACTCGGCGAAGATGATCGCCAGGATGCCCAGGAGCCCGAACGTCCCGATCAGGTGCTGCGGATCGAGCAGGCTCGCCGCGGCGAGGGTGGTGATCACACAGGTGAGGGTACGGGCTCGACTACCAGGAGATCGTCACGCCGGCTCGTACGCCGGACCGGGCCGTCGACCGTTCACCACCCGCAGGCACCAGGCTGCCCCCTCCACCGCCGCCTCCGGTGAGGTCGCTCTCCGCGTCATTGGTCGCACCACCACCGCCACCGCCGAGGTAACCGCCGCCCCCGCCGCCACCGCCGGCCGTGCCGTCTGACTCGGCGGAGCCGCCGCGTCCACCCCACCCGGGGGTGGACAGCTCCGCCGCCCCGCCGGCACTGCCTCCTTGGGCACCACCGAAGCCCGCACCCCCGCGGCCAGGAGCGCCATTGCGCGGGGCCTTTCCGCCGAGCGTGCCGCCGGCGCCATCGGCCTGAGCCGCACCGCCGTCGGCGGTCGCGGCGCCGTAGAAGCTGTCTCCACCACCGCCACCGCCGCCGCCAGCTGCCACCAGCAGCAGCGTCGGAACGGTGCAGGGGGCGCTCGGCGAGCAGGCGCTCACGTAGGTCGCGCCACCGCCACCGCCACCACCTCCCCCACCGAGCGCGGGATCCCCGCCGCTGCCCCCGGTCATGCCGCTGCCGAATCCACCGATCCCGGGCACGCCGAGGAAGCTGCCGTCCGAACCGTCGCCGCCGACGGCGATCGTCAGCACCGACCCGGCGGGCAGCGTCGTCCCCGGACCCACGGCGAGGCTCGCGTCGACTTCGTCGCCGAGGCCACCGTGCCCGCCATCACCGAACCCTCCTGACCCGCCGTGCGCGCCCACCAGGTGCACGTGCAGCAGGCTCGTGCCGCTGGGCACGACGAAGGACTGCCAGGAGTCGCCGGCCCAGCCGAAAGTGCACGGCGAGGTGGTGCAGGGCGGCCGCGTCGCAGCATGCGTGGGCTTCGGGCTCGCGCTGGCGCCGGCGAGAGCTCCTTCCCCGTGCCCAGCGTCCCGCTGATCGGCACCCTCGACGACGCCGCCGAGACTCTCGACGCGCTGGGTGACGCGACCGCCGACGAGGAGCTGCAACCAGCCAGCACTGTGGCCACCGACAGCCCTGCAACAGCCATTCCCTTCCTACGGGCGTGCGGATGAATGGTCATGGGTGGCCTCCAGGCTCGATCTGCGCTCCGCCTTCGAGCATTGCCGGGCTCACTCGGCGGCCACGACGCCCGTCAGGTCGGTGACAGTGCGGATCAGCAGCGGACCCGTGCCAAGGTGCAGCCATGGACGACACGGACGACCGGGCCCTCGACGACGCGGCCCTCGCCGACCTCGGTCCGCGTGAGGTGGGCGTCGGTCCGCACCCGAAGCCCTGGCCCGACGACCCACGGCTCGACCCTGAGCTGCTCCTGACCGGCGACCGCCGCAACGTCGTCGACCGCTACCGGTACTGGCGGCTCGAGGCGGTGGTCGCCGACCTCGACACCCGACGCCATCCGTTCCACGTCGCCGTCGAGAACTGGGGCCACGACTTCAACATCGGCTCGGTCGTGCGCACGGCCAACGCGTTCAACGCCGCTGCCGTGCACGTGGTCGGAGAACGCCGGTGGAACCGGCGCGGCGCGATGGTGACCGACAGGTACCAGCACCTGCATCACCACAGCACGGTCGAGGGCCTGACGGGCTGGGCGGCGGACGAGGGCCTGCCCCTGCTGGGGATCGACAACCTTCCCGGCGCGGTGCCGCTGGAGACCTACGACCTCCCTGAAGCCTGCGTGCTGGTCCTGGGTCAGGAGGGTCCTGGGCTGTCCGAGGGGATGCGGTCCGCCTGCCGAGACGTGCTGTCGGTCGCCCAGTTCGGGTCGACCCGATCGATCAACGCCGGCGCGGCTGCCGCGATCGCGATGCACGCCTGGGTCCGCCGGCACGTGTTCGGCCAGCCGCCCTACCCTGCGGGACCGGCATCCTGAGAGGATGGTGGTGTCCATGCGACATCGTCGTCGCGCGCAGCCTGAGCCACGCGACCAGTCCACGCCTGCACGCTGAGGAGCCCCGTCATGCCCATCGCGACCCCTGAGGTCTACGCCGAGATGCTGGACCGCGCCAAGGCCGGAGCCTTCGCGTATCCGGCGATCAACTGCACCTCGTCGCAGACCATCGTGGCGGCCATCCGCGGCTTCGCCGAGGCGGAGAGCGACGGGATCGTCCAGGTCTCCTGGGGCGGCGCCGAGTTCGCGTCGGCCAGCTCCTCAAGGACATGGTGGTCGGGGCTACCGCGCTTGCCGAGTTCGCGCACGTGGTGGCGGCGAAGTACGACGTCAACATCGCGCTGCACACCGACCACTGCCCGGCCAAGCAGCTCGACGGCTTCATGCGGCCGCTGCTCGACCTCAGCCTGGAGCGGGTGGCGAAGGGCCAGCTGCCGTTGTTCCAGTCGCACATGTGGGACGGCTCGGCGGTGAGCCTGACCGAGAACCTCGACATCGCCGACGAGCTCCTCGACAAGTGCCACCGGGCCGACATCGTGATGGAGCTCGAGATCGGCGTGGTCGGCGGCGAGGAGGACGGCGTCGAGGCCAAGCAGGACGCCAAGCTCTACTCGACGCCCGAGGACGCCATCGCCACCGCCGACAAGCTGGGCCTCGGCGAGCGCGGCCGGTACCTGCTGGCGGCGACCTTCGGCAACGTCCACGGCGTCTACAAGCCCGGCAACGTGGTGCTCCGGCCGGCGATCCTGAAGGAGCTGCAGGACGCCGTCGCAGCGAAGTTCGGACTGGCTGCCGGCTCGAAGCCCTTCGACCTCGTGTTCCACGGCGGCTCCGGCTCGTTGCTCTCCGAGATCCGCGAGTCGCTCGACTACGGCGTCGTCAAGATGAACATCGACACCGACACGCAGTACGCCTTCACCCGCCCGATCGCCGACCACATGTTCAAGAACTACGACGGCGTGCTGAAGGTCGACGGCGAGGTCGGGAACAAGAAGATCTACGACCCCCGCAGCTACGGCAAGTCGGCCGAGGCCGGGATGGCCGCCAGGGTCACCCTGGGTTGCGAGGACCTCCGGTCCGCCGGGACCCGGATCAAGTAGCCGTCGCCGACCACCAGGGCGCGCCGGGACAGCACCAACGAGCCGGGTCCGCACACAGGGTCGGGGCCACCGCCGTGGTGGCCCTGGTGGTCACCGCTCTGCTCGTGCTCGCCGGCCTCGGCTGGGCGGCCTGGCGGGGTCGACCGGACGGCGCGTCGGCCTCGCCCGGCGCGGCGCCGGCCCTGGTGGTGCGCAACGGTCAGCTGCTCGACGACGCGACGGGCTCAGTCGTCACCGACGGCGTCGGGCGCTCCGGCTCGGAGTTCAGCTGCCTCGGCGGCAGCAGCGTGTTCCAGGGGTCGGTCGACGACGCCGCCATCGCCGCGATGGTCAGCTGGCACGTCCAGGTCGTGCGCGTCCCGCTCAACGAGGACTGCTGGCTCGGCATCAACGGCGTCCGGCCGGCGGTCGCGGGTAAGGCCTACGTCACGGCCGTGAGCGGCTACGTCGAGCGGCTGCAGGCGCACGGCATGGCGGTCGTCCTCGACCTGCACTGGTCGGCGCCCGGCAGCCGGCTGGCGACCGGGCAGGTGCAGATGGCGGACGCCGATCACTCCCCGACCCTGTGGCGAGAGGTGGCCCAGCGGTTCGAGGGTGACCGGTCGGTGGCCTTCGACCTCTTCAACGAGCCGTACGGCATCAGCTGGAGCTGCTGGCAGTCGGGTTGCACGGTGCCCGGCCAGGGCGGCCACCCCGCCTGGCAGGCGGTGGGAATGACCCAGCTCCTGCAGGCCGTGCGGTCGACCGGCGCCACGAACGTGGTGCTGCTGGGCGGCCTGGACCACGCCAGTAACCTGAAGGGCTGGGCGGAGCACGTGCCGGCCGACCCGACGGGCCAGCTCGCGGCCTCCTGGCACCTGTACAGCAGCCCTGGCTGCGCGACGTCGTCGTGCTGGGCCGGACAGGTCGCCAGCCTGGACGGTGCGGCGATGCTGGTCACCGAGCTCGGCGAGACCGACTGCGCCGGCAGCTTCGTGGGCGCCGCCATGAGCTGGCTCGACCGGGTCGGCTACGGCTACCTCACCTGGGCCTGGAACACCTGGACCGGCTGCGGCGGCCCTCCGCTGATCACCTCGTACTCCGGGACGCCGACCGTCGGCTACGGCGAGGCCGTCCGGGCGCACTACCTCGACGGGTCGAAGCCGTGAGGGCGGTCCCGCGGGCCGCCGCCGCGCTGCTGGTCGGCTGCGTCGCGACACTCCCGCTGACGCTCCCCACGACGGCCGCGCTGGCCGGTTCGCCGCCCCCCGCGCCGATCGGGGTGGTCGACCGCAGCCCTCGAGCGACCTCCCACCTGTTCGGCGTCACGGTCCAGAGCACGGCGCAGCTCCCCGCGATGGCCACGCTCTCCGCGAGCCTGGGCCGGCCGGTCGACGTCGTCGGCTTCTACGCGGACTGGACGTCGGGGTTCCCGGCCGACCGGGTGACGGCCGCGGCGACGGCGATCCCCGGCGGGTCCGAGCCGGAGGTGACCTGGGAGCCCTGGAACCACACCCTCGGC
The DNA here is from genome assembly GCA_963819215.1 of uncultured Actinomycetota bacterium. Taxonomy (GTDB): domain Bacteria; phylum Actinomycetota; class Actinomycetes; order Prado026; family Prado026; genus CAWFVK01. Next base: position 50,427 of record CAWFVK010000001.1, on the reverse strand, counting down.
GCGAGCCAGCAGACGTACCCGCTCGCCTCGATCGCCGGCGGGCGCTTCGACACCTACCTGCGTGCCTGGGCCGCCGGTGCCAAGGCCTACGGCAAGCCGTTGATGGTGCGCTTCGCCCACGAGATGAACGCCGGCTGGTACCCGTGGGGACTGGGTGTGCACGGCAACACGGCTGCTAGCTACGTCGCGGCCTTCCGGCACGTGCACGACGTCTTCATGGCCGCGGGCGTGAGCAACGTGACCTGGATCTGGAGCCCAGAGGCCGTCACCACGGCCACGCCGGCCTTGGCTGCGCTGTACCCGGGCAGCGGGTACGTCGACCTCGTCGGGATCGACGGTTACAACTTCGGCACCGGGGTGCCCGAGGGGCAGTGGCTCAGCGCGGCCACGATCTTCGGCCCGACCCTCGCGGAGCTCCCGAGCGTGGCCGCCGGCACGCCGGTGCTGCTCGCCGAGACCGGCAGCAGCGAGACCGGGGGCAGCAAGGCCGCCTGGATCACCGCGTTCGTCGCGTACCTGGCCAGCCAGCCGTCGGTGCGCGGCTTCGTCTGGTCCGAGTACGACGGCTCGGCGGACTGGCCGCTGGAGAGCTCGGCGGCAGCGACGGCCGCGATGCGCGCCGCGCTGCCTGCGTACCAGGGGCTCAGGGCAGCTCGATCACGCGCTGCTCGCGCCGGCGGGCGACGAACGGCAGTGCCACCACCCACGCGTACAGCACACCGGTGAGCAGCAGGAAGACGAAGTTCGCCGGCGGGTACGTCGCCATCCGCCACAGCGACGAGCCCACCCACAGCACGCTCGTGACCCCGCCCCACCACGCCATCGCCCGCCAGATGCGGCGGGTGGTGGCCTGCTTGTCCGCGCCGGCCCCCGTCGGCTGCCAGCCCATGCTCTTCTTGCGCAGGATGTCCACGACGGCGAAGCAGTGCGCCCAGCCGTACATGTTGCGGGCCATCAGCGCGGTCACCCGGTAGCTGCCCCGGTTCCAGAGCGGGAAGACGACGAGGTTGTAGACGGTGCTGGGCAGGATCCAGAGGTAGTTCCTGAGCTCGACCTGCCCTGGCAGCGCCACGATCAGCAGGATGGGGATGAGCGGCGCGACGAACACGAAGATCGCCGTGTGCAGGTAGTAGCAGAACCCGGAGAGGTAGCAGAGGCGGGTGGGGAACGGCAGCTTCCGTCCCCAGAACTTCCGCGAACCCAGCAGGCTCATCGAGCCCGAGCACCACCGGTACTGCTGGGTGAGGAACGAGTCCGGCTCAGCCGGGCAGAGCCCGGTGGCGAGCGGGATCGGGACGTAGCGCAACCGCCAGCCGGCCGCGCCGAGGTCGAAGCCCGTGTGGACGTCCTCGGAGTGCTCGATCAAGGTCGTCCCGCCGATGTCGTCCAGCGCAGTCCGGCGGTACACCGCGCACGAGCCCACGCAGATGGCGCCGTCCTGCTGGTCCCGGGAGACCTGCACCACCCGGTAGAACAGCTCTTGCACCGCGCCCGCGCCGCGCTCCATCAGCGACTGCGACTGCTGCACGCGGAAGTACTGCGGGGACTGCACGATGCCGAGCTCGGGCTCCGCGTCGAGGTAGGGCAGCGTCTCGGCGAGGAAGTCCTCGCGGGGCGCGAAGTCCGCGTCGAAGATGGCGATGTACTCCCCGCTGGAGAGCGCGTAGGCGTGGCGCAGGTTGCCCGCCTTCTTGAACCAGCCACGGTTCGCCCGGACGTGGTACTCCATGCCCATCTCGGCGGCCAGCGCACGCGCCCCGGGGTTGTCGCCGTCGTCCAGCACGTACGCCGTGGCCTCGCCGGGGTACCCCTCGAGCATCCGGTTGACGTACGTCCAGGTGTTCTCCAGCACTGCCAGCGGCTCGCCGCAGATAGGGAGCCAGACGTCGACGACGGGGTACCCCCGCGGGCGCCAGGTGTTGACCAGCCGCTGGTGCGCGGCGAGGTCGAAGTTGCGGCTCGGGAGGTTGATGCGCAACGAGATCAGGTAGTACACGAGGGTGAAGACGAGGAAGGGGATGACGAACCAGAGCCAGGGGTTCAGCCGGATGAAGAAGAGCTGGCTGATCGTGAGGCAGGTGACGCTGACCATCGAGACGCCCACCAGGAGGGGGAGCTCGCGGTGGACGTAGGAGTACTTCTCGATGTCGGTGGGCGGGGTCGGCAGCGGTTGCCCGGACTGCGGCAGGACAGAGACCGCCCGCGCGTGCCGTCGCTGGACCGTGCCCAGCTCGGCGGTCACGTCTTGCGCCAGATGACGTAGGTGACGGTGCCGTAGACGTCGTGCAGCTCCACCTTGGTGACGTAGTGGTACTGCTTGTTGAGGTGGATGGCGGCAGCGACCGCGGCGTCGACGCTCTTCTGCGCCCCGTAGTCGAGCGCGATCACGTCGAAGTGCCCGTCCCGGACGGCCGCGGAGTAGGCAGCGGGTCCCGTCAGCTGGGTGCCGGTGACGGGATCGAAGTAGCTGAGGTAGAAAGTGTTGATCCAGCGGGTCGGGTAGACGTCACCGCCGATGCCGTAGGTCGCCACCTGGGCGTCGTCGACGAGGACCGGACCGGTCGTGCTCAGCACCAGAGGGCGGAGCGTGGCGATGAAGGCCGTCGAGTTCGGCCACTGGGTGTAGAGCCGCTGGGACTGGTGGACGCCGGCGACGGCGAGCGGGGCCAGCACGGCGACCGCGAAGGGGTAGCGCCAGAAGTCGTACCAGCGACGGCCGGCCACCAGCCCGAGCAGGTAGCCCACGGCGAGCGCCCCGAACCAGGCGCCGAAGTCCACGTGCTTGCTCAGCGAGGTGCTCGTGTGGATGCGGTACTGGTTCACCGGGGCGAGCAGCACGGTCAGCATCAGCACGGTGACCAGCGCCGCGTTGGCCCAGGCCGCAGTCCGGCTGCGTCCCTTGCGGGTCGCGATGACCGCCGCGACCACCGCCACCAGCACGGCCACGGCGGCGATCGCCGCGAGCGCGCCCACCCAGGCGATGGAGTCGGCCTTCACCACGCTGGGTGGCGTCGCGCCCTTGGCCCGCGTCAGGGTCGTCGACGTCACTCCTGCCAGGTACCGGGGGCCGGCGATGGCGAGCAACGCGCCGACCATCGCGGCCGTGATGCCGCCGAGGATCGCTCCTACCCGGAAGCCCTGTCGCCAGCCGTACCTGCCGGCGACGACGAGCACCGCCACCGCGACCACCGCGAGGTCGAAGGCAGCGGTCGCGTACTTCGTCACGTTGGCCAGCACCATCACCGGCGCGGCCAGGAAGATCCCGGCGTGCGGGAGGTAGCGCTCCGCCGTGCCGAAGCGGACGACGAGCCAGCACGCCACGGTGATCAGGCTCAGCGCCATCGCGTCGTAGGTCGCGAAGGCCCCGAGGAACATCGTGCCCTCGACGGTCGCGAAGGCGGCCGCCGCGAACCACCCTGCCGGCGTGCCGAACAGCCGGCGTGCCGACATGTACGCCAGCGTCGTCGCCAGCAGCATGAACGCGAGGCTGAGATACCTGGCGGCGTGCAGGCCGCCGATGCCGTCCGCGGTCGCCGCGAGCAGCGGGTACACGACAGGTGCGCCCGAGAAGTAGGTCTCGTAGTTCAGGTTCGGGCCGCCGTGCGCGTAGCGCTCCAGCAGCTGGTGACCCGCTGCGAGGTAGGTCGCCTCGTCCAGGAACGCGGTGTTGCTCCTGATCAGCAGGATCGACTGGTGGGCCTGCGCCGCGAGCACCGCGAGCACCGGGAGCACCCGGCTCCACGCGAGGAGCCGGACGAACGCCGGCCGGCGAGGCCTCGCGTGGTTCGGGCCGGGGCCAGGACGCGGCCGGACCAGCGGGTGCGCGAGGGGGAGCGGGCTGACCTCCTCGGCATCAGTGGGCTGCGGACGAACCAGCGTGGCTGAGGACATAGGGGAAGGGCACCAATCGTCAGCGATGCGGGGGTGTGTCCTCTTTTTATCCGTTTAGGTCGGTGTTTAGACGCGGTGCAATGTCAAACCTGGGTTAACGGCTGGTGGCGAACAGTGACGGCCGGGTTACTCCGCGCGTGCACCAGCAGCCCGCGAAAGCGCCACAGGGGTCACAGGGACTCCAGAGGTCACCTGCGTCACAGCGGACCCCAGGTTCTTGACCGGGAGTGAGCCGGCACGCACCGGCCCTGGCGTGGGATTCGGGTTTGATCTCGGTCCTTTGGCATCATCGGGGAGTCGCAGGGCCGATCCGGTCCCGGGCAACAGGGACGGAGCTGGGGCGTGACCTTGAGCGACATGGGGATCGCGGAGCCCGCGCCACCCTCCGACGCGGTCGTCCCGCCCCGGTCGCGCTGGCGTCGCGTCGGGATCGCACCGCTGCTCGCGCTGCTGGTGCCGACGCTGCTGGGTGCGCTGCTGGTCGGGTTGCACGTCCACGAGTTCACCGCGATCTCGGTCTTCGACGAGATGCCGCACTTCGCCTACGCCTACGACGTCGCCCACGGGAGCATCCCGCACCGTGGTGAGGCGATCTCCGAGGGTGCTCTCGCGCAGATCGCCTGCCGCCCCTGGCAGTCCGGCTTCGTCCCGCCGTGCACCGACATCAATGCCGACCCGCACACCGTGCCGAACGCGCTCGACGTGCAGTACTACCCCGAGGCCGGCCAGATCTACACCACGGACCACCCGCCGCTGTACTACGCGGTGTCAGGGATCGGTGGGCGGCTGATCGCGTCCGTGACGGGCATCAGCGACTTCGTCGCCATGCGGCTGATGGGCATCTTCTGGGTCGCCCTCGGCAACGTCTTCCTCTGGCTGACGATGCGGCGCTTGCGGGTCCCCCCGCTCGCCATCTTCGGCGTGCTGATGGTGCTCGTGAGCGTGCCGCTCACGGTGTACACGGCAGCCACGGTCAACCCGGACGTCGCCAGCGTCCCGGTCGCGGCGATGATGCTGTACGGCATCATCCGCTGGTGGCAGGGAGCCATGCACCCGGCGTGGTTCGCCCTCATCGGTGCGCTCGTCGTCGCCACGAAGATCACCAACGGCGTGGTCATCATGAGCGGCCTGGTGATCATCGCGCTGCTCAGCTACGCCGGGTACCGGGACGGCCGCGCGCGGATGGTCCGGGACTGGCTGTGGGCCAGCATCGCGCTCGGCGGCGCTGGTGCCGTGGTGCTGGTCGGCTGGACCTTCCGCTACCACCACACGGCGGTTCCGTACTCGCTGGCGAACATCGCGCCCAACACGCCCACGCTCCCCGACCGCACCGTGCCCGGCTTCGACGTGCGCTGGCTGTTCCAGCCCGATCTGACGATGGTGGTCCGCAGCGACAAGCTGAACCCGGGCGTCATGCCCGTGGCCGACCTGCACCAGCAGCTGCTGTCGACGCTGACCGTGGTGATCGCGGTCGTCCTGCTCGTGGCTGTGGTGGCCGTGCTGCTCCAGCGGCAGGCGATCCCTGCCCCTCAGCTCGCCATCGCCTCGGTCGTGGCGCCGCTGGTCGCCTCGGCCGTGTGGGCGCTCTACAACTACTACGTCCTGCACGCGTTCGTGATACCGGTGCCCCGGTACTTCTACGAGGCCATGGTGCCGCAGCTCGTGGTTCTCGGCCTCGCGTTGCGGACGCGTCGCTGGCAGCTGCTGGTCGCTGCGCTCGGGCTGCTGACCTGGTTCGCCTACGTCCTGCAGCTGCGAGGCGGCTGAGCGCTGGTCGGCCGCGCGCTGGTCGGCCGAGCCCGCGACTACGGGAGGAGCGGCTTGGTCGCGACAGCCATGTAACCGAGGCTCGCTGCCCGCGACAACGACGTCAGGCGATGGCTGAGGCGGGTACGGACCGCCACCTGCGGGGCGGCGATGACCCCCCGCACGACCCGGTTGTCCACGAGCACCCCCGCCGGCCCGAGCTTGCGCCCCAGCAGCGCGATCGTCTGGGCGAGCGCGCCGATCGCGTAGTGGCTGACCAGCATGAAGGGGCCGCCCTGAGCGGCGACGTTGCCGACCTCGAGCCCGTGCCGGCGCAAGATGCGCTCGAGGCCGAAGTGCGTGGTCCGCCAGAAGTCGTAGGGAGCCTCGTGCGTCGGGTAGAGGAACGGCGCTGTGATGAGCAGCTGACCGCCGGGGCGCAACGTGCGGGCGATCTCGGCGATGGCTTCCTCGGCGTTGTCGACGTGCTCGAGCACGCTCGTGCAGAGCACGGCGTCGAACGAGCCGTCCCGGAACGGCAGGGGAGCGGCGAGGCAGAGCACGGACAGGCCTTCCGCGGGGGCGACGTCGACCGCGACGACAGAGCGGACCTTGGGCCCGTACCACGGCCGGAACGGCTGGTTGCCGGCGCCGAGGTCGAGGAGGTCGCCGGCCATCGCGGAAGCGTGCTCGTCCAGCCAGCGCCCCACGAGCGAGACGGGCAGGAGCGAGAGGGTGGTCGTCCAGTCCGGATAAGGGATGCCGTTGACGAGGTGAACCGCACCCTGACGGTGCCGGATCCGGGAGGCTTCCACGGGTCTGCTCGCCTCTCGCGTCGGGACCGCATGCCGACGGGGCCGGTCCGGGGGGTGGTTGCGGTCCAGTATGGCAGCCGGGCATCGCTGATATCGTCGTCAGCGCTCCTTGCCGCGACCTCTGTGAAGGCGAACCGTGACCAGCTCCGACGCGTCGGACCGCAAGCCGCAGCTCGCCTACTCCGAGATCCAGGGCAAGATGCACGAGGAGGACGTCCGGCGGGTCAAGGCGCAGAAGATCATCCGCGTCCTCCACCACTACCTCGGCCGCAGCGACCTCGACGGGCTGACCGCCCTCGACGTCGGTTGCTCGACGGGCTTCGTCGCGCACGAGCTCGCCCTCGACGGCGCCGCCGCGACCGGCATCGACATCGACGTCCCGGGGATCGAGGCCGCGCGTGCGCGCTTCGGCGACCAGGTCACCTTCCTGTGCACGCCTGGTGATGCGATCCCTCTCCCCGACGGTTCGCTCGACATCGTCGTCTTCAACCACATCTACGAGCACGTCGTCGACGCGGACGCCGTGATGGACGAGATCTACCGCGTGCTCAAGCCGGCCGGCGTCGCCTACCTCGGTCTGGGGAACAAGTACCAGCTGATGGAGCCGCACTACCGCCTCCCGCTGCTTTCCTGGTTGCCGAAGGGCGCGGCGGACCGTTATGTGCACGCCACCGGGCGTGCGGACGAGTACTACGAGAAGCACGAGTCGAAGGCTGGGCTCAAGCAGCTCGCCCGCGGGTTCCAGGTGTACGACTACACCGTCCCCGTCGTCCGCAACCCCGAGCTCTTCGGCAGCGGCGATCAGGTCAAGGGGACGGTGTCGCGGCTGCCGGTGCCGGTCGTGCAGGCGCTCACGCCGGTCGTGCCGACCTACCTCTGGATCGCCACCAAGCAGTACCGCACGCCGGCGACCGTGGAAGGCTCGGAGGGCCTGCTCCACTACGACCTCACGCGCGGCGGCCGTGCCCGGGACGCCAGCTGAGCAGGAGGCTGCTCAGCCCAGTCCCTGCGCCGTCCGCTGGAGCCGCATCCACTCCCAGGAGCGCCGCAGGCCTTGGTGAAGGTCGACCCGTGGGCTGAAGCCCAGGGCCTGCTTGGCCAACGAGATGTCCACCCAGGTGCTCGGGGCGTCGAAGGCGCGCGGGCCGCTGTACTCGATCTCGACCTGCTGGCCCACCACGTCCACGACGATGTCGAGCAGGTCAGCCAGCGAGGTCCCTGCACCGGAGCCGATGTTGACCAGGCGCGGCGTGGACTCGTCATCAGGGAGCTCGGCGGCGGCCACGAGGGCGTCCACGAGGTCGTCGATGTAGACGTAGTCCCGCTTCGTGCTCGGGTCCCCGAGGACCCGGACCGGTTCCTCGCGCAGCACCGCGTCCAGCCAGTGAGCGATGACGCCCTGCCCGCGACGCGCCGGCTGCCCGGGTCCATAGGCGTTGGAGACGCGGAGCACGACGGGGTTGGCCGCGCCGTTGTTGATCGCCGCCTCGACCTCGAGCATGGCCTCCCCGTAGGCGTTGGCGGCACGGGTCGGCGACGACTCGGCGTACGGCGGTGCCGTGGCGCTGTCATACACGGTGCCGGCCGAGCTGAGTGCGACGACCCGTGGTGGCCGGTCGCGTCGATCCGCGAGCAGCCTGAGCAGCGTCTCCAACAGGTGGAGGTCCTTCTCGGCGTGGTTGGCGGTGTCCTGCGTCGCTGGCCGGATACTGCTTACCAACCAGAAGATTGTCTGCGCGCGTGCGAGCTCAGGCGCCAGTCCGCCGTCGATCAGGAAGGGCCTCGACCGCGTGAAACGTGCGCAGTCCACCCCCGAGGCGTCAAGGCGCCCGGCCAGTGCCGAGCCGATGAAACCCCGTGCGCCCAGAACTGCGCACGACATTCCGCTCTGGAACATTTCCGGGTCTCCTCGTGAAACACTCGCGCCATGAGGGCCCGCAGTCTACTGATCCTGGCGTCGACCTATCCGGCTCGGCCGGGCGACGGAACTCCGGGATTCGTGCGTGACCTGGCGGTTCAGGAAGCCGAGCAGTTCCGCACGACGGTACTCGTGCCGGCTGTTCCGGGCGGTCCCGCTGTCGAGCAGGACGGTCCGCTCAGCGTGCAGCGTTTCCGCTATTTCTTCGGGCGTTGGGAAGACCTCTCCGACGGCGCGATCCTGGAGAATCTCCGCAGCCAGCCGAGCCGCTGGCTGCAGGTGCCGTTGTTCTTCGCCGCCGAGGTCGTGGCCTTGCGCAGGCAGATCCGCAAGGAGCGGCCCGACGTCATGCACATCCACTGGCTGATCCCGCAGGGCCTCGTCGCCCGGATCGGGGCGCCGGGGATACCCAAGCTGGTCACCACGTTGGGCGGCGACCTCTACGGGTTGACCGACCCGATCAGCCGCCGGCTCATCCGCTCCGTGCTTCGGAACGCGCGGATGGCGACGGCCATGAACTCCCAGATGCGGGACCGGCTCATCGAGCTCGGCGCCGATCCGGACACCACCCACGTCCTCCCGATGGGTGCGGATCTCGACGCGATCCGACCACTGGCTGACGCCGTGGAGCGCGTGCCGGGCCGCCTGCTGTTCGTCGGCAGGCTGGTGGAGAAGAAGGGACTGGCGGTCCTCCTGCGGGCGCTCCGCGAGCTCGATGATGTCGACTTCGAGCTCAGGGTGGTGGGCGACGGCCCGCTCCGCGCCGAGCTCGAACGCCAGGCCGAGGGTCTGTCCGTCACGTTCCTCGGCGCGCTGCCGCGGACCGAGCTGGCGCGCGAGTACGGCGGGGCGTCGGTGGCTGTGGTCCCGTCGGTCTCCGCCGCGTCAGGCGACCAGGACGGCCTGCCGGTGGCCATGCTCGAGGCCATGGGCGCCGGGTGCGCCGTCGTCGCGTCGCGGCTGCCCGGCCTGCAGGATGCCGTCCAGGACGGCGTCTCCGGGTTCCTCGCGACGCCGGGCTCCTCGACGGAGCTGACGCAGGCGCTGCGCCGGTTGCTGACCGATCCTGCCCTGGCCGAGCGCACCGGCCTCGCCGCGCGGGACCGCGCCGAGGAGTTCTCGGTCACCGCCATCGGCCGCCGCTACATCAGCCTGCTCGACAGCATGATCGAGTCCGGTGAGCTGCCGTCCGGAGACGAGCGACGAGTGGCTGCGCACGGCTGAGGATGAGGCCCTCGGTCCGCCGGTCGAAGGCGGGGGCTCGCGAGATTCCTGTGTGCCAGCTGGCTGTCGACGCAGTCTCCGTCTCGGATCACCCGATCGTCGGTGGCACGCGTGGGATTCGGTTTTCCCGCTGGATGTTTGGCATCATGGCCCTGTCGTGGGGGCCTCACAGGACTTCAGGCTGACCTCTTTGGAGCGGTAGTGACGTTGAGTGGGCCGGAAATCACGGACACGGCGTCTGAGGACCCCCCGGTAGAGCCGCCCCCCTCGACCCGCAGCCGCTGGCGAGCGGCCTCGGTGGCCCAGCTGCTGGCACTCCTGGTGCCGACCCTGATGGGCGCGCTGCTCGTCGGTCTGCACGTCCACAGCTTCACCAGCATCTCGATCTTCGACGAGTTCCCCCACTACGCCTACGCCTGGGACGTCTCGCACGGCAAGCTGCCCAGCAAGGGCGACGCGATCTCGCAAGGCGCTCTCTCCGACCTCGCCTGCCGGGCGTGGCAGTCAGGGTTCGTCCCGCCGTGCACGAACCCCGCGGCCGATCCCGCGACGGTCCCGAACGCCCTCGACGTGCAGTACTACCCCGAGGCCGGGCAGATCTACACGACCGACCACCCGCCGCTGTACTACGCCATCTCCGGCGTGGGGGGCCGAGTGATCGCGAGCGTCACGGGTCTCAACCAGTTCGTGGCGACGCGGCTGATGGGGATCTTCTGGATCGCGCTCGGCAACCTCTTCCTGTGGCTCACGATGCGCCGCATGCGAGTGCCGACGCTCGCCATGTTCGGCGTCCTGGCGGTCCTCGTCAGCGTTCCCGCCACCATCTACACGGCGTCGACGGTCAACCCCGACGTCGCGAGCGTGCCCATGGCTGCCGTCCTGACCTGGGCGATCGTCCGATGGTGGCAAGGCGACCTCAAGCCGTACTGGTTCGCGCTGATCGGCGCCGCTGTGGTCGCCACCAAGATCACCAATGGCATGGTGGTCTTCGCGGGCCTGCTGCTCATCCTCGGTCTCAGCATCGCGGGCTACCGCGCCGGTCGAGCGCGCATGGTTCGGGACTGGCTGGTCGCGAGCCTGTCCCTGGGCATCGGCGGAGTGGTGGTGCTGCTCGGCTGGGGCTTCCGGTACAACCACACCGCCCGGCCCTACTCGCTCGCCAACATCGCGCCGGGAGTGCCCACCCTGCCGGGGCGGCACCTCACGGCCTTCGACCCCCGCTGGCTGTTCACCCCTGACCTGACCATGGTGGTCCGTGCCGACCGCAACCCCGGGATACTCCCCCCGCAGTTCGAGCACGTGGCGGTCGTCGGGCTGCTCACGACCATCATCGCCGTCGTGATCCTGCTGGCGACGTTCGTGGTGCTGCGCCGTCCGTACACCATCCCGGACACCGCCATGGCGATCGTGTCGCTGGTGGCCCCGCTCGCCGCGGCCAGCGTCTGGAGCCTGTACAACTTCTACGTCATGCACGTCTTCGTGGTGCTGATCCCCCGTTACCTGTACATGGCCCTGGCGCTGCAGACGGTGATCTTCGGGATGGCCCTGCGCACTCGCTGGTCGCAGTACGCCGTCTCGGCGCTCGGGGTCGTCACCTTCTTGTGCTATGTCCGCATGCTGCGGTCGGGTTGATGATGTGGCGGGCCACCAAGGTGGCGCTGGCGTTGCTGTCGGTGAGCCTCGCGGCGGTGGCAGTGGTCTCCCGCTGGTCGGACCTCACGCACAGCGCCACGCACGTCTCGGCCCGCGTGCTGGTCGCCTCGACCCTGCTGGCCTGCCTGGCGCTCGTGCCGCCGTTCATGGCCTGGCGCGTCTTCCTGGCCGACCTCGGCTCACCGCTGCCGATCAAGCTCGCCGCGCGCCCGTTCTTCGTGGCGCAGCTCGGGAAGTACGTCCCCGGCGCTGTCTGGCCGGCGCTCGCCCAGGCTGAGCTCACCCGGCGGCACGGCGTGTCCGGTCGCCGCTCGGCTACGGCCGTGGCGCTGACCATGGTGGCCGCCGTCACCGCTGGGGGCGCCTTCGCCGCGCTCGCGATCGTCGCCCGCGGCTCGGAGGGCTTCCATCGGTACTGGTGGGTGCTGGCGATCGAGCCGATCCTGCTCTGCCTCGCCCACCCGAAGGTGGCGAACGCACTCATCGACAGGGCCTTCACGCTGGCCCGCCGACCACCGCTGGAGCACCCGGTGTCCGGCCGGGCCACCGTCGTCGTCTCCCTCTGGATGCTGTCGACCTGGGTCGTCTACGGCGTCATGACCTGGATCGTCGCGGTCGCGGCCGGCGCGCAGGGCACGGACACCTTCCTGCTGGCGACCGGCGGCTACGCCCTTGCCTGGACTGCTGGCTTCCTGGTCTTCTTCGTCCCGGCCGGTGCCGGGGTGCGCGAGCTCGCGCTGACGGTGGCGCTCAGCCCCGTGATGACCCCGGGAGCCGCGCTGTTCGTGGCGTTGGTGCTCCGACTGGTGACGACGGCGGCGGACGTCCTGTGCGCAGGGGCGGCCGAGCTGATCCATCGTCGTCTGCTGGCCCGGCAGGCGACGACATGACCAGCGACCTGACCAGCAACCTGACCAGTGGCGTGTCCACCGACGTGTCCACCGAGGTGTCCACCGACGATGACGCCTCGCTGCGCGTGCTGGGGTTCGGCACCTACGACGAGCGGATGCATCCGCGGATCGCGGTGCTGCTGGACGGACTGGCCGACGCCGGGGAGATCGTCGGGCGGTGCAACGTCCCCCTCGGGTTGGACACCGCAGCCAGGGTGCAGCTCTTGCAGGAGTCGTGGCGGCTCCCCCGGCTGGCCCTGCGGCTCGCCCGCTGCTGGGGCGAGCTCGCCGTGACGGCGAGGGAGGTCCTGCCTCATCCCGACGTCGTGCTGGTGGGCTACCTCGGGCACTTCGACGTCCTGCTGGCCCGGGCACTCTTCCCCCGCACCACCATCGTGCTCGACCACCTGAACGGTGCGGCGGACACGGCCGCCGACCGCGGGGAGCGGGGCGGCATCAAGCAGCGAGTGCTCCGCCTGCTCGACCATGTCGCCACCGGCCTTGCGGACATCGTGGTCGTCGACACGCAGGAGCACGTCGAGCGGCTTCCGCAGGCGGCCATCCGCAAGGCCCTCATCGTCGACGTCGGCGTCCCTGACTGGTGGGCGGGACCTGACCCGGCGCAGGTGCCTCGCGCGGATTCGGATCCCCTCCGGGTGGTGTTCTTCGGACTGTTCACGCCCCTGCAGGGCACCCCCGCCATCGCCAGGGCCGCCGGGCTGCTGGCTGCCGACGATGACGTCGCCTTCACCTTCATCGGCTCGGGCCAGGACTACGAGGCTGCGGTCGAGGCCGCCGGACCGAGCAGTCACGTCACCTGGATCCCGTGGGTTCCGAGCACCGAGCTCCCGGCCCTGGTCGCCGAGCACGACGTCTGCATCGGGATCCTGGGGACGACCGAGAAGGCCGCGCACGTCGTACCCCACAAGGTGTTCCAGGGCGCGGCGGCCGGCTGCGCTGTCGTCACCAGCGACACCCCACCGCAGCGCCGGGTGCTTCGCGATGCCGCCACCTATGTGGCAGCCGGTGACAGCGCAGGTCTTGCGCAGGTCTTGGCCGACCTCGCCCGGGACCGTGAGCACCTGCTCCGGCTGCGCCAAGCGGCCTGGTCGGCCGCCCGGGAGCGCTTCCTGCCTGCGGCGGTGACCCGACCGCTCCGTGACCTGCTGCACACGCGTGTGCGCGGGCGCCGCCCGGTACCCGCCGGTCGGGTAGCGTGACAGCGGTGCCAGCCATGACAGCCATGACGGGCGGGAAGCCCGTGGAGCTCGACACTCTCCCGCCGCTGGCGCTCAATGCCTGGCTCCGCTGGGACATCGTCGCCCGTCTGCTGCCGAAGCATGGGACCACCGTCCTCGAGATCGGCTGTGGGCAAGGGTCGGTCGGAGCCCGGCTGGCGCGCCGGTACGACTCCTACCTCGGTCTTGAGCCGGACAGCCAGTCAGCCGCCGTCGCCAGGAGCCGGCTGGACGAGGTGGGGAACGGCGAGGTCAGCGAGCTGATGAGCACCGACCTCGAGCCTGGCCGGACGTTCGATCTTGTCTGTGCCTTCGAGGTCATCGAGCACATCGAGGACGACGACAAGGCGTTGGCCGAGTGGGCGGCGCTCGTCGCGCCCGGCGGGTCGCTCCTGATCTCCACCCCTGCCGACCAGGACCGTTTCGGCCCGTTCGACACCATCGTCGGCCACTACCGCCGCTACGAGCCGGCTGCCTTGGCCGAGCAGCTGCGGGCCGCCGGCCTGGTGGACGTCCGCGTCCTGCGGTACGGCGCTCCCTTGGGCTACGCGCTCGAGCAGGCCAGGCAGCTGGTTGGCCGCCGCCGGCTGGGACGCTCGACCGTGGCCGCGACCACCGCCGAGGAGCTCACCGCCGGCAGTGGTCGGGTGCTGCAGCCGACCGGACGCGCCATGGCGTTGGGCGTGCGTGCGGCCTCGTACCCGTTCCGGGTGGTCCAACGCAGGGTGCTGCCTGACCGAGGTCTGGGACTGGTCGCCATCGGTCGCAAGCCGCGTTAGCGCCGGTCCGCGTTAGCGCCGGTCCCCGCGCAGCTCAGCGATCCGGGTCAGGGCGATCCGGGTCAGGCCGGCTGGGTCAGGCCGGCTGGGTCAGGCGTCGCGGGAGCGGACCGTGAGGTCCGCGAGCAGCGCCACGGCGCCGATGATCAGCCCGGTGAAGAACAGCAGCACGGTGTTCGAGGCGAAGTAGAAGATGCCGTGCCGGAACTGGTCGACGATGCCCTTGAGCAGCCCGACCACCACCAGGGTCAGCGCCAGCGGCATCAGGACCTTGAGCGGGTTGAAGTACATGACCATCCGCAGCACCTGGAGGATGTAGCGGTAGGCGTCCCGGAACGGGTGGAACTTGCTCTTGCCCGCGCGGTGCGAGTACTCGATGGGGATGTAGTCGACCGCGTGCTGGTTGCTGAGGAACGCCAGCGTGATCGTGGTCACGCAGGAGAAGCCGGGGGGCAGCAGGCGCAGGTACGGCAGCGAGACGTCCCTGCGGAAGGCGCGGAGCCCGGAGTTGAGGTCGGGGATCTTCTGCCCCGCGAGCTTCTCCGCGATCTTGCGGATCACCCATTTGGCGGGGATGCGGGCCCAGCGGTGCGTGCCCATCTCGGCGTGCCGGGCGCCGACGACCTGGTCGGTGTGCGGGTTCTCGTCGAGGTAGCGCAGGAAGTCGGGGATGCGCTCGTTCGGGTAGGTCATGTCGGCATCGGTCCAGACGACCACCCGGCCCAGGGCCTCCTGGGTGCCGATGCGGCGCGCGGTGCCGGAACCGCCGTTGCGCGGCAGCGCGTGCACCCTCAGGTGCGGGAACTTGCGGGCGGCCTCGTTGATGACGTCGAGGGTGTTGTCCGTGGACTTGTCGTCCAGGGCCACCAGCTCGTAGGTGTAGCCGGAGGCGTCCATCGCCACGCAGATGCGCTCGATCTCCGCGAAGACGTGCTCCTGCTCGTTGTAGCAGGGAAGGATGATGGTGGCGTCGAGGCTGTTGTGAGCCCGCGGGGCGACCGGGACGATCACCGTCTCGGCCGTCGGGCTGAACGTCGGCCCGGCTGGGGGGACGAGTCCCACCACGGGCGGCTGGTCGAACTCTGGCGTCATCGGGAGGGTCACGTGGCTGGTCACCTGAGGCGTCGGGGAGCGGCTGCGCGGAGTGCTGCGGACCGCTGAAAGCGCGCCCAGTCTAGCCGCAGCCCGGGCGTCGGCTCGCCCTTGGAGCACGCGTCGCGGTCATCCGCGCGACGGCCTGAGTTCACCTTCGGGACGTGGCGGACGCCTAGCTTGGCGAAGGCTGGGGCGGACGCGCTGAGGGCGGGGCTAGCCCGAACAGGTGAGTCATCCACCGGTCCGTGATCCAGATTGTCCGTTCGGGCCATTCCAACCTACGCTATAGGAAATATGTACTACTGAGCGGGAAGCCACCAGACAGTCTCAGGCTCCCGCCCGCTTCAGCCCGCCCGACCCAACGCCGCCCGACCGAACGCCGCTCGACCCGACGTCCACCGCCCTCAGGAGTTCACGGTGACTGCGCAGACAGCGCTCGAAGACTTGTTTGCTGCCCCGGCTCGCCCCGTCTCACAGGGCGCGAGCCTGGAGGCCGCTGGCGTGTCAGCGTGGTTCGGGAGCCACAAGGTGCTCGACCGGGTGAGCCTGTCGATGCCGGCACGGACCGTGACCGCCCTCATCGGACCGTCCGGGTGCGGCAAGTCGACCTTCCTGCGCATCCTCAACCGGATGCACGAGAACGTCCCGTCGGCGCGGCTGGCTGGGTCGGTCCTGCTCGACGGCCAGGACATCTACGACGCCGGGCAGCGGATCACCGTCACCCGCAAGCGCATCGGCATGGTCTTCCAGAAGCCGAACCCGTTCCCCACGATGTCGATCGCGGAGAACGTCACGGCTGGTCTCAAGCTCACCGGGATGAAGGTCTCGCAGGGCGAGCGCGCCGACCTGGTCGAGCGCTGCCTGGTGCGCGGCGGCCTGTGGAACGAGGTCAAGGACCGCCTCGGCGCCCCTGGCGGCTCGCTGTCCGGTGGCCAGCAGCAGCGCCTGTGCATCGCTCGCTCGCTCGCGGTGAACCCCGAGGTGCTGCTCATGGACGAGCCCTGCTCGGCGCTCGACCCGACGTCCACCCGCCGGATCGAGGAGACGATCGGCGAGCTGAAGGACGACGTCACCATCGTCATCGTCACGCACAACATGCAGCAGGCCGCTCGGGTGTCGCAGCAGTGCGCGTTCTTCCTGGCCGAGCATGGCCAGCCCGGTGTCATCGTCGAGGCCGGCCCGACCGAGGACGTCTTCGGTGCGCCTTCGGACCCCCGCACCGCGGACTACGTCAACGGTCGGTTCGGGTGACCGCCGTCCTCGAGGGTCCCCCGCCCGCACCACCCGAGGTCGATCTCGACCAGCCGCGCACGGTCGACCCGGGTCTGTCGGGTGCGGACCGCGCCTTCCGGATCAGCGCGCGCAGCGTCGGCATCCTCGTCCTGCTTATCACGGGGTCGATCGGGCTGTTCCTCGGTTACCAGTCGATCCCCACGTTCCGCAATTACGGCCTGAGCTTCTTCACGCAGAACCAGTGGAACCCCTCCGACAACGTCATCGGGATCTCGTCCACGCTGGTCGGGACCCTCGAGGTCGCCCTGGTCGCGCTGTTCTTCGCGTTCCCGCTGGCACTCGCTGTCTCGCTCTACATCAGCGAGTACGCGCCCGCGAAGGCGCGCTCGACGCTGGTGTCGTTGCTCGACCTCATGGCGGCCGTCCCGAGCATCATCTGGGGCCTCTGGGGCTTCTTCCTGCTGCAGCCGCACGCGTTGTACGTCGCCCGTTGGATCCAGCAGCACTTCGGCTGGATCCCGATCTTCCAGGTCGACACCGACCCGAACGCGGCCACGCTCGCGGCGACCCGGTACACCGCGTCGGCGTTCATCGCCGGGATGGCGGTGGCGATGATGGTCCTGCCGATGGCGGCGGCCGTCATGCGTGGGGTGTTCTCGCAGGCACCGTCGGGCGAGCGGGAGGCCGCGCTCGCTCTCGGGTCCACCCGGTGGGGTGTCATCCGGTCCGTCGTGCTCCCGTTCGGCCGCGGCGGGATCATCGGCGGCACGATGCTCGCCATGGGCCGGGCCCTCGGCGAGACCATCGCCGTCATCCTGATCATCTCGCCCTCGTTCGACCTCAAGTTCCGGCCGCTCGAGATCGGGACCCAGACGATCTCCGCCCTGATCGCCGGACGCTTCGGCGAGGCCGACTCGGCCCAGCTCTCGGCCCTGCTCACCGCGGGATTCGTGCTGTTCATGCTGACGCTGTTCACCAACACGATCGCCGCGACCATGGTCAACCGCAGTCGCAGCGGCGCGACGACGGACGCCTGACATGACGATCCAGGAGACCCGCGAGGTCCAGGGGACCCAGGAGGCCCCCCCGGTCCCCCCGCCGCAGGCGCCGGACGGACCAGGTGCGCCGCACGCCCCGCAGGTGGGCGACGCGCGTCCCGAGGTGCCGCGCAGCCTTCGCGGCCGCACCTTGGACGACCGCTTGGCCGTGCTGGGCTCGGGCCTCGGCTCGCTCGCGCTGACCTGGCTGATCTTCGAGCAGCTGCTCCCGTGGAGCGGCATCCTCGCGTTCATCGTGTGCTGGTTCCTCAGCTTCGTCGGTCTGTATGCCGGCGTGACGGCGCTCGGGAACCCGCGGCCGGTGGTGATCGACCGGGTGATGTCCACCTGGGTGCATGCCGGGGCCGCGATCGTCGGCATCGCGCTCGCAACCGCGGTCGGCTACACGTTCATCGAGGGCTGGCCGGCGATCCACCACCTGAACTTCTGGACCCAGGACATGGCCGGCGTCGGTCCGACCGCGCCCCTGACCGAGGGCGGCATCCTCGCCGCGATCGTCGGCTCCGCCATCGAGATCAGCATCGCCGTGCTGGTCTCGCTGCCGCTCGGCATCGGTGCCGCGGTGTACATGAACGAGGTGGGCGGCAGCCTGTCGCGCGTGGTCCGGACGGTGGTCGAGGCCATGACGGCCCTGCCGTCGATCGTGGCCGGCCTGTTCATCTACACGACCTTGATCGTCGGACTCGGCTTCCCCCGCAGCGGGTTCGCCGCCGCGATGGCCATCAGCGTGATGATGCTGCCGATCATCGCGCGCGCTGCGGACGTCGTGCTGCGGATCGTCCCCGGGGGCCTGCGCGAGGCCTCGCTCGCTCTGGGAGCCTCGACCTGGCAGACGGTCTGGCGCGTGGTCCTGCCGACGGCACGCCCGGGGCTGGCAACCGCGTTGATCCTGGGCATCGCCCGCGGCGTCGGTGAGACGTCGCCGGTGCTGCTCACCTCGGGTGCCTCGACCTTCGTGAACTTCAACCCGTTCCAGGACCCGATGAACTCCCTGCCGCTGTTCATCTTCTCCAACGTCCGCAGCGGCGAGGAGATCGCCATCCAGCGGGCGTTCGGCGCGGCCAGCGCGCTGATGGCGCTCGTCGTCATCTTGTTCGTCTTCACCCGCATCCTCGCCCGTACCCGGACCGGTCGCTCATGAGCGCCGTCGGGGCCCAGCTCCGCTCCAACGAAGGACGTCGTCCCATGCACAGCCGCCTGGCCCGCTCCCTCCGCTCGCTCCGCGCCCTGGTGGTGGTGCTGGCCGGCCTCGCGCTCGTGACGGCTGGCGCCGGTTCCGCGAGCGCAGCAGACAGCCACGCGCTCATCTCGGGCAGCGGCTCCTCCTGGAGCTCGAACGCGATCAACCAGTGGATCGCCGACGTCAACGCCAACGGCCTGCAAGTCGTCTACACCGGGTCCGGCTCAGCGATCGGTCGCAAGGACTTCGCCAACAAGACCACGGACTTCGGCGTCAGCGAGATCGGCTACCAGGGCGTCGACCCGCGTCACGCAGACGGCCGACACCTCGCAGGGCAGGGCGTTCGCCTATCTCCCGCTGGTCGCGGGTGGCACGTCGTTCCCATACAACCTCAAGATCGGCAACACCCGGGTGGTGAACCTGCGGCTGTCCGGCAAGACGCTCGTCGGGATCTTCACGAACCACATCACCAACTGGGCGGACCCGGCGATCACCGCGGACAACAACGGCCGCAAGCTGCCGAGCATCCCGATCATCCTGGTCGTGCACTCGGAGGGCTCCGGCTCGACCGCCCAGCTCACGAAGTACTTCAACAAGGAGTTCCCGTCGATCTGGAACCCGTTCCTCGGGCACGACGCCTACACCGAGTACTTCCCGCGGCAGGGCCAGCAGATCGCGCAGAACGGCTCCGACGAGGTCATGAACTACGATCGACTCCAAGGCGGCCAACGGCGCGATCGGCTACGACGAGTACTCGTACGCGCTCAACGCCGGCTTCCCCGTCGCCAAGATCGAGAACGCGGCCGGCTACTTCACCCTCCCGACCCAGTACAACGTCGCGGTGGCCCTGCATCAGGCGATCATCAACGAGGACAAGACCTCGCAGGACTACCTGCTGCAGAACCTGGACAACGTCTACAACTACGGCGACCCGCGGACCTATCCGCTGTCGTCCTACTCGCTACATGATCATCCCGACGTCGTCGACCGACACCCGGATGACGACGGCCAAGCGGCAGACCCTCGCCGACTTCCTCTACTACTCGGTGTGCGACGGGCAGAAGGAGATGGGCCCGATCGGGTACTCGCCGCTGCCGGTCAACCTGTGTCCGGCAGCTTCGAGCAGATCAACAAGCTGAAGGTCGCCGACCCGAGCGTCGACCTCACCGCGCGGAGCGTGGCCACCTGCGACAACCCGACCTTCGACGCCAAGAACCTCAACGTGAACCACCTCGCGGAGATCGCACCGAACCCGCCGGCCTGCGACAACACCGGCGCCGGTCCCTGCTCAGGCGCCGGTGACAGCGGGACGGGCAAGGCCAGCACCGGTGGGACGTCGACGCCGACCACGAACTCCGGCACCAGCTCCAACGGCAGCACGGGCACCAACGGCAGCACGACCACGACGGCCAGCGCGAAACCCACAGCGACCAAGAAGGCAGTGGTCGCGGTGGATCCCTCGACCGGGCAGGTCGTGGCCGCGGGGGTGAGCTCCGGTGACCAGGCGGGAGCCGATGCCGTGCCGGTCGACCTCTCGGCCTACCAGCGCAACGGACTCGGTGGCTTCCTGGGTGTGCTCGCGGTGGCGCTGCTGCTCCTGACCCTGGTGCTGCCGCCGATCCTGGTCCGACGCTTCAACAAGGCCAAGCCGTGAGGGGCGCACGCGTGCGGCGGGGCCGCCTGACGGTCCGCCGCGTCGTCGCGAGCGCTGCAGTCGCGGCGGTCGCGCTCTCGCTGGGCCTCTTCGGCCCGGTCGACGTCTCGTCGGCCTCGACCGGCTCGGCCTTCTCCGCGACGAAGACCGTCTCGCGCGACAAGCTGCAGGGCGGCGTGAGCACCGTGATGGACAAGCGCACGGTGACGGTCTCGGTCGACACCACCGCGAACCTCCGCAGCCGGCAGGAGATCGAGGTCAGCTGGACCGGGGCGCATCCGACGGGTGGCATCGTCAGCGACCAGAACTCCAGCGACGCCCAGCACGAGGAGTACCCCATGGTGATCATGGAGTGCCGGGGCACCGCGTCCACCGTCAGCCCGAGCACGTGCTGGACGCAGAGCTGGAGCGAGCGCGTCCAGATCTCGTCGGTCTCCGCCTCGGCGTTCCCGCCCTGGCGGGTCGACCGCTACGCGCCGGCCAGCAGACCGTGAGGAGAACGTCGGCGTGCCGGCGACGCTGCCGAAGGGCTGCTTCCCCGAGCTCGACGGCCGCCCAGCAGTGGGTCCCCTTCATCGGGGCCAACAAGGTCGTCTACCCGATCGGCGACGGCGGCTGCGGCGGCATGCCGGCCGAGGCCGCCAACGTCGGCAGCGACTCGGTGCCGAGCAACACGACCTACGGCGTCACCGAACACCGACGGCACCGGCAACGCCAGCTTCGACATCTGGACGTCGGAGGACAACGCCTCGCTCGGCTGCTCGCAGACCGTCGCCTGCTCCCTGGTAGCGATCCCTATCGAGGGGATCAGCTGCGACATCGACGCCGCCGCGCTGCCGGACGCCGACCGCCCCGCCGCTGGTGCTGAGGCCGACCAGGCCGCTGCCGACTGCGAGGCGACCGGCAAGTACCCAGCGGGTGCGCTGGCGCAGGCGAACCGGTTCGACCCCGCTGTCACCGGCTCGCTGTGGTGGACGTCCTCGAACTGGCGGAACCGGATCACCGTGCCGCTCAACTTCGCGCCGCCGTCGAACGTCTGCGACATCGTCGACCACGGCAGCTCGCTCGACCTCTACGGCTCGGAGCTCGCGATCCAGGCGACCACGCAGTGGTCGCCGGAGTTCTGCCTCGACCCGAAGCTCTTCAAGTTCAAGCACGTGCAGACCGGCGAGCCGCAGGCCCGCACGCTGCTGGCCGAACGGCTCGATCAACGCCGCCCTGGTCAGCGACCCCCCGAGCGCTCCGTACACGAAGCCGGTGGTGAACGCCCCGGCGGCCGCGACGGGCTTCGCGATCACCTTCTCGGTCGACGACATCAACAAGCACAGTCGTCACCCAGCTGAAGCTCACGCCACGGCTGCTCGCGAAGCTGCTCACCGAGTCGTACCCGGCCGAGCTGTCCGTCGTAACGACTACGCCGCACTGCCAGCGAGCAACCCGTCGTCGGCACTGGCGACGAACCCGCTCAACATCGCGGCCGACCCCGAGTTCATCGCACTCAACCCTGGCCTTCCCACCAGCGTCGCGACCGAGGGCGCGGCGACGCTGCTGGCGCTCAGCAGCAACTCCGACGTCATCCGGTCGCTGACCAGCTACCTCAACGCAGACCCGGAGACGCGGAGCTGGCTCGACGGCAACCCCGATCCGTGGGGCATGCTCGTGAACCCGGCCTACAAGGGGATCGAGCTTCCCGTCGACAGCTGGCCGCTGCTCGACTCCTTCATCCCGCCGTCCATCGAGAACAGCAACGTCAACGACTGCCTGGCGCAGGACTCCGTGCCGTTCCTTCCTCTGGTGGCGTCCCCGGTCTCGCGGATGGAGTCGATCACCGAGGCCATGCAGTTCTCGATCCTCAACTCGCAGACCGTCTGCCAGCAGGTCGGTGACACGAACGAGGGCGAGAAGCTCGTGGCGCAGGGCCGGCAGACGATCGGCTTCCGCTTCATGCTGGGTCTGACGTCCTACGGCGACGCCGAGCGCTACGGACTCTCGACGGCCGCGCTGCAGACCACCGTCTCCGCGAGCGCGCCGGTCAAGTTCAGCACCGCCGCCGGTCGCACCTTCGTGGCTCCCAGCCAGACGTCCCTGCGCAACGCGGCGGCGCTGCTCACGCCGGACACCACGCACAACATGTGGACGTTCCCCTACGCCGACCTGCACGACAGCGCGAAGGCCGCGGCCGCGTACCCGGGATTCATGCTGATCTACATCGCCGCCCCGACGGCTGGGGTCACCCCCTCGACGGACGCCGCCCGGATCGCGACGCTGATGCGCTTCGCAGGTTCCAGCGGGCAGACGCCCGGATCCGGCAACGGAGAGCTCCCCGCCGGCTTCCTCCCGCTGACCTCGGCGAACGGGCTTGGTGCGGAAGCGACGTACTCGAAGGCCGCCGCGGATGCTGTGGCCGCCCAGCAGGGAACCATCCCGTCGGTCACCGAGCCGTTTCCACCTGCTGCCCCGACCACCCCCGCCACGACGAGCGGAGACGGCTCGACGGCAGGCGACGGCAGCACCGGTAGTGACTCCGGAACTGCGAGCGACACGCCTGCCCCGGCGAGCTCGGCGACGCCCGCCGCGAGCACGACGACGGCCCCTGAGCTGCAGACCGTCGCTCTCGGCCGCACCCAGGTGCAGGCGTCCGGCGTTGCCGGAGCCTTCCTCCCCATCGCGCTGGGGGTGTGCCTGCTGTGCCTGATCGGGGCGCCCGCCTGGGCCTACTGGGCCCGTCGCCGGATGGCTCGGTCCCTATGACGACAGCCAGCGAGACGGTGCAGATCCGCTCGGACGCAGCGGTCGCGTCACCGCCCGAGCCGCCGTCGTCGTCCGACGACCCGTTCCGGTACAAGCCGAGCGAGAAGAAGCCGCGCGGCCCGCTGCCGCCACTGCCGACCTCGACGGCCGTCGCGATCTGGTCCGTCACCGCTCTGGGACTGCTCGCTCTGTGGGTCGTGCTCTACGCGCTGGCGCTGAGCAACGTGCAGGAGCACCGCAGCCAGGTCCAGCTCTACGCAAGTCTGCGTGAGTCGCTCTCGGGCGCCACGGCCCCGACTGGCGGCGTGATCGAGCCGGGAACCCCGGTGGCGCTCCTGCAGTCGTCGCAGGGCGGGCTGGTGAACTCGGTCGTCGTCGAGGGCACGACTCCGGGCGATCTCATGGCCGGACCGGGCCATCTGCGCAGCAGCGTCCTGCCTGGGCAGCCCGGGGTCTCGGTGCTCTTCGGCCGGGCGACCCTGTTCGGCGGACCCTTCGTCGCGATACCGAAGCTGCAGACCGGTGACCCGATCACCGTGACGACAGCCCAGGGCACGTTCACCTACCTCGTGCGCGACGTCCGGCGGTCCGGTGACCCGATCCCCGCATTCGTCGTTGGCAGCTCGCGGCTGGTGCTGGTCACCGCTGAGGGCAGCGGCTGGCACAGCGGCTGGGCCCCCGACCAGACCGTGTACGTCGACGCCGACCTGAAGGGCAAGCCGGTCGCAGCACCCTCCGGCGGGCTGACCGCGGTCGCGTCGGCCGAGCTCGCGCTGCAGGGCGACACCAGCGCCTTGTTCACCCTGGTGTTCTGGTTGCAGGGTCTGCTCCTCATCGCCATCGGCGTCACGTGGGCACGGACACGTTGGGGCACCTGGCAGACCTGGCTCGTCGGTCTGCCGCTCGTGCTCGCCGCGCTGTGGGGTGCGAGCGAGACTGCGGTGCAGCTGCTTCCCAACTTGATGTAAGAGACGGGTTCATCGCTCGTTCATTCCGCACACGCTCCGCGTAGGTCCTCCTCCGAGATGGTCCAGGAGAACGTTTCCTGCACCTGTCCGGAAGGGGACAGCACATGCGCAAGACCATCAAGACCAGGTTGTCTGTCGGGGGGGCCGGCATCGCGGCGATCTCAGTGATCGCGCTTTCGCTCGGCCTGGTCGCGCCGGCGAACGCGGACTACGCGCCGTCGAGCACCGACGTCGTCGGAGTTGGTTCCGACACGGTTCAGAACATCGCGGACTTCCTGGGTGACGGCGACGTCGCCGGTGACACCGGGTACAACGCGGCGAACAACGTCAACAAGTTCGTCAGCTTCGATGCGACGCCGGATGCGAACGACCGCTCCGGCTACCTGAACGGAAGCACGAACGCGGCGCTCAAGCCGCTGAACCCGACCGTGGTCCTGCGTGCGGGGACGAACCCCGTGCAGCGGCCCAACGGCTCGGGGGCAGGAATCGCCGCCCTGCTCGCGGACACCGGTGTGGTGCACCAGATCGACTTCGTCCGCGCCTCTCGCCTGCCGAAGGCTTCCGAGCAGGCAACGGCTGCCGCCAACGGCTGGGGCTACCTGCACGTCGTGCAGATCGCCACCGACCCCCTGCAGGTCGCGGTCGCGAACACCACCAACGCGCCGGCCGGCCTGTCCGCGGCTGAGCTCGTCTCCATCTACAGCGGTGCGGTCACCAAGTGGAACCAGCTGCCCGGGAACTCCGGTGGCTCCAGCGACACGATCATCCCGCTGCTCCCGCAGAACGGCTCGGGTACCCGCAGCAGCTTCCTCGCGGACCTGCAGACCGCCAACGGCGGCACCGCGGTGACGCTGGCGGCCTCGGTTGTCACCGTCGAGGAGAACGACCCCGCCTCGATCACCACCCAGTCGAACCCGGCCGATGCGATCGCACCGTTCTCCGGCGGCCGGCTCGCGCTCTACAACAGCGGGTACTTCCACAACCCGGCGACGGTATTCCCAGGTGGGGCAGCGGTGTCGCCCGGGATCAAGCTGGTCACCGGCACCACCACGGAGGCAACGCCAGGGCCGTCGTACCTCGACACCCGTGGCCTCTACATCCTGTTCCGCCAGTCCGACGCATCGCTCGCGCCGTGGCAGCCAGGTGGGACGAAGAACTGGTCGCAGGTCCTGTTCTCCGGGACGGGCACCCCGTTCGTCAAGGGTGGCGCTGGCCAGGCCCTGATCGATGCCGGCGGCGTGCTCGCGAGCTACGCAGACCTCGGCAACACCTCAGCCGGTTGATCGACGAGCGATCCCTGCTCCTCGCTCGACCTGCCGTGACCAACTCACTTTCTTGAAGGGGTTTCTGATGAAGGTTCGTGTGCGGTCGGTGGTGTCGGG
This sequence comes from uncultured Actinomycetota bacterium, assembly GCA_963819215.1. Classification (GTDB taxonomy): domain Bacteria; phylum Actinomycetota; class Actinomycetes; order Prado026; family Prado026; genus CAWFVK01. The sequence goes on along the minus strand of CAWFVK010000001.1, from coordinate 24,952 downwards.
GCTGGTTGCCTTGGCGTTGGCCGGCGTTGGTGTTGCTGTTGTTGGGGGTGGTTCGGCTTTTGCTGCGGCGCCGCCGTATGAGCCGGATCCGTCGTCGTTGGGTTCGTTGACGTTTTTTGATGCGACTGGTGCTGTGATCACTGGTGGCAATATCAATGATGCGCCGTTCGCGACGTATGTGCAGGCGTCGGCTGCTGGTCGGGCTTTGGATACGAAGGCGACGTTGTTCGGGTATCTGCCGAAGAATGGGCAGCCGATTGGTGCGTGGTCGGGGGAGCAGTTGTCGACGTCGTCGACGTATGGTCCGGTTGCTGGTGCGCCGGCGTCGGTGTCGGCGACGAAGCCGGTGGTGAAGCTGACTGCTGGTGACACGACGATCGCGACGTTGTTGGGGGATCTTCCGAACACGGCGACGGATTCGTATCAGGGTCTGTACCAGTTGCGGGTGAAGACGTCGGGTGCTGGTTCGCCGGCGGGTGCGACGTATGACTCGGCTGACATCTTGGTGTCGGGTTCGACGTGGTCTGTGGTGTATTCGCAGGCGGCGCCGGCGACCGCGACGTCGGTGTCGTTGGGTGCTGGGCCGGCGTCTCCGCAGCAGTTCGGTACGCCGGTGACGTTGACGGCGACGCCGGGTCCGGCTGCGGCTGCTTCTGCTGGTGGTTCGGTGCAGTTCAAGTCCGGGGCCACGGTGCTGGGTTCGGCGCCGGTCACCGCGGGCACTGCGGTGCTGGTGACGTCGGCGTTGCCGGTGGGCACTGATGCGGTGACGGCGGTGTTCACCCCGACGGACACCTCGACGTGGGCGCCGTCGACGTCGTCGGCGTTGTCGTACGTGATCACTGCGGCGCCGGCGCAGCCGACGACCACGGCGTTGTCGGTGAACACCGGGAGCAACGCCGGGTACTCCCCGGTGGCGTTGAGCGCGACGGTGACGCCGGCTGGTGCGGCGGGCACGGTGACGTTCAGCGATGGCGCGACGGTGATCGGGACCACCGCGGCGGGGACCTCACCGTTCGCGTTGACGACCAGCTTGCTGGCTCCTGGTGATCACACGATCACCGCGACGTTCAACCCGACCGACCCGTCCTCGTTCATCACCTCGAGCGTGACCGGGACCCCGTTCACGTTGGACGCCGCGGTCGGACCGGCCCCGGACGTGCAGAACATCCAGGCCACCGTCGCCCCGGGCACGCTGGTCATCAGCACCCCCTACGACGCGTTGCACCCGCTGGACCTGGGCACGCTGGCTCTGAACGCCACCGCGACCGAGTACTCCGGCAGCGCCACGTTCGAGAACATCTCGGTCACCGACACCCGCCCCGGGAACCTGCCCTGGACCGTGCAGGCCCAGGCCTCCGCGCTGAGCAGCGGAACCAGCAGCATCAACGGGGAGAACGTCGGCCTGACCAACCTGATCGCGGTCCCGATCCCCGGTAACGCCCTGCCAGGCTCAGCCGGGAACCTGACCCCGACCGACAACCCCGCAGCAGCAGGTGTCGCACCCACCGACACCGGCCAGCTCGGACTGGGCGGGGCGTTCCACACCGTCCTGCACGCGAACAACGGCCTGGGATCCATCGCCTACAACGGCACCCTGACCGTCAACGCACCCACCTCAACCGTGCCCGGCACCTACGCCGGCACCATCACCTTCACCCTCGCCTGACAACGCTCGCCTGAGAACTCTCGCCAACTCACCGGAGTGGTGGCGGGGCCGGCAGCCAGCCGACCCCGCCACCGACCACCGGCACCGGCTACCGGCCACGGCTGCGCACCGAGCAGCCGCGGTGAGATGTTGCAAACATATGAAACCGACCGGCTTAGTGTTGAATACGAGCGCCAAGTCTGGTTTGCTCCATCCATGATCTTCACCGGACAGGCAGAAGCCGCGCAGCTGCGCGGCTTCTGGCCGTCCCGGCGGCAGCACCACTTCGACGAGCTTTGTCGGCCAGGCATCCCACGGTCCGACCGGATCGCTCGTCCCAGGTTCAGCCACCGCACAGACTCGGCATCGTCGAGCTGAGGTCGCTCGGCGGACGACAGACCGGTCCCAGTGACCGCCGTCCCGTCCTCTGCCCGCCTGCGAACGATTGCGCCGACCATGAGCCTGCCCGTGTACGAATTCCCGCCAACTCCCAACGCCAGCGCTGCATCGTCGCGCTCGGCCGAACCCAGGCCGCTGCTACGGCTTGAGCCGGCGCTCGATCCAGTCCAGCTCGACCCGCTCACCCGAGAGCTCTTCGTACACGGGCGGCCCGTCGCCCTCACCTACCTGGAGTTCGAGCTGCTGGCCTTCCTCGTCGCCGCGTCCCACCGGGTGCACACCCGCGAGGCGATCGTGCGGGAGGTCTGGGGCTACGACCACCCCGGGGACGGTCGGACGGTGGACGTCCATATTGCCCGGCTGCGCACCAAGCTGGGCCGTGAGCGTGGGCGCCTGCTGACGGTGCGCCGGGTCGGGTACCGCTTCGTCCCGACGTCCGGGTAGCGGGCTTGCAGCTGGACCCGCCGGCCGAACCTGCCGCGAAGCGTTCCAGCACCTCGATTTTTTCACCCGATCGGCCCATCCAGGTCGGTCGGTACCTCAGTAACCTACCAAGTCGGTCGACAAACTAGGACTCCCTCACGTTCGTCGCGCGACGGTACATGGAAGCACCGCTCGTTTCTCATCCGCCAATGATCTTGACGTCGTGAAGGGGTTTCTGATGAAGGTTCGTGTGCGGTCGGTGGTGTCGGGGCTGGTTGCCTTGGCGTTGGCCGGCGTTGGTGTTGCTGTTGTTGGGGGTGGTTCGGCTTTTGCTGCGGCGCCGCCGTATGAGCCGGATCCGTCGTCGTTGGGTTCGTTGACGTTTTTTGATGCGACTGGTGCTGTGATCACTGGTGGCAATATCAATGATGCGCCGTTCGCGACGTATGTGCAGGCGTCGGCTGCTGGTCGGGCTTTGGATACGAAGGCGACGTTGTTCGGGTATCTGCCGAAGAATGGGCAGCCGATTGGTGCGTGGTCGGGGGAGCAGTTGTCGACGTCGTCGACGTATGGTCCGGTTGCTGGTGCGCCGGCGTCGGTGTCGGCGACGAAGCCGGTGGTGAAGCTGACTGCTGGTGACACGACGATCGCGACGTTGTTGGGGGATCTTCCGAACACGGCGACGGATTCGTATCAGGGTCTGTACCAGTTGCGGGTGAAGACGTCGGGTGCTGGTTCGCCGGCGGGTGCGACGTATGACTCGGCTGACATCTTGGTGTCGGGTTCGACGTGGTCTGTGGTGTATTCGCAGGCGGCGCCGGCGACCGCGACGTCGGTGTCGTTGGGTGCTGGGCCGGCGTCTCCGCAGCAGTTCGGTACGCCGGTGACGTTGACGGCGACGCCGGGTCCGGCTGCGGCTGCTTCTGCTGGTGGTTCGGTGCAGTTCAAGTCCGGGGCCACGGTGCTGGGTTCGGCGCCGGTCACCGCGGGCACTGCGGTGCTGGTGACGTCGGCGTTGCCGGTGGGCACTGATGCGGTGACGGCGGTGTTCACCCCGACGGACACCTCGACGTGGGCGCCGTCGACGTCGTCGGCGTTGTCGTACGTGATCACTGCGGCGCCGGCGCAGCCGACGACCACGGCGTTGTCGGTGAACACCGGGAGCAACGCCGGGTACTCCCCGGTGGCGTTGAGCGCGACGGTGACGCCGGCTGGTGCGGCGGGCACGGTGACGTTCAGCGATGGCGCGACGGTGATCGGGACCACCGCGGCGGGGACCTCACCGTTCGCGTTGACGACCAGCTTGCTGGCTCCTGGTGATCACACGATCACCGCGACGTTCAACCCGACCGACCCGTCCTCGTTCATCACCTCGAGCGTGACCGGGACCCCGTTCACGTTGGACGCCGCGGTCGGACCGGCCCCGGACGTGCAGAACATCCAGGCCACCGTCGCCCCGGGCACGCTGGTCATCAGCACCCCCTACGACGCGTTGCACCCGCTGGACCTGGGCACGCTGGCTCTGAACGCCACCGCGACCGAGTACTCCGGCAGCGCCACGTTCGAGAACATCTCGGTCACCGACACCCGCCCCGGGAACCTGCCCTGGACCGTGCAGGCCCAGGCCTCCGCGCTGAGCAGCGGAACCAGCAGCATCAACGGGGAGAACGTCGGCCTGACCAACCTGATCGCGGTCCCGATCCCCGGTAACGCCCTGCCAGGCTCAGCCGGGAACCTGACCCCGACCGACAACCCCGCAGCAGCAGGTGTCGCACCCACCGACACCGGCCAGCTCGGACTGGGCGGGGCGTTCCACACCGTCCTGCACGCGAACAACGGCCTGGGATCCATCGCCTACAACGGCACCCTGACCGTCAACGCACCCACCTCAACCGTGCCCGGCACCTACGCCGGCACCATCACCTTCACCCTCGCCTGAGCACCTCATCCGCCACTGGTGGTGGCGGGAAGGGACATCCAAGCCCGCCCGCCACCACCACACGAGGACAGGCGATGGCGTCGGGGCCGCCCGGAGAAGTCCGGCGGACTCAACCGATCGGCCCATTTCAGGTCTCGCGGCCTGACCACTACCCTACAAAACCAGTAGATAAAATAGGACTCAGGAGGACCTCTCGTGCGTAAGACCATCAGGACCACGGTGGGCATCGGAGCGGTGGCGGCACTCGCCCTGTCGCTCGGCATGGTGTCGACCGCGAACGCGGACTACGCGCCGTCGAGCACGGACGTCGTCGGCGTCGGTGGCGACACCCCGCAGTACGACGTGGACTTCGTGGCAGACGGTGACGTCGCTGGCGACACCGGCTACAACGCCGCGAACAACGTCAACAAGCTGGTGAACTTCGACGCCACCGGCGACGCCAACGGGCGGACCTCCTACCTGAACGGCTCGACGCTGTCGGCGCCCTTGCCGGGGAACCCGACCGTCGTGCTCCGCGCTGGGACGAACCCGGTGCAGCGCCCGCAGTCGACGACTGCCGGCATCGCGGCGATCCTTGCCGACACCGGCGTGAACCACCAGATCGACTACGTCCGCGTCGGCCGGCTCCCCAAGGCTGCCGAGCAGGCTGCGGCGGCAGCGAACGGCTGGGGCTACCTGCACGTCGTGGAGCTGGGCACCGACTCGCTCGAGATCGCGGCTGCCACCACGACCAACGCTCCCGCGGGCCTGTCCGCGGCCGAGCTGGTCAAGATCTACAACGGCACCTACGTTCACTGGAACGACATCCCGGGGAACTCGGGAGGCTCCAGTGACGCGATCGTGCCGTTGATCGCGCCCACCACCTCGGTGATCAACACCACGCTGCTCGCGGACCTGAAGACCGCCAACGGCGGTACCGCGGTCACGCTGGCTCCGACGGTCAAGACGGTCGAGCAGAACGACCCGTCAGCAGTGACCGGCAACGCCAACCCGGCCGACGCCATCGTGGCGTTCTCCTCGGCTCGGCTGGACCTCTTCACCAGCGGCTACTTCCACACCCCGAACACCGTGTTCCCCGGCGGCGGGCCGATCAGCGCGGGCATCAAGCTGCTGTCCGGCACAGCCCCCGATGGTGGAGCGGCCTACAACTCGGCGCTCGTGCACTACGTCGTGTTCCGCCAGACGGACGCCGCGGACGCGCCGTGGCAGCCGGGTGGGACCAAGAACTGGTCGCAGGTCCTGTTCTCCGGGACTGGCACCCCGTTCGTCAAGGGCGGCGCCGGTCAGGCCCTGCTCGCCGCCGCGGGCATCACGCCCTTCTACGCCGACCTCGGCAACGTCTCGAGCGGCTGACCCACCACCCGCCAAACCTCGGCTCGAGGCGAGGCGGACGGCCAAGCGGACGGCCATGGCGCGGGGCGAGCAGCTCGCTCGCCCCGCGCCAGCTCGTCGAGCCGCGTTCATCTGCTCTTCACAACCGAGTCGTCTCGAACGGATCTGCTTCCCTCATGAACAACGCACCTCGCAGGATCGTCCGCAGCTCTCGGCTGCTGACGGTGCTTGCGCTGTCCGCAGCAGGCCTGCTGGTGGCTGCCGGGCCGGGAGCAGCGGCCTACGCCGCTTCGCCCTCGCCGGCCGCGCCGCAGGTCTCAGGGCAGGCCGCAGCCCCGACCCAGGGCGGGAAGGCAGCTGCACCGAAGGTGACCTTCGGGGTTGGTCCGGCCGGTAGCGTGAAGGTGAACGACCACGGCACCATCAGGACGATCCTCGGCGTCGACGGCCGGCCTGCGTTCACGTACTCGATGACGCCGGGCGCCACGCTGACCGACAACCTCGCCGTGGTCAACATCGGGTTCCAGCCGATCCAGCTCACGGTCTACGCGACCGACGCCGTCAACGGCTCCGACGGCAGCTTCGGTCTGCTGCCCGCCACCACGAAGCCGACCGATGCGGGCAGCTGGGTGAAGCTCACCCTGCCCAACGGCACGACCTCGCTCGAGGTCCCAGCGCGCACCACCGAGATCCTGCCCCTGCGCGTCGTCGTCCCGGCCAATGCGGCCCCTGGCGACCACGCTGCCGGCCTGGTCGCCTCCCTGGCCTCGAACGTGAAGGACGCCAACGGCGACGTCGTGACGCTCGACCAGCGAGTGGGCGCGCGGATGTTCATCCGTGTCTCCGGAGCGCTGCGGCCCGGACTCACCGTCGACAGCCTTGCGGCGTCCTACCACGGCACGCTCAACCCGTTCGGCAAGGGTGAGGCCACCGTCACCTACACCGTCCGGAACACCGGAAACGTCCGCCTCGCCGGCTCGCAGCGGGTGACGATCAGCGGCCTGTTCGGGACGACGGGGAACCCGTCGGCCATCGCTGACATCTCCCTGCTCCTGCCCGGCGGATCGGAGAAGGTGACGGTGACAGTCCCCGGTGTCCTGCCCACGATCTGGATGACCGCTCACGTCACCGTCTCGCCGCTGGCGGTGAAGGGCGACGTCGATCCACACCTCGCTCCAGTGGCGGCCAGCACGCACTTCTGGGCGATCCCGTGGGCGCTGATCGCGCTGCTGGTTGCTCTGGCACTCCTCGGCTGGTGGCTGCTGCGCCGGCGCCGCAAGGGGCCGGACCAGCCCGCCGTGGTCGAGACGCCCGAGTCCGACCTCGCCGGGGCAGGGCAGCGATGACCCGGCTGGCGCGCCCCCTGGCGGTGCTGGCGGCTGCCGTGCTGTCGGTCCTTGCAGTTCCGTTGGCTGTCGCAGTTCCGTTGGCCGGGGTGGCCCACGCCGACGGTGTCCCCTACAGCGACCCGAACGCAGTCGGTTCCATCACCTTCTGCGATCAGGCGGGGCAGGCAGTCACCAGCGGCAGCATCAACGACCGGCCCTTCGTCTACCGTGCAGTGGGTTCGTCTGCCGCCCCCAAGCCGTATGACGCCGCAGGTCGGACGGCGACGCTGTTCGGCTACCAGCCGCGCGCGCAGATCGCCCCTGGTCAGTGGAGCGGCGAGCTGCTGACCGCCTCAGCCCGTTACAGCAACCCGGCGAACCCGATGACCGCCGGAACCGCCAGAGACAGCTCGTTGGGTGACTTCATCAGCGACTTCCCGCCACAGGTCGACGGCCTGGTGCAGCTGCGGATCTTCCTCGGCGTCCCGAACCAGCCCACGTACACGATGAAGTACAACGCGGCCGACATCCGCGTGACTGGCAACACCTGGACCGTGGTCAACCCCGGCAACGCCTCGTGCGCCTCGGGGAAGTCGGTCTCGATCGAGGATCTGCTGCCGCAACCGAGCAACCCCCCGGCGACGCCCACCGCGAGCGGAAAGGCCAGCGCGTCGGCGCCAGCGTCCACCGCCAGCAGCAGCGCGCGAGCAAGCGCCGCGCCAGCAGCCTCCTCGCCGCCCAGCGTCGCCGCTGCAGCGGCCTCCAGCACGCAGGCGACCGGGAGCAGCAACACCGGCCAGAACGTCGTCGTGCTCGTGCTGGTGGTCGCAGCGATCGCCGGCGCGGCCTGGTACTTCCTCTCTCGACAACGAGGAAGTGACACCTCGTGAGGCACCTCACCATGATCGCGGTCTTCGTCATCCAACCGCTCGCCGCACCACGCAACCAGCACGGGAAAGGGCCCTTCCAGTGAACGTTCGCCTTCGTTCGATCGCCGCCGTCCTCGGCGCGACGGTCCTGGCAGCGACGGGAGTCGTGTCCCTCGCGGGAGCGGCCTCGGCTGCCACAACGCCGCCCTGGGAGCCCGATCCCGGGTCGCAGGGTTCGCTCTCGTTCTTCGACGCCTCGGGAGCGCCCGTCGTCGGTGGGACCATCACCGACGCGCCGTTCGCCGCGTACGTCCAGGCGAGCCACGCCGGGCGAGTCGGTGATACCAAGGCGACGCTCTTCGGCTACCTGCCCAAGAACGGCCAGCCGGTCGGTGCCTGGGCGGGCGAGCAGCTGTCGGCCTCGACGACGTACGGACCCGTCGCGGGGGCGCCCTCCGGGATCAGCTCGACGCTGCCGGTGGTCAAGCTGAGCGCGAGCGACCTCACGATCGCCGCGCTCCAGAGCGACTTCCCCAACGATGCAACAGACGCCTACAAGGGTCTCTACCAGCTTCGCCTGAAGACCTCGGGTGCCGGTCAGCCGGTCGGGTCGGACTACGACTCCGCGGACATCCTGATCACGGGCACCACCTGGTCGCTGGTCTACCCGGTCCCGTCGGTCACCGCGACCACGACGACCCTCGGGGTCGCGCCGACCAGCCCACAGGTCGCGGGCACCAGCGTGACGCTGACCGCGACGGTGAGCCCGAGCACGGCTGCCGGCACTGTCCAGTTCTTCGACGGGGCCACGGCGTTCGGCACACCCGTCGCGGTGACGTCCGGGTCCGCGGTCAAGGTGACCACCACCCTCGCGGTGGGGACGCACTCGCTGAAGGCCACCTTCATCCCCACCGACACGTCGGCCTTCGCCGGATCCTCGTCGGCGGTGAAGTCGTACGTCATCACGGCTGCGCCGGTGAGTGCGAAGTACACCCCGGCTGGTCCCTGCCGGGTCTTCGACACCCGCAAGCCGACCAACGCGACCTGCACGAGCGCCGTGCCCGTGGCGACGGCTCCGGTGGGTGCCGGCAAGGTCCTGAAGGTCCACGTGGCGGGCGTGCAGGGCGTTCCGGCGAACGCCACGGCGGTCGTGCTGAACGTGACTGCCGTCGGTGCGACCAAGGCGACGTACATCTCGGTGTACCCGGACGGTGCCTCGCAGCCGGTCGTGTCGAACCTGAACGTGGCCAACTCGCTGGCCGTCCCGAACCTGGTCGTGGTGCCGTTGATCAACGGTCAGGTCGACTTCTTCAACCAGGCGGGCTCGGTCAACCTGTTCGCCGACCTGGCCGGCTACTACGCCCCGACCGCGACGAACTCCTACACCGCGGTGGGTCCGTGCCGGGTCTTCGACACTCGCGGGAAGCCGGCGGGGTGCACCAATGCTCCGACGCCGACCAGCACCCCTGTGGGTACCGGCGAGGTGCGCAGCGTCACGATCACGGGCGTTCAAGGGGTTCCGGCGAACGCCACGGCCGTGGTGCTCAACGTGACCGCGGTCAACGCCACGAAGTCCACGTTCGTCACGGTGTACCCGGACGGTGGGGCGGGTCGCCCAGCAGTGTCGAACCTGAACGTGAACTCAGCGGCGCCGATCGCGAACCTGACGATCGTGCCGGTGGTCAACGGCAAGATCGACTTCTACAACTACGCCGGTTCGGTGAACCTCGCAGCTGACCTCGCCGGGTACTACGCGCCGACCACCGGAGCGCAGTACACCGCGGTGGGCCCGTGCCGGGTGTTCGACACCCGGCCGGGACGGGTGGGCGGCTGCTCGAACGCGCCGGCTCCGCACAACGCACCGATCGGGGCGCAGGGCGTGCTCACCGTCACGATCACGGGGGTGGAGGGTGTGCCGGCCAACGCCACGGCCGTGGTGCTCAACGTGACTGCGGTCGGTGCCTCCGCGTCGACCTTCGTGTCGGTGTACCCCGACGGTGCGGCTCGGCCGGTGGTGTCGAACCTGAACGTCGCTGCTGGCGCCACCGTGCCGAACCTGGTGATCGTGCCGGTGATCAACGGCAAGATCGACTTCTTCAACAATCTGGGTACGGTGAACTTGCTGGGTGACATCGCGGGGTACTACGCCCCGTAGCTAGGCAGATCCGAGGGGCTGCCACCGACCGCTGTCGGTGGCAGCCCCTCGGCGCACGACGAACGCACGGGGGGCCAGGGTCGTCGGCAGGACGACCCACTGGGCGACAGGGGCGGGCCGTGGGTTCAGGGGTGCGACGTCTAGGTGCTTGGTGTGTGGCCGCGCTCATGCTGCTCGGCCTGGTCATGCTCAGCCCCACTCGTTCGGCGCAGGCGGCGTCCGCCGGCTGGCCGGCCATGTTCGGTGACAGTGCGCCGACGCTCGCGAGCCTTCACTCGGACGAGGCAGTCGTCGGCAAGCAGTTCGGGGCTGTCCGGCTCTACCGCCTGTGGGGCGATCCGCTGTTCACCGCCGACGACCTCGCGATGCGTGACAGCGGGCACGTGCTCTTCATCTCGGTGAAGGCCAAGCGTGCCAACGGCAGCGTCGTGAAGTTCGCGGACATCGCGGCGGCCAAGCCGGGGTCACTGCTCTACAACGACATGCTCTCGATGGTCCAGCAGATCAAGGCGTTCGGCGCTCGCGTCTACTTCATCTTCAACCATGAGCCCGAGGCCGACGCGAGTCTTGGCATGGGCGATGGTCCGGCGTTCGTCGCGGCCTGGCGCGCGCTCGTCACGACGTTCAAGGCCAACGGCTTGACGAGCTTCAACGTGCGCTTCGTCCTCACGGTGACGAGCCTGGCCTTCACCAGAACAGGGACGACCCGCACCATCGGTGCCTACTACCCGGGCGACGCGTACGTGGACGCCATCGGCGACGACGTCTACAACGCCTACACCTGCCGCAAGGCGAAGTGGCTCGAGCTGAGCTCGCTGATCGAGCCGTTCCGTGTGTGGGGGTTGGGTCATCCCACGAAGCAGCTGATGCTGATGGAGTGGGGCTCGGTCGAGGATCCCGCGCAGCCCGGCCGCAAGGCGCAGTGGATCCGCAACGCGGAGGCCCTGTTCAAGACGCCGGCCTACAGCCAGTTCACCGCGTTGCTCTACTTCACCGGGCGTACGCCGCCCGCTGCCTGCGCGTGGGACTTCCTGACGTCCGCCTCGGCCACCGCGTCCTTCAAGGCGCTAGCGGACGATCCCGCCTACGGCGCTACGGCGTGATGCTCACGTGAGGCTCGTGATGCTCACTTCAGGATGTTGACGGCGCGGGCGATGACCAGGGCGACCGTGATCAGTGAGATCGCCGACTGGACCAGCATCGTGACCTTGGTCCAGCGCGTGAGCGGCAAGGTGTCGGTGGGGCTGAACGCGGTCGCGTTGGTGAAGGAGAGGTAGGCGTAGTCGACGAACATCGGGGCCCAGGTTCGTGGCGCTGCTTCCGGCGACTGCATCTGCGGGAACAAGAAGTCCGGGTAAGGGCTGAGGTTGAGCGATCGCGCGGCCGGGCCACCGCGGTCGAACTCCCAGTAGCACAGCGCGAAGATGACGACGTTGATCAGCCAGATGGTCCCGCCCACGATCAGCAGCGGCGAGGCCTGCTCGCCCTCTGTCCCTTGCACCAGCCCGTGGATCAGGCGCGCCGCCGCCCACGCGTTCGACAGCGCCACGACCCCCACCAGGGTCAGGCTGGCGTAGCGCAGCCGTGCCGAACGCTTGTTGATCCGGCCGGGGTTCAGCACGATCAGCGTGCAGAGCAGGACCGCCTCGACCGCGGGCAGCAGCCAGTGCGGGTCGATCGCGAGCCGGCGCGGAACGGTCAGCTGCAACGCGATCACCGCCAGCATGGTCAAGGTCGACGGGCCAGCGGGGCTCGCCGTCGGTCAGCTTCCGCCAGGCCGGTGCTGCCTCGAGCTCGGCCTTCGCGAGGGCCCGGCGCTCGGGCGCCAGCAGCTCGTCCAGCCGCGCCGTGTGCTGCCGGAGCTCCGCCGCGAGGCGGTCGTACTGGTCGGTCGCTGGCTCCTCGGAGCTCACGGCAGGTCACGGGCCAGGAGGTCGGTGTAGGTCTCGCGCCGGACGACCGCGCGGGCCTCGCCACCGCCGACGAACACGACGGGTGGGCGCCGCGCCCCGTTGTAGTTGTTCTGCATCGTGAAGCAGTAGGCCCCCGTCACGGGCACCGCGACGACGTCGCCCACCTGCGGGTCCTGCAGCGGGACCCCGTGCGACAGGCAGTCACCGGACTCGCAGTGCCGCCCGACCAGCTCGACCGGCTCGCCACCGCCGACCCTGGTCGACGACGGTCGCCTCGAAGCGCTGGCCGTACAAGGAGACCTCGAGGTTGTCGCCCATCCCACCGTCGACAGCGACGAATGTTGGCTCACCCCGTTTGACCGTCAGCACCCGGTACAGCGTGACCCCGGAGCTGGCGACCATGCTCCGGCCCGGCTCGATCAGCAGCCTGGCATCGCTGGGGAGGTGCTCGCGAGCAGCTCCGGCCAGCGCTGCCACGTAGTCCTCGACGCTCGGGGGGTTGTCGTCGTAGGTGTACCGCGCGCCAAGGCCGCCGCCCAGGTCGTACACGGCGAACGAGCCGAGCTCCCCGGCGATCCTTGCTGCGGCGACGAACGGAGCCGTGCCCATGATCTGCGATCCGACGTGCAGGTGGATGCCGTCCAGCCGCAGATGGTCGCTGTTCCGCAGCCGCGCGATGGCCGCCTTGGCGTCGGGCAGGGAGAGACCGAACTTCGAGGCGTCCGAGCCGGTCCGAGGGCGGCGTGGGTGTCGCCGACGATGCCCGGCTTGATCCGGACGAGCACGCCCTGCTCGGCCGGCGCGAGCTTCTCCAGCCGGTCGATGTCGTCCTCGTTGTCGATGACCACGAGCCCCACGCGCGCTTCGACCGCCATCGCCAGCTCGTCGTCGGACTTGGCGTTGCCGTGCATGACCAGGCGCGCGGGGTCCATCCCGCCGGCGAGGGCCATGACGAGCTCGCCGCCACCCGCGACGTCGACGTGCAGTCCCTCCTCCGCCATCAACCGGTAGGCAGCGGTGCAGGGGAAGGCCTTCGACGCGAACACCACGCTGGATCTCGGCCAGGCGGCTCCCAGCACGTCGCGGTACTGCCGCGCCCGCGCGCGCAGCGCGTCCTCGTCCACGACGTAGGCCGGTGTGCCGAACTCGTCGGCCAGCGCCGAGGCCCGGCACCCGCCGAGCATGAGCTCCCCGTCCGCCGCGACGGACGTCCCGGCGGGGAAGAGGGAGAGCAGGGCGGCGCTCACCGGCTGCCGGAGTCTCGCCAGAGCCTGTCCATCCAGGCCTCGATCGCGTCGGGCTCACGGGGGAGCGCCGCCGAGAGGTTGCGGCAGCCGTCCGCGGTCACCACGACGTCGTCCTCGATGCGGACCCCGATGCCTCGGAGCTCGGCGGGGACCGTCAGGTCGTCCGGCTGGAAGTACAGCCCCGGCTCGACGGTGAGCACGTGGCCGACTTCCAGCGTCGCCGTCGAGGTAGCTCTCCGGGCGCGCCTGGGCGCAGTCGTGGACGTCGAGGCCCAGCATGTGGCTGACGTCGTGCAGAGCGTGTAACGCCGGTGCAGACCGCTGCTCGGCCGCATCGCCTCGGCCGCGCTGATGCCGGCAGCACGCCCCACTCGGCGAGGCCGTCGGCGATCACCCGCATCGCCGCCTGGTGCAGCGCACGGAAGCGGGACGCCGGGCTCGCACGGCGGCGATCGCCGGCCTCCTGCGCCGCGCAGCACGAGCTCGTAGACCCGGCGCTGGGCCGGCGTGAAGCGCCCGGAGATCGGCAGCGTGCGGGTGACGTCGGCGGTGTAGCAGCGAGTCGCCCTCGACCCCGGCGTCGAGCAGCAGCAGGTCGCCGTCGCGCAGCGGCCCGTGTTGCGCGATCCAGTGCAGGACGCAGGCGTGCTGGCCCGGACGCGGCGATGGTGTCGTAGCCGACGTCGTTGCCCTCGATCCGCGCGCGGAGGTTGAACACGCCCTCGACGTAGCGCTCGCCCCTGCTGCGCGCCGCGCGGCGGGCAGCGCGCGGACGACGTCCTCGAAGCCGCGGACCGTCGCGTCGACCGCGGACTGGAGCTCGGCGATCTCCCACTCGTCCTTGACCAGCCGGATCTCCGACAACGCCGCAGCGAGCTCCGCGTCGGCGTCGGTGGCGCTGCCGTCCTCGCGGAGCACTCGGGTCGGCGCGCCAGCATCGACTGACAGCTCGTCCAAGGAGCGACACGTCAGCCCCAGCTGGGCCTCGGTCTCAGCCAGCGTCGGGCTCGGGCCGACCCACAGCTCGCCGTACCTGCGGTCGCGGTAGAACGCGGCGTTCCCCCGGCCGGTCGGCTCCCGCACGTAGAGGGTGCTGGTGTGCCCGCGTTCCTGCGGCTCGAGGACGAGAACCCACTCCGGTTCCTGCGCCCCCGTGAGGTGCACGAAGGCGCTGTGCGCACGGAACGCGTACTCCGTGTCATTGCTTCGAGTCTTGAGCTCGCCCGAACCGATCACCAACCGCTCGCCGGGAAAGCGCGCCGAGAGGGCCTGCCTGCGTTTGGCGGTGTACGCGGCCACCGGGAGTGGCTCGACCGGCCCCGCCGCCTGCGGCTCCCATCCAGTGGTCATGAAGGCGTCGAGGGCAGGCGAGACGGGGAGGTCGTGACTGCCCGTGCGGATCGCGGGCTGCTCGGGCATCGCGGGCTCCGGAGTTCGGACGAACGAAGTCCCGCCAGGCTACGCCGTGCCGATCCTCGAGACGTGCAGCACCGCAGCACTCCCGATGGTGACTATCCAGGAAGCGGGCTGTAGTAGCCAGACAGATCGGCGACCACGGGCGCGGAACCAAGCAGATTGAAGATGCGAACGACTCCATTGCTGCCGGCGAGCTTGCTGATGACCAGATTCGAGGTCGTCACTCCCCTGAGCGGGTTGAGGTTGCTAGCCGTGGGCCGACCTGATCCCGCCGCTGGCGCGTACGCAGTGAGGTAGGTGTCCTGTGTGGGCTCGACAGCAGTGAGCGTGAGGACAGCAGCGCTGGCATCGGCGGGAACGCTCACCAGGCCGCCCGTCGTGGTCGTGGTGCCGTAGAGGAGGAGGTCGAAGTAGCCGTTGCCAAGCAGCGGGGCGGTCGAGCTGAGGTGCGTATTCGTGCCGACCCGGGTGTCGAGCACGCGTCCCGGACTCACAGGGAGGAAGGCGAGTCCGCCAGGCCCTGCGGCGTAGAAGCCTTGAACGTCGACGATGGTGCGAGCCGAGCCGCGGTAGTTGTAGATGCTGACGCGTCCGTCCGGCCCGATCGGAACGGTGACCAGGTTGGCCCTCGTGTCGTGGGCGGACAGGTTCAGGTTGGACGACGCGGGGGCGGTGGCGGCTTCGACCACTGGCACACCGGAGGCAGTCGGGACGGCGGCCTCGTAGGTGGCCGCGCCTGCGGTGACCGCAGTTAGGTTCAAGACGACGGCGGTCGCACCCGAAGGTGCGCCGGCCAGCGTCGCGACGTCGATCGACCGTTCCGTACCTCCGGCGACCGCGGCGTCGAGTGCCCGCACAGGGGTTGAAAGAGGGAAGTAGCCCTGATGCGTCTCGTCCTGGCTGAAGTAGCCGGAGACGTCGACGATGACACCCGTCGAACCTGCGTAGTTGCGGATGCGGACGTAGCCGTCCGCGCTGACGGCTGCCTGCACCGCGATCGCAGCGGTCTGGCCTGCCGCGAGGCTCTCTGAGCTGTTCAAGGGCACGGCGTTCCCTGTCGTCGGCCTCGGATAAACCTGCAGGTACGTACGGGCTGAGGCGATCCCAGTCAGGTTCAACGTGACGGCACTCACGCCGGCCGGGACTTGGCCCACGCCAGCGACCTTCAGATCGCGCACCCCGCCGGTGCCAAGGTTGGTCCGCGACAGAACGTGCGTGGGCGTCACCGAGGTGAAGGTCGTCGGCAGCGGTGCGGGGACCTCAGGCCCGTGAAACCAGGGTGAGTAAGAGCTGTCCTTCGGCAGGGTTACGAGCCTGGTGTTGCGGATCCCATCCGCGCTCGTCGCGTCGATCTCGCTCGATCCGGCAACGCCTCCAGCAGCATTGACCGGCGCGGTGTCGTAGTAGATCTCGCTGCTGTCGGCGGACCAGGAGCTTTCGAAGGACGCGTTCGTCCCTCGAGATGAGCTCGGGAGCGTGTGATCACCCGTGCCGTCGACGTTGATGGTCGCCAACGCCGGGGCGTAGGCACCCGCGAGACCGCCTGGCACGGGGCGTGCATAGGTGTACGTCAGATGCAGGCCGTCCGGTGACCAGGAAGGTGACATCGGGTCGTACGGGGAGTGCGACGCCGTTGCTGGGAAGGTAACCAGATGGGATCCGCTGAGGGTCATCACTCCGATGCAGTGGCAGGGGCGCGAGAGCTCCGCGAAGTGCTGACCATCCGGCGAGTAGACCGCGAACAGCCCAGTCGCTCCAGCGTTGTACACCCCGGTCGACGTGTATGAGCCACCCGCCGGGATCGTCTCGATCGAGGTCGCCGCAAGCTGGCCGTTGGTGTAGTAGTTCAGCGTCGAGAAGACAACCGTCTTGCCGTCAGGGCTGTAGTTGGCATAGCGGATGCTCGTCTGCAGTCCCACGCTGAACAGGTTGGTGATGATCCCGCTGCCGATGTGCAGGACGCGAAGGAGCCCGCCCTCGTAGGCTCCGCAGTAGCCGCTGTCGAGGAAGTCGGTGAATAGCACGGTCGTGCCGTCAGGCGAGAGTCGCGGCTCGTCAGGACAGGTCGTTGTCGTCCACGGCATCAGGCGGGTGACGAGACCGGTGCTCAGATCCCGACTCATGATCGTTGCGCCCAGGGCCGGTGAGTGCTCGATGAACACGATTGCCGGGCTCTTCACCGGTGATGTCGCGAGCGGCACCATCTTGGCCTGGCTCAGCGACATGGCACCGCTGGTTGTGTCGGCATGAGACGGCAGAGCTCGTTCTGTGGCGAACGGGGCGAGGTGAAAGCCTGCGCTCGGCTCACCGTCACCCCCGCTCGCGCCCTGCGGCGCCGCAAGGGCGGCGCCGCAGGGCATGGCGAGCGCCGCGCCGAGCAGTACGAGGGTTGAAGCTACGGCCAAGCTTCGTCGCCAAGACATGTGCGACCTCTCGTGTCCAATGATCAGGGCGTCGGGGATGCGTAATAGCCCGCAAGGTCGGCGAGGACCGGGGTGTTGCCGTTGGCGTTGAACAGCCGCACCGCGCCGGTGCTGCCGCCCAGCTTGCTGATGACGAGGTTGGACGCGGTCGCGCCCTTCCCCGGGTTCAGGTTGCTGGCCAGCGGACGGCTGCTGTCGGCAGGCTTGGCGTACGCCGTCAGGTACGTGCTCGACGTCGGTGCGACCGCGGTGAGGTTGAACACCGCCACCCCTGCGCTGGACGGCATCGTCACGGATCCGCCGGTGGAGCTGGTGGTGCCGAACAGCGGGAGGTCGAAGACGCCGCCCGCCTTGATGGGTTGGACGGCGCCCAGCGAGGTGTTGGTCCCGTTCCTCGTGTCCAGCACCCGGGTCGGGGTCAGCGGGTAGTAGGCCAGCCCGTTCGCTCCGGGGGCGTAGTAGCCCTGCACGTCGACGAGGGTGTGGATGGCGCCCTTGTAGTTGTAGATGCTCACCTGACCGTTGGCCCCGATCGGGACGGTCACCAGGTTCGCCCTGGTCTCGCCGGCCGCGAGGTTCAGGTTCGAGAACGCCGGTGCCGGCGTCGGCGTGCCGCCGGCCTGTCCGCTGACCGTCGGCGCGACGGGCGTGGGGAACGCGGACTCGTAGCTGCTGCTCCCGGGCAGGACGCCGGTCAGGTTGAGCACGACCGCGGTCGCGCCCGCGGGTGCGTTGGGCCCGGTGACGGTGACGGCCTGCGCGGTGCCGCCGGTGATCGTCCCGTCGAAGTGCCGCTCGGGCGTGGCGAGCGGGAAGTAGCCGTTACCCGTCGTCCCGGCCATGAAGTAGCCGGACACGTCGACGATGACGCCGGTGGTCCCGGCGTAGTTCCGGATCCGCACCTTGCCGCTGGCCGCGACCGTGACCTGGACGGCGACAGCGGCGGTCTGGCCGGGCGTGAGGTTGATGCTGCTGCCGAGCGGGAACGCGGTGCCCGAGGCCGGCGAGGGGAAGGCCTGGAGGTAGGTCGCGGCCGTCGGGCTGACGCCGGTGAGGTTGAGCGTCACCGCCGAGGCTCCGGCTGGCACCGGGGAGGTCCCGCCGGCGACCTGCACGTCGATGGAGCCGCCGGTGCCGAGGTTGGTCTTGGCCTGCACCCGGGTGGGCGCGATTGCGGTGTAGGTCGAGGCATCGGGCGCAGGGGTCGACGGGCCGACGTACGACGGTGAGTACACGAGGTCAGTCGTGCTGGTGACGACCCGGGTGTTGCGCGCCCCGCTGATGTCGGTGGCGTCGACCTCGGTGAACCCCACGCCGCCGCCCTTGGCGTCGAGTGCGAGGGTGTCGTAGAAGATCTCGCTGCTGTCGCTCGACCAGCTGGTCTCCCAGGCCATCTGGCGCGCCTTGCTCGCGCTGGCCAGCACGTGGTCGTTGGCGCCGGTGGCGTCGACGACGGCGAGCCCGAGACCGCCGGTGGCCGGGGTCACCCCGGGAATCGTGCGCCAGTAGGCGTACGAGAGGTGCTGCCCGTCCGGCGACCACATCGGGTAGCTCGGCCCGTACTGGGTGCTGTGGTCGGTGCCGGCGAGGACGCGGACGTTCGTGCCGTCCGGGTCCATCAACGACAGCGAGGTGTTGTCGTTGGCACCGAAGGCGATCGTCCCGCCGTCGGGGGAGTACACGCCGTGGAAGGCAGAGCTGCCTGCACCACCGACGTTGGTGGGTTCGACGCCCCCGGCGGCCGGCACGGTGTAGAGCTCCGAACCGATGAAGTCGCCCTGCGCGCTGTAGTGGATCAACGTGAAGAGGATCGTGTTGCCATCCGGGCTCCAGTTGGGGAGGTCCGCCCACGTCGAGTCGTCGAAGACCTGGGCGACGATGGTGTTCGACTGGGTGGCGACGTCGTAGACCACCACGCTCGAGCCGACCTTGTCGCCGCAGCTGCCGTCGCCGATCGTGTTGACGTAGACCACCTTCGTGCCGTCCGGCGAGGCGAGCGGCTCCATGGGGCAGTTCAGCTTGGAGAAGTTCATGAGCTTCGTGATGGCGCCCGTGGTCAGGTTGCGGCTGATCAGCGCCCGTCCGCTGACCGACCACTGGCCGTACAGCAGCGACGGGCTCGCCAGCCGCCCGACCACGTGGGGAGAGGTCGCTGGTGCTGACTGGGCCGCCTGGTGAGAAGGCGCTGCCTGCCCCGAGACGGCCGCTTGCCCCGACACTGAGCCTGCTGACGGCCCGGTCAACGCGCCGCGCGCGGCGATCTCGGCCGAGCGAGACAGGTGCGTGGGAGCATGCGCGCTGGGTGCCGCCGGTGCGGCCGACGCCTGGCCGGCGAGCGCGAACGAGCCCGCGACCAAGGTGAGCGGAAGCAGAGTGAGCAGAGAGTTGCGGATCGTCAACGGATGGTCCCCCAGGTCGACCCGCGGCCCCTCGCCAGCAGGTCAGGAGACTCTACGTGCTGCCAAGAATCGGTGAACCACTTTCCGTAACTGTTCGGTCACAAATGTTCGATGCTGCTGAGCTTCGGGTCAGCAGCACTAAATCAAGCAGGCGCAATCGAACGGGGCTGTGGCCGATTCAGGCGTAGTAGCCGCTGAGGTCGGCGAGCACGGGGCATGTTCCGTTGGCGTTGAAGATGCGGACGCCGCCGCCTGTTCCGCCCAGCTTGCTGATCACCAGGTTGGAGACGATGGCTCCCTTGGCGGGGTTGAGGTTGCTGGCCATCGGCACTGTGGTCGAGCTGGCCGCGAAGACGGTCAGGTAGGTGCTGGAGGTCGGCGCAGCCGCAGTGAGGTTGAAGACCGCGACGCCAGCATTCGCGGGAAGTGTCGCCATGCCGCTGGACGTCGTCGTGCTGCCTGCCAACGGCAGGACGAACGTCTTGCCGGCCGAGATGGCCGCGGTGGATCCGAGGGGAGTGTTCGTCCCGTTTCGGGTGTCCAGCACTCGCACCGGTGTGAGCGGGTAATACGCCAGGCCGCCAGCGCCAGGGGCGTAGAAGCCCTGGACGTCGACGATCGTCCGGATCGCGCCGCTGTAGTTGAAGATGCTGACCTGCCCACCGGCGCCGATGGGCACGGTCACGAGGTTCGCGCGAGTGATGCCCTTGGTGAGGTTGAGGTTGGAGATGGTCGGCGGCGGCCCGCTGCTGGCTGGCGTGGGGTAGACGGACTGGTAGCTGGACGTTGCCGGCAGCACCCCGGTCAGGTTGAGCACGACGGCGGTCGCGCCCACTGGGGCCCCAGCCACACCAGTGACGGTGACGGCCCGGCTCGTCCCGGTGTTGATTGTTCCGTCGAGCACGCGAGCGGGGGTCGCCAGCGGGAAGTACCCAGCCGCGCCTGACCCTGCGATGAAGTAGCCGGAGAGGTCGACGATGACGCCGGTGTTCCCGCTGTAGTTCCGGATACGCACCTTGCCGCCGGCACCCACGGTCACCTGCACGGCGACCGCAGCCGTTAGCCCCGGTGTCAGGTTGATCGCGCTGCCGAGTGGCACGGGATTGCCAGTCGACGGGGTCGGATACGCCTGCAGGTAGGTCGCGGCGCTCGGCGCGACGCCGGTGAGGTTCAGGGTGACGGCGGTCGCGCCCACCGGCACGGCGGTCGACCCTCCGGCCACCTGGACGTCGGTGAAGCCACCCGTGTTCAACGTGGTCCTAGGAAGGACCCGGGTCGGCGTGATCGGGGTGTACGTGGAGGCGGTGGGAGTGGGGACGTCAGGCCCGACGAAGGTCGGGGAGTACACCGACTCCGCCGGCAGGGTGACCAGCCTTGTGTTGCGCGCACCGTCGGGTCCGGTGACGTCGATCTCGGTGTTGGTCGCAGGGTCACCGGAGCTGTCGACGGTAAGGGTGTCGTAGTAGACCTGCGTGCCGTCCGACGACCAGGTCGTCACAAATGAGTTCTTGCTCGCGGTCTTCGTGCTGGCGAGCGGTGTGTCGGTCGAGTTATCGGCTGCAACCACGGCGAGGCTGTGGTCGAACAGGGTCGCCGATCCAGGGTGCGGTAGCGGGGTCGAGTACGCGATCTTGGTGCCGTCTGGTGACCACGACGGCCACTCGGGCGAGTAGACGGCCTTCGCGGTCTTCGTGAGAGCCACGACGTTGCTGCCGTCGGCGTTCATGACCGCCAGGTAGTTGTCGGCGTTCGGCGAGAAGGCGATCTTGGTGCCGTCGGGCGAGTAGACGCCGTCGAGCGCGTCCACCCCGCCCCCGCCGAGTGCCGTGGGGCTGCCGCCACCAGCCGGGACGGTGTAGAGGTTGACCGAGACGAAGACGCCGTTCGCGTTCTCCGTCAGCAGTGTGTAGAGGATCTTGCTGCCGTCGGGGCTCCAGTGCGGGAACTGAGCGAACACGTGGGTGGGCTCGCTGACCAGGGTGGTGGTGGTCCCCGTGCTCACGTCATACACCTGCAGGCTGGCCCCGGAGAGCTCACCGCAGCTGCTGTCGCCGATAGTGTTGGTGAAGACGATCTTGCTGCCGTCCGGTGACACGCTTGGGTAGTCGGGGCACGCGGTGGTCGAGTAGGGCAGCAGCGTCGTGACGACGTTGGTCTGCAGGTCTCGGGCGAGTAGCGCGTGGGCCCGCGAGGTGTTCACCTGCCCGTACACCAGCGCCGGCCCGACCAGCGCGCCGACACTGGCTGGCGCCGCAACCTTCGCTGCTGTGCTGCTGGCCCCCGTGCTGCTGGCCCCCGTGCTGCTGGCCCCCGTGCTGCTGGCGCGCCCGTGCTGCTGGCGGCGCTCTCCGGTCGGGCGTGACTGGGCGCGACACCGCCTCCTGGGTGGGCCACAGTCGAGGCGGACGTCCCTGCCCAAGCGGTGCCGCTCGCGACGGTCGCGGTGAGCGTTCCGACGGCGACGACGAGCGGGAGCACGCGAGGCATGGTGCGCAGCTTGGTCAAGGCAGGGTCCGTTCGGAGAGGTCACTGGTTCGAGGTCACTGGTTCGTCTGCACGCTAGTTCTGGACGGTACTTGATCGCGGGACTTCGCTGCGAAGAGTTCACGCTGTGGCGCCGGACGCGGGATGGTGGGTGCATGTCCAGGGAGAGCAGGTCCAAGGAGAGCAGGTCCAAGGAGAGCATGCCGAAGGAGAGCAATGGGTGAGGACGTCGAGCGCCGGACGTTCACCAGGGAGGACCGGCAGCAGTTTCGCGACAAGGTTCACCGTTGCCTCGATGTGCTGGCGCGGATGCTGGCCACCTCCCAGTTCGACTTCGAGCGCCCGATGACGGGGATGGAGGTCGAGCTCAACCTGGTCGACGCTGAGGGTCGGCCGGCGTTGCGGAACGCAGAGGTGCTCCGGCGAATCGACGACCCGGCCTTCCAGACCGAGCTCGGCCAGTTCAACCTCGAGATCAACGTCCCACCGCGGAGCCTGCTCGGTCAGGGCGCCCGGCTCTACGAGGACGACGTGCGGGCGCAGCTGAACGCGGCGGAGGCGATGGCGCACGAAGCGGCTGCCGGCATCGTGATGATCGGGATCCTGCCGACACTGCAGCCGGACCACCTGACGGCCGGAGCCATCAGCGCGAACCCGCGATACGCGTTGCTGGACGAGCAGATGCTGCTCGCGCGAGGCGAGGACCTCCACATCGACATCCGGGGTCCCGAGTCGCTCGAGACCTACGCGGACTCGATCGTCCCCGAGGCGGCCTGCACGAGTGTTCAGCTGCACCTGCAGGTGAGCCCCGAGGAGTTCGCCTCGCATTGGAACGCCGCGCAGTGCCTGTCGGCCGTGCAGGTGGCCGTCGGCGCGAACAGCCCGTACTTCCTCGGACGCGAGCTCTGGCGCGAGAGCCGCATCGCGCTGTTCACGCAGGCGACGGACACGCGGCCGGCCGAGCTGAAGGCGCAGGGGGTGCGTCCGCGTGTGTGGTTCGGCGAGCGGTGGATCACCAGCGTGTTCGACCTGTTCGAGGAGAACACGCGCTACTTCCCGGCGATCTTGCCGGTCGTCGACGACGAGGACCCCGCCGCGGTGCTGGACGCCGGAGGCACACCGCAGCTGAAGGAGCTCCGGCTGCACAACGGCACCGTGTGGCGCTGGAACCGACCGGTCTACGACATCGTCGACGGGCGGCCGCACCTGCGGGTCGAGAACCGGGTGCTGCCCGCAGGCCCGACGGTGGTCGACATCCTGGCGAACGCTGCGCTCTACTTCGGTGTCCTGCACCAGCTGGCGGCGCAGGAGCGGCCGGTGTGGTCGCAGATGGCGTTCTCGACCGCCGAGGAGAACTTCACTGCGGCGGCCCTCAGGGGCATCGACGCCATGGCCTTCTGGCCGGGAAGCGGGGAAGTCCCGGTGACCGAGCTGGTCCTGCGCCGCCTCCTTCCGCTCGCCCACGCGGGGCTTGCTGCGCAGGGCGTTGATTCCGCTGTCGGTAACCGGTTGTTGGGCGTGATCGAGGGCCGGTGCAGGACGGGGCGCAACGGCGCGACCTGGCAGGTTGACGCGGTCCGTGAGCTCCAGCGCCAGGGTCTCGACCGAGACGAGGCACTCCGGCTCATGACCCTCGGCTACGTCGAGCGGATGCACACCAACCAGCCGGTGCACACCTGGGAACCGCTCTAGCGCGTCGGTTGATCGTCATGTCCGGCTGTCACGTCCGGCTGACGGTGTTGCGCGTCCACTGCGGTGGGTCGCCACGGGTCACGCTCCAGGGTGGGTCGGGCCGGTGGATGCCTCGGTGGTGGTGGCCGCAGAGGGCGGTGAGATTGCCAAGATCGGTGGGTCCGCCGTCGACCCAGTGGTGGATGTGGTGGATGTGCCGAGCGGGGCTGTCACAGTGCGGATGCGAGCAGGTGTTGCGGTCGCGGAGCAGGACGGCGCGGCGTTGTGCGGAGCTCGGCGCGTAGCTCGACCGGCCGAGGTCGAGGGGCTGGCCCTCGGAGCCCAGCACTGCGGGAATGAGCTCGCTGTCGCAAGCGAGTCGCCGAGCCGTGGCTGCTGACAACGGCTGGGAGTCGGGGAGCGTCGCCGGGCCGGTGCCGGCGCGGCCCTGCAGGGTGGCCAGCGGGATCGTGACGATCAGGCACGGGCGCTGCCCCGAGCTGGTGGTCGCGTGGTCGCCAGGGATGGTGGCGAGGAGCTCGCGGAACGCATCGGCGTGCCGCCGCCCAGGGGTGCGAGGGTCAGGTCCGTCGGTGCTGCTCGGCCGAGGCCGGGCATGAGGATCGAGCAGCGAACGCAGGGTTGCGCCGGTCTCCGGATCGAGCCGGGCCTCGAGGTCCCACCAGCCACTGGGGCGGTGCGTGAGGCTGAGGTGGTGCGTGTCAGCCATCCTGCGCTCCTCGCGCGCCAGAGCCTGCTCGCCGTCGGGATCCAAGCAGTACGCGAGGTGTCGCGCCAGGGTGGCCAGCTGGCGAGGATCACGGCTGCCGGCGTGCTCGATGAGCTCACGCTCGGCGGCGTCGCGGGTGGGGTCGTCGACCGTGGAGGGGAGGTCGTCGAGGGTCCGCGTGATGACTGCTGCGTGGTCCGGACTCAGGCTGCCGGCGGCCAGTGCCTCGGCGGTGGTCGGGTAGCGCTGGTCGAGCGCGGTGGCTAGCGCGACATGCGAACGGGCGCTGCCGGGACGGGTCCGGGTGTTGGCGCGGAGCCAGCTCGCGGTGTGCGGCGCGCCCTCGCTGATCGCCGCGCCGCGGGTGTCGATCTCGGCGGTGAGATGCAGCTGCGTCGCCGCGAGCTTTGCTGAGGTACGGGCGAGGGCCACCGCGAGAGCGAGGAGGTCCGGCTCGCCGAGCGGCCACAGGGGCGCAGCGTTGAGCTCGTCGATCCACGCCTCGACCCGCTCAGCGACCTCGACGGCGCGAGCAGCAGCGGGAAGCGGGTTGATCGACATGACGGCGACGCTACG